>NZ_JAKILG010000026.1 GCF_023283765.1 Shewanella profunda | reverse complement strand
ATCCAAAATTGGAATTTGACGCTATCACAGCTCTCAATCCATTTTGAGGGGCGCTTAGAAAACCATATCGATCTGTGAAATTAACCTGACACAGAATTATGAACAGCCTCAAATTTTCCGACAGCAGCACTTTGTTATCTTTTTATTCCATGAGCCTAAACCAGTCTCCAACAGTCAGCTTTAGCCGAACTACTTCATCTGGTGCAAGCGGGCTACAATGTGCTATAGGACCGCGAAGGAGATTTAAGCTGTTCATTACTCGGTTAAACGCTTTTTGACTATTAAATATATCACCGACATGTTCCCAGTTTTTTCTAACGAGCTCTCCTAGCTCGCCAAATGTCGTATAGTCAATTTCATGCTCAGCCCGCTGAGAAAAAGCGGAATCGACTTCTCTCTGTATATTATCGTTTACATTTTTCTTTATATGTTCAGGTATCTCTGCTTTATGCCACCAGTCGTCCCCTAGTTCCGCATTCATTTTTTCTTGTATCAATTTTCTTATAGAAACTTCTAAGCAGTAAAACAGCTCGTAATGAACAGCCATTTCTCTAGCTTGCACTCGTATCATATGATCGAATTGCGGATAGTATTCTTCATCTTTGTCTTTTTCTGGATCAAAATCTCTTCCAAGGTCGAGACGAAGTTCTTTTTCAACATAATCGAGAGAACGTTCTGCCATTTGATTGGACATTGCGAATAGCTTTAGTTTTTCTTCCATTTTATTTGCTCAACAAATTATCTTTGAGGCTTCTGAATATGGCATTAAATACTGCTATATCGTCGGTTTTAGGTAGCACTATATTGATTGTGTATGACAAATTAAATTTCAAATCACCTTCCTCGGAACCATTGCCACCTCCTGGAATAATAATGTTGTCAATCGGAGTTTGTTTCTCGTCTTCTACTGTCTTTGATTTCGCTGAAAAGTCAGCATACGGTTTTAGTGCTTCTAATGTTCCGACTATTGCCCTAATCGTTGCATGACCTTTTTCGAGGCCAGTTAACTCAATAACTAAGCCCTCAAGATCCGCTCTACTCAATGAGTGTACATATTCATTTCTCGAGTAAAGATCTGCATACCCAATTTTAATTGCTTTGGCTATAGCAGCTTTTGATGTTGAAGAGTTAGTGCTTCTAAATTGCTTATATATCTCTGTCGGGGACCCATCACTCGCAATAAGCCCAATTCTTTTTGCGAGAGGAATAAATGCCTTGGCACTGCCTCCACCAAACCCTAGCTCTGTAGCCAAATAGTCTTGGGTAAATCGATCAGGAGTAGCTGCGACTTTGATTTTGTCCAATATCTTTGAGACTAATCCCGTCGCCGTTATATATGGTGGTTTTTTTGCTGCCATGATTTCTCCTTGAGTTGGCACTTAGTGTTTATAAAAGATAACGTCTTAGTATTTATGCGCTGCACTGTTTGCAGGGCATAAATCGCTTGTTTATTCAATCTCAAATATGGCCGCTGCCACATCCGTGTAAATGGGTATAAATGATGCTATAGGAATTTGCTTTTTTGCGGTAGCGGTTTTTTTATACAGTTTGATGGGTAATCACTTGATATCGTTTTAGCTTTCTCATTTTTCGCACTTATTTTTTGCTGATGAATCGCTATCTAACGACTCAAAACTCCAAGGAACACACCTCCCCTCGGAGTTGCCGCAGGGCGAATAGACAAATTGCGTGAGTTCGGTCATGGATGACCGACTAGCTTTCGCAGGTGCAGGGACGCATCCTTCGGAAGCGATAGCAAATTTGGCAATGAGCACAAGGAGCTTTCAACTCCGTTGGGGACGTCATGGAGCATCCAAGGAGGATAGGACGAGCAGTCCTCCTTGGTCGGGTGTGGGGTGAAGCCCCACGACTTTGATTGTGATTAAAGAATTCAAACGAAGTTTGTAATGGTAGAGATCACTATTTAACCGCCGATAGCTCGATAAATGCTGCGGTATACATTTTTAGGTTCAGCATTAATTGCTTATGGGTGATGAACTCTTTTTCAGTATGGCCTGTGTATTCCACGCCCAGCATCGCTGGGTCAAAACTTAAAGCAATGGAGAGAAATTTACTGTTCGTTGAGCCGCCAATCACAACGGGGTTACGGTTGACTATGCCAAGAACGCCCGCCCGAGACACGATAATATCCTCGCCCAGTTTGCCATAATTTTTTGCTTAACAGCCTGCAACAAAACATTTGTTACAAACTAAACACAAAATCGATGGAACCCTTTGTCCGATACATGTTAAACAGTCACATTAAGCTTAATTTAATGGTTTTCGCCGCAGTTAAATTTTTCCTGAAATCCATGGCAATATCATTCAAACATCCATAACAATAATCGACCTAATGGGGAACAGATAATGAAGGGATTTACCCTCAAACCGCGCACCGCTAAGCTCACCTTAAGTGCACTAACCTTAGCACTCATCTTGGGCGGGTGTAGCGCCCAACAACCCGATGTGGCAGCGCAAATCAATAAGGCGCCAAATGCACTTGCCGTCGATATCATAGCCCAGAATGCGACCAATCCATTCTTTAAACCCTATGATACTTTTATGGAAATTCCAGCCTTCGATAAAATCAAGCCTGAGCATTTTCTTCCCGCATTTAAAGCTGGTATTGCCCAACAACACGAAGAAATTCAAGCCATTGTCAATAACAGTGACAAACCGACTTTCACCAATACCATTGAAGCTATGGAGTTTTCAGGTGATTTAGTGACCCGCGTATCCAGCGTATTTTTCAACCTAACGGGCGCCGATACGACCCCTGAATTACAAGCCATTTCGAAGGAAGTATCACCCCTGCTCTCATCTGCTGGGGATGACATTTTACTTAATGACAAATTGTTTCAAAGAGTTAAAAAAGTTTACGACACCCAAGACAACCTAAACCTGAACACTGCGCAGGCCAAGTTACTGGAAGATACCTATAAGTCTTTCACCCGCGGCGGTGCCAATCTAAGCGAGCCTGATAAAACCAAACTGCGCGCCCTAAACGAAGAAATAGGCAAACTTAATCTCGTTTTTGGTGACAATCTGCTCGCTGAAACCAATGCCTTTGAATTGGTCATTGATAGCAAAACCGATCTCGCTGGTTTACCCGATGATGTGATTGCCACCGCATTTGAAACCGCCAAAAAACGGGGTCACGAAGGCAAATGGGTATTTACCACGTCTCGCCCTTCTATTACGCCTTTTTTGACCTATGCCGATAACCGTGAATTACGAGAAAAATTATACAAAGGCTATATTGAGCGCGGTAATAACAATAACGCCAACGATAACAAAGAGCTCCTCGCAAAAATTGCCGCCCTACGCGCAGAACGCGCCCAGTTAATGGGCTATAAAACCCATGCGGATTTTGTATTAGAAGAACGCACAGCTAAAACGCCAGAAAACGTCTATGGCTTACTCGATAAAGTCTGGCCAGCGGCACTCGCCCAAGCTAAGGCTGAAATGGCGGATATGCAAGCCATGATTGATGCTCAAGGTGGTAAGTTTAAGCTGCAAGCGTGGGATTGGGATTATTATGCCGATAAAATTCGAGTCGCTAAGTACAACTTTAACGAGCAACAAACACGCCCATATTTCTCACTCGACAGCACACTTAAAGGCGTGTTCTATACCGCTAACCGTTTGTATGGCTTAACCTTTAAAGAACGCACTGATCTGCCTAAATACAATGCAGAGGTTCGTACTTGGGAAGTTTACGATAAAGACGGTGAACTATTAGCAATTTTTATGGGCGACTATTTCACCCGCGATAGTAAACGTGGCGGCGCTTGGATGAACTCCTACCGCAAGCAATACCATATGAATGGCGTTGATTCTAAACCTATTATTGTCAACGTATTAAACTACCCTCGCCCTGTCGGTAACGAACCTGCACTCCTTACCTTTGATGAAGCCAGCACCCTGTTCCACGAATTTGGCCATGCCTTACACGGCATGTTATCTAACGTGGAATATCGCTCGCAGGGCGGCACGGCCGTACCTCGCGATTATGTAGAGTTTCCATCCCAAGTGAATGAAAACTGGATGACGCAACCTGAAGTGTTAGCCCAATTTGCCAAGCACTACAAAACTGGCGAAGTTATCCCGCAGGAACTAGTGCAGAAAATCCAAGCGGCCAGCAAATTCAACCAAGGGTTTTCTACGGTGGAATATATGGCGGCCACAAAACTCGATTTAGATTGGCACACACTAACCGACACCACCCCTAAGGATGCCGCCAAATTTGAAGCGGATTCATTAGCAACAATGGGATTGATTAACGAAATTAGCCCACGTTATCGCAGCACTTACTTCTCGCATATTTTCGCGGGTGGTTATTCTGCGGGTTACTACAGCTACCTCTGGTCAGATATTTTAGGCGCCGATGCCTTTGAAGCCTTTAAAGAAAATGGCATTTTCGATAAAGCCACCGCGGATTCCTTCCGTAACAATATTCTGTCAAAAGGCGGTAGTGACGATCCTATGTTGATGTATAAACACTTCCGCGGTAAAGAAGCTGGCATCGAGCCATTACTGCGTAGCCGTGGCCTGTTAGCGGATTAATCAGTTATCAAGATTAATCGCTGAAATTAAATAAACAGGGAGTAAAGCTCCCTATTTTGTTTCCAGTTATGGAAGGGTGAAATAACGCGAAAAGGGATAAAAGCTTGTTGTACCAGTAGCAGTTGGCGACATTAAGATCATAGATATAGTGCAGCCGATCACTACGGCAAATAGTACTTAACCTTCATTAAAGCAGCTAAATAGCTCTACTGGTGGATCTTCAGGGCTAAGTTGCAACTGAGTCTCAAATGTCAGGCCTAATTTATTTAACAGTGCCTTTGATGCTTGATTATGTGGGCTAACGATGGCGACAATAGGCTCAATTCCAAGCTCTTTGCCAACCTCAAGTGACGCCTTTGCCGCTTCAAAGGCATAGCCTTTACCCCAATATTGCGGCAAAAAGGCATAGCCTAAATCCACATTATCAAGTGCGGGTCTTTTAATTAACCCACAGATCCCAATTGGAAAACCATTATCTGCAAGTACCGCTGCATATAAACCAAAACCCTGCTCTGCATAGCTTTTCATCGGGCCATTGGTAATATAACCCTTAGCATCACTCAGTGTGCGAACGCCCTTATCCCCAATATGATCGATAAAACCTTGGCTATTAAGTAACACTAGGATGAAAGAAGCATCCTCTGGCACCAAATGCCTTAGTATTAACCTCGGGGTACGGGCAACTTGCATAGGCTTTCTCCACTAAAGATAAAAAGGTTTTATAAATAACGGGCGTATTGACTACCATCCTTCTGTGGCTTTTTAGGTGCAGCGACTGCTGGCGTGCCAACATATAAAAAACCGACAATTTGATCCTGTGCTTTTAGGCCTAATGCCGCATTCACATTAGCATCAAAGGCAAAATCACCAGTGCGCCACACCGCGCCGAGTCCCAAGGCAAACGCCGCCTGTTGCATTGCCATGGTCGCGCAGCCCGCTGCAATTTGCTGCTCCAGCACTGGCACTTTAGGATGATCCTGCGTTTTGGCTACCACAGTAATCACCATAGGCGCTCGCATTGGCATGCCCTTGGCTTTATTGACAAAATCCTCATCACTGCCATTGGTTTTTGCCGCATTAACAAAAATATCGGCTAAGGTATTAAGCCCATCGCCTGTGGCGATAATAAATTCCCATGGTGCTAAGGCACCGTGATCTGGCACACGAATGGCGGCATCTAAGATGATTTTTAATTGATTTGCATCAGGAGCTGGAGCTGTTAATCGCGGAGTTGACTGACGGGTAAGTAAGAGTTCGATAGCGTCCAAGTTATTATCCTAGTTCGATATAAATTGAGCTCAAGCATAGCAAATTGTGGGTAAAGAGGTATAAAAAATCCCATCGCATTGGTGAGATTTAATGCCTGCGTTAGCTTACAACACCGCTTTACTTAACCCCAAAGTGCCTAGCGATAACATAATCTAGGCTGGTGTAACGACCTCCTCCTAAGGTAAAGAGTGCTAGCAGCATAATAAAATAGGTGATCGCAAACTCAATCCCATTATTTAGCACCACAAAATTCCCCGAACTAGTAAGCCATTGGTAATTAGCCTGCTCTTGCAGAATATCCTTTGCCTTTGCAAGTTTATCCCCCGCCTCAAGCACTCTGTCGTTAGCGAGCCAAGAACTGCCATCGGCAATCGCTAACCAGCCATTTGGCCAATGCACAGTAAAAGCAGCCACCAGCATAGTCACCATTAACGGGATAGAAATAAGTCTTGTGGCTAACCCAAGCAATAATAAAATAGCCCCCAAAAACTCCGTACCCGCAGCAAGACCCGCCAGTAACGCGGGCATAGGTAAACCTAACCCCCAATCAGGATTAGCAAACCAAGCGACAGTATCGTCAAAGTGTAAAAGCTTGTTATAGCCCGCTTGCAACAATACAGGCGCAAGGTAAATCCTCAAGGCTAATGGTGCTATACCATCGACATAACGACTCGCATTAAGCAGTTTTTGATACAAGGATACGAGTAACATAGGCTCCCTCTTCACAGGCTGATTAGCTAGTGGAATAGACCCTATTAAGTCGATAAACCTTTCACAGATTTGGATTCTTTTTCAAGCGCCTCTTGATTTAGCTCCGTCAGATCTTGAATTAACTTCCCAAGCTTTTTATAGAAATGTTTAGATTGTTTTGCCGATAAACTGCTATTCATCGTCAGCAATAAGGTGCCAAAGGCTTCTGTATTTTGACGTAAAAAAGCTTTATGTTGCTCAGACTTTAGTTCATCAGGTTGGGTCATTAACAGTGTCAAACGCTCGGTTAAAAGCGCTTTATCGGCACGTTGCCCAAGCGCAACCTCAAACTGACGCAACCATTCGTGGCGATATTCAAGCCACATATCTAGAGTGGATAAACGCTGTTGATTATATTGATGAATAAGTGATTTTTGCTCCGAACTCACGCTGCCGAGCCAGTCTTCAAACTGCTTTTGTAACCGCTTATCTGCATCGGTTTGCAATTGCTCGGGGGTTTTGCCTGCAAACTCCTTCACTAATTCCTGCTCATCCTCCCGTAGCTTAACGAGAATTTGTTTTACCTGTGTATCGGTCAAGGACATGATAATAGGTAGCAGTTCTGGTAGGGCAAACTCAAACACCCTAAACCAATGACGCTTCGCTATATCCACATGCTCAGCCCAAAGCAATGGCGTTAAAGCATTTGTTTTAATTAAGCTTTCGACCTCTGTTAATTGCACCACATAATGGGCTAACTCTTTGGATTGGTGCCAAAAAACCATTTTTTCAACCAGCGTATCAAATGCCTTCTGCTGTGGTTTATCTAAGGTGACATAATCCTCCTGCTCCCAGCCGATGGCCCAGTCGAGGAAACGATAACTGAATTTAGTGGAACAGGCGCTTAAGCCTAAAAGACACACGAGTAGCATCACGCTTTTTTTCATGCTGAATTATCCATCCTAGAAGTGTCTCTTTAAGACGCGGTAACTGATATAAAGTTGCTTGTTTTATAACATTGTTTTTATAAGTAAACGTAGTGAGGAATATCTTTATTTCATTACAACTTAATTAAAACAATATGATAAGGGAGCAGTTTATCAGCGCAAATGTGGATTCTATAGACGTAAACGATTAGACCACTGGCGAAATCATCGGCCAGAAAAAATCAAACCAAGCAATATACTCTGCACTGCGGCTTAATTCAGTCTGCTGCGCCGCCATCAATATTGCCCAATAGCAGGCAAATACCCAATAGAGTTCAATCGCGGCGGGTACTGCCGAAACGGCATCTATAGTTAAATTAGGATGTTCTTTAAGGTATTCGTCCAACAAGAAATTTTGCTGCTTAGGGGTTAACGCATGGGTGGCTAATACAACCGCCAGTTCACAAAGGGGATGTGAGGCGGTTGCATACTCAAAATCAATGCAATAGAGATGGTTATTTTGTAGCAATAGATTATGGGGATTCAGATCCCGATGGCAAAACTGCGGCGAGACTAAACAGGCGGCAAGTTTATCAGTCCATAGTTGGATATCTGCTTGTATACCAACAAGTTTAGCAACTCTCCCATGCCATGACCCATCCGCCTCACGATGGTTAAATATTGCCGTATCAGTGGATGTTGGTGAGGTCGCATAGATCATCATTTGCTGATGATATTCCTGCCACTGCTCAGTCACACTAATGCCGTAGGGGCCAGCAGGAAGATCGCGTAACTTGAGCAATAATTCCAGTAATAAAATATGCGCTTGCCCATAGTGCGGTATTATTGTGGCCTTGGTGTTCTCGCGATTAGCCCCCTTAAAAAACTCACGCGCACTGCTTGGTTTTTCGAGATTTAACCAATATAGCCTTGGCTGTTCTGCAATAGGTGTATCTTGAATACCATCGGAGTCAATAAACTCACTTAAGTAATACCGCTCATCATCACTGACCCAAAAAAGTTGCGGAGCGACCTTGGCCTTTGCCAGTTGTTGCCAATAAAAACGCTCCTGCTCCCGAATACAAAAAATATCAGTGGCGTTTGCATTTTCCCTCAGCACATAACTCGCTTCTGGCGTTGTAATCTTATAGTTATGATTACTGAGTCCCCCTGAAAGCTCGGTGATGCTTAACACTTTATCAAGCCCTGCGGCTTCCAAAATGGGTAATAGCGCTCTATATGATCCACTCGGCACTGACACCACGGCTAAATTTGAGTCGCTCTTGTTTAACTCGGTGTTTTTCACACCCGGGCGGTTTAAATCAGCATTGTTTAAACTTGAGCAGGTTAAGCTTGAGCTAGCAGCCTTTGGTTTAGATGACATTCCTGCCGACCTTAAAATAGTAGAGTCAAATTAGCTAAGTAAACTCAATGTCTTATCTTGACGGGCATCGTCGGCTAAAGCCGCGCGCCACAGGAAATAACCCACCACTGCCAGCCCCACATATAGAACAAATAACAAGGATGTCAGCATCAACCCCTTGCTAAGGTAGAGGTAAATAGAGACGAGGTCGATAACCACCCAATAAAGCCAGTTTTCTAACACTTTTTTGGCGACTAAATAGGTGGTCATCACCGCAAAACAAGTCGTTGCGGCATCTAAATACGGAAATGCAGCTTGAGTATAAGTCGCCATACCATGACCGACCAGCAAAGAAATAATCCCAGTTGTAACAATCAAGGTTAAGTGTTTTTTCAGTGGCCAAGTGGTCACTTTTACCCCCTGTTGTTTATCGCCACCTTGGGTCCAGAGCCAATAACCATAGAGTGCCATCGCCATATAATAGACGTTGAGTACTGACTCCATCAGCAAGGAAACCTTCCAAAACAATACAGTGTAAATGGCGGTACTGGCAAAGGCAGCCGCCCAGCACCAAACGCTTGCCTTCATCGCCAAGAGCAAATAAGCCATGGCTAGCAACACCGCCAAGGCTTCCCATGCTGTCATCACATGGACTTCACCTAAGGCCGCATTAATGCTGCTAACCAGCGTTAACCATAAATCTGTCATTGAGTTGTTCTCGCAGCTATTGAATTGAAAGGGGCGAATTATCAATGCTAGGTTCTAGGTTCTAGGTTCTAGGTTCTAGGTTCTAGGTTCTAGCAAAGATAATACTGCGTTATTCACTATGGGCTAAATTCAACTCACCACCGATAAACTTACAGACAAACACTGCCTTGCCCCACTTCTTATGGGCAGCTTGCATTTCAGTCGCCAACATAGTCATCACATCTACATATTCGCCGCATACCTGAGTTGCCATCGCATTGGTCACGCGCTCGATATTGGAATAACTATCCACCCGACCGATAAACCACTTAATCGGATCTAGGTAGTTTTCGTTAAAGGGATACATGCTAATTTCTGCGGTCAGTTTCATTTTAATTCCTTGATATTTATGGGTGTTAGATAAGCGACAGCCCTAGTCCGAGACTAGGGCTCAAACCACTACATAAACTTGACGTTAAAGGTCACACCAATCTGGCGCGGATCGCCATAGCGAATATATTGTTTTTCAGCCCAGCCACTGTCTGGCTCGTTGCCAAAGTAGAAGCCGCGAACACCGTATTGCTCATCGAACAGATTGCGGCCCCATAAATAGGCCGACCATGCACTCGCTTCATAACCCACACGGGCATTGACGATAGTGTAGGGTTCGGAGCGGGAATCATTGCTGTCCGAATAGTAGAATTCGCTCTTACCGTTAAGATTGACGTTAGTAAACCAGCCTGAGTTGGCACGATAGGTCCCACCAAGGCTGTAGGTAAACTGGGGTGAATGGGCCAGATCTCGGCCAGTTAAATCCACATCAGTACCGTATTTATCCTGATACTGATAATTACCGTAGGCGGTTTCTAACCAGCCTAAGCTTGAGTAAAGTTGTAGATTATCCGTGACATACCAAGTCGCATCGAGCTCGGCGCCGTAATTATTTGAACTGCCCGCGTTTTCAGTGAAGAGGATAAAACGCTGTGGTTTATCGGGATCTTGCTGAGAAGCAGCCACCTGTTGATCTTGTCTGTCCATATAAAACAACGCGAAATTGGTATCGATAAGCCCCGCTAACCAACGGGATTTCAGGCCAATTTCATAGTTATAGAGGGTCTCGGTATCAAACTCTTTCTTATCATTTAATTCGACGGGCAAAGTCATATTAAAACCACCCGCCTTATAACCGCGCGCAACACGAACATAGGCGTTGTGCGGATCACTGAGCACTTTACTCAAAGAAATATGGCCACCCCACATGGTTTCACTCGGATCGAAATTGTCGTTATTAGTATCTGAGTAATGGCTATTGCGTTGCTCTAAGCGTAAACCCACAGATAAGGCATAATCAGAGCCCAGATCCGTATCGATCTGACCAAACAGCGCATAGTTAGTCGCTTCGTACTCTGAGTCTAATACCTCATCCGGCCAAGAATTGTATTCGGAATCCAATTGGTTATCTTCTTTTAGATTCATGGCATATACGCCAAGTAGCCAATCTGTACTTCCCGCAAAAATACGGCCTTGCTCGGTGGAGCTTAAGCGAAACTCTTGGGACAAGGTTTTGCGTTGGCCAGTTTTATCCCAAAAATAATCGTACTGACAGGGGGCAATATTGCCATCATCATTGCATTGCTTAGATGCCCAATATTCTGGGTTCGCCCAATCGCCATCGTAACTGTAATGGTGATCGGTATTCGCAAAGGAGGTTAACGAAGTCAGCTCAAAGTTTTCTGCGCCAGAATAGGTCGCTTTAAAACCCGCGCCTGTGGTGCGCTGGCTATCGACACCCGGTTGATCCGATGTTGTCTGTGTAGGGGCGTTAGTTAAACTCCACACATCATAGCCATTATCAAAATCAGCGTGCAGCAGGGTTAGATCCAATTGCAGATCGTCAGTCGCATACCAGCGCAACTTAGCACGGCCGCTGAATTCATCACGGCCATTGGTATCATCACGGCCTAAATACAGATTATCGCGGTAGCCATTTTGCTGATGTTGTTGCAGTGATACGCGATAAAGTAGCTTGCCGGAGTCCGTTAATGGGCCAGAACTAAAACCGCTAAAGGTGCGTAAATCATCGTCACCTAAAGACACTTCAGCGCCATGCTCAAATACATCCGTTGGATCGTTACTTTTTAAGTAAATCAATCCCGCTAATGCGTTCGCACCATAGCGTGTCCCCTGTGGCCCACGCAGCACTTCGACTTGTTGTAGATCATACATACTCGACACCATGCCGATACCGGATAAATCAATATCGTCGACAATGTAGCCCACTGACGAATTAGGTGCGCCTTGGTATTGCTCCTGTTCACCCACGCCACGGATTTGGAAATATTTCGGCCGTGAGCTACCACCAGACCAGTTAACGTTAGCGATAGAATTAAGCACATCTTCAAAGTGCTGTGCGCTTTCATCTTGAATTTGCTGGGCATCGATAACGGTAATACTGGAGGGCATTTTTTCTAAACTTGCGCTACGAAAATCCGCCGTCACCACCATGATTTCCATCTCAGTGTTCGGATCGGGTTTATCGATAGTGTCGGTTTGTGCAAATGCAGAGGTGCTGAGCGCGGCAGCAATGGCTAATGCCAACGGTGCTCGCTTCAAGGGTGTGCTGAAAATTTGATTTTTACTGTTAAACATAGGACCTCAAATATAATGTTTGAGATCCGGCAACGAATAAGCGATTCAGAAGTGTGCTGTTGATTGGCCCATTCCTACGCCGGTATTAGCCGGATCAGGTTCTAAGGGTTCGTCGGATGACATCTCAGTCTGCAGTCACTAAAGCTAAAGTGAACTCGCTGCAAACACCCCTTGGCGGGGCCTAGTATACACGAGTAATGGGAGGGGATGCACATTTACGTCACAAAATGAAAAATGCCAGCATGGCTGGCATTTTATTGGGCTAATTATTGAGAAGTTTGCTGCTGTTGAGATCAGTTTGAAACTTGAGCTCAGTATGAATAAGTTTCACGTACATATACATCAAATTTAACGACTTGAGCATTAGGCGCCACAGCAGACACTTGCAATTGTTGTTTACCGTGTAGTTTCACCGATTTCCAGCTCGTTGCTTCATCTTCAATGGTAAAACCACTGGCATCATACCAAGTGAATTTATATTGCACGCGCATATCGCTAGAGGTTTTACTCACAATCAACGCAGAACCTTGAATTAAATCCCCCACACGACGAGCATCCACATTTTCGACCGCAATATCCCGGGCAAAGCTGTTACTGTCGACGCGAGTCTCGCCCAGTGAGCTTACCGAAATACCCGCCGTATTTGAGGCGCAGGCGCCGAGCGTAAGTGCTGCGGCCAATATCAACCCTGTATAGATATGTTTCATGTTGTTCTCCCTATCTAGCGTAAAGTATGGGGCAAATACGGCCCATTCCGATTGGCTGTAAACTAATCGACAGGGGCTGAACTCATGCTTAATAGCTTGTACTGAGTAGCCCCCTCGGCTAAATCATCAATCTTAATCTATCAGAAAGTGTGCCCTTGCAGTGGCAATGAGCTGCTTACGGTTAGTTTGCCAACAATCGATATTGACGTTGGCGACTCGTCGCCCCTGACGGGTAATACGACATTCTGCAAAGCTATCCTTATGCAGACCAGCACGCAAATAGTCGATGGAAAAGTCGACCACTTTTGGCACTTTTGCCGTTTGCATAAACACCATTAGCTGCACAATCGCCGACATTTCCATAAAACCTGCAATCACGCCGCCATGGATCGCGGGCAAAACAGGATTACCGATATTATCGTCTTTGGCGGGCAATTTAAAAATCAGTTCATCACCAAAACGCTCAACCTGCATGCCAATAAATTTGGCATAGGGAACATGCTCGAGTAAATGCCCAAAATCATTAAGCTCTGTCGCACGTTTGACTATGCCTTGCACATCTATGGGCGCTTTTGTCTCGATAGATGCATTAAGACCAGGCTGTTGCGCATTTCTCTCTGTGCTAACGTCTTGTTTATTTGAGCTCATCACTATCTCCCTGCGCAGGTACGACTTCACCCATCAGTGCTTGCCTAAAGGCATCACCTACCATTTCTGGGCTAATACGCATAAAGGAACCAACAGCATGGGCGATAGGATCGTCAATACTATCCTGATAGGCAATGGCGCGGGTAAAAGCGATATTTGATGACAACTTATAGCATTCAGCAAAACCATACACGGGTTTATTGGGCTGCGCTGGCTTCATATAATCCACCCGTAAATCTAAGGTGGGTGAAATCTCTAACGATTGATATTTTTGATAAATTGCACTCACTACCGCACTGCCACAAGCGGTATCCATTAAGGTGGTGATCACGCCGCCGTGGATAACACCCGTGTCGGGATAACCGATTAATTCAGTGCTGTAAGGCAATTCAATTAACACATGGTGCTCGCTCGCCTCGAGTACAGCTAAACCGAGGCGGCGACACTGGGCTAATTGATCCACAAACCGCTGCGCCATCTGGGTCAGTGGAAAAAACTCTGGATTTACCTTCATTTACCTTGGCTCAACATAGGGCCCAATGGCTCTCCGCCCACGAGGTGAATATGGATATGGTACACTTCCTGTCCGCCATGTTGATTGCAGTTCATGATCAATCGATAACCGTCTTTGGCAATGCCCGCCTCTGCCGCCAATTTAGCCGCAACCGTCATCATTCGACCCAATGCTGGTTCATCGGAGGCTTTCATATCATTTGCCGTTGGAATTAAATGATTTGGCACAATCAAAATATGGGTTGACGCTTTAGGGGAGATGTCTCTAAATGCGGTGACGAGCTCATCTTGATACAAAATGTCGGCTGGAATTTCACGACGAATAATTTTACTGAAAATAGTTTCTTCGGCCATGGGGGATCCTCCTTGGGTTAGTTGGCATAGTATACTAGCAATTCAACACTTTGTGTCTCCAGATATTTTGCGTTTCATTTGCCAGTTGCCGGTATTTTTGGCAGCATGACGCCCATTAAAATTCGCAGGTTTTGCAGGATAAATTATGATCCATTACCAGATAATCCCCGTCGATCCGAAAGCCCATTTATTTGCCGTCACTATGACGGTCTCAGAACCCAAAGAAATACAAGTATTCAGCCTCCCTGCTTGGCTTCCCGGCAGTTATATGGTGCGAGACTTTGCCAAAAACATTATCGAACTCAAGGCAAAAGATGCCGAAGGTCAAGCACTTAAGCTGACACAATTAGATAAACAAACTTGGTCGGTTGACAATAACAGCCGCGAAATCACCCTAACCTATCAAATCTATGCTTGGGATCTTTCAGTTCGCACTGCCCACTTAGACATGACCCATGGTTTTTTTAACGGTAGCAGTGTGTTTTTAGCCGCCCACGGTTTTGAAGAAGAAACTCACACTGTCACTATGGATGCACCAACACAGGCAATAGCCTCTGAGTCAACATTAGCCGACTGGCGTCTTGCCACCAGCATGACCCGCACCAGTGGTGACGACTTTGGTTTCGGCCAATTTTCAGCCGAAAGCTATGATGAACTGATTGATCATCCAGTGGAAATGGGCTTATTCGCCTTAGGGAGTTTCGATGCCTGTGGCGTGCGGCACGATATCGTGCTCAATGGCCGCCACCGCGCCTGTATGCCAAGACTTTGCAAAGACTTAAAAGCCATCTGCGAGTATCAAATTAATTTTTTTGGTACACCGGCGCCCTTTAAGCGTTATCTGTTTATGACCACGGTATTAGACAATGGCTTTGGTGGCTTAGAACATAGGGCATCAACCGCATTAATGTGTTCACGCAAGGATTTACCCCTTTCAATAGATGCAGCGATGAATAACGACTATCGCACCTATTTATCTTTGTGTAGCCACGAGTATTTCCATAGCTGGAATGTGAAACGCATTAAACCCGAGTGTTTCCTCCCCTATCGACTCGAAGCTGAAACCTATACGCCACAGCTGTGGGCCTATGAAGGCATTACCTCCTATTACGATGATTTTCTCACCTACCGAGCAGGACTCGTGGATAAACAAAGCTATTTAGATATGCTGAGTGAAACCTTTACCCGCGTTTACCGCAGCCCAGGACGTTTTAAGCAAAGCATTAAAGACTCGAGTTTTAATGCTTGGACTAAGTTCTATAAGCAGGATGAAAACGCCCAAAACGCCATCATCAGCTATTACACTAAAGGCGCCCTATTTGCCTTGTATTTAGATTTAACCCTGCGCAGTGAAACCCAAGGCAAATATACCCTCGACCATGTGATGCGAATTTTATGGCAGGAATATGCCTTGCAAAATAAAGGCACGACTGATGATTGCCATCAAAGAATTGTCGAGCGTCTGCTAGATCGTGATTGCCAAGATCTGTTTGGCTATTTGGATAATACCGATGATATTCCGCTCGGCCCACTGCTAGCCCAATTTGGTGTCGAATTAAGTATTCGTGCTAGCCAAGGCGCACAAGATGTCGGCGGTAACCAGCTAAAAGGGTATGACATCGCCTTTGGTGCTAAGACACAAGCCGCGCCTATCGGATTAAAAATCGTCACAGTCACCCAAGGCAGCCCAGCCCACCTTGCGGGGTTAAGCGCGGGGGATGTGTTAATTGCTGCGGATAATCTGCAAGTGACAGGGCTATTTGAGGCGCAGCTGCAACAGTATCCACTTGGACAAACCTTACCGTTACATTGGTTTAGACGGGATGAATTAATGACAGGTGAACTAACCGTCACCACAGCTCCCAAAGATACCGTGGCGCTGTCGATTGTTGATGACGTCAAATTAGCCGCTTGGCTTGGAGTTGATAATAAGCCATAAACTCATCAGGGGGGATTAGCTCTTCAAGGCCATGTTAATATCGGTTTGAAGAGCAAACATCTACATAGGCAGATAAATAAAATCACAATTTATCTGCCTATGTAGAGTGCTGAAATTGGGGATGTTTTTACACTCTGTCTACATCATTTAGCTGGTAGGTAGCTTGGCAATTTCTTGGTCGAATAAATTCTTAATCAATCCCGAAAACTCGGTCACAAATAAGGTCTGAGAAGGCGTCGCTTTATGATTAGCAACCGAAGCGAGGATCTCCTCCAGATCGTATACTATGGCATCCACTTCACGAATGATCGTATTTCGCTCAGTAAAAGATAACGAAGGATGTTGGCCACAGACCATAATGATTTGAGCTGACAACTGCTCTTCAAATAACTCCATCACAGTATCATCGGAAACACATTGAGTATCAGGTAGTTCAAATATGCCAAGATGCTCAGTCAAATACTGGATCAAATGCATGTAACCGTCTTTATCAGTGACCATTTTTTACCCTTAACACTCATGAACTTAAGGTCAATACAACCCAAATTAATAATATTAGTCAAAATACTAACACGTTCAAAACTCAACCTATTGCTTTTATTCATCAATGCCAGCTACTGCCACACCTTAGCTTAAATTTCACAGCCGACATATTGATCTACGCCAATCTTATTGATGTTACCGAGTTAAGGTTAGTACAAAAGACACAGGAACGGCTTGGCTAATGCTAGACAACCCCGCAATATCCCGCAATTTTTCAACACCAGCGACTAAATCAAATTCATTAGCATTGATTATTATCGGCTGAAAGCTGCTAACCATCAGTTTATTATCGGAGATTTTGGTCAAAATTACCGAGAATGTTTTAGTTTGTTCTTTACCATGCAAAGCAATTTTACCATCGATATCCGTGACTTTAGCTTCCCCCACCGCTAAATCCTTTAGCATTTTGCTATCAACCTGCGAAGTGAGTTTAAGCTGTGGATATAATGACACTTCAAATAATAAATTTTGCATGCGTTCGTCACGTACTTCAATGCCGGTTGCAACACTGACGAGGGGAATAGCTAACTCAAATTGTCCATTATCTTTTAACGTACCTTTGAGTTGCTTAAAGTGATGTATCTCACCGATATCACCTTTTTTTAATGAAATAAAACTGACCCGTGAATCTTGCTCCAGCACTTGCCATTGTGCTGCACAGCTAAAGCTCGCCATGGTCAACAATGCCGTAATCCCTATCCATTTTCTCATCGTATCAGCCCTCAAAGAGTAAATTTAAACGCTATATCCAAACCAGTTAATTGTGACTAACATGACTTTTCGAGCACCAAAGATACTCTTTTTATCCATTAGCGACCAGTAAACTATGTTTCAAACTCGCACTAGCCATTTGTCTAAACTGTTGGCAAAAGCCTGTTTATCCGCTTGAGAAAATGTATCCGGCCCACCAGTATGTACACCAGAACCACGCAGATCTTCCATAAAGTCCCGCATCGTTAATTTTTGTTTTATATTATCGATGGTGTACAACTCACCACGGGGATTGAGCGCCAGGGCGCCCTTTTCAATGATTAAAGCCGCTAAGGGAATATCCGCCGTGATCACTAAATGCGTCGGTTCCACATGGTCAACAATATATTGATCTGCCACATCAAAGCCTGATCCTACGCGAACTTGGCTGATATAGGGGGACGGCGGTATACGGATCATCTGATTCGCCACCAGCACCAGCGGCAAGGCTTTGCGCTCCGCCGCCCGAAACAGGATTTCTTTGATAGGATTCGGACATGCGTCCGCATCGACCCAAATTTGGTACCGACTCAATTTAAAGCTCCAATATCAGATCGTTATTAAGGCGCAAGGCGATCAATCTCCCAGCTCCCCCCATGGCGAGTGTAAATAAAACGATCATGCAGCCTATGTTCTCCACCCTGCCAAAATTCAATGCTCGATGGTCTCACTAAGTAACCACCCCAAAAACTGGGCAAGGGCACATCGCCCTTGGCGAACTTAGCCTTCATTTCGAAGAATTTGCCCTCAAGTACTTGTCTTGCACTGAGCTTACTCGATTGCTGCGACACCCAAGCCGCAATTTGGCTGTCCTTGGGACGAGTCATAAAGTATTTAAGCACTTCAGTGGTCGAGAGCGCCTGCGCTTCGCCGAGCACCGACACTTGTCGCTCTAGAGGATGCCAAGGGAAATGCAAACTGACTTTATTATTGGCAGCAATTTGCTGCGCTTTGCGGCTGCCCAGGTTAGTAAAAAACACGAAACCTGTGTCATCAAAGCGCTTAAGTAACACTATTCGTTGAAAAGGTTGGCCATGCTGATCCACAGTCGCCACACACATGGCCGTTGGATCGCTAAGCTCAGCATCCCTCGCCTGTGTCATCCACAACCCAAATAAATCCATTGGATCCTGCGGCAAATCGGCTCGTCTTAAACCACCTTTAGCATATTCACGACGGATATCACTGAGATCTGTCATAGGATTTCCTTATAAGCACATATCACAATTTCAAATCTTGACCTATGGCCCAAACGTGCAGCATTTCAAGGCCTAGTGTTGCGGGCGTTAATGCCAAAAATTTACATTAGTTCAGGGAGCAACACTTCAGTCTGAAACTGCTGATAGTGACTAAAGCCAATATTGTAACCTTGCTCGGTCGTTAATGAACAACTCCCTAAGCATAAATGTTCAGAAAACCCTTGTGTCTCTATGGGATAATTGAATCCAATCACATCCCAGCTCACAGGGGAAAACAAACTTAACAGACGCCCAAGCACAGCGTGGGGATATCGCGACAAATCAAGATTGGTTTCGAAACTCACATAAGAGCAGCCATAAGCTTGTCCAGCCTGCGGCGTAATATGCAACGTAATGTAATACTTACCCCAGAGTCCATTCATTGAAAAGCCATATGGCTCAAATAGATGAGCATCAAACGTGAACTCAGGAAATAAAGTATCTAACTCAAGCCGCGCACAAATCTCGGTTTTGGTTTGCGTCTCACCGTTAAGATAGTCGGCAAGTTCGCCCCGGATATGGTACATGAGCAACTCTAAGGTATTATCGTCCGATTGGGCGTGATAGTGCCCTTCTGAGCAGAAAAAATAATGATGATGCGAGTCTAAATGTCCAATACGAAACGCCTTACCAGAGATGAGCCTACGCAATTTAGCAATATCATCGGCAAAGGTGCTGTTTTGCAGGTGGGCATGGTATTCATTTTTGCGCTGATAGCTTACTAATGCGATATTAGCTGCCCTTAACGTTTCAATAAAATAACAGGCTGCATTGACTAACGTACTGTTACCACAAGTTAATATTAAGATCCTATCATCCCAGACAAACAGACTAGATTCGCTGAGCAAATAGGCATCACAGTGTTCACTTTTAAGCGAAGAAAGGATATCCGCATTGGCGCATCGCACTAAGGATGACCAAAAAGATAAATCCAATTGGCGTAAATTAGCCGCAACTGGGGTCACGATAATCTCGAGCTTTTTTTCTGAACCTTCAAAAAACATCAACTCTTTGACCTCATGATCGTCACTCATCCTTTACTTAATCCTAGAACAACGCGATTTTACACGACTCAGACTGCAATAAAAGCGAAAACCTTACCCTTATAAAAACAAAAATCAGCCTAGGTCACCCTAGGCTGATTTAGTTTAACACACTAAAAATTAAGAAAAATCTTCTAAATAGGTATAGCCTTTCAGCCCTAGTTGCAATTCTTCTAAAATTTGTGCGCGCTCACCTTCGGCGATATGCAGATTCACTAACTCTTCATAGGTGCGCATAAAGGCCACCGCATCTAAGTTAACGTAACGCAATACGTCAGCAACCGTGTCACCCGCCAATACTGACTCAATATTAGTCACACCATTTTCTTCGATGCGAACAACCGCAGAGTTAGTATCTCCAAACAGGTTATGCATATCACCCAAAATTTCTTGGTATGCACCCACAAGGAAGAAACCAATCAAATACGGGCTATCGGCACTCCACGCAGGCACTGGCAGCGTGGTTTCAATCCCTTGACCATCAACGTATTGATCGACAATCCCGTCAGAGTCACAGGTAATATCGAGCATTACAGCACGGCGCTCAGGGGCTTTATCTAGGCCCGATAACGGCAATACTGGGAACACTTGGTCAATACCCCAAGCATCGGGTAATGACTGGAATAATGAGAAGTTAACGAAGAACTTATCGGCTAACTTTTCATTGAGTTCATCAATAATAGGTCTGTGATAACGGTTTTTAGCACTCAATAGCCCTTGCACTTCATGGCACACACGCAGATTAGCTTGCTCAGCCCACGCACGCTCCGCTAAGGTCAATTGACCTAAAGCGAATAGCGAATGCGCTTCTTGTAAGTCACTTTGGCTATCGTGGTAAATCTCAATCAAAGCACGTTGATCGGCGCGGCCGCTGATCTCGGACCATGAATGCCACATGTTATGCAATAACTGTGGTGAATCTTCCGCAGGCGGTTGAATATCTTCAGGCTGATAGGCTTCAGTACCGATAACATCGGTGATAAGCACCGCATGGTGCGCCGTTAAGTAACGACCCGATTCTGAAATAATACGTGGCATAGGTTGCTCGTATTCATTACAGATGTCGGTCAATACATTAACGATATTGTTAGCGTATTCGGTCAGGCCATAGTTCATCGAGTTATTACTTTGGCTACGTGTGCCATCGTAATCCACCGCTAAACCACCACCGACGTCGAAGCAGTTAACGCTTGCGCCTAATTCACGTAATTCACAGTAGAAACGACCCGCTTCACTCACACCTTGGCGAATATCACGGATGTTGGCGATTTGCGAACCTAAGTGGAAATGCAGCAACTGCAGCGAATCCAGCATATCGTGTTGCTTAAGTTGTTCAACAACCAGCAAAATTTGCGCAGCAGATAGCCCAAATTTAGACTTCTCGCCACCGCTCGCCTGCCATTTACCTTTGCCTTGGAACGCTAAACGCGCACGCAGGCCTAAACGCGGTGTCACGCCCAGACGTTTAGATTCAGCTAACACCATTTTCAGTTCAGACAGTTTTTCTAAAACGATGTAAACCTTGTGGCCTAACTTTTCACCAATCAGTGCCAAACGGATATATTCATTATCTTTATAACCATTACATACAATGACTGAACTGGCTTTTTGCGCCATGGCTAACACAGCCATCAGCTCAGGCTTACTGCCCGCTTCTAAACCCAGTTGTGGTACTTCTTTTGATGCCTGACTCGCCAGGATCTCTTCCACCACAGTTTGCTGTTGGTTTACTTTAATCGGGTAAACTAGCAAATAGTCCGCCTGATACTCGTACTTCTGTATCGCTTGGTCAAATGCTTGGCACAAACTGTTCACTCTGTGGTGCAGGATCTGCGGAAAACGAACTAGTACAGGTAAAGCGACTCCCGCTTTGACCATGTCCTTGGCTAGCTCATTTAAGCCAATCTTGTAATCAGGATTTTTAGGATCCGGTGACACTGTCACCTCACCTTGATCGCTAATCCCATAAAAACCTTGGCTCCAGTGAGTAACATTGTACCCAGCACGAGCATCATCAATAGACCAATCATTCATTATTATTTAGCCCGTCTATTAAAAAATGGGTTAAACGGCCGCTGCATTTTGCAAGACCGCCCGTTCGACAAACCCAGGCAAAGGGATACCTTACCTGACATATACTAAAGGTGAACTTCACCTTTTATTGATGCAGCAAAGTCACGTAAATTTAAGTGACATTGATGCTATTTTCATTAAAGCCGCGATAACATGCAGCTCCTATATTATTCTGCTCAGGGACATCTCTGACGCAAACTCCCCTAGCCAACCCGACTGTCTTACCACCCTAGTGTTACCATTCTGCGCCTTTTGGGAGAAAATGCCCAATAAGCCGAAGCAAGAGAGTTGTATCACGCCTTACAAGGTCGGGCCTACACGGCCGAAGACGCTCTATAAAGAGTGTTAACAACACAAGTACAACTCACATTAAGGATCAATTTTACATATTAAGCGGTACAGCGTTGAGCAATGACCACCTAAAAAGAGGCAAGATTAGTGTAACTGGGGACTGTTGGCTTCTTCGCGGCCAGAATTGATGCGAATTAACGTGAGATGTTTAAGGCCAGTATCATCATAAGGTACCACAATGGCGCGCTGGCATTGTGACGCTTTTAGGCAAAGTGCAAAAAATGGATGCTTGTGCATTAGCTAAAAAAACCCTCTTAACCCCATGTAACAGCCAGGGCGAGAGCACACTTTGTTAAATCAAGTAACAAGCCCGATTTTTGCTCATTAAGCACACAACCCAAGAGTAAATAGCACTTGGTTTTACACCGTGGAGTGAGCAATATTTATACCTATTGATGTTGTTTTGCTCTGCCTGCTCATTTTTTAGGTTAGTGTGCTCTCACCCTGATGTAACAGCTATAAATTGTTTGTTACACGGTTTATGACCAGTGAACCATAAAACCTTTACTACTCACGTAATATTTGTCATGTCTGCAACGAGTAAACTCGTTAAACGGCGCAATTAAACCGCGCAATGTCACAGAATGCAAGCAAGAATCTCATTAATTATTTTGCGTTAAAATATAATAAACACCTAGGTAACAAATATTATTGTTGCCAATATTTTTTATATTTAAAAATAAGCAACTTAAGATTTAAAAGCCAATCAATGCCGTTCAATATTTTTTAATAGGCACACAATAAAAACCAACGAAGTTGTCACACTCAACAGCTTAAAATAGCCAATAATAAGTTGAGCGTTTTGAGATAAAAAAGACTAAAGCGAAAAAGTGGTAATACACGGCTCCCATGACAACTTTAATTCGGCCCTACTTAATGCCCTTTTACTCAATAAGCCCGCAATAAAACTGCAGTTTCAATACTAAAACAGTTATAATCGTCGCCGAATCACATCCATATGCACAGAGAGATCCATGGTACAGATAGGTAAAACCTGCAAACTTGAGGTTGTAAAACAAGTCAGCTTTGGCGTGTATCTAAACGCACACGAGTTAGGGCAAGTGCTGCTGCCAAATAAAGTCACCCCAAAAGACTGCCAAGTCGGTGATATGCTTGACGTGTTTCTGTATCTCGATTCTGAAGATATCGTGATTGCCACCACGCGCCGCCCATTGGCACAGGTAGGTGAATTTGCCTATTTAAAAGCGGTTGCAACTGGTCCCTATGGCGCCTTTTTAGATTGGGGATTAGATAAAGACTTATTACTGCCCTTTGGTGAGCAACATAAACCTATCGAAGAAGGCCGCTCTTATCTGGTCTATGTGCACGCAAATCGCGCCGATGAACGCATCATGGCCTCATCCAAAATCGATAAGTTCCTCGATAAAACTGAGCCAGACTATACCGTCGGTGAACAGGTTGATTTATATATCGGCGGCACTACAGATTTAGGCTACAAAGCCATTATTAATCATGCCCATTGGGGCGTGATTTACGAAAACGAAGTGTTCCAAAAACTGCGTTTCGGCCAAAGACTCAAAGGCTTTATTAAACAAGTTCGCCGCGACGGCAAAATCGACCTTGTTTTACAACAAGGTAGCAAACAAGAACTTGATAAACATGCCCATATTATTTTGAGCAAGCTCAAACAAGCGGGCGGCTTTTTAGCCTTGACCGATAAAACCGATGCAGAAATCATTTACGATCAACTCGGTATGAGCAAAAAAGCCTTTAAAAAAGCCATTGGAGGCCTATTCAAGAATGGCGAGCTGAGCATAGATAATGATGGTCTGCGTTTAACTGAAACCGCAGAATAACCAGATTTATACGGTACTTAGCATTTTATTTGTCCAGTTACGCCATTAAGCGCAGAGTTTAACTGGCAACGTCTAGGATATTAAGCATGGCTCTGTTATAAACAAAGCCATGCTTTTTTCTTTGGAGCTTATATGGAACTCACGTTACACGAAGCCAGAGTCATCGGATGCCTGCTTGAAAAAGAAATCACCACCCCTGAGCAATATCCACTCTCATTAAATTCTTTGACCTTAGCCTGCAATCAAAAAACCAGCCGTGAGCCAGTGTTGGAACTCAGCGAAGCCCAAGTGCAAGATGCCCTTGACTCCCTAAATAAAAAGCGTTTGATCAGCGAGCAATCGGGATTTGGCAGTCGCGTTGTCAAATATAAACATCGATTCTGTAACACCGAATTTAGCGAATTACAATTATCGCCAGCCGGCGTTGCCATCGTCTGTTTACTGCTGCTACGTGGCCCACAAACACCGGGGGAATTACGCACCCGAAGCAACAGGCTCTACGAATTTAAGGATGTGATCGAAGTTGAAGATTGCATTAAACAACTGATGAGCCGCACTAAACCGATCTTAAAGCAGCTATCAAGGGAACCTGGGCGACGCGAATGCCGCTATGTAGAATTGTTTTCTGAAACGTCGGCCAATGTGGTAACCGCCAGTGATCACACAGCTATGCCACATACGGCTCCCGCCGCTGTGTTAGTAGAACATGATACATTGGTTGCAAGAGTCACTGAGCTAGAACAGCAAGTTACCACACTCACACAAAAACTCGATGAGCTTATTGCGTCGTTAACCTAGGCTAACAGCATAAGCCTCACTATTTGGTACTAGCATGGGTCATACCAACTCATTCAATTGTAGAGACTGTTAATGACAAATCATCCGCCAAGCACATTCAAAAATATGCTGATTATCGCCACATTTGAATTACGTAAATTCCTCTTTAATACCCGAGGGATCATCGCGTTAATCGCCTTCGCGCTCATCTGGGGTGTTCTACTGATCTATCCCATTCAAGGCGCTTCGGCTATGCTACTACAGCCCAATATCAAAGACTTAATTGATAGTCTCTTTGGTGTTAATACCCTTAACGTCTTGTTCGAATGGCCCGTGGCTGAGATGGCGGTATTCTGGTGTTTTGCTCTCTATTTATTTCCCATGTTTAGCATTCTTATTGCTGCCGATCAGTTTTCGTCGGATAAAACCCGTGGCACCTTACGATTTTTAAGTATACGTACCAGCCGTGATAGTTTGCTCTTTGGGCGTTTCCTCGGGCAGATCTTGATCCAAGGTTTACTTATCCTGCTGACCATTATTGCGACTATCGCGCTGGCGCTAAGTCGTGATAGTGATTTGATATTACAGGCCTTAAGCTCAGGGGCCTTAGTGGGACTAAATCTCATTATCGTGATTTTACCCTTCACTGCCGTCATGACCTTATTGTCTTTATATGCCCGAACAGCCCGTCAAGCTATGGTACTGGCAACCATTTTATGGACTCTAGTATCGCTGACCATTTTATTATTAAGCAATCAATCGAGTGTTCTTGCAGAGCTTCAATGGTTGTTACCTGGTGCACAACTCTCAGATATGCTCAATACGAATGGTCTTAATAGCTTAGCCTTTGCGCCTATCCCTGTATTACAAACTATGGCAGCCCTATTGCTTGGCCGCATTTACATGCAAAGGAGTTCGCTATGAGTCTGATCCAATGCGAAGGCTTATCTAAGTCCTACGGGAGCAAAAAAGCCTTAAATAATGTCAGCTTTAGCCTTGAAGCGGGCGCCCCAATTGCTCTGGTTGGCCCTAATGGTGCAGGTAAAACTACGCTATTTAGCCTATTATGCGGCTATTTGTCTCCAAGCGCTGGCACAGTTACCTTGCTGGGTGAAGCCCCAAACAGCCCCAAGCTCTTAGGCAAAATTGCGGCCTTACCTCAGGATGCGGTGCTCGATCCCAACCTCACAATTGCAAGTCAACTGGCTTTTTTTGCCCGTTTACAGGGAATGAATTCTCAAGTTGCAGCGAAAGAAGCATTACGAGTACTTACCTTAGTAGATCTTGCTGATGTTGCGGCTCAAAAACCTCCTAGCCTAAGCCACGGTATGAGTAAACGTGTCGCCATTGCCCAAGCATTGATTGGCTCACCACAACTGGTGTTATTGGATGAACCGACCGCTGGGCTCGATCCCGCTAATGCTAAGAAAGTGCGTGAGCTCGTAAAAGCACTTTCACCAACAACAACCTTTATGATCAGTTCCCATAATCTTGATGAACTAGAAAAACTTTGCGATCAAGTGTTGTATCTCGACAAGGGAGAATTAAGCCAATCGGTCTCGATGCGTGCCTCCACCGATAGCGACTATCTCACTTTAACGATGCAAAGCTGTGACAGTGAAAAATTACAACAGGAAGTTGCAAAACTCAGTGGCGTGGTCAATATCAGCTCTAAGCAAACTAATGTGTTTATTATTCAGTTAGACAATGAGGATAAATGTGAAGGGGAAAATACCCTTACTAGCTACGATGTTGAAGTAGCGCTACTTTCACTTTTTAACGCCCATAAGTGGCAATACAAAATGTTACTAAAAGGTCGAACCTTAGAAGAAACACTGTTCTCTTAAGTTCGCATAAACGCTCATTTAGAACTTGTCAATACCGCTTAAAGCGCTAATGCAAAGGCCTCAACTTCCGTTGAGGCTTGATGCTATTCATACAGAATTAATGCTACCCGAGGCCAGACTTTAGCGTGTATTGAAAGTGGCACGCCTAGGGTGCCAGTCAAATCTAGTCTAGAACATCGATTAAAAATACGCTAATCATCGGAATTAAAATGCAAAAAAGCCCCAACTTTCGTTGAGGCTTTTTGTATTTGGTACCCGAGGCCAGACTTGAACTGGCACGCTGTTACCAGCGAGGGATTTTAAATCCCTTGTGTCTACCGATTCCACCACTCGGGCAAACTCTTATATTAATAACGGGAATCGTGTCATTAATATTTTTAACTCTGATAAATTTTTTACTTTAAATAAAACCTATTTTAGGCCTTATCATTACCACTATTAACTAATAATGGTACCCGAGGCCAGACTTGAACTGGCACGCTGTTACCAGCGAGGGATTTTAAATCCCTTGTGTCTACCGATTCCACCACTCGGGCAAACTCTTGATATTAACAACGGGAATCGTGTCATTAATATTTATTCTATGGAGGCGCGACCCGGAGTCGAACCGAGGTCGACGGATTTGCAATCCGCAGCATAGCCATTCTGCCATCGCGCCATAATTGCTAACTTAATTTCAGTCAGGCTTTTAGAATATTGGAGCGACATATCGGGTTCGAACCGATGACCTATACCTTGGCAAGGTATCGCTCTACCAACTGAGCTAATGTCGCATTTCAATATTCAGTAGCGTTAATACTTTGTTTACACATAGTCTCTTGTCTACGGGGTGGCATTCTACCGATTTGACACTCAGTGTCAACCGCTGTGTTATCGATAACTTACTGCTTGCACACTAAATAATCTGTTTGATTTTTTATTGCGCTACTCGGCAGTGAGATCTTTCCAAGCGGCTAAAATGTAACTCATCATTGACCAAAAAGTTAATACTGCCGCAATATACAACAGCACAAATGCAGCATTGGTCATCAATGGATTGTATTGCCAGATTAAGCCAATAATTGCCACCATTTGCGCTGCGGTCTTATATTTGCCAATCCAAGAAACAGCAACAGTGCCACGTTTACCAATTTCGGCCATCCATTCCCTTAGGGCAGAAATCACAATTTCACGACCAATCATAAAGAGTGCTGGCAGAGTAAGCCAAACATTGGCGTATTGATCCACTAGTAAAACGAGCGCGGTAATCACCATTAACTTGTCAGCAACGGGATCGAGAAAAGCGCCAAAGCGAGTCAATTGCTTCAATTTACGGGCCGCATAACCATCGAGAGCATCCGTTAACGCCGCCAACCAGAAGATGAAGGCTGCAACGAAAGGCGTCCAGCTATAGGGTAAGTAAAACAACACCACAAAGATAGGCAGTAAAAAAAGCCTGAAAAGGGTTAATGCTATAGGTAAGTTAAACGGCATGATCAAACCAGTTAGTCAAAAGCAGCGCCAATCTTGCCTTAATTTTCTCACCCTCGCAATGCATCATGAATGGTTTGTGCCATTTCTATACTAATCCCCGGCACTTTGACCAATTCAGCCACACTCGCCCCCTTCACCTCCTGTAATCCACCAAGATGCTGTAAGAGCGCTTTACGACGTTTAGGACCAATACCAGGAATAGATTCTAACGTCGAGGTATTGCGGGTTTTCTGGCGACGATTGCGATGTCCTGTAATCGCAAACCGATGAGATTCATCACGAATATGCTGAATAAGATGCAATGCGGGTGAATCACCTTCAAGGGAAAAGCTCGTTTCTGTATCCCCTAAGATTAACGTTTCGAGCCCAGGTTTACGGCCCTCCCCTTTAGCCACCCCAATCAATTGCGGCGCTTTATCGAGATCGACAAATTTTTCATCTACTATTTTCTGAGCAATGCGTAATTGTCCCAATCCACCGTCAATAAACAGAATATCGGGGATTTTGCCACTGGTCTCTATCTTATCAAAACGACGAGTGATGGCTTGTTTCATCGCGGCATAATCATCACCTGGAGTAATACCGTCGATATTATAGCGACGATATTCGCCCTTATGCGGCCCTTCGCGGTTGAACACTACACAGGAGGCAACGGTACTTTCTCCCATAGTGTGGCTGATATCAAAACATTCCATGCGCTGTATAGGTGCATTCAGTTCTAGAATTTCTTCTAATAATACAAAGCGTTGTTCGACAGTATTCTTATGGGATAAACGTGTTATCACCGCATTAGTGGCATTGGTCACCGCCAGACGTAAAAAGCTCGCCCTATCGGCACGTACGTTAGTCTTAATCGAAAACTTTTTATCCAGTGCCTCAGAAACCGCGGCTTCTAGTTCATGTAACTCTTCGAAGTTGTGGCTTATCACCACTTCTTTAGGAATAGTGCGTTGAATATCGGCATTTAAATAAAACTGCAGTAAGAAGGAACGCAGGACTTCGTCAATATCCGTTTGAGCTGGTACTGTAGGATAATAACTGCGACTACCAAAGATTTTACCCTCACGGATAAACAGTAGATGGAAACAGGCGATACCTGACGCATAATGCACGCCGATAACATCCATATCTCCTCTATTATTGGAAACTTCTTGCTGCTCAGCCACCCTACGCAGCGCCATGATCTGATCGCGAAACCGCGCAGCTTGCTCATATTCCTGCTGCTGCGCCGCCTGCTCCATCTTTGCCACTAAGGTACTGATCACTTGTTGATCTTTACCCTTTAAAAACAAAGTCGCGAGTTTAACTTGCTCATCGTAATCGGCATTACTGACTTTACCCACACAGGGCGCACTGCAACGAGAAAGCTGATATTGCAAACAAGGACGTGAGCGAGATTTATAATAAAGGTCATCACATTGGCGAATTGGAAATAGCTTCTGCATCAAATGCAGACTCTCGCGTACCGCACCGCCATTGGGATAAGGACCAAAATAATGGCCTTTTTCACGCTGTGGGCCTCGGTGATAGGCGAGCCGTGGGTGTTCGTGCTGACTCAATAATATGTAGGGATAAGACTTATCATCACGTAATAACACATTGTATTTTGGCATATATTGCTTGATGTAATCGTTTTCAAGCAACAGGGCATCGGTTTCGCTGTGGGTCAGCGTCACATCAATATGATGAATATGCGAGACTAACGCTTGAGTCTTAACATTATCCACATTTTTACGAAAATACGATGAGAGACGTTTTTTCAGATCCTTAGCTTTGCCCACATAGATGACGTCACCTTTGACGTCATACATGCGATAAACTCCAGATGAAGATGAAACTGTGCGTAAAAAACTTTGGGCATTAAAACCACTAGACATCTTTCACACCCACAGTTTGTGAAAATTAAACATAAACAACATAGCGTTATATCGCCTACACACGCTTAAAAATGGCCAGCATCCAACATTTTATAACGAATCGCTAAGCGGGTAAGTTCAACGTCACCACTGATCCCAAGTTTGGCAAACAAACGGTAACGGTAGCTATTTACCGTTTTGGGGCTGAGATTTAATTGTTCAGAAATATCGTTGACCTTCTCACCATTGGTGATCATCAGCATGATCTGCAATTCACGCTCGGACAAAGACTTAAACGGGTTTTCATCGGCAGGATTAAACTGACTCAGCGCCATCTGTTGAGCAATTTCTGGGGACAAATAACGTTGTCCGCGAGAGACCTGACGTATCGCTTGCAATACTTCAGGTGGAGTAGCCCCTTTTGTGAGATACCCCGAAGCTCCCGCCTGCATCACTTTACTTGGGAACGGATCTTCTGTGTGAACAGTTAACACAATAATTCTTGCATGTGGTTGATAACGAAGAATTTTCCGAGTAGCCTCTAGCCCACCCATCCCAGGCATATTCATATCCATCAAGATCACATCGGCTTCATTTTGGCGAGACCACTGCACCGCGGTTTCACCATCAGGGGCTTCACCTATCACTTTAATCCCACGTTCATCCTCTAAGATACGGCGGATCCCAGTTCTCACAAGCTCATGATCGTCAACTAAATATATCGATATCAACTTAATCCACCTTTTCTATTTTACCGCCCTATCCGTCCACTAAAAAAATAAAAACTAAACGGATAACGAGTTCATATGGCTAATTTAGCCCAACAACCCCGTTTCGCAAAGCATAAAATGAATATTGTTAACTAGATGATATTTAAAGGAACGATTCGAGAATGACATACTAATAAAATACGTTTAAAAACGAAGCAGTAATGTCTATCGCAAACTTTAAACTAAAGTTGCAGAGAAAAAATAAATAATCCTATCAAGCGACTAAACCCTAGGATCCGTTATCACAGTAACCAAAACCTCATATCAAAACCAAGCAATAAAACATAAGTGTCGTTTTGCCTTAAATGCTGCTGTAGTGGTTGTAGTGGTACTTAGAACAGCGGGCAACGTCTAGTCTAGATGTCAAAACTCACTCGTTTTTAGCGGCGTTTTGACTAAATATGGCAGGAGCTGCGCTTCAAATCAGGAACCCAAGGGTTCAAGCTGTATAAATGCAAAACGCCGCTAATTACTTAACGGCGTTTTGACTTAATATGGCGAGGAGCTGAGCTTAGAATGAGGAACCTAGGGTTCATTCCCAAAAAAACAAAAAAGGCCATCATGATGACCTTTCCCGTAGAATACGGCGCAGGAGCTGCGCTTCAAATCAGGAACCCAAGGGTTCAAACTGTATAAATGCAAAACGCCGCTAATTGCTTAGCGGCGTTTTGACTTAATATGGCGGAGGAGCAGGGATTTGAACCCTGGGTGGGCTATAAACCCACGCCGGTTTTCAAGACCGGTGCATTAAACCACTCTGCCACCCCTCCGAACGAGTGAGATAATAGCGATCTCTTATGTCGCTGTAAACTTAAATTTATTGATAAATGTATTGATTGACGATTTCATGTGCACCCTGCTAAAAATGATCGACATGTTGAGAACAACTATACGCCTTAGTTTTGTCGGTTAAATTTTATGGAGAAGACATAAAACCGTAAAGTTTCAAATGAACAAAATGCAAAACGCCGCTCATTGCTTAGCGGCGTTTTGACTTAATATGGCGGAGGAGCAGGGATTTGAACCCTGGGTGGGCTATAAACCCACGCCGGTTTTCAAGACCGGTGCATTAAACCACTCTGCCACCCCTCCGAACGCCGCAAATAATATAAGCATCCCCACACATTGTAAACCTCAATTTCTTATTATTGCGCCAAATGCTCATCTTATGTTCAGCTCGATGTTTTTTCAGACGAATACTCGGTAGATTTTAATCAATTAAAAGACAAACACGCGCAAAAATACCTATACAGTGAGAGATTTGTTGTCTTGGTATGGTAAAATCACTGTAACTTTTCACGGTAAATGCTTATATGAATTCACTCTTGATATCGACTTCCTCACTCGCACCTGAATTTAGCCTGCCAACCCTATCTCAATCGGCTGCCAATTTAAGCGCCTTACTCTTAGGGCAAGAACGCGCAGTTGATGCCTTCAAGTTGCACAATGCCATAGCAGAACAACAGCTTTATCTTGCAGATTTCCCCGGTATTGATCGCCATTTAATGATGCGCGCGCTGATGGATACCTTAGCTCCTATGTCCGCAGCTTACCTTGTTGCAACTCGGCCGATAGATAAAGCGATACAATTTCAGTGGCAAAATGAGCAACCATTAGACAACCAAGGTTGCATTGCAGAAAAGAATGTCACTTATCGTTACTTAAGCGGCAATATTCGCCGAGTCGATTTACTCGGAAGAATGGTGCAATCAGGTAATAGCAGTAAATATCAAGCGGGTGCCCTTGCCCAATGTCATTACCTGTTTATTTGTGCAGAATCATTGTGGAAACGTGAGAACTTGTGGGATTTAGTGATGCAAATCCTCACACAAAAAGAGTATCAAATTAGCAGCACCTTAAGCCCAATACCACTAAATTGTAAAATAGTGCTGGTAGGCGCAGGGATGATTTATAGTCAAGTGCGTTCGGAGGACTGGCAATTTCAACGGCATTTTACCCTACTAGCAGAACTCGCCAGTGAAATAGATCTAACGCGCTATAAAGAATCACAATACGCAGCATGGTTACAAGCCGTAGCACAAAGTGTCGATGTGACATTAGAGCAGTCAACCCTAGCTCCACTGTTTCGTTATAGCGCACGCTTAACAGAGCATCAACGTCGTCTAAGTTTATCTATGCTCGATTTTGCGCAATTGATGGCACAAGCCAAAGCCTACCGAGGTAAACCTAGCATCAACGCTAGCGGCATTGAATATGCCCTATCCCAAGCTAATTACCGTCACAACAGCTCCGAAGAATTTTCAGGTCAGAGTTTTGATGACAATTTCATAAATCTGCCAACAACGGGAGCTATGGTAGGACAAATAAACGGCCTAACAGTGATTGATGCCATTGATTATTGCTATGGGGAACCAGCGCGTATTACGGCATCGGTACACTATGGTGATGGTGAGGTTGCAGATATAGAAAGAAAATCTGAACTTGGTGGGAATATTCATGCCAAAGGAATGATGATCCTATCGGCCTGTTTATATCGCATCTTTGGACGAGATGCGCCATTGCACCTAAATGCCAATATTGTATTTGAGCAATCCTATCAAGAAATCGATGGTGATAGTGCCTCGCTAGCTGAATATTGCTGCCTTATGTCAGCAATTGCCGAGCAGCCCATTATTCAATCTTTAGCCATTACTGGTGCCCTCGATCAGTTCGGTAATGTGCAAGCGATTGGTGGGATTAATGAGAAAATCGAAGGTTTCTTTAATTTATGCGAACGCCGAGGCTTAACGGGTGAACAAGGTGTTATCATGCCTAGGTCGAATATTTTACAACTTAATCTCGCGCCAAAAGTGATAACAGCTGTAGGCAAAGGTCTATTCCATATCCACGCTATTGAGCATATGGATGAGGCCGTTGAGCTACTGATGCAGATGCCCGCGGGCGTTGCCGATGAAGATAATGATTTTCCACATGATTCTTTATATGGCTTAGTGCAGGAAAGACTTGATAAGCTTGCTGGGAATGGGGATGAGGAAATTGGCATAATAACGAGGTTACTCGCAAAATTGGGATTATTTCGCCGCTAATTAGCTGATCGGAGTTGTTTAGCTTACACGTGTTCGCTAATCTTGGCGGCTCTTATTGCTGGAGTAGTAAAATAATGAATAAAGCAAACAGTTTCAATAAAGAAGAACTCATCGCGTGTGGCCATGGGAAATTATTTGGTCCAAACTCCCCTCGCCTCCCAATTGATAATATGCTGATGATCGATAGAATCGTCACTATCAATGAAAATGGTGGCGAGTTTGGAAAAGGTGAAATTGTCGCTGAACTCGATATTAATCCAGAACTATGGTTTTTTGGCTGTCATTTCGTTAGCGATCCCGTGATGCCCGGTTGTTTAGGTCTCGATGCCATGTGGCAGTTAGTGGGCTTTTACTTAGGTTGGGAAGGCGCAGAAGGTAAAGGCCGTGCACTGGGTGTTGGTGAAGTTAAATTTACCGGCCAAGTGCTACCCGGTGCGAAAAAGGTTACCTATAAACTGAATATCAAACGCACGATCCACCGTAAACTAGTAATGGGAATTGCCGATGCCATTCTCGAAGTTGATGGCCGCCAAATCTACAGTGCAACCGATCTGAAAGTCGGTGTATTTAGTGATACATCAACCTTCTAGTTATCTTTTACTGCATTTATTGTAGGTATAAAAATGCCCTCATCTGAGGGCAATGTGCTGCATTACTTCGTTTGTTCTGGGCTATTTAATTAACGAGTTAAACTCAGTTATTTATTAAATAGCCCATTAACTCGGCCATCCACACCTTCACGCCAACCGCCTAACCACTGCGATCGCGAATCAAGATTTGCATAAGGACAGAGCTCCTTAGAGCGCCCACCAACACCAGCTTGGAATCCTTTTGAAAAAGCTCTGTCTAAACGATCTCGTTTTTGTCTTTTCATGCAAGCGTCCTCTGTTCTACGTGAAATAGAAGCAAAAGCTTCACCCATAGAAATAGTGCTTTTTGTCCCCAAGATCAATCAAAAAATTGCTCATTATATCGACTATTTTTTAAACTATTGAGATCCTAGTTAAAAAAAATCGAGGCATTTTGCCTCGATTTTTTTAGTCTGAATTCAAGCTTAAAAATTAGCGAATTCGACGACGGAACCAAATCAATGGTAACGCAAACAGCCAAGCTAAGGACGCCGCCCCCTCACGCTCGTAGTTGCCCGTATCAGTACTATCATCATCCACGGTACAAGCTTCGCCATTGGTTGCAGGCTTAAGCACAACCATACGAGGAATATAAGCAGTAACAGGTTCTCCGCTGCCACTTAACTCGAATAAAGGTAACCCGTTTTCACCAATCACGACATTACCATCGTCATCGAACTGGTACGAAGGCTTACGAATAAAGGCGGTACCGACAATAGTCCCCTCTTCATTAATGCTAGTGGCTTCGACTACTAGAATATCCGTATTGTATGTCAGCGTTTTCCCAGAACCATCCTGAACTTCGACCTGATGGCGACTCCAGTTACCCTGATCATCTTTCTCAAATCCCTTAGATTCACAGGTCAGTAACGTATTAAGGTTGCTAAACTCACCCGTTGACTTTTCATACAAGAACCCCGCCTTAGGACGTGGCTTTTCTTTATCATAGGTTGTTTCAATATAACCAACTACTTGGCCCTGATTGTTGATATCTTTTGGCTTACTGGATAAATCTGTAGTAGTAGTCGCAAAATCATTTGGAGTTACATAGCCAACATCGGGAGTATTAATATCGAAATAGAAGAACTTATCGCGTAAATAACCTTGAATGTAGCTGCGGTAACTCCCCACAACAATACCACTATCATTGATATCGTAGGCGATAGAACTTGAGATCGAATCGCTCATCGGGATCCAATGATATTGGTAATTACCTTCAGTATCTTTAGTCCAATATGCCGCATCTTGACGCAACTTGTCCGTGTTGTTATTACGGTAAACATGGGAGCGACCAACAGCAACATCATTATCGTTTAAGCCAAGCGCCTGCGCCGTAAAGGTTAAGGTGTTATCGCTTGCTGGCGTTAAACCAAGAGGTAAAACTGTACCTGTCGCAGTATTATCATCTTCAATTTTCCACACATAGGCACGTGTCTGATATTGAATATTGCGAGTTCCAGATGAGTTGGGATATTGCTCACGTTGAACACATACATCCAATGGCAAGGTATTATCCGTACTTAGACAGTAAGTCACGCGATCGCTACCATATTTACTGATATCAGTACTCGCATAACCCGCTACGAGGTTATTATTGTTGATAGCCGTTGCCGCCGACCACCCCCCCAACTCAACCGTTTCATCATCCTTAACGTATTGGGTATAAGGGGGAAGAAGCGGTATTTCAGCATCACTGGATTTAGCCACACCACGGGATTCATAGTCGCGGTAATACCAATAATCATCAGTAGCATCGGTAGTTGCAGTATTCTCAACCTTTTTCTCAGGAGCGGTCATGCTGCCTACTTTGATACCCGAATCGCTAATACCATAATAAAAGGTATCAACTGAATTAGTCACAGTAGTATCACGCGGTGGAGTTGTGCCATTTATACTATCAAAAGTGGGTAACCAAGGATTAGATGTATCGTCGTTTTCCTTAGCTATAAAGGCAAAGTTGTTGGCAACTATTGCTGTAGTGATGGAATAAGTGATGGTTTCCTCTGGTGCGATACCATCTTCAACATCAATCACTCCACCGTCCACATCGGTAGTGTTGAGTTTTTTCTTACCCTTTGAAATACCGACTAATTCATCATTAGCATTCACACCTAACGCATACCCGTTACGAGTGCCTTCAAGCGTACCTAGTAGATCATAATTATCAATATTTACAATTTCATAGACAGGTGCAGCATGGGCACTGTTCAATACACCAAGGACACCTAAGGCAACCAAGGACAGGGCTTTATCCAACTTTGACTTCATTAATTCTATTCCCATTTTTATTATTGGCTTACTTCAATGACTCAAGCTCTTCCCATCGCTCGAAGCAAACTTCCAATTGTTTTTCTTTATCCGCCAACTGGCTTAATACCTGATTGACTTTATCTTGCGCCTGACTATAGAAATCGGGGTTACCAATCGTGGTTTGCAGTGCGAGGATGTCTTCCTCCAACTGTTCCATCAGACTAGGCAATGACTCTAACTCACGCTGTAACTTATACGACAGTTTTTTCGCAACTTTGGCAACTTCTGCCACCTTAACGTCAGCAGCTTTGATTGGTACTGCAGGAGCTTCGACCGTCTTTTGTGAACTAGGTTCCTCAGAATAAAACTTAGCTCCCTGATCGACCGCATCCTGATAACCACCCACATATTCGCTCCAGTGGCCATTACCTGCATACCACCAGCTGCTCGTCACTGTGTTGTCAATAAACGCTCTATCGTGGCTCACTAGCAATAGAGTGCCTTGATATTCAGTCAGCAGCGACTCTAGCAATTCTAGGGTCTCAATATCAAGATCGTTTGTAGGTTCGTCGAGAATGATTAAGTTTGCAGGACGGATCAATAACTTTGCGAGTAATAAACGGTTTTTCTCACCACCCGATAAGGCTTTAACAGGTGTTCTTGCTCGCATTGGAGAAAACAAAAAATCCTGCAAATAACTTAAAATATGGCGGTCTTGCCCATTGATTGTGATGGTTTTTTTACCTTCACCGACGTTATCTTCAACTGTTTGTTCAGGATCTAAGGCTTCACGGTATTGATCAAAATAGGCAATTTCTAGCTTAGTGCCGACTTTGACTTCACCAGACTGAGGTTGCAACTTTTCAATCAGCAACTTAATTAGTGTGGATTTACCACAACCGTTCGGCCCAATAAGTGCAATGCGATCGCCTCGGATCACAGTAGTGTTAAAGTTTTTCACCAGATTTTTATCCGGCAAATTATAATTTAACTCTTTTACATCAAAGACTAACTTGCCTGAACGCTCTGTATCAGACACCGCCATTTTAGCGTTACCTTGACGATTCAAACGCTCGCTACGCTCTTGGCGAAGCGCTTTAAGTGCGCGTACACGTCCTTCATTACGGGTACGTCTAGCTTTAACACCTTGACGGATCCACACTTCTTCATCGGCTAGACGCTTGTCAAACAAGGCATTTTTATCAGCCTCGACCCGCAACCATTCCTGCTTACCATCAAGGTAAGCTTGATAGTTGCCCGGCCATGACGTGATGACACCACGATCTAAATCCACAATGCGCGTCGCCATACGGGCAATAAAGCCCCTGTCGTGGCTGATAAAGACGATAGCACCTTGATAATCAAGTAGAAATTTTTCTAGCCATTCGATGGTGTCAATATCTAAGTGGTTGGTTGGCTCATCAAGCAACAATAGATCGGGCTCACTCACAAGCGCGCGAGCCAGCGCCACTTTACGCTGCCAACCACCAGACAACTCACTTAAGGATTTATCAGGATCGAGACCGAGTAATTCACAATTTTGCTGAATACGTGAATCTAACTGCCAGCCGTTGTAGTGATCTAAGGTTTCCTGCAGACCTTGCATCTCATTTAGCATGCGATCCATCAGTTCAGGTGAGACATGGGCCACATCGTGGGATAATTGATGATAACGCTCAAGCGCTTCACCCACTTCCTTAAGGCCTGCCGCAATGTAGGCATAAACCGTACCTTGCTCTGCCTTAGGTGGATCTTGCTGTAAACGGCTGACGGTAACATTACCATCAATGTTAAACTCACCTTCATCCAGCAATACATCACCGGATAGAATCTTCAGCAAGCTCGACTTGCCAGCACCATTTCGCCCCACTATACACACGCGCTCACCGCGTTCAATGGTAAAATCCGCATTCTGCAGCAGCGGTGTGTAACCATAGGCTAAAGAGCCATTATTGATACGAACCAGACTCAAACTAAGCTCCTATAAACTTTTGTAATTGCGTTGCGTCAAATGGCCAAAATAAACATCTGTCGTCCACGGCTTTTAGCACGGGGATCGACACGCCATAACGCTCCGCGAGTATTTCATCATCACAAATATCGATGGTTTGAAACGCTATACCAGCATCTTTTAATAGCACAATTGCCAATTCACACAGATGGCATCCCTCCGTGTGATATAGCATATAGTCCCGATGTAATTCAGCTGAAAGATCAGCCTTACGTTCAGGCATGGGTAATTAACCAAGTATTGTGAATATGAGGATTACGCTTGTAATCCATGGGCAGCGTGATGTCATCAATGTTCTTAACCGTGATGTTCATCTTAGTCAGTGTTTCTATGTCCATCTTAAACTTACGTTTATTGTTGGAGAAAACTAACTCGCCAGTAGGACTTAATAACTTCACTAAAGCGCTAAGTAAATTGACATGATCCCGCTGCACATCGAATGAATCTTCCATCCGTTTTGAGTTAGAGAATGTCGGCGGATCAATAAAAATCAAATCAAATTGTTCATTACAATTACGGATCCACTGTAAACAATCCGCTTGCACGAATTCATATTGCTTGCCTTGCAGCCCATTGAGGGCAAAGTTATCCTTCGCCCAAGCAATATAGGTATTTGACATATCTACCGTTGTAACCGACTTAGCACCACCGAGCGCCGCATGCACAGATGCTGAACCCGTATAAGAAAACAGGTTCAATACTCGCCGTCCCTTAGCTTTTTGACCAACCAGACGACGCGTTAAACGGTGATCAAGGAATAACCCCGTATCTAAATAACCAGTTAAATTCAACTTAAACTTAGCGCCATATTCAGTAGTGATAAGCTCTAATTTGCGCTCATCTAACTTTTGATACTGGCTAGTGCCCTTCTGACGTTCGCGGGTTTTCATGATGATTTTATTAGGATTAATCCCAATCGCTGTGGGTAATGCCAATAACACATCGCTTAATCGACGCTTAGTTACCGCCTCAGGAATGGTCGCAGGTGCCATATATTCCTGCACAATTACATAATCTAAATATTTATCAACGGCCACGTTGTATTCGGGAATATCGGCATCGTAAATACGATAACTATCTATGCCTTCTTTTTGAGCCCACTTTTCCAGTTGCTTAGCATTTTTCTTAATACGGTTGGCAAAGGCGGGAGCGATATCGGCAATGTCGACCCCTTCAGGCAAAACAGGCGTGTCACGGCGAGTACTATTGGCATGCAGCGTATAAATATTAAAGGCACACTCTAATGCACCATTAAACATCTTCATCTGTTTATCAGCTTTAAGCTTAAGTGATGAGATTAGCTCGATATCACTACAAAGCATGGCGACTTTCCAACCACCAAACTCTTTTTTAAACTTATCGCCTAATTGATAGTAGAGCTGCAAAAGTTCAGACACATTCCCCAAACGCTCGCCATAGGGCGGGTTGGTGATTAGATAACCTTCAGCAGCGGGTGGATTAATATTCAACGCGTTAGCGACGTTAAACTCAATAAGCTCAAGCACTCCCGCATTTTCTGCATTACGTTTTGCAAGTGCAACTAAGCGAGAATCGATATCAGATCCGTAAAATTTAATCTCACAGCGTTTAACGCCCAAAGAAGCACGCGCCTTGGCTTCGGCGACAATATCTTGCCACACGGCTTTATCGTGGCGACGCCAATGTTCAAAACCAAAACGACTACGCTGCAATCCAGGAGCAATATCCGCTGCCATTAACGCCGCTTCAATCAGCACAGTGCCGCTACCACAAAAAGGATCAAGTAAAGTTGAAGGCGCAGCTTGCCAACCACTTCGCACCAACATATTCGCGGCAAGGTTTTCTTTTAAAGGCGCTTCACCTGTGGTTGAGCGATATCCCCGCTGATGCAACGATGGCCCAGAGAAGTTCATTGCAATAGTAATAACGCCATTACGAAAATGAACATCGACTTTAAAATCCGCATCAGTGCGCGACACATTAGGACGCTCATCACCATCGTCACGGAACCTGTCGACTACCGCATCTTTAATTTTAAGCGCGCCGAACTGGGTGTTATTAATAAAGCCACCCGTACCATGAAAATCGATACTAAAAGTATTTCTATTAGAGAAATGCGCAGGCCAATCAATACAATAAGCAGCATTATACAGTTGCTCTGCCGACTCACAGCTGCCTTTATAGATGACCAACACAATACGGCTGGCTAAACGTGTCCATAAGGTAATGCGGTACGCTAAGGCTAAAGGTGCGGTGAAATACACACCTGCAACACTTTCTTTAATCTCAGTGGCACCAAATTCAGTGAGTTCTTGGGCTAAGCTATATTCAAAGCCCTTAGGGGCAGCGGCAAAAAAATTAAGCATGGGATAATCAGTACACAGTCAAAATCAAAGCGACATTATACCTGCTCGAATACATAAAAGATAAACAGTTATTAACCAAAGCCCGATTTAGTCAGTCAGTTAGCCTGCTTTTAGCGACCTATAACTGTGAGTCGCCGGCCATGCTGCGTAAAATCCCCGCACTACGCTTTATATTTGAGCATTCACCCTCTTTTTTAGGATTCGTCCTTGCATTGGCCACTCACTGCCGTTATAGTCTGCCCCGCTTTGAAGACGGACGCGGGATGGAGCAGCATGGTAGCTCGTCGGGCTCATAACCCGAAGGTCGTAGGTTCAAATCCTGCTCCCGCAACCAATTTAAAGCAAAATAGTATAGTAATACAGATAGATATCGGACGCGGGATGGAGCAGCATGGTAGCTCGTCGGGCTCATAACCCGAAGGTCGTTGGTTCAAATCCAGCTCCCGCAACCAATTTAGTGTATTAGTTTATCAATAGAAACAGCTTATCGGGCTCAACTCTTTATAAACAACGGGCGAAGGTCGTAGGCTCAAATCCTGCTCTCGCAACCAATTTAAAGCGAAATAGTATAGTAATACAGATAGATATCGGACGCGGGATGGAGCAGCATGGTAGCTCGTCGGGCTCATAACCCGAAGGTCGTCGGTTCAAATCCGGCTCCCGCAACCAACTATCTAATCATCAACCAGCATAGTGCTGGTTTTTTTGTGCCTAAAATAGCCGTATGGTCGCTCGTCGGGCTCAACTCTTTATAAACAACAGGCGAAGGTAGTAGGTTCAAATTCGGCTCCCGCAACCAACTATCTAATCATCAACCAGCATAGTGTTGGTTTTTTTGTGCCTAAAATAGCTAAAGTTTTATAAATAGAGCCGTATGGTCGCTCGTCGGGCTCAACTCTTTATAAACAACGGGCGAAGGTCGTTGGTTCAAATCCAGCTCCCGCAACCAACTATCTAATCATCAACCAGCATAGTGCTGGTTTTTTTGTGCCTAAAATAGCTAAAATTTTATAAATAGAGCAGTATGATCGCTCGTCGGGCTCAACTCTTTATAAACAACGGGCGAAGGTCGTTGGTTCAAATCCAGCTCCCGCAACCAATTATCTAATCCCGCATAATCATCATCAACCAGCCTTCTTTTTGCCCCTTCCATTGACACTACAATTAGCACTATAAATCCCAGCGTTTATAAGTTAGGTTAAGGCTACAAATAGCGACTTACGTGTTTGCTGCCCCTAGGGGATTTCTGCTATTATCCACCGCTGACTAATCATAATTCCACGAATTTAAAGATAATCAGAGTCACACCCTTTTTATCTCGCGATATCAAATACATCGCCTGCAGGTACAAGTATGATTAACCACTTTAGTGTGCTCGGTATAAAACCCAGTGCCAAAGAAGACGACATTAAAAAAGCCTATCGACGGCTGTCAAACAAATATCATCCCGACAAGTTGTTAGGTGCCTCGGAAGAGGAAAAACAGCAAGCCGCCGTACAACTTGAACGCGTTAAAAATGCTTATGATGTCTTGTCCGATCCTAAGCAACGAAATGCGTTTATCAAAGATTTCAATAACGTAATAGTGACCGATCCCGCTAGCGCCATGCGCGAGCTGTGGGATCAATTTTATCCTTGAGCGTTTTCTAGAGTAAGTGTCAAATGGTCAAAAAACTGAATATCTCACGCATTAATGAGCTAAAAAATAATGCCTACGACAATATCGAGTCCTACGACGATCCCGATACACCTAAAGCGCTAGAACAATTTACTAGTCAAATCAAAAAGGTGTTAGAAGCCGATCCTAAGATGCTCGATACTGTGCCTGAGTACCTGCCTGTTGCGCTTTACGGTCGAATTAAATTTCCCGCCGAAGCCAAACTCAAGTGGGCACAGTGGATAAACACGGCAACGCAACCCGAGTGGGATGAGTTTAAAGTCACTATTGGCTTTAACAATGCCGATTTACCCTTAGTATTGGCTGTGCGTAGTTACTCGGAAACCTTATTGATAGAAAGCTGCGCCGTACTGTATTTACTTGAAACCCAAGGTAAAGCAACGCCAACAGCGAAACATCATGACGATGAAGATGATGATGACAACGATTATGTTGGCACGTCTGATAACGACGACGATGATGAAGGCGAAGAGGAAGATGGCTACTACGATCACTACGATGATGAGGACCGCTAATGAACACTAGTCTCATTGAGATTACCGTCGCCGAGATTAAAGAACTGGCGGACGTAGAGCCAAAGCAAGCGAGCAAACGCTTTGAAATTATCGCCAATACCATGAGCGACGAGCAATTAGTCGAAGTCATCGAACACATGGATATTGTCACGCTGACACAAATCAACAGTCACCATGATATCTCTTGTCCTTCGATCATGTCTGAACTCATGACCCCAGAACAAATTCGCGACATCGTCTGTCAGCAACCTTTGTACTGGGAAGAAAAAATCAAAAACAATGCCGAAGAACTTATTCAGCATACCTTTGATTTTTTGACCTATTTAATCCGTATTCAAGATAGCGAAGCGAAACAAACTGCGATTTTAGAGTGTATCGCCGAAGATCCTGCGGGCCTTTTCTACCTGTCGATCCCTTTCATCGAAATGATGTTAGGTGAAAAGCATGAAGATGAAGATGGCTATACCGATCTTTATGATGACGAAGAAGACACTGAAACCATCGGCTACGATAGCCGCGTCGCCAGTGAAGATGCCCACAGCCTCAGCATAGACGATCCACGCAGCCTAATGGCCTTGATCCACGAGCTCGCGCCAGATGTTGAAAAAGCCATCAAGAGTCTACTGCGCAACCAAAGCTCAGGTTGGGAAGTGATCATCGGCAAGTTTGTTAACGAGCTGGTTATTCAAGCCAAAGAGAAAAACCAAGTGACGGATGAATACGCTGAAGTCGATGATATGTTTAGCTTTTTGGATTAAGGAATTATTTGATGCAACTGGTACTGCGTGATGTAGATCAAGGACCCTACCTAAGCAAGGTATTGATCCAAGGCCAAGCAGACGAAACGCTGAGCGGTGAACAGCTGTCACAAATCAAATCCAAAGCCATTTTGATGAGCCTCAAACTGGCCGATAAGTTTTACAACAAGTACAAAATGCACTTGCTCGAACAAGCAGCGCACGATGTAATTGGTGTGGTGAGTCTTGGCTTGATGGAATTATCAAACCAAAATCCGCAGCAGGCGATACGACTGTTAATCACCGCCGATGGCGTAGTCAAATGCTTCCAAAAAGGCTGGAGCATGCTCAGCACTGTCAGCAAGCATAAACTCGTCAACGGCAAATCCCTCTACGGCGATGTCGACAAGTTCTTGCTCGAACAAGTGTCCAGTCCACCAGATGCGGAAGAATGGTTAGGCTATGAAGCCTATCAAGATGCCCTACTTGAGCATCAGCGCCAACAGTCCATTGCAGCGCTATTGGCACAGTTTTACACCCAATCGAGCTATGATCCGCTAGATTTTCTCAATCTAGAGAGTGTGTTAGCCGAAGTGGTACTGTATCGATTGTTGTTTGATGGCGCCAAAGTCAGACAGGATTTGAAAAAGCGTATCGGCAAAATCACCTTAAAAGAGGAGTGGTTTACCCGTGAGCATATCGAATTGGAAACCCAGAAAGCGTTAGCAGAATTACCCGCAAAACTCGCTGAAACCATCAGTAAAGATCTCGGTAAAAACTTTGCCCCCGCCCTACTGCGTACCCTGCACTTTGCCAAAAGCTACCGCGAACTCTTACTCAGCGACGCCTCACCAGAACGCTTAGAAAGATTCGAACACAAAGAAGGTCTCGTCGGCCTCCTCGGCTGGCCACTCTACATAGTACTTTGATCGGTACTTTAATCAGTAGTGTGATCAGTAGGTTAACGAGTGTTTGAATCGCTTAAAAATAAGTGCTTTATTGCAAAATAAAGCACTTATTCATGTATAACGGTGCAGTTACTGAAACTCAGGAGACTCACCCAACCTCAGATAGCCCCAAATCCGAAACATACCATTTTCTATCGAGTAAGGAATTGAATATTGGGCTAATTGTGCACTTACAAAATCAGAAAAGTCAGTCACTCGATCCGTCACTAATCGGCCTAACCATTCTCTTTTGAATGGATCAACTTCTAACCACTCAATGGTTTCTGCTATTTCAAGTAACTCGTGCCACCACACGGCAGTAAAACCTGCATTAGGCGTCTCATCATAAATCAGTTTGTATCGCACATGGGGAATAAAGTCTTCAGATCCATTCAATGCCTTTTCAAGCTCGCACCACTTTGTCTTATTCATGACTGACGAAAGTTGGTGTTTGTTTATATATTTTAGGGTTTCAACATTCATTTTGGGCGCCTCATGCTCCCCAGTAAAAACAATAACCCAAAATCAGTCTTCCATTGTAAAACAATAACATAATCCGATTTAAACTTAGATTCAAGTCATAGAAAATTACATTCTACTTAAACAAATAATGCTATTTAAGTACGCTGACGCCCAGCTTGATAGGCATTAATTTCTGGCAGTATTTTCAAACGTCGCTCTAGGCTCTGCGCTGGCCAGTATTTTTCACGATCATAATACTCAGAAACCGAAGGGATATCTTCGGGAAGGATGACCCAAGGTTGCTTGGATGAGGTGAAAATATGTATATCCGGCGGCAGTATGTCAGGGTTATCCAAAGTGCCCACCCGTAAAAAACTGAGTATCGGCCCTGAACCTGCGTAGTGACTCCAAACAGCCACATGGCACTTGGGACATCTGCTAATCTTTTGTCCCATACCACTTGCCGATGGAGTGTCAATAATCTCAGGCTCCCCACAGATCAAGTGAACCCTGTCAGTCTCTATCATGGCATTAAGGGCAAATGAAGCCCCAGTTTCACGCTGACACCAGCGGCAATGGCAGCAATGTACAAATAGTGGGGCGGTATCAATGCGATATCGAATGAATTGACAGGTGCAGCCACCTTCTGAAAGAAATAAGTTGCTCTTGTTCATATATTCCAATCACCCTGTTGTGAACTGAACATCTACTAAAAATCCATAATAATGCTTAATACACCTAATTTATCAAGCCACATATGGTTTTATGGAGATGACTAACTCACTTTATGGAAAAGTGAGTTAGTTACCAAAATCAATTTTTCGGTTTGTTAATATGTCGGGTGCGAACCTTGAGTGCAAACCTTAAATACAGAGACCTTAGTTAGCCACCAAGGATAGACCGACGATATGTTACAGAAGTGCTGACGCTCAAAATGCTAAAATTAGAGCCCGTATTTCAGTTATTCAATCAAAAAATCAATCATACCGTGAACACCTAAATTGAATTTTTCCCCTATCAAATCATCACTAAGTAAGCTGAACTTATTCCGAGCATGATAACAATATCAGTGATTCCAGTATCAACTGCAAAGCTTAAACAAAAGCCCGCAGCTGCGGGCTTTGAATCACTTAAAAATCAGCGGAATAAATGGACTGGCCTAACGATAAGTCAGCGTCGTGGTATCGGTTAACTTGTCGTTATCTTTAACGGTCAGTTCAACAGTGTGTTGACCACGGCGGGCAAGGCGTAATACCACTTGGCCGTTAGCGCGGGTGCCATTGTCGAACGTCCATTTATGTTGCTTGATCACGCCATCGGTATCGTAGCTGGTCGAGATAAACATATCGACTAACCATAAATTGATACGCTGAATTTGTGCAACGGGTGGTTGTTTCACATTTTCGACAACTACCACCACCATTTGTGAGCTGCTATGGGTTAGGCCGTCATTATCAATCACAGTTAGTGTGACCAGATATTCACCGCTTTGGCTGTAACTGTGAGTAACTACATCACCCACTGCCACTGTATTATCGCCAAAGCTCCACTCGGCAGACACAATTTGCCCATCGCTATCGCTTGAGGTTGACGTCAATTGCACTGCAGCACCATTCACCACTTGAGTGAAACTGGCTACTGGCGCGACTTTCTCCGCTTCAAGCAAGAGTGAAATCACCACAGGATCGTGATCCGATGAGCGGTAAGCATCACTTGCGAATAAGTCTTGGATTTGAACGAGTGTCTTAAACTCTTCGTTGTAATCCAATACGCGCGGTTCATCGGTATTGATATGCCACTGCGCCACATCCACCACTTTATCCAGCAATGCTGCGTTCGCTAAAGCATGATCCAACTGACCCGATTCCGCTGAGAACACATAGGTGTATGGATTTGGCTTTCCAAGCTCAGCAAACAGTTCACTAAATCCTGCATTTGCTAACGCAGTTAATGGCTCTTCCTTCGCGTAGGCGTTCAAATCACCAATCAGCAGCACACCTTGATCTGGATATTGTTCACTAATCCATTGAGCAGCGGCCGTCGCCGCGCGGGTACGAGTGATATTACAGTTACCTTGACCATCGTTAAGATCAGGATCGCCCGCACATTCACTGCCCTTAGATTTAAGGTGATTAACCGCGACAACCATGCCTTCTTCACTGCCGTTCACGCTAAAGGCTTGCGTCAGCATAGGGCGGTTTCTTGTATCGTCAAACAGCGGCTGTTGATCTTCATCTAATGGTGAATTGGCACTGGATAGAATGCGCGCAGCACCCTGCGGCGTGACTTTATCGCTGCGATAAATTAAACCAACAGAAATGGCATCGGTTCCTATTGCATTCATGCCTGTTGGCGCGATATACGCATAACGCGTTTCACCCACAGCGGCATTTAAGCCAGCGACTAAATCAGCAATAGCTGAATTTGCGCCAAAGCCATCGTTTTCGATTTCCATTAAACCAAATACATCGGCATTAATGCCCACCATAGCACTGATAATCTTGACCTTTTGACGCTCAAACTCGCTTATGGTATTGGCACCACGCTCAGTTGGGAAACCCGCACCTTGACCATCACCATTGAAGTAGTTCAGTACGTTAAAGCTGGCGACGCTAAGATTACCGCCCTCGGCTAGCGTTGGCGCAACAGGACGTGGATTTTCAGCTACAAAGTTAACCGCTTCGATTGGCATAACACGATATAAGTTAAAGCCATAGTGCATCACACCCGTAAGCTGCGTGACTTTGTCGCCCACACGCACTGTGTTCGATGCGCTAAGACCTGGGGCTGGAAATTGCACAGGATCAGGATTCTGCGCCGTTAAACCATCATCTAATAAAATACTGTCGCGTTGGTTGGCTGCGCTCACCGCTAATGCATCCGCGCCCGGTGCAGCCACCTGAGTACCAATAAAGTGGCGCTGACTGCCTAAAGAAATCTCGCCATAACGGCCGAGGTTATAGACTTCGTTAACCACTAAATCTTGGTTAAAACGAACGCGCATGCCCTCGAAGGGTTCAAAATCATCGCTACTGTTAACCGGTAGGGTCACTACAGCGGCCGTTGGCAGTGTTTGCCCTGTGGCACAAAGTGTGTGCTCAGAAACTGTCGTTAATTCAGTTAAACCTTGATATTCAGTGACTTTAGCTTTTAAGCGAATACGGTCGCCCGCCATATAAGCTGTTGGCGTATTGCCCGTGTACACAAATACACCTTCAGAAGTTTGGGGATCGCTATCGGCTTCATTATCAGCCATTTGTACGAAAATGCCCTTAAGACCCGCTTCTTGATTGCTAACAACCACAGCCTCAACCACTAAGGTTTGACCATTGAAAGGGCTTATAGCACCCGTACCTTGAAGAGTATGAATTGCGGTAGCGTCTTCGCCACACACCAAAGAGCTTGGTGGAGGATCGACGGGATCAATCGGCGTGCCGGCGTTAAACTTGCCAAGATCTGAAATATCATCCTTAGCAAAACCCAGCCACGTACTAAAGTTCACCGCATCGTCAATAATGGTATCAGCAATCAGTAGCTCAGAATTACGGCGTAACGTATTGTCCTGAGTGGAGAGATCTCCACTGCCCCACTCTGCGCCAGGATCGACTCCAACTTGCCCTAAACTATCAATCACTTGATTTTGATAGGTCAGTACAATGGCATCATCACCGTTAAAAAAGCTCGCGGTACTCTGTTGATTCGTCACCGCAAGAATATCGGCAGAGGCATCGTTATCAGCCACAACATAAGTTGCACCCGCCGCTAATGAGCCTGTGAGCACAATCGTAGTGCCTACGTTTGTGCTGCCATTAAAATAGAAACGTAATTGGTATTGGCTTAAATCGATAACACTGGCCGTTGGATTATAAAGTTCGATGGCTTTATTGTTGCTACTACCTTCGATATATTCTGAAATGATTAAATTATCTGCGCCATGGGCAAGCCCACAAACGCTGCTGATGGCTAACGCCAGCACAGTTTTAGTATTAAACATTGAGACCCCTAAATGTATCGTTTTAGTATTTGATATTGAATTGGTATTTGATTGCTATTTAATTTATGCACTTAGATTCTTCAAGGCGGTATCACCTCGAAGACTGACGATACTATAGGCCGCCAAAGTTACAAATTGGTTGCGTTAAAGTTGCAACTAAAGATGGATATTATTCGAGTAATTTAGCGATCAGAGCTAGGAAGAAAGCAGTACGGAACCTGCTGGCCGCCCATAAAAAGTGCGGCCAGAGATAAATCGAGGTAAATACAATAAGCGGAACAAATGGATGCCAACAATCCTGACACTATTGCTGGAGAGTTAACTGAGGGTTATAAGGGCTGAAGCTTTTCATCGAGTAAACTGACAAGCAGCAACTCGCCTTGCGAGTTCACCCTAAACTCGCCATATTTAGCCGCACTAAAATGATCGGCTTGTCCTTCTTCAAAGAAAAAACTGTTCGATGCGAGCTTAATTTGATTACCACGGACGCGAAACTGTACCCGCAGTTGATCTTTTCCGAGCGCTTGGTCGGTATAAAAGTCCACAAAACGAGCTACCTTTTGCTCATCAACAGCCAAGAGTAACTGACCCTGCATTTGTTGCGGCGCTAAAACGCTACGTACCTCTCGGGCAATCGCATATTCCAGTGCCATGTAGTCCCCCTGCATTAAGGAGCGCGGATCGACTGGCGCTAATGCAAAGCGCACCACTTGACCATGATTAAGTAGTTGTTCAAACTTAAAAATACGCCAATTTACGCCCGTAAGAATCGCAACAGTCGTGAATAATACGATCCCAAGTGCCCATTTATGTGAAGCCGACAGTTTTCCCATCAGAGACTCTCCTTGGCATTCTGATTTTCTGGAAATAATTGCCACATCCCGATCCGCGCCATCAGCAACAAGGCTCCTAGCCCCATCAAATACCAAGACTTAAGCATTAACGTCGTTTCTAAGGAATAGTAATAGCCACTCACAAATAATATCGCTGATGCAATACCCATCCATTTAAGCCACAGCTCATTAGAGTAGTGGCCGAGTAAAATCAGCAGAATAGCCGTGGATAAGCCCTGCATAGGCAGCGACAGACCACTGACTAAAACTAACCCCATAGCACACCCAAGTGCGGCAAGTGAAGTCAGTGATTGTTGACGTTCTCGGAAAATTGATACCAATAAAAAACTGCAAATGGCAAAAATAATCAATAGATGAGTCAGAGTAAGCCACAGCGTTTCTCGCCAAGGGCTGAACCACTCTTCAAACACATTATCCATGCTAAAGGCATGAATCAATTGAACACTCAATAGGGTAAGCGCAAAGCCATAGGTGAGCATACGTACTCGACGGTAATGGCGACCTAATTGATTGATATTTAAAATAAGTAAACTGATAAGCAAGGCAAAAATACTCTGGCTTAAGTTAAGTAGATGTAATTTAGCCATAACGCCAATAACACACCAACTTAGGCAAAAGGCAAACACCAGCTGGGCTAATCCATGGGTAATCAAGCCCCATAAACACAAGAGAATAATCCCCATGCAGAAATACCAGGCAAGACTAAAGTCATTGCCCAGTAAATCGAATAATCCCCAAGCAACGCCCAAGAGTCCACTTAAGCTCGCAGCAAAGGCAAATTGCTGAACAAACGTCTGTTGCCGCGGTAAAAAGTACAAACCAACGCCTATGCCTAAATAAGTTAAACCAATAAATAAGGCAAAGTATCCTTCGACTCGCTCAAAAATCGCGTCTAAAAGCGATGCCATAAAACCCAATAAAAACCATGCGGCAATCCAAGCAGCAAAGGCTTGCATGGCTGCAACATACCAAGGCATATCATGACTTTCTGGCATCTGCGGTGAACTGACTTTCCCCTCCACATACAAGGCTTGCCACAATTTTGCCGAACTCGACTCTGCGACAGACTCTATGGTTAGCTTATCCTCTACTTGAGTCGCCTTATCGATCATCAGTTTCAACCTCCATTCCTTGGTTTAATGTCGCCATTGGCGGAAATTGAGCGTTAAACACACGGCTCACCGACTTCAACCAAAGATTTAAACCTGTACTTGCCAATATGATATAAAGCCCGATAAACAAAAAGCCACCAATAGGATCGCTATCCTCAAACATCAGTTTTGTTAGTAACGCGGCGCCCACTGCAATAAGGCTAAATCCTCCCAAGGCTAATGGATAGATCTGTGGCAACACGTAACGGAAAATAAAAAGACCAAGAATAAGATGGGCTATATAACCACTGCTAACCCAAGTACTAAAGGTATCACTGCCATGGTCACTATCAAAAATTAACCAACAGATAAGCCAGGTAAAACACCCCATCGCAAACATCGAGCAAGCATATTCCAAAAGGGGAGCATGCCAGCGTCCTGTCGCTTTTCGGTCTAAAAATACAAAGGTGTAATAGATAACTAAATTGAAGATGACAAACATTAACAGCAGCGCTTGTTCAGCCCCAAAGTATCCCCAAAAATGGGAAAAGGTATCGAAAAATAATCCTAAACTAAGATTAAACAACCCGACGACCAATAACCACAAACCATCGAATCTTGCTACCCAAGCAAAGGGCAAGATCACAAGTGCCCATAGGGCAAATAACTGCCAAGGATCGGCGCCCGTTTGATAGGTTTGTCCCACTAGCGCCAATAATCCTCCCACTAAGATACTTGCCCCCAAAAGCACGGCATTGGCGGTTGTCACACCAATGAGGGAACGTTTAGATGAATTAGGATGAGTTTCTGAAAAACAGCAGGCTGCGCGATAATATAACCAAACAAAAACGACAATTGTCAGCAGTATTGCCACTTCAATCAGGGCAAACTTGGCAAAACGCCCAAGGGATTGCCAATTATAGGCAAAGAAAAAGATCACCCCGCAGGCAAAACTTAACGTCCCCAACCACAATAGCAATACGCTAAAGAGCGCCCTCCAACTCGCTGCGCTAGGTCGCTGCGAAAGAGTACAATATAAGCGACTTGCTAGGGCTTTGGTAATATGTCCTTGTTCAAGCCACTCACACACCTGAGATGGTAAATTACTCAATGTGAGATCTCCCTAATCATCATAAAACTGACCAGCACAAAATACGCATTAACAATACGGTAGTGCAGCAATTAATTGTATTAACTTGTAACAACCAGAGGTAAGCTAAGGTAGCGGTGAATAACAGGAGAACCTATGCACTTACAAGGCAGTAGCTACCCACTCTTATGCTTTATCCTCTTTACCAGTTTGAGCTCTATGGTATTTGCTCAAGGGCAGCAAATCGAACCTATACCTCAAATACGAGTAGGAGGTTATCAATTTGCCCCCTACGTAAATCTTCAGCAGGATGGCCGCTATACAGGCCTAACCCTCGATATTATTAATGCTCTCAATCAAGTCCAACAGGACGTCAGATTTGAATTTGTCTCTACCAGCATAGAACACAGATATAAAGCCTATTCAGTCGGACGATTCGATATGATGATGTTTGAGAACCCCAGCTGGAGCTGGAAACAAATAGATACCCAATTTATTCCCTTAAACATCACCGATGGTGAAACCTTTATTGCCCTAAAGAGTAAGGCTAAAAACCAGTTGTTTTTTAGCGATCTAACCCATAAATCGATTGCATTAGTTAAAGGTTATCACTACCGCTTCGCCCAATTTGAAACCAATCCTGCTCACCTTGAAAAACAATTCAATATTATATTTGTAAACAATAATAAAGCATCGATTGAAAGTATTTTACGCAAACGTGCCGATGTCGCGCCTGTAACCTATTCTTACCTGAATGACTATCTCAAGCTCAATCCGCAGGAACAACCGCTATTGCTAATATCTGACAACTGGGATCAACATTATACTCATAGCATTCTATTGAAGCCGAACTCACTGTTAGAAGCTAACAACCTGTCCCATTGGCTACAATTACTAACCGATAATGGTAAGTTGGCAGAATTAGCTCAAAACTATGGCATAAAACTAACAACATCAGATTGACACTCAACCCTATCAGATCATTGGCAACAAAGGCCCCAGCATAGATAAAATACCGATAAATAGGAAAACCAAAGCTTGAATACTCAACATTTGCCCACTATTGGGTGGACTTAAGCTTGCTATATAAAACTGCCAAATTGCAAAAATACTGTAGTTAAGCCCAATAAATAGCAATAAGCTAAAAGCGTACATCTCTGGGATCAGAGCAAGGGCACAGGTAAGAAAAATCGCCGTTGATATCAGGAAAAAAATTGTCTGACAATGAAACACACACAACAACATTTGCTTTGTCTGCTCACTCACATTGGTAATAAGCAGCGGTGCTAATAACACTCGCTTACCTTGATTTAAGTGGTAAAAGCATACTCCGGAACTCAAAACCGTGGCTGCGGTAAGTGTTAACATCATACTATTCTCACTTAATTGAAAAAGATCGTAGGCGCCTAACCCAATTTAAGGTGCTAATAACAACCCACTAATGAGTCAGTCAAACTAAGACCGCCTAAAGCGTAACTCAGTTTCAATCTCCCATAAAATAAGCGGTGCCAATCAGTTAAGCTTAAATATCAAAAGGAGCCAATCGGCTCCTTTTGATAATATACAGGTTAATGACTGAGCTACATGGTTGCCATAATCCAGTAATCTAACCGTTTTTGCGGTTCTGCCAATATGGTTTGACATTCATTTTTATATTTGCCCATCAAGGGACCTAAATTACTTGAACCTCCAAGACTCTGAATTTGGCGCGCTTTGGCATCGGCAATAGCTTGAGTGACTTCCGCTTCTGAACTGTATTGCTTAGCAAGGTTCTCTGCCTGAATTTTCGAATTCTTTAAACGCTCACCAACGGCCTGCATCTGTGGTGCATTCATCGCCCCTATCGCTTCCGAACTTATCTGATAATAAGCGGCACATTCGATGACTTCATTACTAAAAGCCTTTTCTGCTTCGCCTGCCAATACTGCAGTACTTGCACTTAAGGCTAAGCCACCTATGACTAACGCTTTTAACATGGTTGTGTTTCCTTTTTATTAGCAATAACGAATAAACCTACCTAAGCCCTGAGTGGATCTCAAGCTCGTAGGTAAAAAAATCTTGGTTTCGCACAAAGCCTAATGCCTCATAGAACCCTTGAGCACGGCGATTATCCCTTTGAGTCTCTAAGATCAAATAACTGATATTTTGTTCCTTAGCGTAATCAGCTACCCGCTGCACTAAAGCTCGACCAATACCCACACAACGGGCATGTTGAGTCACAAATACATCATTCAAGATCAAAATTGGGGCTAATCGCAGCGATGAAAAACAAGGATATAACTGCACAAAACCAAGACCTGAACCTTGGCTATCCCGTGCAATAAACACCACAGACGAGCGTTCGAGTAACCGCGCGTGGATAAACTGCTGCGCTGCTGCAAAATTATCACTACACCCATAGAACTGCCGATATTCATTAAATAATACTGCAACTTCATGGCTATAAGTGACATCAGCTTGAGTAATAATGCTCGCCATCTATGTTTCCTAACTTTTCTAATATAAACGATTAGATTACAGATCTCTGTCTCAATCGAAATTGCAGGCCAGATTTAACCGTTGACCATTCAGTATCGATAATAGAATAAACAACAGTATCGCGAATGGTGCCATCCTTGAGGATCCTATTATTGCGTAATACTCCATCTTGTTTGGCACCCAGTCGTACAATGGCTTGGCGTGAAGCTTGATTATGCCAATGGGTACGAAATTCAACGGCAATGGCATCTAAGGTCTCAAAGGCAAAGGTCAACAATAGCAATTTAGATTCGGTATTAATCCCCGTACGTTGAGCACGTTTTGCATACCAAGTGTAACCAATCTCAAGGTGACGATGTTCACTCTCCCAGTGGCAAATACGCGTACAACCCACAATCTGACCTGAGATCCTATCGCGAACGGCAAAAGGAAAACTTTCACCCCGCTGCGATTCTTCAAGCGCTTGGGCCACATAGGCTTTCATCTCACAGGGTTCCGGTACGCTGGTATACCACAAACGCCACAGCTCACCATCCGCTACCGCCAAACTCAATGCCGCCACATGGGACAAAGATAAAGGCTCAAGCACTACATGCTCACCACTTAAACAACCTAAGTTATCTTCACAGCCCACAGTATCGCCTCCGTTAGATGATTTAAAAGTGTGTTATTGCGCACATTTTTATCTAGCCTAACATTAAACGATAATAAAAAAACACTCTATTTTCAGGGTGATTTGGATAAATGAGTCCAAGGGCATATTGACGTTTCGAGATTAAATTTTGTTCACTCTGGCAAGTTTTTGCTCGCAAAACGAGGAGTGAAGTGTCGTTGTTGACGCAAATGACGAGCAGCTTTTAGTTAAATAAACTGAGAGCTAGGCCTTGCCAGACAACCTCTTCTGGCAGCATTGGATTGGCATTTCCACTACGTTATCGCCCATTAATCTAGGACAACTACTCCACTCAAGCTTCGTCTTACATAAAAAGCACCAAAGCCACAAAAATCCCCCCTGAAACGTCAGTACATCCTAATGCTGCCGCCTTAAGCTTCCCATTAGAAAATGACGTATTGATGAATATGCTTAAAGCATGAAGGAATGAAAGAGGTAAAAACATATCGATAAGTTGAAATACAACAACAATATTATCGATAAACTACAATTTCTAAACGGGCTAAACCAAGTTAAAAATGGCGCAAGTGCACCATTTTTAGCCTGCGTGACCTATCAAAAACCATGGACGCTGTTACTCACCCTAAACCAACCCGCAATACTATTACGCTGTGCTCGAGTTTTGGTGACTTCATGGGGAAAACGCTCACTGAGAAAAATCACAAAATGCCCCATTTTAGGGGGAATACGTTCTAACTCGTTATCCCGTTCATCATAAATAATCAATTCACCACAATCGGCTTCTTTCCAATCGGGGTTTAAAAAAAACACCGTAGTCAAGATGCGATTTTGGCTACCTTTTAAGGCATCAACATGCTTCCTATAAAAAGCGTCCGGTTGATACACGGCATAATGGCTTTCATAGTCGAATAGCCCCATAAACAAGCGACGATTTAAGCCGTTTTTTAACTGCGTCATCAAATCGAGATACAAGACATCGGGCTCATTTTGCTCCTCTAACCACTGGATCCTATCGCGGCGAATATCAGGATTTAATTGTTGATCCACACCGCGGCCAATAGATGCGGCTTTCAACTCATGCACATCTGTAGTTTGAATTTTATCTAATAAAACTTGGCTAATATGATGGGGAACTAAGTCAGTTAAAAATATATAGCCTTTATCTACCAAGGCGTCAGCGATCACATCCAGCATTGCTTCACTTAATTGCGAAACCATTTATGCTACATCCAAAAAAGAAGCTACGCTTTTGCTGTACTCAAGGGCTCAAAAGAAGGAGGGGTTGAGCCTGATTTTCGAGGGGCGTCGATACGAGATATAGAACATATCCCACAGTCAAATCTGGCCAGATTCTAGAGTAAAGACGTAGGAAATACAATAAAACAAAAAAGGCTTGATAGTTACCCCATCAAGCCTTTTGCTGCTATACCATGAAAAATTAGTTAACTAAACCACGGCGTTTTAACAATGCGTCAGTCGTCGGTTTCTGGCCCGTAAACTGAATATAATTCTGCATTAAATCTTCACTATTGCCTTTAGATAAAACGGCATCACGGAATTTATCGCCATTATCCTGATTTAGTCCACCCTGTTCCCCCATGTAAGCAAAAGCATCGGCGGCAAACACTTCAGTCCAAAGATAGGCATAATACCCAGCAGAATATCCACCCGCAAAGGCGTGGCTAAAATAACTCGATTTATAACGTGGTGGAATAGGCGCAAAATCGAGGCCATGTTTGGCTAATACTTGCTGCTCAAATTTTTCTACATCGCTGATTTGAGTATCGGCGCTGATAGAATGCCACTCCATATCTAAAATTGCTGCAGATAAATACTCGACAGTATCAAAACCTTGGCCAAACTTATTCGAGGCTAAGATCTTATCGAGCAACGCCTTAGGAATAGGTTCTCCCGTTTTGTAATGTTTCGCATAGTTTGCAATAACGATTGGGTCGATATTCCAATCTTCGTTAACTTGTGATGGAAACTCCACAAAGTCACGCGCGGTAGAGGTCCCAGCCACACTTGGATATTTCACCTTAGAAAATAAACCGTGTATCCCATGACCCATTTCATGGAACATAGTGGTCACTTCATCGAAGGTCATTAAGGTTGGACCATCGGCTGGCTTTGGAATATTAAGCGCGTTATAGACTACAGGTTTAGTCCCTAGCAGAGCGCTTTGCGTAACAAATTCGTCCATCCAAGCGCCACCGCCTTTACCTTCACGGGCATAGGGGTCAAGGTAAAATAGCCCAATAGAACTGTTATCTTTATCAAAGACTTCAAAAGCTAATACATCGGAATGCCATACAGGCAAATCGGTACGAGACTTTATACTTATCCCATAAAGTTTGTGCATCGCGAAAAACAGCCCGTCCTGCAGCACAGTATTAAACTCAAAATAGGGTTTAATGCTGCTCTCATCGAGGGAGTATTTCTCTTTACGCACTTTATCTGCGTAATACGCCCAATCCCAAGGCTGCAGTTCAAAATCACCTCCCGCCTTTTTAATCTCGGCTTGGATATCAGCCGCTTCCACTTTGGCGCGTGCCAAGGCCTTTGGTGCTAAGTCATCAAGGATTTCGTATACCGCTACTGGCGTTTTCGCCATTTGATCGGCAACCGCATAGGATGCCCAAGTGTCAAAGCCGAGTAAGTTAGCTTTTTTAGCGCGAATTTGTGCCATTTTGACAATTAATGGACCATTCGTTATCACAGACCTGTGAGCCGAAGCTTCCCATACTCTTTGGCGCAGTTCACGGTTATTTAAGCTAGATAATATTGGTTGGCGCGTAGTGTTAACTAAATTGATAAGATATCCCGTTTTACCCGCCGCCTTAGCCGCAGCGGCTAAGGTCGAAATTTCGCTTTCTGATAATCCGTCTAACTGGGCTTTATCAGTAATGATAACCACATCATCTTTAAAGGATTTTAAGCTGTTCTGTGAAAAATCTGTCGCTAAGGTGGCAAGCTCGGCATTATAGTCACGCATCTTCGCCTTATCTTCGGCGGACAACTTTGCCCCCGCACGCACAAACTGCGCGTAGTAATATTCGACTAAACGCTGATCTTCCGCATTGAAACTCTCCTTTTGCAGATAAACCGCTTCAACACGGGTGAATAACACAGGATCTAAATAAATATTATCTCTGTGAGCCGAGAGCTTAGGGGCTAGATCCGCTTCTGTTTTCTGAAAGGTATCATCTGAAATCAAGCCAGCAAGATTAAAGAAGGTGCGCGACACACGCGTTAATAATTCACCCGAAGTTTCCAGCGCGAGAATAGTATTAGCGAAGGTGGCCGTTTGTTTGTTATTCATAATCGCAGCAATTTCAGCCTCATGAGCTTTGATAGCCTGCTCAAAAGCCGGAGCATAATCTGTGGAATGGATAAGATTAAATTGTGGAGCTTGATCTTGAAGCGGGCTTTTGCTCAATAGCACGTTAGTCGCTTCAGCTTTGACAGCCGTTTGAGTGGCAACGGCATTTTTGGCTTCATCGGTATTTGCGGCTGGCTTGTCTGAACAAGCGCCAAGTAACAAAGCCGCAGCTACGGCGGTAGTAATAACAGACTTACACATATGAACTCCCTTAAGTTTTGCTGCCCTTTCGATTGTATTTTAAGGTGAAAGGTGCGAGCTAACGATTTTGGCTTTATCTTTAACAACGATCTATTTCAATGAACACTGGGGCATGTTGACGTTTCAGGTTATTTTTGCTGCGATTTAGCGCTCTTTTATACAAGGTGGGGCCATGCAGTGTAGTTATTCCACATTAATGAGCGATAAGGTAGCAGAAAAGCCAGCAAAATGCTGCGCGAAGGGCTCGTCTGGCAAGTTCTGACTCTTTTAGGTCGCCATTTATTTGGCATACTAAACTTCATTTCTCGTTTCGTGAGCACAAGCTTGCCAGAGTGAACAAAATTTAATCTAAAAACGTCAATACGCCCTAAACCTGTCGATATGAATATCGATTTGGACAAACTACCTTAACAAGTAACGCGTATATCAGCCAAGTATTCCCATTCCTCAGACAGATTAATTTGTATCACCTTATGTATAACGGAATTAAATGACATCCTTCGCAGACAAATCCCGATATCACCATTGCTGACTATTTAAGCAAACACACTTATTGTCACAATTTGAAACAGCTTTTCTCTGATTAATGTCACATTCAGATCATCAAATGTCTTTATAATTCCCGTCCGTTAACTTAGTAACGAATTAACTCAACAGTTAACTTACTGCTAATTAACAGGATGATGGGCATGCTCTTTTAAGGAACATGCATTGGGGTCAAAGAAAAATAAATAGAGATAACTATGTTAAATAAAAAAATACTTGCAGTAATGATCACTGCAGCCCTTGGCGTAAGTGCCTGTGGATCAGATGACGACACTATTATTCAACCTGATGTTCAAGCAGATTTACGGGTACTAGAAACTACAGATCTGCACACAAATATCATGGATTTCAACTACTACAGTGGTAAAGATGATCCGACTATCGGTCTCGCTCGTACCGCCAGCTTAATCCATGCTGCTCGCAATGAAGCTAAAAACAGCGTACTCGTCGATAACGGCGATCTGCTACAAGGCAGCCCAATGGGCGACTATATGGCCAAAGTTGGTCTGCAAACGGGTGATGTTCACCCAGCCTATAAAGCCATGAACCTTTTAGATTACGAAGTAGGTAATATAGGTAACCATGAATTTAACTACGGTTTAGATTTCTTAAATAAATCCATTAGTGGTGCAGATTTTCCCTATATAAACTCCAACGTTTATTGTGCTGATGATAATGGTTGTTGGAATGATGTCAAAAAAGGTGAACATTTATTCACCCCTTATATCATCAAAGAAAAACACATCATCGACAGCGAAGGAAATGATCAAACCATTAAAATTGGTTACATTGGGTTTGTGCCACCGCAAATTTTACTGTGGGATAAGCAGAATCTCAATGGCAAAGTCACTGTTGAAGATATAGTGGAAACTGCGAAGAAATATGTGCCAGAAATGAAAGCCAAAGGCGCTGATCTTATTATTGCGATTCCTCACTCTGGCATTGGTTCAACAGAAAACCCTGGCGATGCTATGGCTGAAAATGCCACCTATGCATTAACTAATGTGGAAGGTATTAACGCTATTTTATTCGGCCACAGCCACTCAATTTTCCCCGATGCCAAATATGCAGATCTCCCCAATACCGATGTGACTAAGGGTCTACTCAACGGCGTACCAGCCGTTATGCCAGGCCGTTGGGGTGATAACTTAGGGGTTGTTGACTTCAAACTTGAACGTAAAGGTGGCAAATGGAATGTCATCAGTGCCACAACTCAAGCCAAACCAATTTACGATGGCACAAATAAAACACCATTGGTTGAAGCTGATGCCGCCATTCACGATGCTGTAGCAACAGAACACCAAGGCACACTCGCCTTTGTGGATGAACCCATCGGTGTTGCCGCGGCGGATATGTATAGCTTCCTCACGTTAGTGCAGGACGATCCAACGGTACAAATCGTTTCCGATGCGCAAATCGCTAACGTTAAAGCGAAATTACCTTCAGCATTACAAGGACTGCCAGTACTATCGGCCTCAGCACCATTTAAAGCGGGTGGACGTCACGGTACAACCAGCGATGCGGATCAATATGTCCAAGTCGATAAAGGTGCACTGACCTTCAAAAACGCCGCCGATCTGTACCTGTATCCCAATACTATGGTTGCAGTAAAAGCGACTGGCGCAGAGTTAAAAGATTGGCTCGAATGCTCAGCTAACCAATTTAATCAAATCGATCCAACAAAAACGACACCACAAGGCCTAATCAACTGGGATGGTCATCCAACCTATAACTTTGATGTGCTCGATGGCTTAACTTACAAAATTGATGTGACTCAGCCGAGCAAATTTGACCGTGACTGTGCCGTGATCAATGCCAATGCGAACCGTATCGTTGACTTAAGCTATAAAGATGAAAATGGCAATGTCATTACGGGTGAAGCACTTGCTGCGAAAGAATTTATTGTCGCATCGAATAACTACCGTGCCTTTGGCGGTAAGTTTGCCGGTACTGGCAGTGATCACGTTGTACTCGAACTACCTGACACCAACCGTGAAGCACTAGCTGCCTATATCACAGCGCAATCTCAGTACAACGAAACCACAGGCAAGTACGACGGTATGGTCAATCCAAGTGCTGATTACAACTGGGATTTTAAAACCATCACGACCAGCGTAGCACTGGATATTCGTTTCGAAACACAAGATAGCGACAAAGCCGCCGCCTTTATCGAAGCCAATAAACAACGTGAAATGAAAAAACTCAGCAAAGATGAACTTGGTTTTGCAGTGTACAGCATCGACTTAACCAAATAATCTTATAAAAAACAACCAATTACTAAAAGGCTCCCTGTGAGCCTTTTTTATTCCCTGCTTATATCTCTATGTCGTATAAATAGCTGCTAGCCATTATGATCATCATGGTTCAGACTAAAGACTAAGCCGATGTGTCACCAAAATATCTCCCTTATTATTTAGCTGCGTCCTCGCAATAAAAGAGAAAGTTTATGAAATATCATTCCATCCTATGTACCACTGCGCTAATACTGGGCATAGTGCAACCAGCCATGGCGGATGTTAATCTCAAAATCCCTCAAAACGTTGAATTATTAACTGTGAATGGCAAACAGTCATTGAATCGTGACGATCTCATCTTAGCCGATGGCATCAATCAAATTGCCTTTAGATATACAGCTCAATATCGACAACAAGCAAACACTGTACGTTATCAGTCTGACGTGTTAATCATACGTTTCGATGAGTCAGATCAAACACTGATCCTCAAACTTCCCCCAATAACCTCAGCCCGCGATGCGAAACAATTTGATACCTCACCCACAGTGACATTGATGAATACACGAAACGAAGCGGTAAATGTTGCTCAGGATAAATTGATTAAAAATGGTCTTCAAATTGGACGAGATTTTGAACACGAGATGCTGCAATACAATCTTGGTGATCGCTCGGCTTCATTAAAAATCGCTATGATAAGCCAAGCTGCTGCGCCTCAAGCACAATCGAGTGCTGTCATTAATCCCTCATTGACGCACCAAGCACCAGTGGTCGCATCAACCAGTTTGGTAGCGCCAGCTGTGATTGCACCAAGCGAAACTTCGGCAAATAACCAAAACCAACCCAATCCCCAAGACACTTTGGCTGACACACCGAGTCAAACCGAAATCAGTCAGATGCTTGATTATTGGTATAAACTTGCCAATGATGATACTAAAGCCAGCTTCAAAGCAAAAATAAATCAACAGTGAATCAATCAGTAATAAATCAGTAATAAATCAGTATCGTGAAAGTGATATGTTCATGCTGAGACAGCTAAATTACTTGGTATACCAAGCCGCCAGTTTCATTATGAACTGACGGCTTCACTTACAGCTCAGTAAAGCAATTCTCACGTTACGACCTAATATCATTTCAAACAGTAAATCTACTGCCTTACCGAATAGTAAAATGCTAAGCAGAATTGTTCTTAGTGCCTTGATTTTACAAATTACAGACGCAAAAAAGCCAGCTTATTCAGCTGGCTTAGTTACATCTTTACAAGATAATTAGGCGCTTGGCGATGACCTACTCTCACATGGGGAGACCCCACACT
>NZ_JAKILG010000025.1 GCF_023283765.1 Shewanella profunda | reverse complement strand
CCGAGCATCACCTAAACTGGCATGTTGGAAGAGATGTTGGGCCCATTGTGCTGGGTTGGAAATAAAATTCATAGCGTGCGCCTAAAGTTGTTTTGTAGATCAGATCAACAATATCAGCGCGAGTTCAAAAAAATCCCCCGAATTTATCGGGGGATTTGTGTATAAGAGACAGCGCCTAGCGGCCTTTTTGCTTTCTGTTATTTGATGATGTTATAACATGAGCAAATACGGCGAAGGAAAAGTTGGATGAAATTAAAATCAGTGAAACGGATTTGGGAGCAGGGCGCCCATAATGCATTTACCGACTTAATCGCGTTTCAGGGGGCACTATTTTGCGTTTTTCGTGAAGGTACAGCCCATGTTTCACCCGATGGTGCACTGCGTATCCTACGTTCAACGGATTTAGGCGATACTTGGCAGAGCGTGGCGCTTATTTGTTCGGATGAAGCCGATTTGCGTGATGGCAAACTGATTGAGTATCAAGGGGAATTACTCTTACTCGGCGGTGGCACCTTACACGATAAGTCAGGCTTACAGTCACATCTTTGGCGTTCACTGGATGGCGTCGTATGGTCGGATGCACTCAAAATTGGTGATAAGGGATATTGGTTATGGCGCCTAACAGAGCATCAAAATGTGCTTTATGGCGTGGGTTATCGCGCTGGGCCTGATGGTGACACCCGCTTGTATAAGAGTGACGATGGCGTGCAGTTTGAGACTTGGCTAAAGGTGTTTAATAATCAGGGTTATGTCAACGAAAGTGCCATTGTTTTTCATCAAGGCAGTGGCTTTTGTCTATTGAGGCGCGATCCCGTATGGGGGCCTGAATTTGTCGGTTTGCTCGGCCGCAGTCAAGCACCATTCATCGATTGGCAATGGCAAGAATTAGATAAGCGCATTGGTGGGCCAGTGATGTTTATGTATCAATCCCGTCTGTTGGCCGTGGTACGGCTATATGAAAATCAAGTTCGAACTGCTTTAGTTGAAATTTATCCAGATACTGGTGTGGTTCAAGAGCTACTCACACTACCATCTAAGGGCGATACCAGTTATGCGGGCGTTGTCATTGAAGGAAATGAGTTGTGGGTGAGTTATTACTCAAGCCATGAGTTCGCAGATGAACAGATAGATATGCCGAGTCTGATTGACGATGGCAGTGCTACAGCCAAGCCTAAAACAATGATTTATTTTGCAAAAATTCAGCTTAATGTGGTCGACGGCGTGACAGCTTGTAAATGACTAACATAATCCGCAAATATTGAGTTTATCTTACAGAAATTTCAAATAACAAAGGGCCTTGGGATCGGCCCTTTATTGCTGTTGAGTACAGCTAAGCTGCTCGACTATTGGGCGTTAAACTGTTGCCCATTTACTGCGTTTGAGTCTTGACCCATGAGATACAAATAGGTTGGCATAATGTCTTCTGCGGTTTTGAGATCCAGTGGGTTCTCAGCTGGATAGGCTTTCGCACGCATCTCAGTGCGGGTAGCGCCAGGATTGATGCTATTGACGCGTACCGATGTGCCGTCGCACTCATGTGCAAGCACTTGCATCATGCCTTCGGTGGCAAATTTAGAGAATGCATAGGGACCCCAATAGGCGCGGCCTTGGCGACCGACACTGCTCGACGTGAAGATGATCGAGGCACTTTGTGCTTTGCGCATCACAGGTAACAGGGCTTTAGTTAGCATCACTTGCGCTGTCACATTGACCTTCAACACATCTTCGAGTGAGGGAATATCTATGTGTTCAAACGGGCCTAAGGCGCCGAGTAAACTGGCGTTATGCAGTAAGCCATCTAAATGACCAAATTGTTCTGCAATGGTGTCGGCCATATCTTGGTAGTTTTGTTCGGTTGCGCCTTTCAGATCTAGTGGCACTATGGCGGGCGTTGGGTAACCTGCCTGTTCTATTGCATCGTAAACTGCTTCAAGCTTTTTGACCGTTTTTCCCAGCAAAATCACAGTGGCACCATGTTTTGCAAATTCAATAGCGGCCGCTTTACCAATACCCGCACCCGCACCAGTGACTAAGATTGTTTTACCTTGAAGTAAATCTTTTGCTGCTTGATATTCCAACATGAGTCTTTTATTCCCCTTGGCGAGAACGCCCGCCCTTTCTAGATCCGCCGAAGTGATAAACAGATGTTTCAAACAAACGAATGAAACTTTGTTATCAATAGCAAAAATGTTTGTGACAAACTTGTAGCTAACTCAATATTTTTACGTTAACTTGAAACGAGTTAGGGGCTAACATAAGCCCTATTAGTCATAGATTTCGAGCTATTGTGACTAATTTCTTGGGGAAAACAAAACTATTACAACAAGATTTGGGGAAAAAAGATGAAAAGACTCATTTTGGGTGTTGCCATTGCATCCGCACTAGGCCTCACAGGATGTGGCGAGGACAGCTATAACGAACTCAAGGATAATACGGAAGTGCTCATCCCTGAATCGCGTATGGTGTTCGACCCTGCCAATTCCAAAGTACCATTACCAAACGATTTACTCTTCAGTGGCACCACTGACGGCACATTAACTATTCCGGGTGAAAGCTCGGGTAACTATGTCGATCCACAAATTGCGCTTGGGGCGCTTGACGGTTGGTCGACAACATCGCCTATTTCTATTGATATCGATTTAGCCAAAAAACATGATGGGACACCGCTGACCTTAACAGCTGCATCGGTTGCACAACCAGGTGCGGTGAGAATGTTTGAAGCAACCGTTGGAGGCCCATTATCTTCTGATCCTGAATGTACGAGCAAACCATCGGTATCTGCTTGTAAAGTCGGAGCAGAATTACAGTTTGGGGTGGATTTTGTTTCTACCGCATCTGGCAATAAAGTCGTTATTTTGCCGCTTAAGCCGCTTAAGGCGGGTCAGTCTTACATTTATGCGACCACAGATCTTATCCAAGATTCAGAAGGACGAGGTATAGCCCCTTCAACTACCTATGGTTTGTTGAAGATGGACATCAATACTTTACCACTGGAAACCCCAGATCAACTGATGCTGCAAACCTTAGTTAATAGCTATGAGAAAGGTATCGCGGCTGCCCACAATGTTGATCCATCCATTATTAGTTACTCAGGTTTGTTTACTACTCAGTCGGTTGCGAATGTGTATGAAACGACGAAACTATTGATGGCTCAAGGTGCACCCTATGCTCCGAGTTTTGACCAAATGCCAACACCTGCTGGCTATACAGTTGCACAAGCGGCTGGACTCACACCTGCCGATGGACAAGCCTATGTGGTTGCAAGTTTGGCTGATGTGTACACCGCGAAAATTAAGCTGCCCATTTACGGTGATTGTTCTTCGGTAAGCTGTTTATCGTCTACAGGTCAGCCATTAATTAATGGCCGCTGGAAAGCGCAGGGTGATAGCCCTGTTTCTGTATTGTTAGCGCTGCAAGCGGGCACGCTTAGCCAAACGAATTTTGGTATGCAAGCTGTGGCTCATGGCATTGCAAATCCTGCCGATGCTTTAGCGAATCCGTCATTAATGGCAGGTAAAACCTGGCTGTTGGATGATGAGACGCCTGCGGATAAGACTAAGCATCTCACTAAGTTCAACCCTATCCCAGCAATCAAAAGCTATGAAACCGTATCTGTGTTGATTTCTATGCCTAATGCAACAAAATTGGCAGCGTTTTATCAACAGCAAGATAAAACCTTTACACCACCGACAGCAGGTTGGCCAACAACCATCGCCCTGCATGGTTTAGGTGGCGGTAAAGAAATGTCACTGGCCTATGCGGGCACCTATGCGGCGATGGGAGTAGCAACAATTGCTATCGATATGCCGCTCCATGGCGCACGCTCCTTTGATGCTAATGGTGATGGCACTTATGAAGTGACTGCAACCGATCCTTCATTTGGAAATGTGATTGGTCAACCCGATGCCTTTACAAATGGTAATCCATTAGTGTTTGTGAATATTTCTAGCACGCTATCTGTGCGAGATAATTTCCGTCAGGCGACTATGGATCATTTGGGCGTTCGGCTTGCACTGACTGGATTAGCACAGGCGTTAGCGCAGGCGGGTCAATCTCAAGTTTTTGATGTCTCTAAAATTAGTATCCAAGGGCTTAGTTTAGGTGCGATTGTCGGTACAGATTTTGCGACCTATGCAAGTACAGGTATGAAACATCCAACGACGGGCGAAGCTTTACAAAATGCCTATGTAATCAAGTCTGCATCGTTAGTTGCACCTGCAGGCGGTTTGGCTGGCTCATTTGCAGGCTCTGCAACTTTCGCTCCAGTGCTGTTTAGTAATATTACAGCATCAGCGACATTTAAAGCTTTAGTCGATGCAGCTAACAAGGCTGGTTATGAGCCGGGAAGCCCAGAGTACGCGGCATTAGTCCAAGTCGTATATGCGCAGTTTATTCCAACATTTGCTTTTGCGGTGCAAACAGCTGTGGATTCCGCGGATCCTGTTAACCATGCTGCTATGTTAAAAGCGACTGGTTTACCTGTGCATCTTATTGAAGTCGCGGGAGACGGTAATGGTAACTTAGGTGATCAGGTCTTACCAAATCGCGTGGATAACTTCCCATTATCAGGAACCGAGCCTTTGATTTCTTCATTAGGTTTACCCTGTGTCAATGCAACAACTAAAGGTAGTGGTGTAGTTCGCTTTGCTAAAGGGCACCACAGTTCGCTTGTTGACCCAAGTGAGAAGGCCTCAACGGATGGTATGGCTGGCGCAGCGACTGTTGAAATGCAGACTCAAGTAGCGACCTATGCGGCTAGTGGTGATGCAACAATTTTAGTGACAAACAGCAACGTGATTGCCACTTGCCCTAACTAATATTGTCTTAAATCCGAAAAACCCAGCCGATGCTGGGTTTTTTTATGGGCCTTTAGGCTGTTAGAATAGCCAGCAATAAATTAAGTGAAGATATACGCAAATTTGCGTCCCAACGGAGAGCACTTTGGAATTTTTATACGAGTATGGAATGTTTTTGGCGAAAGCCGTCACTATTGTGGTCGCAATCGTTGCCGTAATCATTGTGGTGTTAGCCTCCACGGTTAAGCACAAATCAGACAAGGGCGAGCTTAGGATCACCAACTTGTCTGAAGAATTGGAAGAATTGAAGCATGGCTTGAAAGAAGAATTATTATCAAAGAAACAATTCAAAGCCTATGAAAAGCAGTTAAAAGTTGATCAAAAGGCCAAAGACAAAGCTGGGGATGATGCCTGTAAAGGCAAGGTTTTCGTCATTGACTTTAAGGGCAGTATTGATGCCGCTGAGGTTGCTTCACTGCGTGAAGAGATCAGTGCTATTTTAGCTATCGCCGAAAAAGGGGATGAAGTGGTCGTTAATGTCGAGAGTGGTGGTGGTATGGTCCATGGATATGGTTTAGCCTCAAGCCAACTTGACCGTTTACGTCAAGCCACTATCCCGCTGACGATATGTGTTGATAAAGTGGCGGCCAGTGGCGGCTATATGATGGCCTGCGTAGCGAATAAAATTTATGCCGCGCCTTTTGCTATAGTCGGTTCCATTGGCGTTGTTGCCCAATTGCCTAACTTTAATCGTCTACTGAAAAAACATGAAATTGACTATGAGCAGCATACGGCTGGCGATTTCAAACGGACGTTAACGGTTTTTGGTGAAAACACCGATGAGGGAAGGCAGAAGTTCCAAGAGGAACTAGAAGAAACCCATGTGTTGTTCAAAGAGTTTGTGAGCAAATATCGCCCTGAACTTGATTTAGCTATCGTTGCAACAGGTGAGCATTGGTATGGCCAACAGGCGATTGAGCTAGGATTGGTCGATGCTATTTCGACCAGTGATGATGTGATTATGTCACTGGCTATGGAGCGCACAGTATATAGGTTGCGTTACCAAGTGAAGAAAAGGCTGGCCGATAAACTTGCCCATGGTGTCTCTTTATCTGTGAATGCGATTTTTAATCGGCTGATTGAAAAGAACCGTCCAATGTAACGTTGAGTACAAATAACGCTTATAACCAGCTAATTTAAATGAATAGCTGGATCAAAAACGCCTGCATTTGCAGGCGTTTTTGTTTATCGGATTTATTGCGTGTTATAAATAGAAGAAGTTAAATTTGATAACTAATATGTTGGTGGAAGCGTAACACTAAGTCTTCACGTTCTGGGTCAACACCTATTTCAGCAGCAAAGGCTTTCAGCGCGCTTTCCACATTATTCATAAAACGTCCATAGCCTGAATCATCGCAATCCTTGGCGCCGGCAACGATCGTAAAGTGCGCAGCTTCCACTAAGTTATCGGCATCCCAGCGACGGATCACTTGCTGCTCTGTCGCATTAGGATCAAAACCTATCATTTGTACTTCGGCTTTGCTGTCGAGCTTTTCAAACTTACTATTGCGTACTAATGGGGTTAAGCCGTTAGCAATCATAGCGAGTCGAGTCAGTTGCCTGTTCGCTGCGGCCTTGAGGAAGCTATCTTCAAGGTGCTGATACAGCGGAGTAAAGTCGGTAGCTGAGTCGGGTAATAAACCTTGCTTAAGTTTACGGCTGAGTGGCAAGCTCACGGTGACATAAGTGAGCGAGCTAACATTTTCTGGCAGTTCACATTTTCTAGCCTTATATCTTGGCCCTATGGCGCGCAGCTTATAGCCATAGGTTTCTTTATTGCCTTTGGCCTTGGCAAAGAGATCATAGGATAAGTGCTGATGGTCACGGATCTTCACCTTAAGATCGCTTATCGGCAATTGCGGCATTAATTCATTGAGTAATTCTCGTACACGAATATGGAAACTGGCAGAGTTACTACGGATATCTTCGCCTGTGGCGAGAAACACAATACGCAATTTACGGGCACGGTAATTGTCTTGAGTGAATAAATTTTGGGCTTCGTGGTACGCCGGATTATAGAAAAATAAAATTTGTTCCGTGGTTTGGAAACAATAGGCTTCAGTATGAAAACGTACAACAGGCAGTTTATCGTTAGTGATCACGTGGACATTACGTAGATCGTGTTGTTCTGCCAAATTAAATATCAAACGGCTCAAGGTCTGATAGCAGCTTTGATAGTCTGGATACTGATTCAGTAATTCATCCGTCACCTTGATTTCGGCTGTGATGAATTGATTGGTGCGGGCTTCCTTGGGTATGTACACTTTTTGCTGATGGCTAAGGGACATATTGACTCCTTGTTTGAGTTAACCATTTGCTAACACTAATTTTACTGTTTATTTATGATGTTATTCTTGCGTTACAACACGTTTTTATCGCTCAAGCATGAGTTTAAGTGAGCAATCTGTTTATTAGCTTAAAATATCCTCAAATTTATTGGCTTAGGGCATTTTCTATCCAAGGTTGCATCCAAGCCGCAATTTTTGTTTGGGCCTTTTCATTGGGATGAATGCCGTCCCGTTGCATTAATTCAGGATAGGGGGCGATTTCCTGCATAAAGAAAGGGATCAATTCAATATTCTGTGTTTTAGATATGTCTTGATACACTTGGGTGAACTTTTGGGTATAGCGAGGGCCATAGTTAGGCGGTACCATGATTTCGGTAAGTAATACTTTTGCGCCGCTATTTTGCGCTAGAGTAATGATTTGGATTAGATTATTTTCAAGTTGTGCCGGGGGAAATCCACGTAAACCATCATTACCACCCAGTTCAACGACAACAAGGTCGGGGGAGGCTGAATCGAGTAAGGCCGGTAATCGGCGTAGGCCGCCCGCCGTGGTTTCACCGCTGACCGAACCATTAATAAACTGATGTTCAGGGAGATTTTTTTGCAACATTGCAACCCAGCCCTGGTGCTCCGCCATGCCATAGCTTGCGCCTAAGCTGTCGCCGAGGATCAGTACCTTTGCCGCATGAACTGGTGTAGCCAAAAACACACTCAGTAGGATGAATGCCCCTAGGGTCTTCGCCATTGATTTTAATCTTAGCGATTGATACCAGAACGATTTATATAAGAAGGATCCTATGTCTAACGTCATCTTAAAAAACAGTGCCATCAATGTTGTTAACCTCGAAAAATCAGTGATTACTCAGGAAGGAACGCTCACTATCCTCAAGGGCATTAACTTAGATGTCAAGCAAGGTGAGAGTGTGGCGATTTTGGGACCCTCGGGTTCGGGGAAATCAACCTTACTTGGACTGCTTGCGGCGCTTGATACGCCTACATCGGGTGAGATTTGGCTCGATGGTGTGGCGTTATCGCCGTTGAATGAAGAGCAAAAAGCGGCGCTGCGTAAACAGAAGGTCAGCTTTATTTTTCAATCTTTTATGTTGGTCGATACCTTAACAGCACTCGAAAATGTGATGTTACCCGCCGAACTAGCTGGGGTGACAAATGCTAAGGAAAAAGCGCAGGCCATGCTGGAGCGGGTCGGTTTATCCCATCGGTTGACCCATTTACCCAAACAGCTTTCGGGTGGTGAACAGCAGCGGGTGGCGATTGCCCGTGCTTTTATTTGTGAGCCCACAGTGCTGTTTGCCGATGAACCTACAGGCAATTTAGACAGCGTCAACGGCCATAAGATCGCCGATATGTTATTTGAGCTCAATCAAGAAAGTCATACTACCTTAATTTTGGTGACCCATGATCTGCTACTCGCTAAACGCTGCCAGCGACAACTTGTGATGGATAATGGCCATTTACAGGAAGATAACGCCAGTTCTGTTGTCGTAACCCCATCCGTTGCCCCTGATATGTTAGCCAATGCCAAGGAGGCTTAAATATGGAGTTAAGTCTGGCATGGCGCCTATTTAAACGTGAGTTACAGCAAGGGCAATTGTTACTGATTATCCTCGCTATCACTCTCGCAGTATTGTCTGTGAGTGGTTTAGCGCGGGTGAGCGAGCGCTTGCAAGTGGCGATCAACGGTGAGGCGTCAGCGTTTATCGCTGCCGATCGTATTATCGATTCACCTGTAATAATTGACCCCACTATTTTAGCTAAAGCCGAAGAACTTGGGCTTAAGCATGTGACTAATATGCAGTTTAACTCTATGGTTTATTCGGGAGATAAATTTCAGTTAGTCACAGTGCGCGCTGTGGAATTAGGTTATCCACTTAAGGGCGAGATTGAGCTGACCAGCGGTAAGACGAAAGAACTGCCTCAAGCGGACGAAATCTGGTTTGAGACTCGCTTAGGTGGGCTTTTGGATTATCCCAAATCCATAGAGTTAGGTAACAGTGAGTTTGTGCTCAGCAACGAGATCAGCCGTTTGCCCGACGCAGGCTTTAATCCCTTCGCCTCATCACCCATTGTTTTGATGCGAATGGAAGATGTGGCAAAAACGGGCGTTATTCAACCGGGGAGCCGCGTCACGTATTTGTATCAATTTGCTGGAGATGAGTCCGCATTAAGCGCCTTTGAGCAAAGTGCCAAACCGCTTTTGAATAGCACTCAACGCTGGGTCGATGTGCAATCTGGCGATTCGCCTATTGCTGGAGCCGTCAAGCGAGCAGAGCGTTTCTTGCTGTTAGCCAGTTTAATGGGAATCGCGCTAGCTTGTGCCGCGATAGGTATTGCCGCCCAACGTTATTGCCAGCGCCATTACGATGTGGTAGCCATGTTAAAAACCTTTGGCGCCTCGGCGAAACAAATTCGTCTGCTGTTTGGTATGCACTTATTGCTTGTGACTTTATTGGGGATAGGCTTAGGTCTTATCGGTGGTGGATTACTGGATTTTGGGATTAGTTATCTATTGCCACCAGAAATTGCCGCTTATTCGCCGCCACTGACTCGGCCATTATTGCTCGGGATAACCACAGGGCTTATCAGCGCTTTTATGTTTTCAGCCTACCCTTTGATGCGGTTACTGGCGATTCCGCCACTACGGGTGCTACAGCGTCAGTTAGAAGGCCTGCAACTTGGCATGTGGTTGCATCTGTTATTGAGTTTAGGGGCGATGGCATTACTGGGGTATTTGTATTCCCAAAGTTGGCCTTTGACCCTGACTGTGGTCGCAGCCGTGTTATTGCTTGGCGTGCTGTTAAGTGTGCTTGGGTTTGTGATGATACGCGCAGGTCACAGCATAGGCATGAAAACGACCAATCCCTTACAATTGGCGCTCGCAGGACTAAGACGTCGTGCACGGCAAAATGCGGTGCAATTGGTCGGTTTTAGCGCTGCACTTGTGTTGTTATTGACGATTTTGGCACTCAGACAAGATTTACTTAATGAATGGCAAAAACAGCTACCCGAAAATGCACCTAACTACTTTTTAGTCAATATTGCCCCCGATGATGCTAAGCCTTTACATGATTTTATGTCGGCAAATGGCATTACTGCGACGGATATTTATCCGGTGATCCGTGGACGTCTAACCAAAATCAACGGTGAAAGCTTGATTTCGAATGAACAGCGAGAAGCGGGAGAAAAGGGCCGAATAGGCATTTCACGCGAGCTAAACCTGACGTGGCGTAATGCACTGCCCGCCAATAATGAATTAATTGAGGGCCAGTTTAATCAAGCCGCAGATGAAGTGTCGGTAGAGTCTGGGGTGGCGGAGCGATTAGGCCTTAGCCTTGGCGATAAGCTGACCTATGTCATCGATAATAAAGAACTTACAGTAAAGGTTGCTAGTATTCGCTCCGTACATTGGGAAACACTGCAACCTAACTTCTTTATGATCTTTACCCAAGAAGCCCTCGCACCTTTTGCTTATACCTCGATGGCGAGCTTCTTTCTAGATGAAAAAGGTCCTGATGATCAGGCGACGAATGCGGATAGTTCACCTAAGGATGCGGTGATTTTGGCGCTTATTCAGCAATTTCCGACGGTTTCCATCATAGATGTGGGTGCTATGGTAGGACAGTTGCGGCAGATCATAGAGCAAGTGTCATTGTCGTTAACCTTAGTGCTGGTGTTGGTGCTGCTCGCCAGTGGTTTAGTGTTGATTGCCCAGACTGAAGCGGGAATGGCTACGCGGCAGCGTGAACTTGCGGTGCTACGTACTTTTGGTGCTTCGGGTTGGTTATTGCGCAGTGCGACTGGCTTAGAGTTTGCTTTACTGGGCGGTATTGCGGGTGTGTTAGCTGTGATAGTAGCCGAATTTGCACTCTATCTACTAAAAACTCAAGTGTTTGAACTTAATGTCTATATGCATTGGCCTTGGTGGGCAATCGCCCCCGTTTCCGGTGCTTTGCTGGTTGCCTTGCTTGGGGTTTGGCGTTGCCGTCAATTACTTAATCAATCCTGCTCTGAGTTATTAAAGGCTGGCAGCTAGTAGCTCGATGTCGACGGGTTAAAACTAAAACGAGTTAGCATTTAAGCTTATTAAACAAACAGGCTGAGTCAAAAATAAAAAGTACTGATGCTGCATAAGCTCAGTATTTTTTTGTTGTGCTTTATTGGATGAGAACTTAGTGCAACTCAATGAGTCTATTTAACTAGGAATAGGTGCTAGCTTGTCTTAATGAAGTTGATAACTGACATTGTCTGAGCCCGCCTAATAAATGCATACAGAGGGAAAAATGATGTTCAAAGGAATAAGAAAACTGCTTAAGGATAACCGCTCTTTTTTGTTGTTCATCAGCTTGATGCTGGTGTTTAGGAGCGCTGTGGCCGATTGGAATACAGTGCCATCAGGCTCTATGTTGCCGACTATCGTCGAGGGAGATCGCATTCTGGTAAATAAGATGGCCTACGATCTTAGGGTGCCATTTACACATATCGCCTTAGTCAAACTTGCTGATCCAGCGCGCGGTGATATTGTGGTTTTCGACTCAAAAAAGGCCGATAAAAAGCTGATTAAGCGGGTGATAGCCGTGCCGGGGGATACTGTCATGATGCGGGATAATCGCTTGTATTTAAATGGCGAACCTCTTGCTTACACATCCCAAGCATTGAGTCCTTATGCTCCTGCTGATGTGACTGAAATGCAGGAGGATTTACTCGGCATTGCCCACAGTATTCGCCTTAATCCCGTTCCCTCAGGGCTTGCCAATTTTGGACCTGTGACTGTGCCGGATGCGCATTATTTGGCGCTGGGTGATAATCGAGATAACAGCGCTGACTCTCGGGTCATCGGTTTTGTGCCACGCGATGAGATTGTCGGCCGTTCAAGCTCAGTGGTTTTCTCCCTTGATTATGATGACCATTATTTACCTCGACCCGAACGATTAATGCGCGAATTCTAACCTTAGCGATATAGAGATAAAATAGGGCGCCTAATTCGGCGCCCTATTTATAAGTACTTGAGTTATAAATGACTACTTCATGAAACTAAGATAGCCCTGCAGGACAATCAAGTTCACGATATCGATAAAGAAGGCGCCAACAATAGGTACTACCATAAAGGCTTGGGGTGAAGGCCCTGTGCGTGAAACCAATGCTCCCATATTCATTACCGCCGTTGGCGTTGCGCCCATACCAAAGCCGCAGTGACCTCCGGTGATCACCGCCGCATCGTAGTTACTGCCCATCACTTTGAATGTGACGAAATAGGCGAAGAGCGCCAGTACTGCAGTTTGCACCAATAAAATCACCAGCAGTGGGATAGCTAAATCAAAAATTTCCCAGAGTTTTAAATTTATCAACGCCATCGAGAGGAACAGTGATAGTGCGACAGTGCCAATCACGTCGATACTCTCTGTGTGGGGTTTGTAGCCGCGGGTGAGTTCGGTAATATTGGCGATGCTGACACCTAAGAATAGGGCATAAACAAAGTCGGGCATTTTTAACCAAGTCATGCCAGATAGGCCAACCCAAACTGTAATCCATTTTGCACCTGCAACACATAATAAGAGCACAAAAAGGGTTTCGAGAATGGTTTTTGCAGTGACATGATCTTCTTCTAATTGATCGTATGTGACTAAGTGTGGGTGATCTACATGGTGCTTACGACCAATACCATAGCGAGAGACAAGATTATGCTTGCCAATCAATCGTTGTGCCACTGGCCCACCAATAATACCACCCATCACTAAGCCAAACGTTGCGGCAGCCATGGCAAACTCTAACGTATTGATGCCATAGTTTTCCGCAAAGGTTTGTGACCAAGCGACGCCAGTTCCATGACCACCCGATAGCGTAATAGAACCTGCGATAAGTCCCATAATGGGATCGAGCCCTAATAGGCTGGCTAAACTGACGCCGACGGCATTTTGGATTACGATATACAGTGAAGCGACACCTAAAAAAATGAAGACTTTTTTACCACCACTGAGTAACAGTTTGTAATTTGCCGAAAGACCGATAGTGCTGAAGAACATCAGCATTAAGGTATCTTGCATCGATAAACTGAAGTTAAGACTGATATTTTGAACGTGTAAACATGCAATAACTGCGGCAACAATGAGCCCACCCACTATGGGTTCAGGAATATTATATTGTCTAAAAACACGTATATGGCGATTGATAGAGTGGCCGATAAACAGCACGAAGATAGCAACTAAAAATGATTCTAGCTCGCCAATCGTATAAGTCGTGTGCATGAGAATTCCTTACAACTGTTTTAGTGTGGGTGTGTCATTGAGCACAGTGCCCATGAGAGATAACCCATCTCGTTATTAATATGATTGGTATAAGTACCTGCTAATGCTGGGTGTTAAGCGCTCGATCTTAAGGGCAGATCTTGGTCAATCCCCTAATGATGGAGAAGGATGAGTAAGCACAAATGAACTGTATTGGTTTTACAGAACAGCTTTGCCCAAATGGAGCGTTACTGAGGGCAAATCACTGACGACTAAGGGGCAGTGCAGGTTTTGCTAAGGTCAATGCTCAGCTTTCGAATGAAGGCTTTTTATGACCGAATGATGGCGAGTTTAACAGAAAAAGTCTTATTTGTCGTCAAATCATCTTACAAATCATGTTGTTGCATAAATGTATTGAAAATGTTTTGTACAAAAAGAACAGAATCAAGATGCATCACTAGGATCGGTTAATCAGTTTTTTCATTGATTTATAACCAGATTACTTTTAAATCTTTAGCAAAACCTATTCTAAATTGATCGCTTTACTACTCATTCTGACTTAGCGAGCAACAATATCCATCAATGCAGGTTCGAGATCTGTGTACTGAAACTTAAACCCTGCCTCAAGTGCGCGTTTAGGGTAAACAAATTGGCCTTCAGTAAGTAGTTCGGACATTTCTCCCATGGCTAAACGTAATGCAAGTGGTGGCGTTGTGATCATCGCTGGTCGATTAAGGGCCTTACCTAATGTTTTAGCAAATTCGGCATTACTTACTGGGTTAGGTGCGGTGGCATTAAATAGGCCCTGGCACTGCTCAGTGGAGAGTAAATATTCGATGAGAGAGATAAGGTCTTTCACGTGTATCCAACTCATACCTTGGCGGCCATGACCAATAGGGCCACCGAGCCCAAGTTTAAACGGAGGAAGCATCTTTTCTAGTGCGCCGCCTTGCCCGAGTACGATACCAATTCGAATGATACAGACTCGGGTATGTTCCGATGCAGCACTCAGCGCTAATTGCTCCCAGGTTTTGCAGATTTCATGGCTGAATTCGACATGGGGAGTGCTATTTTCATTTAATAGTTGCTCACTTTGCCGACCATAAAAACCAATAGCAGAACCGCTCACCATAACACTTGGTGGATTGTTACTCTGTTGGATTAGTTGGCTCAATTTGGCTGTAGTATTCCAGCGGCTGCTGCATATGAGTTGCTTTTGGGCTTTACTCCAGCGTTTTGCGACTATTGGTTCTCCTGCTAAATTCACTACTGCATCAATGGCATTTAAATCATCTACTTGGTCCAAACTTGCTAGGTATTGATGTTCAGTACCTAATATTTTACGCGCTTGTTCTGGGGAGCGGGTTAACAAGGTAAGTTGATGCATAGGCGCTAAAAGTGCAACCAACTGGCGACCAATAAAACCACTTGCGCCAGTGATGAGTATTTTCATGGTATTTCCTTAAGTGTGTGGAACTCATTGGTTGAATTTCCCAACTCAACAAATATACGAAAACGGGCGTGCAGGGATCACTTTACGGTTATTGCTACTTAGCGGATTTTTGATAACAAAGCTCCATCGACACTGAATCGGCAAAGCGCAGTGCATGGGGTTTGTCGATTTCAACACTGGCAAATTCCACCCAAGGGTGTTCACTCGCTATGGCTAAGGTTTGGCTTGTCAGATTTTCGAGCAATGAGAAACGATCGTTTTCTATCAATTCAATAATCTTTTTGGTAATGGTGCGGTAATTGAGTGCATCATCTACATTATCACTATTACGGGCACGTTCAGCGCAGTAGTGGATCACCACGTTTACGATCACATCCTGACGATTCTGAATTTCATCTTCTTTAATGCCAATAAAAGTGCGAAGTCTTAAGTTTTTAATGCGTATAATCGCGATTTCTGGTTTCATAATGACAACTTACTATTAAGGCTTAGGTGATTGAGATTGATACTTTTGTCACGATAGCCTAACAATTTTATCTAAGATCAAGAAGGATTTTTAATAAATGACGCGACCTAATGCGCCTTCAGCAGCCTATCGGGGTTTTGCCGTGATGGCCTTTGTAGTGATTATTTTGGCAGGGATAAAGGCGGCGAGCCCGATTGTAGTGCCTTTTGTGTTATCCACCTTTATTGCGATGATCTGTAATCCGGCCATCGGGTTAATGACAAAATATCGGGTGCCGAAGTGGTTAGCCATCATTCTTTTGATGTGTTTTATTGTCTTAATGGGACTTTGGTTAGCTTCCGTGGTGGGGAGCTCTATAAACGAGTTTTCCAAACAACTTCCCCAGTACCGTGATCAGCTAGTGGAACAGTTTTCTTGGATTCTTCATAAATTACAGGCACTGAATATTCAGATTTCACAAGATCAAGTGTTAGCCTATTTTGACCCAGGTATGGCCCTATCGATGACAACCAATATGTTGTCTGGTGTAGGTAATGTGATGGCGAATTTGTTCCTGATTGTCCTAACCATAGTGTTTATGTTGTTTGAGGCTCAGTCATTACCGAAAAAATTGCATTTAGCGCTGGATGATCCTGATATGCGCTTGCAGCAAATTGATCGTTTCTTACATTCGGTTAACCAGTATATGGTCTTAAAGACCTTAGTGAGTCTAGCGACGGGTATTATTGTTGGTATTGGCTTAACCGTTATCGGTGTGGATTATGCGCTTCTATGGGCTGTAATCGCCTTTTTATTCAATTACATTCCTAATATTGGTTCCATTATTGCTGCCATTCCTGCTGTGCTATTAGCCTTTATTCAACTTGGTCCTACAGCAGCGGGTGGTACAGCGTTATTGTATATTGGCGCCAATATGGTAATGGGCAATGTGATCGAACCTAAGTTTATGGGACGCGGCCTTGGGCTTTCCACATTAGTGGTGTTTCTATCGTTAATCTTCTGGGGCTGGTTACTTGGCTCTGTAGGGATGTTGCTCTCAGTTCCTTTGACTATGGTTGTTAAAATTGCCCTTGAATCGAGCAAAAGTGGAGGCTGGTTGGCGATTTTATTATCTGACGATGTAGACAATAGATTCGCGGCAAGTACCGTGATATCTGAGCCTGTTGGTCATCAGGCTGACACGAGTTCAACAGAAAAGAAGTAGTAGATAATGCAAAGTTTTATACAAGCCCTAGCAAGGATAGAGCTAGGTAATGATGCGGTGCGGTTATTCCATGGCCGAGGTGGACATTATGCTGGCTCTGAGCACATTTGTTTAGATTGGTTTGCACCCGTATTATTGTTAACCAGTTTTATTCCCCTCGAAGATACGGAGTTAGCGATTTGCCAGCAAGCTATCGCAGCGCGCTGGCAAGAATGGCATCCTGCAAGTCCGCTGAATCTTGTGTATCAATTCCGTCGTGCGGGGGAGACGTTTACTCAGTTGCTTGAGGGCGAAATTCCTGAACCGCATATTGTCACCGAAAATGGTGCACGATTTCAGGTGCACTTAATGCGCGGTCAAAACCATGGACTTTTTCTCGATATGGCTAATGGCCGTGACTGGGTTAGGGCAAATGCACGCCATAAAAAGGTACTTAATTTATTTGCCTATACCTGTGGATTCTCTGTTGCTGCGTTGCAGGGCGGCGCAGATGAAGTCGTTAATATGGATATGAGTAAAGGGGCTCTTGCGATTGGTAAACAAAACCATTTGCTCAATGGTTTTACCGCTGGAGCACGTTTTTTAGGCCATGATATTTTTAAGTCTTGGGGCAAACTGAAAAAACTGGGTCCCTACGGGATCATAGTTGCAGATCCTCCAAGTAACCAGAAGGGTAGTTTTGTTGCGACTAAGGATTATATTCGTCTTATTCGACATTTACCTGAGTTACTTACTGAGCATGGTGAAGTATTACTCTGTTTAAATGCCCCTGAACTGGATACCGCTTTCCTGCGCCAACAGGTTGCTGAAGCTGCGCCAACATTGGAATATGTTGAGCGATTAGCTAATCCGGCAGCATTTAAAGATGTGTCGCAAGAAAAGTCCCTAAAAGTATTACGTTATCGATTGAATACTAAGTGATAGTCAATTCATATTCAGGCCATAGTATAGCGTTTTAAGCACCATATTCTGTACACATTCGACTTAATGAAAATATGGCTCTAAGGTGAAAGTCTTTCAGGTGATAATTCATTTTTATAGCTTTTAAAGCATTTTTCTGTATAGATTTGTCATGATAATAAAACAAAACTGAAAGTTTTCTGTAACTCGACTTTGGTGTTTGTTATACTCCTGCCCAAGGAAATCCCTTTCCTCATGGGCAAAATGTCAGCGTAGAAGGACATGCCTTTGTGACCTTACAAAATCAAGCAGGAGTTGTTATGGAAGTTCATGAATACGAAAATGCTTACTATCAAGTAAAAGACGATGTACTGACGTCTTTACCTGCTGAAAGCGAAGAAGAAGTGATCCCAGCCTAAAACGCTAACGGATACTGATGAGTCGGAAGTAACAAAGCAAACAAATAATAGCAACCCTAGGGTTGCTATTTTTATATATCAGACGTTAGTTGGGCTAAATTCCCAATACAAGGTAACCTAGCCATTCACTTTGCGTTTTTCTGGCATGATCTCAACAATAATCCACTTATTGCCAATTTTATGTAGACGGATGGTTCTATCGTCAATCCAAGGTTGCCCCGCTTTAAGTCCCTTCATCTTGATCACGACGAGAACGTCTTTGGTAAATTTGCGAAAAAAGTCGATATCAATATCATCAATTTCCATTTCAACGTTGGTCATGGAAAGACTGAGCATATTGCGCTGCACTGCGCTGGCGATGTAGTAGTGGCTCAGCACTTCTTTCAGTGGCTCATTGACGAACTGCTTGGCCTTTTCCACATCGCGCTCGACATAAATGGCTTTAAAAAAGCCTAAACTAACTTCCTCCGGCGTTAAGACTGGCTGATCTTTAGTTGCAGGATCGCCACAACCAAATAGAAATAATACACAGATGAAGAATAGAGTTCGCATAGGATTTAGTTATCTGAATTTGTTTCGAGTATCGCGATTTTAGTGCCAATGTTCAAGTTTTGTAATAACTTGAGTAATGTCAGAAAATGAGTTGACTGTTCGGCAATGACTGTGGCATATAGTTAAAGATAACCTAAAAGGTTATCCACAGAATCTGTGGAAAACTATGTTGAAGACTTAAGTGATACTTTGTAAGTCACTGATATCGTCTTTCTTTATCTGCTGGTTAAAAAGTGACGATAATCAGTTGGTCGTTAGAACTCCTATTTTCTTGTGGATATTTTCTTCGAGTGACTCACGCTATTCACATGGCTTAATGCAATTTCATTAGTACTTTCCATCGTTTTCTAATGTTCTTTTGGTTTTTTATACCGCTGAACGGTTAGTCAATAACGGCGCATTTACCCAAAATATTGTCAAAAAAAAGCACTGGGATCGACCAGTGCTTTTTATGGTTATAATTTAACCACATTTAACGATGTTAGCGTTTGGCCGCATCGTTTTGTGAGGCTTGAATAGCTGTCAACGCGATAGTGTAGACAATATCATCAACCAAGGCGCCGCGAGATAAGTCGTTTACTGGCTTACGCATACCTTGCAACATAGGGCCAATACTGATCAGATCGGCGCTTCGCTGTACAGCTTTGTAAGTGGTATTACCGGTATTGAGATCTGGGAATACAAATACGGTAGCTTGACCCGCGACAGGGCTATCAGGTGCCTTAGAGCGGGCTACGTTTGGCATCACTGCCGCATCGTACTGCAAAGGACCATCAATGATCAGATCTGGACGCTTTTCTTTAGCGATACGAGTTGCTTCGCGCACTTTATCCACATCTGAACCTGTGCCAGAGGTACCTGTTGAGTAGCTGATCATCGCCACTCTTGGTTCGATACCAAAGGCTTTTGCAGATTCGGCTGATTGAATCGCAATGTCAGCCAGTTGTTCGGCATTCGGATCTGGGTTAATGGCGCAGTCACCGTAGACCAGGACTTGGTCTGGCATCAACATAAAGAAGATGGATGACACTAAGCTTGAACCCGGTGCTGTTTTAATCAGTTGCAACGGTGGACGAATGGTATTGGCTGTGGTGTTAACCGCGCCAGAAACAATACCATCGACTTCGTTTTGAGCCAGCATCATAGTGCCAAGCACCATGTTGTCTTCTAATTGCTCTTTAGCAACGACTTCAGTTAAGCCCTTGCTGCGACGTAGATCTAACATAGGTTCAACGTAACGATCGCGCACTTCTTCTGGATCGATGATAACTACGCCTTCACCCAGCACCACACCTTGCTGCGCCGCAATACGCAGAATTTCTTCTTTTTTACCTAAGAGTACACAGCGTGCGATACCGCGCTCAGCACAAATGGCTGCCGCTTTAATCGTCCGAGGCTCATCACCTTCTGGTAAAACCACGGTTTTATGGGCCGCGCGCGCCAGTTCTGTTAACTTGTAGCGGAAGGCTGGTGGCGATAGGCGGTGCTCTCGTGGAGAGTTTTTAGTGACGCTTTCAATCCAGGTTTGATCAATATGGCTTGCCACGTAATCTTGAACTAAATCAATACGCACCGCATCATCAACTGGCACTTCATGGTCAAACCGTTGGATATTGAGCGAGGTTTGCCACGTATTAGTATCAATTAAGAATACGGGTAAGCCTGTTTCAAATGCTTGCTCACATAACTTGAGAATTTCTGGCTCTGGCTCATAGCTACCCGTCAGAAGCAGGGCACCAATTTTAACGCCATTCATGGCTGCAAGACAGGCCGATACGATGACATCTGAGCGATCGCCAGAGGTGACGAGTAACGAGTCAGTCTTAATATGGTTAACCATATTTGGGATGCTGCGCGCACAGAAAGTCACTTTACGTAGGCGGCGAGTGTGCATTTCACCCGCATTGATAATGCGAGCACGTAGATGCTTAGCGAGATCTGAGGCGCGTGGAGCCACCAGATCAAGATTGTACGGCACACTACCTAAAATACGCAGTGGGCTCTTACCGGGCAGTTGGAACATGCTGGCAGCATCTGAGCGTTGAACACCTTGATGATCAAATACTTCAGATAAGTCTGGACGGGCGCGCCCTTCGTCATCTACTGGGGCGCCAATCTTGTTGATCACTGCGCCAATTAATCGTTTATTCTTGTTACCGCCCCAAGAGTTATAGGCAATTTCGAGACGATTCATTAGGCCTGTTGGTGTATCACTACCTGGAGTGGCGATGAAAATAACATCGGCATCCATGGCTTTAGCAATGGCGTAGTTAACATCGCCCGCGAAAGGATGGCTACGGGTGGGCACTAAACCTTCGACGATAAGTGTTTCAGTATTGCTGGCGCATTCCGCTGTACGGGCAATGATTTGCTCCATTAGTACATCGATTTGATCCGCTCGAATTAAGGCTTCTGCATGCGCCATGTCGAAGGGTTCTAAGGGATTTACCGTAGGTGACTTGCTTAAAATGGTGGTTGAGCGTTCGGGGCCATTATCGTTGGGACGAAGTTGAGAAATAGGCTTAAAGAATTGAACTTTAACCCCATGACGTTCCAATGCTCGAACCATCCCAAGGCTTAAGGAGGTCAGGCCAACGCCTGTGCCTATGGGGATTAACATAATATTTCGGGACATAAAAACCTCTAAGTTCGATGGTTTTTGGCAGATAGATTCTGCGAGTTTGCTTGTGAATGTGTTAGCTGTAAGTCTTTAACAATAAAGCCGTTTGGGTGAGCAAACGGCTTAGGTCATCTTATTCTTTGCTGATAAGTTTAATTGAATCTTCGGCGATAACCCATTCTTCGTTAGTTGGGATCACCATAGCTATCGTGCTGTTATCTTGGGTGATAATGCCCTTTTTACCGAAGCGAGCCGCTTTGTTACGTTCGCTATCGACATGGAAATTAAAGATTTCCAACAGGTTAAGCACTTTTTCGCGGATTAAATTAGAGTTCTCACCAATACCACCAGTAAAGACTATGGCATCTAAGCGGCCGAGCGGTACAGTGTAAGAGGCGATGTACTTGGCTAAGCGATAGCAAAAAATTTCCAATGCCAATGTCGCGCCTTTATGGCCGTCAGCATAACCTTCTTCGATACCACGGCAATCGTTAGTTAGCTCAGAGATACCCAGTAAGCCACTTTGTTTGTTCATTAGGTTATTCACTTCTTCTAAGGTGTAACCTAATTGATGAACTAAGTGGTAGATAATTGATGGGTCGATATCGCCACAGCGTGTGCCCATAACTAAACCTTCTAATGGGGTTAATCCCATTGAGGTATCGACACTTTTGCCACCTTTAACTGCGGTCACAGAAGCACCATTACCTAAATGTGCGCAGATCACATTGGTTTCAGCAAGTGGCTTATTGAGCATTTTTGCCGCTTCACGGCTAACAAATAAATGGCTAGTGCCATGCATGCCATAACGACGAATACCGTGTTCACGGTACAACTTATAAGGCAGGGCATATACGTAGGCGCGATCAGGCATGCTTTGGTGGAAAGCGGTATCAAACACAGCAACTTGAGGCAGTTTAGGGAATGAAGCCATCGCAGCTCTAATGCCAATAAGGTGAGCTGGGTTATGCAGTGGTGCGAGGGATGCACAATCTTCAATACCTGCGATCACGCTGTCATCGATGATAACTGAGCGAGTGAATTTCTCACCGCCATGTACGATACGATGGCCGACAGCTTGGATCTGCGCCGCTAACTCAGGCTGGCCCGCAAGGATTTTATTAACAATGAATTCAACTGCTTCACGGTGAGCGGTAAATGCACCTAAGGCCGCTTCCTGTTTTTCGCCGTTGATTTTCCATTTGATACGAGAATCTTCTAAGCCAAAACACTCGGCTAGGCCAGAGATCTGATCGTCACCTGTTTGCGCGTCAATGACGGCAAATTTGAGTGAAGAGCTACCGCAATTGAGTACTAAAACCAGTTTATTAGACATGTGTAAACCTTCTGCCATTGTGTTTAATATAACGATTCAAAAAACTATAGAAACTACCGTGTATTTACCGTAACAGTCTTGGGGCAAAGCACCAGATTATGCTATGGTAAAAGCAGTGTTTCATTGTTGTAGGTGTCTAAAATTGAGCATCAATATTCTCAAAACCTTAGGGGACGGTCGCCGTTATATGAAGACGTGGCCTATGGTTAGACAACTGGGTTTGTTTTTTCCTGAGTATCGGGTTGTGCGTGCGACTCAGCTTGCCATTCTGGTGATGCCCGTCTTGGCGGTTTTCGCGAGTATGAGCCAGCTATATATTTATGGTTGGGCATTTTTGCCACAAGCTGTCACTATCGCTTTATTTTTTATTAGCCTGCCAGTGCAGGGCTTATTGTGGTTAGGTTGGCGGGCTCGCCATCCGTTACCTTTATCGCTCTTTGACTGGAGTAACCAGTTAAGTGCTAAGCTGTCTTCCATGGGCATTCAGTGCCATACCTTAGGCGCTAAGGCTTGTTATCTCGATATGGCTGTTATCTTAAAAATAGCCTTTGAGCGCTTAGATGCCAGTTATTGGGAAGAACTCTAGCTTTTTACTTCGTCTTAATCCGTTTTCAATCGCTGCTTGGTCGACTAATAAACTGCGTTAATGCCTTGCTGGACAAATACCGCTTTAATCTTTTCCATGGTTTCGCGACTCGGGGGGGACACGCCATCGAGTTGATAGCTTTCACCCATGGCTTCCCACTTATGCTTACCTAATTCGTGGTAAGGCAGTAATTCTACTTTTTCAACATTTTTCATGGGTTTGATAAACTCGGCCAGTTGTAATGCCGATGCTTCATCGTCTGTAAATCCGCCCACTACGACATAACGTATCCATGTCGCTTGATTGCGTTTCGCCAAATACTCGGCAAATTGCAGTGTTCTGTGGTTACTGACTTTGGTGAGTTCAATATGTTTATCATCATTCATCTGTTTGATATCGAGCAGGACCAAGTCAGTGTGGTCGAGTAACTCATCAATTACTGGTGTGTACTTACGTACAAAACCATTGGTATCTAAACAGGTATGAACGCCTTCTTTCTTACAGGCTTTAAACAATTCAGCGACGAATTCGGCCTGTAAAATGGCTTCACCACCACTTGCAGTGACACCACCATTACTGGCATCAAGGAAAGGTCGATAGCTGATGATTTGGCCCATTAACTCATCGACCTGAACTTCTTTGCCGCCATCAAGATCCCAAGTGTCACGGTTATGGCAATATTGGCAGCGCATTAAACAGCCTTGCATAAAAGCGATAAACCGTATGCCAGGACCATCTACTGTGCCAAAGGATTCCACTGAGTGGATCCGACCGATAACTGCCATTGTGACTCCTGATAAAATAAGTGAGGCTGTAGCACATTGTACTACAGCCTTTACTTATTTAGCTTACAGACCTTTAGTGAAAGTACGTGTGATCACGTCTTGCTGTTGCTCTGGTGTCAGTGAATTAAAGCGTACTGCATAGCCAGAAACACGAATGGTCAGTTGTGGATATTTGTCAGGGTTAACCACTGCGTCTTCGAGCATTTCACGATTCATCACGTTGACGTTTAAGTGTTGGCCACCTTCTTTTTTGTCATTGTGGTCGAAATATCCGTCCATCAATGCTGCTAAGTTGGCACGGCGGGCATCATCATCTTTACCTAACGCATTTGGCACGATTGAGAAGGTATAAGAAATACCGTCTTGAGCGTGGGCGAAAGGCAGTTTAGCCACTGAGGTTAATGAGGCAATTGCGCCTTTTTCGTCACGGCCATGCATTGGGTTTGCACCCGGAGCAAATGGTGCACCTGAACGACGACCATCTGGTGTGTTACCGGTTTTCTTACCATAAACCACGTTAGAGGTGATGGTGAGAATTGACTGAGTTGGGATCGCATTGCGATACATTTTACGGTCGCGAATTTTCGCCATAAAACGTTCAACTAAGTCACAAGCGATATCATCAACACGTGGGTCGTTGTTACCAAATTTTGGATAGTCACCACTGATGTCAAAATCAACCGCAATACCATTTTCATCACGAACTGGTTTAACTGTGGCGTATTTAATGGCAGACAGTGAATCGGCTGCGATAGACAAACCTGCAATACCACAAGCCATAGTACGACGTACATCACGGTCGTGCAGTGCCATTAGCGCAGCTTCATAGGAGTACTTGTCGTGCATAAAGTGGATAGCGTTCAATGAAGTGACATATTGGGTTGCTAACCAATCCATTAAGCCGTCAAGACGATTCATCACATCATCAAAGTTGAGCACTTCGTCAGTGATCATGTCTGCTTTAGGGGCAATTTGAATTTTCAGTTTTTCATCAATACCACCGTTGATCGCATATAACATGGTTTTTGCCAAGTTAGCGCGGGCACCGAAGAACTGCATGTGTTTACCCACAACCATTGGGCTCACGCAACAGGCGATAGCATAATCGTCAGATTGGAAATCAGGACGCATTAAGTCATCGTTTTCGTATTGGATAGAGCTAGTGTCGATAGACACTTTTGCACAGTATTTTTTGAAACCGAGAGGCAGTTTATCTGACCATAATACTGTGATGTTTGGCTCTGGACTTGGCCCCATAGTGTAAAGGGTATTCAAGAAACGGAAGCTTGATTTAGTGACTAGTGTGCGGCCATCTAAACTCATACCACCAATGGATTCTGTTGCCCAAATTGGGTCGCCAGAGAACAGTTCATCGTATTCAGGGGTACGTAGGAAACGTACCATACGCAGTTTCATCACGAAATGGTCAATCATTTCCTGAGCTTGTAGCTCAGTTAAGGTGCCATTTTTCAGATCGCGTTCGATATAAACATCGAGGAATGATGAAGTACGACCTAACGACATAGCCGCACCATTTTGGCTCTTCACTGCGGCTAAGTAGCCAAAGTAAGTCCATTGAATCGCTTCGCGAGCATTTTTAGCTGGGCTAGAAATGTCGAAACCATACTTAGCGGCCATTTTCTTCATTTGGCCTAGTGCACGGTGTTGCTCAGCAATTTCTTCACGTAGCAGAATAACATTTGATAAATCTTCGCCAGCTTCAAACTGCGCTTGCAGTGAGCTAAATTGGGCAAATTTATCTTTCATTAGGTAATCGATACCGTAAAGCGCAACGCGGCGATAGTCACCGATGATACGACCACGGCCATAAGCATCTGGTAAACCCGTTAAAATCCCCGATTTACGGCAGGCCATAATTTCTGGAGTGTAAACATCAAACACGCCTTGGTTATGAGTTTTACGCAGTTCTGAATAGACGTATTTTACGTCTTCATCCAGTACTCGATCGTAGGCGGCGCATGAGCTTTCCACCATACGAATACCACCGTTAGGCAACATTGCACGTTTTAATGGTGCATCTGTTTGTAAGCCAACGATAGTTTCTAAATCTTTGTTGATATAACCCGCATCGTGGGAGGTGATGGTAGAGACCATCTTAGTATCGAAATCAACAGGAGCGTGGGTACGGTTTTCCTGTTTAATGCCTTCCATCACTTTGTCCCACAGTGTTGTGGTCGCTTCGGTGGCACCGGCTAGGAATGATTCGTCGCCTTCATAGGGAGTATAGTTTTGTTGGATAAAGTCACGTACATTGACTTCAGATTTCCAATCACCAGGAGTGAAACCTTCCCAGGCGCTGGCAAACAGTTCAGTTTTGTCGGTCATCGTACTAATACCTTTTGGTTGAGATTAAAGGTTATTGGCGATCAGCGCTGAGCAATGCTGACTATAAGCCAATAGCTAATTCCTGATATAAAGTTCCCTTCATGATGACGCCCTATGATGGGAACTGATCTTTAAAATACCTGTTGCTTTATAAAAGCTGGTACTTCAAAAGTCTGTCTATTGATACCCGATAAGATGGCAAATATTCGCTAGTTCGGTTATCGATAATTCCTCATTATAATTGGTAAGACCAATTAACCAGATTCATACTACCATAGCTAACCTACTATCGCACTTAAATCAGTTTAGTTTGCCTTGAGTTAATTCCAAAATTGCTACCCATATAGCATTTTTACCGTAAATTAACGTTTGCATCTCATCGATTAGTCATATACCTAATTCAGTTAAAACCAGCCTCGTTCAACAATACAAAAACTTTGATATTGGGATTCAGACGCTACTGAGCTTTAGGTACAAAAGTGCTTACTTGGCCGTCCATTATAGGACCAATGGTACATAGGCAATGGGATTGATACATAAATGTTTTAAAAATCAATCATATTGGCTATATATCAGTGAAATAAATAGCTTCTATCATTAGCGCAAACCAACACATTATTGGCTTGCGCTAAACAACGTTATTAAAGTAGTGCTGGGATACCTTCAATCATGCCAACCGCTAACATGGCGGCAAGACAAATGACAAATGCTAGGCCAGGAATGATCACTCGGTCTGCAAATGACAAGGTTTTTGGACGTTCCTTATCACCAATAAGACCATTGTTATCAAGGAGCATAGTTAAGGCCCAAGCAAGCACAGGGTTTGCAACAAAAGAGGCAAAAATACAAATCCCCGCGGCTTGGCTACTTAAATTGTCTTTCACCATTTGTAAGCCAGCTTCAAGCAGTGGTAAGAACACACCTACCAAGAGTGCTATCGACATCACTGGGCGCCATACGGTCACATCCATTGGATAACCAATAATCGCTACAATGATACAAAGGCTACCGAGCAAAATAGCGCCTGCTGGAATAGGACGTTTCGCGATGGCCGCAGGGATCATATAAGTTCCCCAAGACGACGTAACGTTACCGCCCCCTACCGCAGTGCCTACAATTTGGCGTAGTGAGCAGGTTGTCATAGTGTCATCGACATCCATTAACACTTTTTCAGCGCCTTTAGGGTAATTAAGCTCTTGGAAAATACGGTGTCCTAAGAAATCGGGCGACCACATAGCAACAGCTAAGATGGCAAAGGGTAATGAAGCGATGAAGTGTGCAGTATTAGGTAAACCTAGTTGCCATCCATGCTCAGTAGAGCCCCACCAATAGACTGGGTTTAGGTTAGGGATCCCTGGCTCTGTGACAAATTTCAGATCAAGGCCAGCTCCTAACCCAAAGGCTAAGGCTATGGCAGTGATAGAGCATAGCGGAATGGCTAGCCAGCGTTTACCCACTTTAGCGAGGTAAGCATATAAAATCACATTGATCAGCAAGATAGCAAAAGCCACATAACCGAGTGAATAATCTAAGCTATGTTTGGCCTGTAAACCGCCAGCCCATTCAAAGAGTGATCCAATTTGGCTCTTGGCACCCATAAAACCGAGGAAGACGAGTAATCCCCCCGCAACGCCGCTACTTGTTAGGTTAACGAGCCGCGATCCCCCCTTGAAATAACTGAGAATTAAACCAAATATCCCAATAAGGATAGCCAGCGCCAGTGGGTGCGCCCCCGCTAAGGCGATCGCTCCAATTAAGGGGATCATTGGGCCATGGTTACCACCTAAGTTAGCGCGAGGATTGATAAAACCGGAGCTAATGATACAGAAGAGTAGGGCGGGGATAAGCATTTCAACACGGACAACTTGGATCGCAAACTCTGCCCCTAAATTGATATGTTCCCACCGTTCAGTTAAGCCTGCTGCCCATGCTGCCATCACCGCTGAATACATCACGGTAATCCCAATTGTTCCAGCTAATGCGGGGACTAAGTCCTCCCACTCGAAACGAAAGTCGCGACCCGGTAAATTTAATCCCCAGCGTCTTGGTTTCATGATTTTAAGTTCATGCTCCAAATACGCTTCACGAGTGACAAACTGAGACGCTGGACGGTGCAGTTCTCTATAAGTCCGCTCTGAGGTTTCCCTTTCTTCTTTATTGACTGTTTCAGACATAGTTTCTCATTCTCCGAAAAGAACATTGTGATTCATCATTTGATGACAACCGAGCGTGTTCCATGATTTTGGCAACGACTCTTGCTTGTAGATTGGCAAGCTAAGAATAGTCACTTTTTTTAGTCGTCGATGTAGACAAATTGTTCACCCCATAATTTTGTCCACATTCTGTCGTGTTCCTTATGGTTAAATTGGTCAGACCAATTTACCTGTCAGATATTAACATAGGTCGTTAATGTCATCACTAGGTATCAATAAATCTGAAACACCTGTTTTAGGGATTTGGGAGGCACTTAACAACTTAGGTGGGTGAACGATAAAAATTGACGCTTAGGCATGCATATTGCGTTACCTATTGATCACGTTTGCCTGCGATTTTGTGTTGTTACACTGCGAAATGGAGTGAAAATTTGAATTGGATCGATAAATAAGTCGTGAATGTGCAGTACATCCGCAACTGTCTTTAAATAAATGTGAAGTTAAGCCCGTTATTGGAGTTTTCTTCCTCGTGCTAAAAGAGGGCGTTTAGTTCATCAAGTTGACTGATGATGGCCTACTCCATCGGGAAATTGGGTACTTGATGAAGTGATGGTTTGAGTAAAAGTTATCACTGGCTGGGTATCTACTTCTTGGGACGTCGTGCTAATTGATAGCGCGAAATCATATCTGCTTAAATTATTCCATATAAAACAATAAATAAGGTTGGTTGTTAAATAATTTTTAAATCTTAACATTCTGCCAGGTACTGATCTTGTGTATCAAATTTAATGATTGTTCATATCATTATTATCAAATTTTATTGAGTGGCTATTCAGGTTATTGTTTGATTGCACTATTCACAGAGCAATGAAATTACTGGAGAAATTTATGTTGTTGACTCTATTTGGCTCGAAAACATTTAGCGTTGGGATTAAATGAGATGAAAGCATCACAGTACGATGCTCGCATGAGGGAACAGCCTCATCTCAGCTCGCCAACGCGATCCTATCCCCACATTGAAAAGACTCAACCTGATAAGCCGAGCCTTTATGAATACGCTGAACATTATGGGCAGAGCAAGGTGGTTAAATCTGCTTGGCAATCATTTGGTTTGGCCGCATTTGCAGGCGCCTTTATTGCCTTAGCTTTTGTATTTTATATCACAGTGACAACTGGTGCGGCGGGAAGTCCTTGGGGACTTGTACGCTTAGCTGGAGGGTTAGCCTTTAGCTTAGGTTTGATGTTGGTGGTGATCTGTGGCGGCGAACTATTCACGAGTACCGTGCTGAGCTCTGTTGCTTGGGCACAAAAGAAAGTGACCACTAAACAACTTGTTATGTGCTGGGTGCGGGTCTACCTAGGTAATTTACTCGGTGCAATGGTGATGTTGTTACTGATCATGTCTGCCCGTATGTATCTACTTGATGGGGGACGTTGGGGGATGAATGCCTTAACGATCGCTCAGCATAAATTACATCATGGCTGGTTTCAGGCATTTAGCTTAGGGATCCTTTGTAACATGTTGGTGTGCTTAGGGGTATGGATGACCTTTGCTAGCCGAGATGCTTTAACTAAAGCGATTTTACTTATGTTGCCGGTGGCAATGTTTGTGAGCAGTGGTTTTGAGCACAGCATAGCTAATCTGTTTATGGTGCCCTTAGGCATTGCAATTCACATCTTTGCTGATCAAGCATTTTTTACGTCTATTGGTATAGATGCTGCGCAATTCAGTGATTTAACCCTTAGCCATTTTGTCATCAAGAATCTTATCCCAGTAACACTCGGCAATATTGTTGGCGGTGGGATGTTTGTTGGACTCGGTTATTGGTGGATTGAGCAAGCCAAACCTTCGCATCAATCCAGTATTGAGCGTCATACCCCAACATTAACCCTAGTCAATGTGTTGACAACTTCTTCTTTATTAAACAAAGACATGCCTACGGATGAGACACTTGCTAATGAGCTTGTGCCATCCATTGTTCCCGAACCTTATATTTATTCTACTTCTGCTGGAGATCAACCTACTATGTTAAATGCCAAACTGGTTTCAAAACCTATTCCTAAAATGTTCGTGAGTGATGTAATGGATCAACATCCAGTAACACTGAGTGCCGACCAATCTGTCTATGCGGGTTTAAAGCTGCTAAGTGATGCAAATGTGCGCTCCGCCCCCGTTGTAGATGATAAACAAGTATTAGTTGGTTTTATCTCACAACAGGACTTATTGCGCAGCCTCTGGGCGCAGGAGTTTACTCGCGGTGTGCCCGATAAAGTGGCTGATTTAATGCAAACCGAGGTATTAACCGTTTCTCCCAAGGATCCACTCGATGCATTAATTGAGTTAATGGTTGTCGATCGTCAAAAGTTGTTTCCTGTAACGGATAGCGGACTGATGATTGCGAGTACCTATCAAAGTTACGAAGAGCGTTTGCGCCATGCTTACGCCACTAAGCCGAGTGCTTTTCCGGTTATTGAGCAAGGTAAGTTATGCGGGATGATTACTCGAGATGAGATCGCCAAAGTGGTTTGTGGTGCCTTCTACGATTAAAAACCACTGACAGCTATCAATCTTATCCCGAGACAACCAAGGTTGTTTCGGGATTTTTGCTTTATAGATGCTTCAAAAAAAAAGATATTAGCGTTTAACCAGAACTTGCCTGTGGCGACTTAAGCGCCTTGCTTCAGTAATGACACAGTCTCTTAATGGGTTTTCCCCAGAGTCTGTACGCCAAATAAATGATAAATGTCGTTTCATATTGAGTTGTGGCGTCGACAGAATAACCAGTTCACCATTAGCAACGTCCTTCTCAACATCCAAGAAAGGCAGGCTGCTTAAATAGGGCCCATTTTTTACCAAAGCCTTTAGCAAAGGAACGTGTTCATACTCTTTCCAGACGTTTAATTTTTCGATAACACCATGAATGGCACCATCAAAAATCCGCCTTGTACCAGCACCTTGTTCTCTGAGTACCCATTTGGCCTGTTCAAGTTGCGATAGGCTGGTGCTTTCGTAACGGGCATAGGGGTGGTGGGGTGAGGCAATAACGACTAAATGGTCGTCTAGCCATTGTTCTTGATGAAGACGAATATCATCGTTACGCCCTTCGATGATCCCTAAATCAAATTCATAGTTAAGTAAACCGTCAACGACATGGTCGGTGTTTTCTACCATCAGTTCAATTCGCAGCTCTGGAAAATCCGTATCAATCTTGCTGATGAGTTCTGGTAGAAGATGCTCGGCAGCAGTCTGACTAGAACAAAGTTTAAATCGACCACTGATCAAGTGCTGTTCATGTAGGCCTAATTCAATTTGTTGGGCATCTTGTAATAGGCGCCTTGCTTTAGGACGTAACCAATTTCCCCAATGACTTAATGTGAGCCTATTTCCCTGACGTATAAAGAGAGGACGGCCGAGTAGATTTTCAAGTTGGCCGAGGGACATACTGACTGCAGACTGTGTCATGGAAAGTTTTCTGGCTGCGGCACTCACACTTTCAAGGCTGGCAACAGCATCGAAAACGGCAATTTGCTTGAGTGAGTACTTCATGTGTTAATTTGCTCCTAGCTGAAAAATGGGGGAGTGGAAAGTATCAATTTTATTGATGGATTGACGGAAATGATTTTAGAGCCGTGTCGAGTTGCTCACAAGTAAAGTTAAAATTAACAGTGTGGTTTTTAGAGGTGCTTCACTCTTTATGCTTAACTGTGGTGTAAAGCCATTTTGTTATCAAATGGATACAAAATATTCGCCGTTCTGTGGTGACTCACTAGTGTGGCTTTGAGTCTGTGGTTAGGAAGTTCGCAAAGCAAGTTGAATAGCGGGGGGTTGTGGGGTGTTATTGATATTATGTACTGATTTTACTCCCATTGGTTTATAGTGCGGCCTTTAAATTCACGATAAAAATGGCGCACTTATGACAAATCCCCCTACTGAGTCAACCAAGACTGTCGATGCCTTTCCATCAACACCCCTGTCGGGTAAATTTGTTATGCCCGATACTTTAGTGATTATCTTCTTTGTCGCTTTAATTGCAGGTTTGCTCACGTACCTCATCCCCATTGGTTCATTCCAAACCCAGGAGGTGCATTATCTTGCAGATGGAGTGCAAAAGGCGCGCACCGTGGTTGATCCCAACTCTTTTGCATATCAATTCGATGATATAGGCGAGCCCCAATTACAACCTGTTGCCTTATTTAGGGGAGAAGGTGGCGTAGGATTTTTTAATTTTGCCTTCGAAGGCTTAACCTCAGGTTCTAAATGGGGTAGTGCGATTGGCGTTATCATGTTTATGTTAGTGATTGGTGGCTCCTTTGGCGTGGTAATGGCAACAGGTACGATTGATAACGGCATTTTGCGATTAATCGATAAAACTCGCGGTAATGAGAAACTGTTTATTCCCGTGATATTTACCTTGTTTTCCTTGGGTGGCGCGGTGTTTGGCATGGGAGAAGAGGCGATTGCCTTTGCCATTATTATCTGCCCGCTGATGATACGTTTAGGTTATGACGGTATTACCACAGTGATGGTAACTTACGTCGCTACCCAGATTGGTTTCGCCAGCTCGTGGATGAATCCCTTTAGTGTCGCAATTGCCCAAGGTATCGCGGGTATTCCGGTATTATCAGGCAGTGACTTTCGTTTTCCCATGTGGGTTGGGTTTACCTTATTTGGTATTGTTTTTACCATGCGCTATGCCCATCGCATTCAGCAAAATCCTACCTTATCCCATAGTTATCAGTCTGATGAATTCTTTCGTGAGCATCACGCCAATGCAAAACTTGAGAGCCGTTTTAATCTCGCAGATGGCTTAATTTTACTCACGCTAGTGTTGACTATGATCTGGGTTATTTGGGGCGTGGTTGCCAAAGCTTGGTTTATCCCTGAAATTGCGAGTCAATTTTTTACCATGGGGATAGTGGCTGGCATTATTGGTACTCTTTTTAAACTCAATGGTATGACGTTAAATAAGGTGGCACTGAGTTTTAAAGAGGGAGCTAAAACTATGTTGGAGCCCGCTCTGCTTGTTGGTTGCGCATCAGGCATATTACTGTTGTTAGGTGGTGGTGAACCGACACAGCCGAGCGTGCTAAATACCATATTAAGCAGTGCCGGTGGCGTAATAGGGCATTTACCCGATGCTTTATCTGCATGGTTTATGCTGTTATTTCAATCGGTATTTAATTTTTTTGTGACTTCAGGCTCAGGTCAGGCAGCATTGACTATGCCGCTGATGGCTCCGTTATCGGATATTGTAGGTGTGACTCGACAAGTGGCTGTGTTGGCGTTCCAACTGGGTGATGGGCTCACCAATATTATTGTACCTACTTCTGCATCATTAATGGCTACGCTTGGGGTATGCCGAGTTGATTGGGGCAATTGGCTTAAGTTTATATGGCGTTTTATGCTGTTTTTGATGTTGATATCGAGCGTGCTGGTTGTTGGTGCCCACTATTTAGGTTTTAGCTAGTTTAGGCTTTAGTTAATCTGAATCTGAACCCTAATAGAGGATGCTATGTTATTAAATATAGCTATTTTAAAGGGATAAAAAAACGGCATCTAAAGATACCGTTTTGCTTATATTAGTAGCATTATTTGCTCACTAGGAAATTAGAACTTAACTTTATAGCCAGCAAATATCACTCTACCCAAGATATTGTGAGTATCAGTATCGTATCCAGGGTAGCCCAAGCTATAGTTCACAGTTGGCATAGCATCAAATAAATTACGAGCACCAACGGTGACTTTTCCATAATTGCTAAAGTCATAGTTAAGTGTCATATCCCAAGTAGTGGAAGATGCGAAATCTTGCTTCTGGGTACCAGCCTCTTGTTGTTGCGCTGTTTCACCGTCATAGGAATCAATATATTTAGCAATTAATGACGCTGAAAAATCGTCGATCATATAGCTAAATGTAGTATTGAAACGCAGTGGTGGATAACCCTTAGTACCGAGCACATCATAACGTTTAGCGATAGGACTCGCTTGTTCAGTAAATTCCAGAGCATAAGTACCTTCAACTGCAAACTTGAATGTACCTGCATTACCTAATTCAAAGTTTGAACTGAATGACACATCAAGTCCTGAAGTTTGAACGCCATCCATGTTAATATTGCCAGCACCGATTTCATCAATCGTACCGTCTGCTTTACGTTTGATATAAATGTATTTAGGGTCGTAAGCACCTAAACCACCAATAGCCTCCAAATCGACAATGGTTTGTGCATCGATATAACTGACTTGGTCGGTGATTTCAATATTGTAATAATCAACGGCTAAATCAATATTTTCTGTGATGTTCCACACGGCACCGAAAGCGTATTGATCTGATTTTTCAGGTTCTAGCTCTTTGTTGCCTGAGCTTTTACGTAAATACTGGGCATCTTCACATGCTTTATTATCTTTCTGTTGGTCTGCAGGCAATGACTGACATAGTGTTGTATCTGTCACTAAGTCATAGCTAGTTGCTGGTTCACCTAACAGATCATCTAAAGAGGGAGCTCTAAAGCCCTGTCCATAGGATGCTCGTAATACCAAGCTATCAAGTGCTTGATAGCGAACGTTCACTGAGCTAGATAATTGACCTACGTCTGGGAGACTATATTGGTCATAACGACTAGCCAGTTTAACTGTTAAGTTATCTAGAACAGGTAGTTCTAATTCAATAAATGCTGCTTTATAGTTTCTTTCACCTGCTGAATCGCCACCGTAGGTACCTAATACGTTCCCTGCAGCCTGTTGGGCATCTCGTTTATCCGTATATTCTATTTTCTGGTATTCAATACCAAATGCATAGCCAAGATCGCCACCGGGTAATACTATTGGAGCTAAAGCTGCCCAAGATAAACCTGTACCAGTAGTATTTGACGTTGCTTTACGTGTTGCTGTATGTAAGAAAGTATCTAGTGTTGCTTGTGTTGCATTACCTCCTTCTACAAATGGGTTATATAGTTCTTGGTCAACTGCCTCTTGTAATTTATCTTCAAAAACATAAGAGTCAGTTTCAATATTCACAATTTGGTCTGAATACTGAACATACCAGCTTAATGAACCCGCATCTAACTCCAGATTTAAGCCTGTGACTATGTCAACGACATCTGACTTAAATTCAGTACTACGGTCAGCTACGCCTTTTAAGCGGTGGTAAGCTTGGATTTCTGAAGCATTCTCTGTGCCGTAAGTTGGGTTAAATTTGTTATCAGCAGAAAGATATAGGTTGGGTGTCCATAGCGCTGTTGAAGATGTGATTGATTTATCACGCATAACGATAGCTTGGCCAAACCATTCTAATTCATCAGTAATACGATGAGTCATGTTAGTAAAGATAGAATCTTTGGTTTGATCTGGCAGGTAATCAGTACCATCAAAGTGACTGAAACCACACGCTGAACCATCTTTTGAGGTGACGATTCGATCAGCAGGACAGTCCTTACCTGGTACTTGTAATCCGGTATAGACTGGATCATCAAATGTTCCATCAGCACCTTTAGTTGGACGTGCTGCTACAGGGCGATAAGTACCTTCTGGTGCATATAAACCGCTGCGACCATATTTGGCATCCCAGTCAGCGGTTAAATGTGGGCGTTCACCACCTTGTAAAGGGTCGAACTGTTTATGTTCAATAACAACTAAGCTGCTACTTTTTTCATCAGAGTTACCAAAAGTAATAGAAGCCGATTTTTCATCGCGACCACCCTGAGTTGGGTTGCCAAATTTTGCATCAAAGGCAAGGCCATCAAATGTTTTCTTTAGGATAATGTTAATTACCCCACCAATAGCATCTGAACCATAAATTGCAGAAGCACCATCACGTAAAATTTCAATACGCTCAATTGCATCCATCGGGATTAAGTTGAGGTTGGTTGAATCACCACCAAAGGTCGCTGATGGCGCAATACGGCGTCCATTAATCAAAGTTAACGTACGGTTCGATCCTAAACCGCGCATACCCGAGCTTGCATGGTTACTTGCCGAGCTTCCTGCATCACTGATAAAACTACCAGCAGTGTTAAATGGCATTTGAGCTAATACTGCGGAAACATCACTTAAGCCTGTTTTAGCAATATCTTCGGCAGATAAAACAGTAACAGGTAATGCTGACTCCATATCGGTTCTCTGAATTCGTGAACCCGTCACTTCGATACGTTCAACTTTTGCTCCATCTTCAGCTGCAAATACTGCTGTTGATAAAGCAGCGGTAGTTGCACCGCTTATTAACGCAAAGCGAACAGCTTTGGCTAATATAGAATTAGCTCGCATTTTATTCTCCCTTAATACTTGTTTATTTAATTTTTATTTTTCTTAAAGGGTTACTGTTGCAATAAATCAGTATCCCATTTAATTAGGCTCAGGATATAACCACAGGAAAATAACAAGTGCAACATTGTAAATGCCGTTTAACTTGTTAGTGGTTTGTTTGTTTTTATGTGTTTTAAGGGGGGTGTATCGGTATAAATAGTGTGAATAGTTGTGATAACACTTATTTTTAGTAAATTGTTGTTGCTATAATTGGCGGTATTGTTTTTATTTTGTGTATTTTGTGTATTTTTGGTGTTTTCTGTTTTTTTTGTGGGTTTCTTTTGTTGTTTGACGGGTCTTTGTGTCATGCAGCTAATAATCATACTTTTTTACAATTTTTGCGTAAAATATATCTATATATTTCCTGTTTTGATATATATCGAATGCTGCACTGTTTATAGTTGATGTAAATAGGGTTTTCTGTACGGTTTAATTTATTATTTTTATTTTATTGTTGATGCCTACAATTGTGCAGATTCTATTTTTAATAGATCTAAAAAATAACTATCTATTCTGGTTATACGATTCATCATTCTGTTTAATTATAAAGGAAAGATGATTGTTTATTCGATTTGTCTTTATTTTTATGATTCTTTTTAGAAATGGTTCAATTGTTTATAAATTAGTCTAAGTAAATATTTTCCCTCGTATTCTACTTATTTTATGTTCATTGTAGGTATTTGATCTGCTGTTTTAGCTTTATATTGATTAGGGCAGTAGTGTGTTAAGTATCGCAGTACAACGTAGATAACAATTACAGTAGCAACCAGTAATTCAACATCTGCTAAATAATTTATCCACATGGCCAGCTTTTCAAAGTGGCGATATTGCATTAACCAAGTTGAGGTTTTAAAAAGTGCCGTAGCCCCTATAACCATAGGAAAGGTAAATGCAGCATAGCTCGGGCTAAAGGGCAGTTTTAATAGGTGAAAGAACGCTAAGTAGACAATGCAGGTCATTAGAACAGCGATGCTCACTAGCAATGCAACCAGTGCTATGGAGGGCTGTTGGCACACTGTTAAGTAACCCGCCAATAATAAACTCGCAGGAGCTGCCAAAATGGCAATGGTAGGTTTAGCTGCATCTGGTACTGCTTGGCAAAAAATGAGGCGGTATAGCATAAGGGGGAGCATCACTAGGTATACCAACATTCCAAAGACTAAAATAGCATTAACGAGCCATCGATAACCCTCTGCGGGAAAAGACACAGCCGCAACTATGATACCAATGGGGGGCACAAACCAACTTGGAACCATATGTTCTAATTTAAAATCAATGGCGCGATAGTAGATAAAAGCCCCTAGAAAAATCACATGAATAACGATGGCAACGACCCATAGTGTTAGTCCTGCATTGGGTAAGTAGTGACCTAGCATCTTTGATATCACCATTAGTGCCATGGTAAACGTGGGGATCACGCTGGCAACGACTGGGTGGCTTAGCTCATTGGTTAGAATATTGGGGTGGAGTAGAAATTTACCCGCGAGTAGTAATAACAGGATTGAAGCGATAATCGCACCAATGAGTTGTCCCATGCCATTAAGTGAAGGCAACACACTTTCCCAAGTCCAACCTAGGCTGGCAATGGCGAGGGCTAAGCCTGCCATTGGGCTTGGTAATTTAGCAGCTTGTGCTGCCCAGCGTTTACGTTTGGAAGTCATCTTGATTACCTCTCAACAGTGAGATTGATAACACCGCTTCGATGAGGAGCGCTGTCTCTATGTCATCAGTGTATTCCTCCAATGGTTGATAAGTTAAATTGATTCTTTTTACGCATAAAATCAATTTTATTTACTATAGTTGGCATTGCTGCGCTAGACGTCAATTAGCAGTTATGGTTTTAGTTTACAGCGCAGCAGAGTATGCCCGAGGCCGAGATTGTCGGTATCTTCATCAACATATAATCCAGCTTGGTGAAGCAAGGCCAATAAATCCTTTGAGTGGTACATGCGGTTATTGCCATTGGCCATAGCACTGAAATAGAGGCTAGTGGCATTAACACAATAGGCTGAAGCGGCACAGGGTTGTCTATCCCAAAAGGTTTCGACAATAAAGAGTTGGCTATCCATGGTCATCGCCTTGGCTGTGCGCTGTAAGATGCTCAGTATTTGCACTTTAGAAAAACAATCTAAAAACTGGCTCATCCAGTAGGTGTCTGCACCTTCAACAAAGAGCTGAGATTCGTCTAGTAGATCAGTGGCATAGGTATGCACACGTGAGGTATAGCCTTGTTCCGTGGCATGTTGAGCGGCAACTTCGAGCTGTCCAGGGAAGTCCATGATAGTCACTTCAACCTCAGCATTGTATTGACAACAGCTCAGTGCCCATTTTCCTGTGTTTCCACCAACATCGACTAAGTGTTTTGGTTTGTGAGCAAACACTAAAGGTAAAAGTTGGGGGAATGCGTGATCTGAATAGTAATGATCGAAGGCAAACCAACTCTCTTTGGCTTTGGGGGGCAAATCTTTAAGTGCGGGATAAATGGTATTCCAGTCACCAAATACGTCGAGCCCTGCTGCTTTCCCCTCGAGTAAGGCATTATCTAGCTTAAACAGACCTTGGTAGCAAACATCTTGCACAAAATTAAGATTGATTGCAGCCATATCGTCATGGAGTAGAAAATGCCCTGTTTTATCGAGCACATAGGCCAAATCGTTTCGCCAAATTAAACCCATGCTCAATCCCATATCTAACAAGACACCTAGGGCATATTCACTCAGTACAGAGGATTGGCTTAACTCAGCCAAAGTTATTCCCTGCTCTGCGGCTTTATCAATGGTGGCTAAAATATCAAACTTGAGTAGGCAATGAGCCACTTGAAAACTAATGGGGCCAAAGGCAATTTTTTGGGCTTCAAACTTAGCATCAAAGGCACTGATATTGCGAGGAGCATTATAGAAAGGCATAAAAAATAATTAGTTGGCTTGCGATTACTCCTTTATAGCGAACTCAGCCATGAAAGTCAGTTTCGTGATAAATAACTATGAGCTGTGTCCTACTTGGTGGGTAATATTTACTTGCTCCCGTTAGGAATAAAATGAAGTTGATTGAATTTTAAACATAAAAATACCCGACTATGGCCGGGTATAGATTAAGCGATAACATGATGTATTACTGAATGTTTTCTTCGTCGCCAAACTGGCCTTGGAATAAAACTGAAGATAAGTAACGCTCTGCTGCCGATGGTAATACCACCACAATCGTCTTATCTGCAAATTCTGGTAATGCGGCGATACGGTTTGCCGCAACCACAGCAGCACCCGAGGAAATACCGACTAAAATGCCTTCTTCTTGCATTAAGCGGCGTGCCATCTCAATGGCTTCATCGTTGGTAACCGCTTCTACGCGGTCAATCAATTCTAAATCTAAGTTACCTGGGATAAAACCTGCACCAATACCTTGGATTTTATGCGGCCCTGGTTGCACAGGTAAGCCTGCCAAAGTTTGAGCGATTACCGGTGAATCTGCAGGCTCAACCGCAACTGAGGTGATGGTTTTGCCAGCCACTTTTTTCAAGTAACGACTCACACCAGTAATAGTACCGCCAGTACCTACGCCGGCAACAAAGACATCCACTTCACCGTCGGTATCATTCCAGATTTCTGGACCTGTAGTTTTTTCGTGAATTTCCGGGTTTGCAGGGTTATTAAATTGCTGTAATAAAATGTATTTTTCAGGAGCCGATTGACGGATTTCTTCTGCTTTATCAATCGCGCCTTTCATGCCTTTTGCGCCTTCGGTCAGCACAAGATTTGCCCCTAAAGCCTTAAGCAACTTACGGCGCTCTAGGCTCATGGTATTAGGCATAGTCAGAGTCAGTTTATAACCACGGGCTGCGGCAACATACGCCAGTGCAATACCTGTGTTGCCTGAGGTGGGCTCGATCAATTCGTGATCTTTAGTGAGCAGACCTTTTTTCTCGGCATCCCAAATCATATTGGCACCGATACGGCATTTAACACTGAAACTTGGGTTACGTGCTTCGACTTTAGCCAATACTTTACCTTGGCTAACGCGGTTTAAACGTACTAGTGGAGTATTGCCAATAGTATATGAATTGTCTTCGAAAATTTTGCTCATGGATTGCTTGCTCCTATGTTGGCACTATTGAATCATAATCGGCTGTGGCTGTTTTAGAAGTGATTGTTTGTTCTTCTTTATTCGATTTAGTTATTAAAGGGTGTGCTGTTATTCGCAAACCCTGATTGGCAGCCAGTTTAACTGTGTTAACCTCTTGCTAACATAAAAAAGATTGTTACATTCTTAGGGATAACTTCTTGATGTTTCAATCGTAAAACAAGCCTACCACTGGGATCGGACAAGAGCAAAAATGAAGCAACAACAAATGGATTTGGGCAAAGACCCCAAAACGATGGTAACACCAAAGGCGTTTACCATTGCAGAAGCTGTATTATACACCCCATTGGCGACACCGCTAAAGCGGGCATTAGCCATAATGATTGACGGTTTGTTGATCACTGTGTTGGCTGAACAGATGGATTGGATGTTTGTCTTGCTGGTGGTCGGTATTATCTTTATAGAAAAGCGCAGTAGAAAGTTTGGTCGTTTGCTCAAGTGGGGACTTTATGCCCTGATGTTGGCTTTTATGTTACTTACGACCGCTGATAATCTATTTAATTTTAATGGTTCTGACGACACAAACGATGTGTTAGCAGAGCAGCAATCGGTATTGGGTAAACAAATTATTACGTCGCTACCCGCACTGATTTCGTTGAGTCTGTGCGACAACTACGATTGTGGGAAGGTTCAAATTCAATCCTTACGAGAGGCGATAGCAAGCGATTCAGTATCAAAGGGAATGGCAGAAAATGAGCGGCGGGAAATGGTGCTTGAAACCCTGGTCACTAGCGGTTTGCCTGCCGCCGATAGTGCAAAATTACGGGCCGAAGTGCTTGATGGTACCCTATGGCCTGTTATCACGTCTCAAGCTGAATTGACGACAACAGATTCTCTGCCTGAGCCGCTTAAGCCAAATCAAGTGATTCGGCCAACAGAATCGTTGCAAAGTACAGTGACTGACACAGCGAAAGTAACCTCTTCTCAATCCTCCCGCATAAAAAGCGTAGATGATAAGGATGAATCAACCAGCCATAGTGTTGTCGCTTGGATTAAAGGTTTTATGAGTGATATGGGGCTTGGCTTTGGTTGGGCTGCGTTTTACTTTACCGTTTTTACTGCGCGGTTCGATGGTCAAACCTTAGGTAAAAAGATACTTGGCATTCGGGTGATACAACTCGATGGTGCTAGCATCAGTTTATGGGCCGCGTTTGGGCGTTATGGCGGTTATGCCGCTGGCTTTACCACCGGTTTACTCGGTTTTATACAAATATTTTGGGATGCCAATCGGCAGGGGATCCAAGATAAAATATCTTCAACAGTCGTGATAGACTTAGTGCAAATGCATAAAAAGCAACAATTAGAGCAGCAAGCACAGCGTCAAGATGTGATGCCTGTGCTGACGAATGATCCTTCAGCGTCTGCTCACCTTACAACAAGCACCCGTTCGGAGCACCTATGAAACAGGTCGTAATTTCGGGGAGTGGCCTATTTACGCCGCCCCACAGTATTTCTAATGAAGCCTTAGTTGAGAGCTTCAATGCCTATGTTGATATTTTCAATCTTGAAAATGCAGGCTTAATTGAGCAAGGCCATGTCGCGGCGTTGTCCTATTCATCGAGCGAGTTTATTGAGAAAGCCTCAGGTATTAAGCACAGATATGTGATGGTCAAAGAGGGTATTCTCGATCCTGAAGTGATGATGCCCCTGATCCCTGAGCGCAGTAGTGACGAATTATCGATGCAGGCCGAGATTGGCCTTGAAGCCGCATTGATGGCGCTTAAAAATGCCAATCTCAAGGCTGAACAAATTGACTTAGTGATTGTTGCCTGTGCTTATACCCAGCGCGCTTATCCCGCGATGGCGATTGAAATCCAACGCGCCCTTGGTACGCGGGGTTACGGTTACGATATGCAGGTGGCTTGTTCATCGGCGACGTTCGCGATTGTTGCCGCTGCTAATGCCATTGCTACGGGTTCAGCCTCAAGAGTGCTAGTGATCAACCCTGAGATTTGCTCGGCGCAGGTGAATTATCGCGACCGTGACAGTCATTTTATCTTCGGGGATGTGGCGACCGCACTGGTACTTGAAGAGCAAAGCCTAGCCCAGTCTGACCATGTATTTAAGATCCTCTCAAGCCGCTGTTTTACCGATTACTCGAACAATATTCGCAGTAATTTCGGTTTCCTGAATCGCTGCGATCCGAGTGCGGCCCATCAAGCCGATAAGCTGTTCCACCAACAGGGGCGTAAAGTGTTTAAAGAGCTGTTGCCGATGATTTATCAGCATTTGGATGAACATCTGGCCGAACAAGCATTAACGCCACAGTCCTTCAAACGTTTGTGGTTGCACCAAGCTAACATCAATATGAATCAATTTGTGGTGAGAAAAATGCTTGGGGATGAGGTATCGCCGGAGCAAGCGCCCGTGGTGTTAGATGAATATGCCAATACGGCATCGGCTGGTTCTGTGATTGCATTTCATAAATATTCCAGCGATTTTAAGGCTGGCGATTTAGGTTTATTGAGTTCATTTGGTGCAGGATATTCTATCGGCAGCGTGATTTTGCAGAAATGTTAAGCGGACGCATTGATTGAGTGGTATCTATAAAAACAGCCTCTTTTGAGGCTGTTTTTTATTTGTGCGTAACTTACCAGCGGGTAAGTTAACTAATCACTTGTGCTAGTCATTTTTGAGAGTCCCTTGTTACGGAACCGAGAACCCATAAGCAAATATCTTCATTACTCAGGGGCTATCGCTGGGTTGCGGTAGGCTTCGCGATATTTATCGACCCACATTGCGGTGGCGCCACAAATCGCCACAGGCATCACGATAAAATTAACAATAGGGATCATCGAAAACAGCATCACTGCCGCACCAAAGCTAAAACTGCTACCGCGGGTTTGATTTAAGGCAAAGCGCATATCCTTAAAGCTCACCTTATGATTGTCGAAGGGATAATCGCAATACTGAATTGCCATCATCCAAGCGCTGAATAAAAACCACAAAATTGGTGCGAGTGTTTGGCCCACCATAGGGACAAGAAACAGTAATAAAAACACCAGCGCGCGCGGGAGATAGTATTTAAGCTTTATCCACTCACGGCCAAAAATTCGTGGAAGATCTTTGACAACATCGAGACCTGAGCCTGTATGGAGGGGTTTTCCTGTCAGTAATTGTTCAACTTTTTCCGCTAATAGGCCATTAAACGGCGCGGCGAGCCAGTTCATTACAGAGCTAAACACAAAGGCAAGCATAACCAGCATAGTCGTAACTGCGAGCGGCCAGAGTAAAAAGTTTAGCCAGCTTAAGTATTCTGGTAGTTGGGCATTTATCCAAGTGAACATAGTCTCTAACTGGCCGATGGCCACATAGATCACCCCCGCAAACAGGACTAGGTTGATCATTAATGGAATAAATACGAAGGTGCGCAGGCCTTTACGCCTGATCAAACCAAAGCCATCGAGAAAATAATTAACACCACTTTTGGCTGGGAAGGGCAAGGTTTTCTTCTGTGTCATATCGTTTTTCCAAAAAGTTAAGCGACAGCTATATGCGATTGTGAGCAACTCATGGGCAGATGACAAGCTAAAAGCCACATGAATTCAATAAAAAACGTTACAAAATGCGGTTTGCTTTGCTAGAGTTGCCTGCAGAATGTATTTGCACTACTTGGGCCATTTTCGGGCCAAACTTCAGAGACGCGCTAACTGGCACTATGAGATTAAAACAGATAAAACTTGCTGGCTTTAAGTCGTTTGTCGATCCCACCAAAATTCCGTTTTTACAGGCATTAACCGCCATTATTGGTCCAAATGGATGCGGCAAATCGAACGTCATTGATGCCGTGCGTTGGGTGCTTGGTGAAAGCTCAGCTAAACACCTGCGTGGTGATTCTATGGCCGATGTCATTTTTAACGGCTCAAGCGCGCGTAAACCTGTCTCTGTGGCTGGGGTTGAACTGGTTTTTGAGAACAAAGAGGGGCGTCTGGCAGGCCAATATGCTAGCTACGAAGATATTTCGGTAAAACGTCAGGTCAGTCGTGATGGCGAGTCGTGGTATTTTCTTAACGGTCAAAAGTGTCGCCGTAAAGACATCACCGATTTATTTATGGGTACTGGCCTTGGACCACGAAGCTACGCCATTATTGAGCAGGGCACCATCTCACGGCTTATCGAATCCAAACCCCAAGATCTACGTACTTTTATCGAGGAAGCGGCGGGGATCTCCCGTTATAAAGAGCGCCGTCGCGAAACCGAAAACCGTATTCGTCATACCCGTGAAAACCTCGAGCGTTTAGGCGATATTCGTAGCGAGTTAGGTAAGCAGCTAGATAAATTAGCCCAGCAGGCCAAGGCCGCCAAACAATATCGCGAACTTAAACAAGCTGAACGTAAGACTCACGCTGAACTTCTCGTGATGCGCTATCAAGAGTTACAGGTGCAGATGGCGAGTTTGTCTGAGCAAATCAGTGCCATCGAAGTGCAACAAGCGGCTGCGCAGTCTCTTGCACAAACCGATGAATTACAGGCGACCGAGCTACAAGTACAACTTGCTCAATTGGCTGAGCAGGAGCAGCGTGCCGTCGAAGCTTATTATTTAACTGGCACCGAAATCGCTAAGCTAGAACAACAGTTACAGAATCAAAAACAGCGTGATTCACAGCTCGAAGCACAGTTAATCCAAGTTAAGGACCAGATCCGTCAACAAACGGATAAACTCGAAGGTTATCAAACCAGTCTGAGTGCTTTGGAGTTAGAGTTATCTCAACTTGCTCCACAGCATGAAGAGCAGCAAGAGATGATGGATGAGCTGCAATCCCAGTGGGATATGAGTGTCGAGCGCAGCGAGCAGCAGAGCGAAACGGCACGTCAGCAGGCGGCGGTAGTATCCCAGCATAAGTTGCAGCTCGAACTGCGTCGCAGCCAGTTGGCGCATCAAGAGCAGTTATTACAGCATAAACAGCAACAGCACGATGAGCAGCAAGCCGAGCTTAATAACCTGACTCGTGTTGAACTTGAAGATAAGGTTACGCCGCTTACTCAAGATCTCGCCTTGTTAGATGAGGCTGTAACAGAGCAAATTGACATTAATCATCAGTTGGAAGAGCAGGTGAGTTTGAGCACGCAAAGCTTAGATGAGGCGCGTGTTAGTTTTGGCCTTATCCAACAAAAGCTTACTGCTACCCGTGCTCGTTTTGAATTAGTTGAACAATGGCTCGCTAAGCAAGAGCAACTCAGTGATAAGCCGCAGCTGTGGCAAAGTATTAAGGTAGAAAATGGCTGGGAAACCGCTGCAGAGCTTGCATTAAATGGTTTACTTACCTTGCCGATGGGCGTGTTAAATACCGAGGTCGGGTTTCAAACCCTAGAGCTAAAATTGGCTGGTATAGACACCAATGATGAATATCACGCCAAGATCCAATCTAATGTCAATTTGGCCCCTTGGTTAACAGGGCTTAAATGGGCGCAAGATCTTCAATCTGCGAAACAGATGCTAGCAAAGCTTAAGGATGATGAACGTATCGTCACCGCCGATGGTTATTTGCTGGGGCGAGGCTTTTTAATTGCCAAGCAAGACAGCGCTGAATCCTTAGTGCAACTGAGTAAAGAGCAGGTACAGCTTGCGCAGAGTATCGCAGATTTAGACATCGCGCTTGGTATGCAGCAAATCAAGCTAACCGAGTTAGCGGCGATTTTAAACCAACAGAGACAGCAATTTACCAGTAGCACGCAAAAGTTGCATCAATTGCAGCTCGATAAAGCTACAAAAACGACACAACTCACCAATGCGACTGAGCAAGCTAAGCTACTCACAGTAAAGCGGAGTCAACTTAAGGAAACGGTAACGCGGAGTTTGGCTGAAATATCCGCCTTAACCGAACAATTAAGCCTACTTGAGGAGCAAGAGGCTGAACTAGATGAAGTCCTGCAGTTAAGCCTTGAAAAACAATTGCAACTTAGCCAAGACTCCCAAGCAGATTTGGCGGGGCATCAAGCATTAAAAGTGCGCTTGACTGAGGTTGAACGAACCTTATCTGCCCTTGGTGCACGCTTGCAATCTGTCACTATGCGAATAGCGGTCAATGTTGAACAAATTGAATTACAGCGGGTACGTGTCAATGAATTAGTTCAGTCTCGGGAAACTGTGTCAACGCAACTTGCCACGGCAGCCGAACAGAGCGGTTTGCATAATAGTCACCAGTTAAGTGAACAGCTAACCAGCCTGCTTAAACAGCAACAGGTGCAACAACAGGGCTTAAAAGCCGTGCGAACGGAGCAAAGTTCCCTTACTGAGGCATTAAATAGTATAGGAATAAAGCAAAAACAAGAGCTTGGTAGGCTTGAGGGCTTGACTCAAAGCCTGAGCGCGTTAAAGTTACGTCGTGAAGGTTTAAAAGGTCAAGCAGATAGTCAGTTAGCGGCCTTGCAAGAACAGCAAATTGTTCTGTCACAGATTATTAATACTTTGCCCGCTGAAGGCAGTCCTGATAAATGGCAGAGTGATTTAGATCAAATTCGGCAAAAAATCGTTCGTTTAGGTGCCATTAACCTCGCTGCGATCGAAGAATTTGAACAGCAAAGTGAGCGAAAATCCTATCTTGATCATCAAGATGACGATTTAAATAAGGGACTCGCTACCTTAGAAGAAGCAATCCGTAAAATAGACAAGGAAACCCGTACACGCTTTAAAGCAACGTTCGACTCTGTAAACGAAGATCTCGGGCGCTTATTTCCGAAGGTTTTTGGCGGTGGACGAGCTTATTTGGCGCTAACCGAGGATGATTTGCTAGAAACGGGCGTGACCATCATGGCCCAGCCACCGGGTAAGAAGAACAGCACAATCCATCTTCTTTCGGGTGGTGAAAAAGCATTAACCGCTTTATCATTGGTATTCGCAATATTTAGGCTGAATCCTGCTCCCTTCTGTATGCTAGATGAAGTGGATGCGCCATTAGACGATGCCAACGTAGAACGCTTCTGTAGATTACTGAAAGAAATGTCACAGAGCGTACAGTTTATATATATTAGCCATAACAAAATAACCATGGAGATGGCTGATCAACTTATAGGTGTAACTATGTACGAGCCGGGTGTATCTCGTATAGTTGCAGTAGATATAGAGCAAGCGGTGGCGATGGCTGACGCTGGATAACTAGAAGAAAGACAGGGTAACCAATGGAAGATTTGCAACTAGTTTTGTTCGTTTTGGGCGCCATAGCCATAGTTGCTGTGCTGGTGCATGGATTTTGGTCTATCAGAAGGCAACAACCTAAGTCGTTAAAAGATAGCCCTATGGGCAATTTTTATAAGCAACAAGCCGACAAGGGGGAAAGCACACCTAAACGTCTCGATGCCGATGGATTTGATGCCGACGGTATTGGTGCCGTGCGAGTACGTAAGGCGGGGGAGTCCAGTACCCATGATACGCCTACAATTAACCCCTATCTTAAACAAGATGTTAAAGCAGAACCTAAACCATTATTGAAGCAAGAGACTCAACCTGACATCAAGCAAGAACCTGTTCCACAACCGGATTTTAGTTTGCAGTCACCTTCAGCGACAGATCAACAGCGTGGACCTAAAGCATCGCGTCAAGAACCTGTGCTTAATAGTCATGTGCCACCCTTAGGTCAATCCCACGCTGCGATTGTTGCCCAAAAAGCCTTTGAACAGGAAAAACTTGCCCATAGTGCGACAGTCCCGACTCAAACAGCCTTGTTTGATGAAGATGCTTATCAAGAAGATAACGATCAAGATGACGATTATGCTGAAGAAGCCATTGAAGAAGGTTTAGATGAACCCCGTGATGTCTTGGTGCTGCACGTGGTCGCCAAAGAAGGGCAACAGCTAAATGGCGCCGAGTTACTGCCTTGCTTTTTAACCTTAAATTTTAAATACGGTGAAATGAATATTTTCCATCGTCATGTTGATAATGCCGGTAATGGAAAGGTGTTGTTCTCCATCGCTAATATGTTAAAGCCCGGTGTATTTGATCCCGATAATATGGAGCAATTCAGCACCCAAGGTGTGGTATTTTTTATGACCTTGCCTTGTTATGGCGATGCCTTAATGAACTTCTCGATTATGCTGAACTCGGCGCGCCAACTCGCTGATGATATCGATGCAGTCGTGCTCGACGGCCAACGCCAGCCTTGGGGTGAGTTTACTAAACAAGATTATTTACACCGTATTCGCGCTAATGCTTAGATTTATATCATTATGACATGATGAGGCCGCTAACTGCGGCCTCATTTTTGTGAGCTACTTTTTGTGATCTAAAGAGATCTGGATAACGAATATGCAAGACATTCAACTCGATACATTCCATTCGGAGCTTCTTTCTGAAGATGTTACCCCAGGAAATGCGCAGCAGATAATGCAGGCGCTCAGCCAATCGCTCAACGAGCATAATATTCGCTACTATGTGGATGATGCGCCAAGCATTACTGATTCTGAGTACGACAGGTTTATGCAGCATTTGCTTAAGCTCGAGGCGCAATTCCCTCAGTTTATCGTTGCCGATTCGCCAACACAGCGAGTAGGTGGACTGGCGCTGGCAAAGTTTGATCAAATCACTCACCTTAAACCTATGCTCAGTCTCGATAACGCCTTCGATGAGACGGAGTTCTGCGCCTTCCATAAGCGAGTGAGTGACAAAGTGGGGGAGGTGAGTTTTTGTTGTGAACCTAAACTCGATGGTTTAGCTGTCAGTATTTTGTATCGTCATGGTGTGCTTGAACGTGCTGCTACCCGTGGTAATGGAACTGTTGGCGAAGATATCACTGAAAATGTGAAAACAATCAAATCGATTCCGCTTAAGTTACGTGGCAATGATTTTCCTGAACTCGTCGAAGTGCGCGGTGAAGCCTTTATGCCTAAGGCCGCTTTTGAGGCGCTCAATGAGCGCGCGCGGGCCAAGGATGAAAAACTCTTTGTTAACCCTCGTAACGCTGCGGCGGGTAGTTTGCGACAACTCGACAGCAAAATTACAGCGTCTCGCTCACTTGCCTTTTATGCCTATGCGCTCGGTGTGGTTGAGCCAGATTCTTATTCATTGGGCAAAACCCATTTTGAACAGTTACAGCAGCTAAAATCTTGGGGTTTACCCGTTAGCAGCGAAATCAAAGTGTGCTCCGAGTTAAATCAAGTATTCGACTATTACAAAGATATTCTTACCCGCCGCAGCGATTTACCCTTTGAAATCGATGGTGTGGTGATGAAAGTCAATGACATTGTCCAGCAGCAACGCTTAGGTTTTGTGGCTAAATCCCCCCGTTGGGCGATAGCTTATAAATTCCCAGCTCAAGAGGAAATGACCCTACTCGAAGGGGTTGATTTTCAAGTGGGACGCACGGGCGCAGTGACGCCAGTGGCGCGCTTAAAGCCAGTGTTTGTGGGTGGCGTAACCGTTTCTAATGCGACGCTGCACAATGCCGATGAGATTGAGCGTTTAGGCATTAAAGTCGGTGACACTGTGATCATCCGCCGTGCTGGCGATGTGATCCCACAAATTGTGGCGATAGTGCCCGAAAGACGCCCCGAAACTGCGACTGATATCGTCTTTCCGCACAACTGTCCTGTGTGCGGCAGTTTAGTCGAGCGTCTTGAAGGTGAGGCGGTGGCTCGCTGTAGCGGCGGTTTATTCTGTGAAGCGCAGCGTAAAGAAGCGATTAAGCATTTCGCGTCCCGCAAGGCGTTAGATATCGATGGTATGGGCGACAAAGTCGTCGAGCAATTGATTGATAAAGAATTAGTCCAAAGCCCAGCAGATTTGTTTAAGCTCACCGCTTCTATGATGACCATGCTTGAACGCATGGGGATGAAGTCGGCGACCAATTTAGCTGTCGCGATTGAAGCGGCTAAAACGACAACACTCGCACGTTTCTTGTATGCCTTGGGCATTCGCGAAGTGGGCGAGGCGACAGCGGCAAACCTTGCCGCGCACTTTGCTAGCTTAGAGGCGCTGCGCGTTGCGACTGTAGAGCAGTTAACCGCAGTAGAAGATGTTGGCGCTGTGGTCGCCCAGCATGTGGCACACTTTTTTGCTCAGCCCCATAACCTTGAAGTGATTGATGCCTTGATTGCAGCAGGTGTGCATTGGCCTGCAATTGAAGCACCAAGCGCGGACGCACAACCACTTAAAGGCCAGACTTGGGTATTAACGGGTACGTTAAATCAACTTAATCGCAACGATGCTAAGGCGCAGTTGCAGGCCCTTGGTGCGAAAGTCGCTGGTAGTGTCTCCAAAAATACCGATTGCTTAGTGGCTGGCGAGGCGGCAGGTTCAAAACTTGCTAAAGCACAGGAACTTGGTGTGAAAGTGATGGATGAAGACGAGCTATTAGCACTCTTAGCCGCGAATAGTTAACTGCAATTTCTCGCAAAGAGCACTTAATTGTTGGACACAAATGGAGCCTTGCCATGCAGGGCTCTTTTTTATTTCAGTGTTAAGTACTGCGTATTGGGCGAAGAACCATTGAAATTGGCAGAATAGACTCCATCTTACTTTTACGCTGTTGTTGCTTCTTTAAATGGAAACCTATTTGAATTTCAGTCACATCACTTGGCTTGATGATAAAGGCCATATCAAACCGCCGACTTTCCTCTATGCACTTTTAGCTTTTTTAGCTCGCGGTTGGTGTATTTTTATCGCTTCGTTAACACAGGCAAACGATAGGGCTGAATTAGTGCGGATTTTTTACCCCGAAAAATCCGACTTCTTACTTGCTCTTGCCGCAGGCCTTGGTGCTGTGCTGCTTTATATCCTAGTGCTTTGTGAGCGTCGTCGTTCACCTTATTGGTTAAGGCCTTTTTTTGTTCACTTAAAATGGGGTTTATGGCTGTTATTACTGGTGGATGCTGTACTGCTTGGGCAGCGATTGGTGCATGGACAGTTTATGTTCCACTGGAGTCTTGCTCTTGATGCTCTAGTATTGTTTTGGTCTAGTTTATACGTTTTAAAATCGAAACGACTCCATTACTACCTTGCCGATTGGCCTAAAACGATGGATATTGAACCTAAAGTTTAGGTTGTCTATGTTTTTGTAATTAAAAGTAATTTTACGCTCTTTCAATGAATTTTTTAGCGTTGTGTGTGCTATCCCTCAGTTTGATAAGCATTTTTTTACTTATTGCTTACTGAATTTCCATAATCATCTATAGTTATATGTACTTAGCTTGAATGTGTTGCTTGAGTAATGGATTTTGTCTCTATCCACTTCAGCACATTTTAAAGGAGTCATATTGCGTGGCAAAAGCAGCTCAACGAAAACTATTATTATCTGAACTTCAACTTGGCATGAGGGTTAAGTTGCCTCTGTCATGGACAAATCACCCCTTTTTATTCAATCGTGTCGATATCAGCAGCGTCGCTCAAATTGAAATGATCCGTGGGCTGGGTGTGCCATATGTATTTTTAGTCTCGCAAACCAATACCGGTATTGAATTACCCAGTACGGATAAGAAAGTTAGTGAGGTTCAAGAGCAAGCGCCGCCTGAGCGGGATCTTAAGAGCGACACACGTAAAGCTATGCGTTTAAGCCAAAAGCGGTTTTTGGAGGGTGTTAATCAATGTCGCAATATGTTTGGTAAGATTGCGAGTGATCCAGAAGGGGCGTATCGGCAGTCTGCAACGTTAGTCGAGGATATGCTTAGCCATTTACAGGAAATTGAACAGCCTTTCTTAACCTTGGTGGGGATGGATGAGAACGAGGTGAGTGTCACCCAACATGGAGTGTCAGTTGCCGTGCTTGCAATGATGATAGGCCATGCTCTCGATTTAACTCCGCGAGATTTACGGGATATTGCCCTTGGTAGCTTGCTCCACGATATTGGTAAGCTCAAAGTGCCAGATATCATTCGCCGAAAGCGTGGGGCTCTAACTGCAAATGAGGCTAATTATTTGCAAATGCACCCCAATTTTGGCTATGACATGCTCAATCGTTCGGGTTTATTTCCCAAAGAAGTGCTTAATATTGTGTTGCACCACCATGAATTTATTGATGGTTCAGGTTTTCCGGATGGCTTAACAGGCCATAAAATTCCCATAGTGACTCAGATTGTGGCCCTTGCAAATGATTTTGATCAGCAGCTCAGTGGTCAACTGGCTTCGTCACCCCAGTTGGCTTTGGGCTATTTATTTAAACATCGTGCGACTAAGCATCCAGAGTCCTTAATCTCTGTACTGGTCAAAATTCTTGGGATTTATCCCCCAGGAACGATTGTTAAGCTCTCGGATGATTGTGTAGCTAAAGTGATTATGACGACCAAAGAGGTTACCCAGCCACAGGTCTGGGCTTGTAAGCCCGATGGTAGTGAGGCTTCGTTACGTTTTTTAAGCGAGGAAGGTGTGACAGTACAAAAAGCGCTCAAAGCTGAAGAGTTAACTGAAGGCGCTATTCGGACATTACAGGTTGATAAAGGCGTCAGTTTTTATTTTAGTGCGCTGCAGGCTTGAATCTTATCCATTAAGTTCCGTATTCTATCCGCTGATTTTGACTCTTCGGGGCTAATATGGCTGATGTAGTAGATAAGGGCACCCCACAAAAAAGTGTTGCCGTGGTGGGATGTGGTTGGTTTGGATTTGCGTTGGCAACGCATTTAGTCCAAGAGGGCTATCGAGTTACAGGTTGTAAGCGTAGCATCGATGAACTCTCTTCATTAATAGATGTTGGGATAGAAGCCTTTCCACTGCAACTCGGCGAGGGGGCAGAAATTAAACCCGACGCTAAGGCATTGGCAGCGTTATTCCAAACTGATTTTCTTGTGGTAAATATTCCCCCGAGATTAACACGTGGCAATAGTGCTTATTTTGATGAGTTGCAACAGCTTTTATCCCTAACCCAAGGTTGGCAATATCAGTGTATTGTGTTTATCAGTACCACGGGTGTGTATCCTACCCAAGATAAATTAATGACTGAAGCCGATGCTTTGGCGGAATCGAGTGATAGCCAACTGCTATTGGATGCAGAGGCTTTATTTCGAGCTCAAGCTAACAGTTGTATCCTTCGTTTTGCTGGGCTAGTCGGGCCTAAACGGCATCCTGGACGTTTTCTTGCGGGGAAGTTGGACGTCTCTGGTGCCAATGTGGCAGTCAATTTAGTCCACTTAAGCGATTGTGTTCAGGCCGTCAGTGCTATTTTAGCGGCAAGTCAAAATGGCATATCCATTGCTCCAATTTATAATCTTTGCGCTCCACAACACCCGACTAAGGCTGAGTTTTACCCTGTGGCAGCCCAATCTTTGGGTTTAGTTCCCCCCATATTTAATCAACAAGTCATGCCAAGTAAGGTGATCCTCGGTGATGCAATTATATCCGACTTAGGCTTTAGTTATCAGTATGCATCACCCCTTGATATGCTCAGTGCATGTTGAGGAATATGAACAAAATTTTAAGAGAGAAGCTGGCATTCTAGGTTATCTTTATTGGCTAATATTGGCTTGGCAAATTGTTCTTTAGATCAAATTACGAATAAAAGAGACAGTATAATGAACACGTTAAATTTTGTTAGACCACTGGTGTCCTTTGCATTCGGACTCATACTCAGTGCCAGTTTTACACTACAAGCGGCAAATTTTGAGGAAGGTAAAGATTATGTGACGGTTACGGGGATCTCTGAGGCACAAAAGCCGGTGTTACGCGAGTTTTTCTCTTACAACTGCCCGCATTGCTATAACCAAGAGCCCTTAATTGAATCGACCGTTAAATTACTGGGAAAAGAGATCAATTTTGAGCGTACTCCCGTTGGTGCTGGTCGTCCAAGTTGGCAACTGAGCCAGCTTGCCTATTATGTGGCGCAAAAGCTTAAAATGACGAAGCAAACCCACAGTGCCATTTTTAAGCAAATCCAAGTGAACGGAGAGCAATTTACTCGTCCAGAACAAGTGAAGGCTTTTTTTGTTTCCCAAGGTGCTAAGGCTGAGGATGTGGAGACTGCAATCAATTCAGTTGATGCCCAATTTACACTCATGAACTACGACTCACAAACTGAGCTTGCAGGTATTATAGCGGTCCCTTCACTGCTGGTTAATGGCCGCTATATGTTGACTTCAACGGCACATACCCCTGAAGAGTTAGCTGCGTTAGTGAAATTCTTAGCCGCTAAGTGAGCGCCAGTAAGTGAGTTATAGGCTAGCGTTTTTAACTATCCTTATAAGTGGAGTCATTTTTAGGTAAATAACCCAGTGCTCGCTGGGTTATTCTTTATCTTAGTTTGGCAAGCTCTTACTTTCTTTCATACGAGCCGCTCGTCATTTGAGTAGAATTACGATATTTCACCCTCGTTTCGCAGCACGAATTTGCCAGAACGAACAAAACCTAATCTCAAAAAGTCAACACACCCTAGCGATTATCTAAACCTCAGTACTTAAATTTATCTAGGTCTGACAATAAGTTATTACAGCCCCGTCTTTTTTTGCCCTCATTTAACTAAATCTCCCCTAATGTTGTTCGACATTGGTCTAAGCTGTTGAAAAAGTTTAAAGCGCATTTCAATGTAATAATTTTGTTAAGCCATTGAATTTGTTTTATTCATCTTTTCTTAAACCGTATCTCAAATCACGACTTAGACGAAAGTCGTGATTGTGATCACACCAGCTGTTGTTAGATTAAACATGACTTAAAATTAAAACAGCACAGGGGAGTCGCTATGGGTTTTGAAAATAACGAGAAAGCAAAAGGCTATTGGCGCGAGAATTTACGTCTCGTTCTTAGCTTATTAGCTATTTGGGCCGCAGTATCTTTTGGATGTGGCATTTTATTGGTTGACGTTCTGAATGAAATCCATTTCATGGGATTCAAATTAGGTTTCTGGTTCGCACAACAGGGAGCTATGTATGTATTCGTTGTGCTTATTTTTGTCTACGCGGCAAAAGCCAACGCCTTAGATAAAAAATATAACGTACAAGAAGACTAAGGGGAATTGGAATGGGTGTTCAAGGATTAACGTATCTTATCGTAGGGCTGTCATTTGCGCTCTACATCGGGATTGCAATTTGGTCACGTGCGGGTTCAACAAAAGAGTTTTATGTTGCCGGTGGTGGCGTGCATCCTGTGGTTAACGGTATGGCGACGGCGGCAGATTGGATGTCGGCGGCGTCATTTATTTCATTAGCAGGTATTGTGTCTTTCGTCGGTTACGACGGTAGCGTGTACCTAATGGGTTGGACCGGCGGCTATGTATTATTAGCCCTGTGTATGGCGCCATATCTACGTAAGTTTGGTAAGTTTACTGTGCCAGATTTTATTGGTGAACGTTACTATTCACAGGCTGCGCGCACGGTTGCGGTTATCTGTGCCATCTTCATTTGTTTTACTTATATTGCAGGGCAAATGCGTGGTGTGGGGGTAGTGTTCTCACGTTTCCTCGAAGTTGAAGTCGACACTGGTGTATACATTGGTATGGCTGTGGTGTTCTTCTATGCTGTGCTTGGCGGGATGAAAGGTATTACTTACACTCAGGTCGCCCAATACTGCGTATTGATTTTCGCCTTTATGGTGCCAGCAATCTTCCTCTCAGTGATGATGACAGGCCACATTATTCCGCAAATTGGTTTTGGGGCTGAACTGATTGATGCTGCAGGTAATAATACGGGCGTATATTTGTTAGATAAGTTGAATAACCTCTCCGGTGATTTGGGTTTTGCACCTTACACTGATGGTTCAAAAAGTATGATTGATGTGTTCTGTATCACGGGAGCATTGATGGTCGGAACCGCAGGTTTACCCCATGTTATCGTTCGTTTTTTCACTGTGCCTAGCGTAAAAGCTGCTCGTATCTCTGCGGGTTGGGCGCTAGTTTTCATCTCAATTATGTATACAACTGTACCCGCATTAGCGGCGTTCTCCCGCGTTAATATGATTGAAACCATCAATGGTTCAGATGCTAAAGGTGTTGCCTATGAGACTGCCCCAGGTTGGATTAAAAACTGGGAAAAAACGGGTCTTATTAAGTGGGACGATAAGAATGCTGACGGTAAGTTATATTATGCAGCGGGTAAGTTTGAAGACCCTGCAAGTCGTAATGAGATGAAAATCGATAACGATATCATTGTATTAGCCACACCAGAAATTGCAAACTTACCTGCTTGGGTTATCGCATTGGTGGCTGCCGGTGGTTTAGCCGCAGCGCTATCGACTTCAGCTGGCTTGTTGTTGGTGATTTCAACCTCAGTATCACACGATCTGCTTAAAAAGAATTTCATGCCGAATTTATCTGACAAGAAAGAGCTTTTATATGCTCGCTTAGCGGCTGGTGTTGGGATTGTGATTGCGGGTTACTTTGGGGTGAATCCTCCAGGCTTTGTGGCGGCGGTGGTGGCTTTTGCCTTCGGTTTGGCGGCATCATCCCTGTTCCCTGCTATTGTCATGGGGATCTTCTCTAAGACAATGAACAAAGAAGGTGCAATTGCGGGTATGGTAACGGGTTTACTGTTTACTGCGGGTTATATCATCTACTTCAAGTTTGTTGACCCAACGGCAAACGTGCCAGCAAACTGGTTCTTAGGTATTTCACCTGAAGGTATTGGTATGGTCGGCATGATAGTCAACTTTGTGGTAGCGGCAATCGTAAGCAGAGTGACTGCAGCAACACCGTTACATGTACAGGAAATGGTTGAGTCTATTCGTTTCCCTAAAGGTTCGAGCGAGGCAAGCGGCCACTAGTAAGGCTTGGATATAGTGGAAAACAAAGAGCGCTTCGGCGCTCTTTTTGCTTTTTAACCTTGAGCTGACTTTAGTCGAATGTAGCTCACTGACAATGCGGGCTATAGTGATGGGAATATCTGCTTAAAAATAAGGTGTTGCCTATGAATGCGAGTGAATTACAACCCGTAGTGCAATTTCTCAAGGGGTTAGTTCCCTTCGATACCTTACCTGATGAGGTGATTTTACGTTGTGCTAAGGCAGTCATCATAGGTTATTACAGTAAGGCTTCAGCCTATGTTAGCTTTGATGCCAATGCACCGAAATTATATATAGTACGCAGTGGTGCTTTTGAGGTTCGTGATCCTGAAGGCGTGTTGGTGGATAGAGTGGGCGAAGGTGAATTTTTTGGTTTTTCTACGCTGCTATCGGGGGAGAAAGTTGTTAATAAAGTAGCAATACTGGAGGATGGTTTGGTTTACCATCTACCGCAACATTTGTTTGATCAATTAAGGAGTGAGAGCCGGAATTTCGATAAGTTTTTTACCCGAGCCTTTGCAAAGCGCCTGCGCCATGAGGCACGTTTTAAAGCAAAAGATCTCACCACTACTAGTCGCATAAGTACTTTGATGTCACCCGATCCCATTGCCATTGATGCCCATGCCAGTGTTACCCAAGCAGCACTCCTGATGCGAAATGCGCGCGTATCTTCTTTGTTGGTGACGGATAATCATAAATTAGTTGGAATTTTAACGGATAAGGATTTACGTAATCGAGTATTGGCAGCAGGCCTCGATGGTCGTTTAGCTGTGCATCAAGCGATGACGGTTTCACCTATTTCTATTTCATCGAATGCGTTAATTTTTGAAGCTATGCTATTGATGAGTGAACATAATATTCACCATTTACCTATTATTGATGAAGGTAAAGCTATCGGCATGGTGACCAGTACCGATATCTTGCGTGGACAAGGTTCTCAGCCACTGCTTCTTATTGGGGAAATTGAGCGTCAGCAGGATCTTGCTAGTTTAATCTCTGTTAGTAAGCAAATTCCGCTATTGCTGCAGAATTTAATCAGTGCCGATGCTAGGGCTGAAGAGATTGGGCGTGTATTGACTTCGGTTACCGATGCGCTGACGCGGCGGTTAATCGTGCTTAATCAGCAGCTTCTTGGTGATCCACCGATGGCCTTTTGTTGGTTAGCGTTCGGCTCTCAAGGTCGACAGGATCAGGCTGCATGTTCGGATCAAGATAATGGCTTGTTAGTCGCAGAAGAGATGGACGACTATGCTAAGGGCTATTTTGATGCGCTCACCCATGCGGTGTGTGCGGGTCTAGATCAGTGTGGTTATGTTTTTTGCCCTGGTAATATTATGGCGCAAAACCCGCAGTGGCGAATGTCACTAAAGCAATGGCAACATGTATTTGAAAAATGGGTGATAACGCCTGAACCTAAAGCGTTAATGCATGCCAGTATTTTTTTTGATATGCGCTCGGTTTATGGGCCACAGACCTTATTTGATGCACTGCAGGACAAGGTATTAGCGCAAACCCGTGACAATGATATCTTTCTTGCGGGGATGACGGGCAATTCGTTGATTGAATCCCCACCCTTAGGTTTTTTCCGCACATTTGTGCTCGAGCGTGATGGTAGTGAAGTAAAAGGTATTGATTTAAAGCATAAAGGTAATGCATTAATTAATGATATCGCCCGTGTCTATGCGCTGTCAGCGGGCATAAAAGAAGTCAATACCGCCAAACGTATTCGCGCTTTGATGGATGCCAATATCCTCAACCGCAAGGATGCACTCAATTTGGCCGATGCCCACGAGTTTATCGCCCATATGCGCTTAGCTAATCAAGGCTACCAATATACTCAGGGACAAAAAGTGAGTAACTACTTGTTACCTGGACATTTATCCTCATTGGTGCGCCACCAATTACGGGACGCCTTTAAGGTGGTTCATGATGCTCAATCTGGCATGAAAATGAAATTTATGCGGAGCTTTTAAATGAGTATTCTGCTGGTGAAGGCGCGGTTGAATTGGCGCGCTCTGCGTTGTCAACATCAGCTCTTTAAGGATTATTATCAATCACTTGTGCCTCTACTGGCGATGCCTGTATCCGAAGCGCCATTAGTGGCGATGGATTTAGAGATGACGGGGCTCGATCCCCTGCAAGATCAGATACTCAGTATAGGTCTCGTGCCTATTGAGCACGGCGTGATCCCACTCGAGGGAGCACAGCAAAAATTGGTGCAAATTCGCGGCAGTGTCGGCCAGAGTGCAACTATTCACGGGATTCTTGATAATCATTTAGTACAAGCCGTAACTATTGAAGAAGCGATGGCATGGTTTATTGCTAAGACCCGTGGCAGAGTGCTGGTTGCACACCATTCCCCATTAGATTGCCGATTTTTACAGCAGGATATTTTGGCTATTTATCATCAAGCTGTATTTTTACCCTCGATAGATACCTTAATGCTTGAAAAGCATCGATTGTTACGAGGACATCACGCCATTAAAGAAGGTAGTTTACGCCTTGGCGCTTGCCGTGAACGTTATGGTTTGCCGATATATTCAGCCCATAGTGCATTGACCGATGCCTTAGCTTGCGCAGAGCTCTTACTCGCACAGGTGGCTGCCATGGGTGGGGCAAGGCAGCTCAAAGTGGCTGAGCTAATGCAGCAATCCTCCTGATCTTGACGGTTGTCATTGGCTTGATCTGGTTTTCACCAAGGTTAAGTAGGTGAGATTTGGTTCATTATGATTGTTGTAAGCTACTTAACTCCGATTTGGTAATTTTCAGAACATGTACTTCACTCTTATAAATGAACTGAGTAGGAGACAATAATGCCACTCCCATTACTTTGGATTGGAGGCGCGGCCATTGGCGCTGTGTTATTAGCCGATGAGCGTGAGAAACGCCAACAACTTGAGCGTGATAGATTACTCGGTCGGGCCGCCAAACAACTTCTTACACATCGCGCTATGGTCGCTGCACCAAGTCAATGGCAAAAAGGTTTTACACAAGTGATGCCTGTGCCTGGCAGTATTGTCTGTTGCTATGTATTTGGGGTTATTGAACATACTGGTATATGGCTCGGTGATGATTGTTTAGTGGAGCTCCATGGCTCTGGGCTTGTGCGGGCGGTATCGATAAAACGTTTTCTAGCGGGGCGTACGGGGAGCCAAATCTATCTTGCCTGCAGTCATCTGCACCAACCTTTGGTTGCTGAAGCTATATTGAATCGCGCCGAACAGGCCATTTATCAATACCGTGAATATGATTTATTCGACAATAATTGCCATCGCTTTGTATGGGCTTGTATAAGTGGACACGAAGTGGCAATTAAAAGCTTCAATGAGTTAAATCAAAAGCTTGCAGTTTATTTTGGTGAAGGTATTTATTGGGATGAGATACAAGAGCCCAGTTCTGTATATGATTTTAGCGATTAAAAAAGCCATCATCGGATGGCTTTTATGGATATGTGATTGATATCTTAGTTACAAAAATAATCAACAGCACGTTTGACCAGTTCAATACCACTTTGATCGCAAGGAGGTAACTCTGCATCACTTATATTGAGCGGCGTCACTCGCTCACCCCATTGAAGGAGCAGGGCGGCTGACGTTAATCCCGCACCAAAAGCGCACGAAAGTATGGTTTGATTTGGCTTGATAAGTTCTTTTTCCAAGGCGTCACAAATGGCAATAGGAATCGTAGCCGCGGAGGTATTGCCGTAGTTAGCAATGTTAACAAAGGCTTTTTCTTTCGGGATCTTCATTCGACTAACAAGTGTATCGATAATACGTTCATTCGCTTGATGTGGAATGACCAAATCGACTTCATCCTTATCTATGCCACATTTTTGAAGTACTTGAGTACTTAATTTATTCATGCCGTTAATTGCGCGTTTGAAAATTTCTTGTCCATCAAATTGGATATAGAAATCTAAAGATTCGGCTGTGAATCTATCCATAGCCGTGCCGAAACCCGCTTTTAGAATATCACGGCCATCAGGGTCGTTATTAAGCTCATAACCAAGCACGCCACCTGGAATATTTGAGGCTTCAACCACAACAGCACCAGCGCCGTCACCGAAAAGCACGGCAGTTTCACGGCGAGACCAATCTAAATAGAAAGATAGCCGCTCGGCCCCGATCACTAAAACTTTTTTGCTCTGGCCGCTCTTAATCTGAGAGCTAGCTAAACCTAAGCCGTATAAAAAACCACTACAGGCGGCGTTGATATCAAATGCCGCGCAGTTAGAACCAATATTGGCTTGTACCGTCGATGCAATATTGGGGATTAACGTATCTGGACTCGCGCTTGCCAGAATGATCATATCTATCTCACTGCCATCGATACCCGCTGCGGCAAGAGCTCGCTTTGCGGCAACGGATGCCAATTCAGAGGTATTCACATGGCTGATATGACGCTGACTGATCCCTGTGCGCGATTTAATCCATTCATCGGATGTTTCTATAAAAGTTGCAAGATCATCGTTAGTCAAGGTTGCGGGGGGGATACATTTGCCCCAACCAGTGATAGTGGCGTACTGCATGGTATTTTCTCTCAAATAAAAAGGCAGAACTTGAAGTGCTGCCTTGAATCGACAACAAAGCTTATGGGTATAACCAATAACTGTCCGTGATCTAGTCCACCTGTTTGGCGACGAGCTCTCGGATAGTCATCGCGGCATGCAAAATATGATGTCGCAGTAACGCCGTGGCTTTCTCTGTTTCTCTTAATTTGCAATGGTTGAGCAGTGCGCGGTGCTCATGCTCTGCAGCAGGAATACCTCCTGCTAACAGCAATTGCAAACGAATATATCTATCGCAGTTTGTATTAAGACCGTGGACGACCTCAAGAGTATGTGGTCGATTGGCGGCTTGATATAAACAAGTGTGAAATTGTGTATTTAGCTCGCTCCAACTGGCTACGGCATCTTCATGTTTAAAGGCCGACTCCAATTGCTCTAGTACCTGTTCTGCTTTAATTAAATCTTCTTCTTGGAGTAGTGGAATCGCTTTTGCAAGCAGATCCGTTTCAATCATTGCTCGTAATTCAAAGAGTTCGGTGACTTGTTCGACGGATAATACGGTTGCTGTTGCACCTTTATGTGGTTCGAATTTCACTAACCCTTCCGCTTCGAGTTGCACTAACGCTTCTCTTACCGGGATCCTACTAACATGTAAGGCTTCGGCTAAAGCGCTTTGTCTGAGTGGTTCTCCTGCTGCTATGTCACCTGAAAGAATTTTCTCTCTAAGCACTTCTACAACTAGTTGAGTGCGGGTTTTGTGGACTATAGGCGTAGTTCGACTCATTTTCGTCTATTTCGGCTGTTCTTTCATTATCCGCCCAAGGTTACCGCTAAAAACGCCACAAATAAAGGGGAATGCTCGATTGAGTACATGGATAATGAGATGAATTAGGCTATTAAAGTGCAAGTTTTATCCTCTTTCGCTTACTTATTTAGGTTTCCCGTTTTGATATCGAATAGCGTAGCTTGTTTGAAACCTGTCGTTTCTAAGCATTAGTTCCCAAGCATGCGACTCATCTAAGAAAGGTGAACTTCGCGGTGCAATTTATTGCAATGAATGGAATAATAGTGTGATAACGCGTTAGGCGATGTTTAGAGTGAGTGGAGTGAGTACTGTGAGTGCAGTCAATCGAGCCGTTTTTTTGGACCGTGATGGTGTGATTAATAAAGATCATGGTTATGTACATCAAGTTGATGACTTTGAATATATCGAAGGTGTGTTTGAAGCGTGTCTCGCGTTAAAGCAAATGGGTTATAAGCTCGTGGTAGTCACAAATCAATCAGGCATAGCCCGCGGCATGTACAGTGAAGATCAATTCCACAGTCTAACAGAGTGGATGGATTGGAACTTTGCCGACAAAGGAGTTGATCTCGATGGGATCTACTACTGCCCGCACCATGCTGAAAAGGGGATCGGTGAATACAAAGTAGATTGTGATTGCCGTAAGCCAAAGCCTGGTATGCTCAACGATGCAGCGAAATTCTTAAAAATCGACTTATCTCAATCAGTGATGGTGGGTGATAAAGCTGATGATATGCTCGCAGCGAAAGCCGCAGGTGTGCCGATGCGTATATTAGTGCGTAGTGGCAAGGACGTGGCAGAGAGTAGTGATGCGACGGTAGTATTGGATAGCATTGCCGATGTACCAGTGTATTTAACATCACTTGCTACTTAATATCACTTGCAAAGCCCTACTGATAATTTGCACAAGGCTAATCGTGGATATTAGCCGTTCAATACAGGCGTATTGTTGCTTAATTATGCGCTTGGAGCGAAAAGTGAGCGCTTGGTTCGGTTTTCTACATTATTTGAGATAAAAAGGTTGCGGTAAAATCTGACATCCCTATAATGCGCATCCACTGACCCAGCGGGGTCAAGGTTAAACGCTGAATAAGTCGCTAACCATGCTCTTTAACAATTTATCAAGCAAATCTGTGTGGACACTCACAGGTGTTGAGTTAATCGAAACTGCTTAGCCTTCGGGTTGGCAGTCAAAGAATTAAATCAATGATGAAGAGTGTTCATAGTAATATGTACAG
>NZ_JAKILG010000024.1 GCF_023283765.1 Shewanella profunda | reverse complement strand
TGATATTGTTGAGGAGAAGGAGGTTTTAGCATAGTGGTTAGCCATCAATTCAACTAACCCTATTAGATCAAAGTCCTGGATCGGCGTCCAGGACTTTGTCAGCAGTCTGAAAGGAGCCTAAGGGCTCCTTTGATATTCATGCTTTTTAGGCAAATCACCCGATCATGTCATTAGGGTGTGATAATGCTATTAGCATTATTTTTTCGCGAGAAAATACGCAATCTCTAACAGTTCGTCGTAGGACTTAATCGCTCCAGTTTCAACGCGGTACTTTCCATTAACCACTAAAGCAGGCACACCTGTTAATTTGGCGTTTTCAGTATCACGCTTCATCTTTGACATTTGTGCGTTAACCATAAAAGATTCCGCCGCTGCATCGAAATTTTTACCATCAACACCATTAGCAATAAAAATTGCGCGGATATCATCACGGTTTGTAAAATGCTGCTTTTTATCGTGAATGGCTGAAAATAGTGCGGGTTCCACCTTATCTGCAACGTTTAATTGGTGTGCAACGGCAAAGGCTCGTGACATTTCTACGCCCATTTCTTTACCAATAAAATCGACGTGCGCTTGGTTAAAAGCGATACCATCTGGCTTTTCCGCCATGATTTTGGGTACTACAGTTTTAGAAAAAGTGTAGCAATGCGGGCAGTAGAACGAGAAAAACTCAGTGATCTCTGGCTTTGCAGTTGCTGGGCCATCGTTAATCACAGTGTAATGGACACCCTCTTGGTATTGCGCAGCCAATGCCGCCATTGGAGCGAGTAATAGAGCCGCTGCCATGAGTAATGCTTTTTTCATTAAAATTCCTTAAATCAATTTTATAAATAGTTTTGTACCGAAGACTAACATATTCCATTTTTTGAGTGTAACTCAAGCTTAAGAGTTCAATCTAATGTCACAGAAGATGTCAGCGGTCAGTCTTTTAATAGGGTATTAAACTCAAAGGTGGTTCATCTAAGGCAAATAATTGCTCTTTGAACGCTAAAATCTGTTGCTCCCAATATTTTTCATCCCCAAACCACGGGAAGTTCATCGGGAAAGCCGGATCTTGCCAACGTCTGCCAATCCATGCGTTGTAATGCACCATACGTAGCGCACGCAGGGGTTCGATTAAAGCTAATTGCCTTGTATCAAACTCACAAAACTCTTCATAGGCTTCGAGCAATATCTCAAGCTGCATCAATTGTTGCTGCCGGTCACCCGTTAACATCATCCATAGATCTTGAATTGCTGGCCCCATACGGGCATCGTCTAAATCCACAAAACCTGGTCCGTTAGGCGTCCATAGGATGTTGCCAGGGTGCAGATCGCCATGCAGGCGAATAGAGGCAAAAGCTTGTCGTTTCCAAATGGCATTTGCCTTCGCGAGCACTTGTTCCACGACAGTGAAGAATGGCAGCCGTAAACTCGTAGGGACCAGATCAGACTGCTTTAACCATGCCAGAGGTTCTTTACCTAGGATCTGTGGGTTCAATGGTTCTCGCTCAGAAAAGACTTCCTGCGCGGCATATTGATGGATGCGACCGATAAATCGGCCAACTAATTCCAGCTGTTCTAAATTATCGACCTCAAAAGCGCGGCCGCCCAAGGAGGGGAATAGAGTAAATCGATAACCTCGATACTCATGCAATGTGTTTCCATTCAAGATCACTGGCACTGCCATAGGGATATCTTCAGCGGCGAGGGCTAGAGCATAATCATGCTCTTCTTGAATTTGAGCATTACTCCAACGATCTGGGCGATAAAACTTGACCACAAAACGCGCCCCTTCGTCGCTACGGAATTGATACACACGATTCTCGTAACTGTTGAGCGCAAGCAAGCCCGTTTCGGGATAAATGCCGAGACTCTCTATCGCATCTAAGATCAAGTCTGGTGTTAAGGCTTTAAAATGAAACTCAGCGCCGCTACCTTGCCTGGCTGATGGCGTCTTGCTTTGATTAACCTGTTCTGGGCTCATATTGATCCACTTATTGGTGAGATTTCAGCAAAGTCGCTAAATATTCTAACACTTCAAAATCGGCTTCCCGTTCGGTCGAAAGCCAGCAAATGTTGCCGTAAAACTCGTAATTGAGCCATAGTTGACTCCCCTCAAACTCCAGCAACCATTGGTGTCTGTCTGCTCCCCATTGGCGTTCGCGTACAGTGCAATCTAATGCGGCCACCAGCGGCTCGGCAAAATCGGCGAAGCGGTCAAAATCAATATTGGCACTAATCGATAAGCTTAATGCGCTTTTATCTAAGCTAATGGCATCTAAGCCAATGGCTTTTATATGCGTGCTTGGTAATTTCATGCTTTTATCCAATCAACTACTACATGACATAATTAACCCTTGTCCCCAATCCGGTGGACGCTTGGCTAACTCTTCATGTTCAATTTGTTCTGCAAAGGGCTGACTCAACACTTGTTGCAAACGCTGCAGTGGCGCAAGGTTACCCTCTTCCACGGCAATTATCGCTTCTTGAGCCAAATAATTACGCAAAATATATTTAGGATTGACACTATTGCGCTCGGTTTGCCACGCCGCAATATCCGCGACATCGCCCAATCTAAGCTGATAGGCTTTATACCAAGTATCGAACTGGCTGATATCGATAAAATCATCCCGCATAGCAGTATGTTGACTCGTTGGATCTAACTTGCCAAATTGGCGCCACGTTTGAGCGTAATCAAGCTGATTTTTTTCCATCATCACTGTGAATTGACCTATCAGATCAAGATCTTGCTTGTCCTGCTCCGCCGTTGACTTGTCAAATGTTGTCAGACCCAATTTGGAGCGCATTAACTGCAAATAGGTCTGCACTAGGGCATCTTGATATTGATTGATCGCTGCAATTAAATCATCGGATGGGATCACAGGGCTCAATGCCTGCGCTAAACACTGCAAATTCCATAAACCTACGCCAGGTTGCTGACCAAAGGCATAACGGCCTTCAGGGTCGGAATGATTGCAAATAAAATCTTCTTGAAAAGTATCGAGAAATGCAAAAGGACCAAAATCGAAACTATCGCCCAATATTGACATATTGTCGGTATTCATCACTCCATGGGCAAAACCCACCGCCTGCCAATGGGCAATCATCTTAGCCGTGTCCTGTACTACCTGTAAAAACCACGCCTTATAACCCGCAGCATCACAACTCAAATGGGGATAATGCTGGCTAATCGTAAAATTGAGTAGTTGGATCAGTTTATCGGCACGACCACGCTCACTATGGCAAAAATACTCAAAGTGACCGAAGCGAATATGGCTACGGGCTAAACGCACTGTAATAGCTGCGGTTTCTTGACTCTCACGCCATACGGGCATATCCGAGCCAATCACAGCTAAGGCACGAGTAGTAGGTACATGCAAATGATGCAAAGCTTCCGAGACTAAGAACTCCCTGACGGCTGAGCGCATGACGGCGCGGCCATCACCATGACGTGAGTATGGGGTTGGACCACCACCCTTAAGTGCAACATCCCAGGCTCCATTTGGTCCAGTTGCCTCACCTAAAATAATTGAGCGACCATCACCTAGGCGCGGCGTATACCCGCCAAATTGGTGACCGCTATACACTTGGGCATAGTAAGTTGCACCATCGATGGCGGCATTACCCGATAAACCTAATAGTAACTCGTCCGTAGGCTGAGTTAACCCTATCAGTTGGGCAGCAGCATCACTCCAAGCTAGCCACTGTGGATTACTGATCCCTTGGGGATACACTTGGGAATAAAATTCGGGTAATTGAGTAAAAAAATCCTGTTTAAACTGCATGCTTATCCGCCTATTGGCTCAAGGTCTTGCAAACAAGCACAGAGTTAGCATCAAAATCACACTGATGCCCACATTGATAAACACCAACACCAGTGGTACTCGACTGACTTAAACGCTGCATACCCTGAGCCTTACGCTGACACTGGTCTAAAGTATCGTAATAACCATTTATATCATCAACTTGTAAAGACTCTGTGGGCACGACATCGGCATTAGGGTAATAGAAAAGAGTCCATTCAGGCGCTTTAGTACAACCATTTAGTAGCAATAATCCCAATAAGACACTAGGCAAGGTATAACTTAACTTCATCTTTTCTACCCCATAAAAAAAGCGAACCTTAGTTCGCTTTTGCGCATTCAGTTAAGAGGGATTCTACACTGCCTAAGCGAGGGAAATAACCGCTTTTCACCTAAGGGTTTAATCCACTCATTTGTGTTAAACCCTTGCTACTTTTGCCTGTGCCTTTTCGATGCGGCTAATTCGTCCCTCAAAGCCAGTCACAGTACCATCGCTTAGCCCAAATACTAATGCCTCTTGGCACAGTGCGATAGCAGCATCAAATGCTTGAGTATCACAGAGTAGGGTCGCAAGTTGTAAAAAACCGGAGGTTTTAAGCTCAGACTCTTTGCCTTGTTCTGCTGCAACTGTATGGAATAGTGCTAAATAAGGCTGAGTTAACTGGGCGCCATAGTTAAGATAATCCGCAGATTTACGCTGCTTGTAACACTCACCAATCATATTTTGCAGCGCGGTATAACGCTCAAGGGAGGAGCCAGCCCGTTGGTATTCTTCAAAGGCGCGCTGTAGTGTGATATTTGCCCACACATCTGGCGCGGCAATACTGGCCTCAGGTTGCGAGGAAGCCGATCCCATATTTAAAGGGGATTGTGGAATCGGTTCAGACATCGGCTCAAATTTAGGTGTGCTTTGGACTTGATCTCCGGCTTCATCCGGTGCTGAACCTAAAATAATAACGGCTTCTTTATTATGAGTAGCGGCCGTATCTGCCTCATTAATATCGGGTGCAATTTGGATGGTTTGTGTTTGATCGAGAGATCCGCGGGGCATTAACTCGGCTTCAACTTCTTTTGCAGTAATAACCTCAGATTCTGGCAAAGCGACAACCTTCGTTTCCTCTGCAGAGGTTGTGGTTTCAACCTGCTCGGCTGGCTCGGTATTAACAACCGAGTTTTCAGGCGTTTTTTTAGGCGTTATCGCTTCTTGCTCCTCCTTCGCCAAGCGCTGGGCACGACGAAATAGAAACACACCGATTGCAATCAGTATTATTACGACAATGATCTTCATTCTTGTTCACCTTTGATGGCCGCTTCTCGTCAGAAGCTGTGTCAATTGGCTTGCCAAGCCATATCCCTTGAGGTGGCTGGCAACGGGGTTTATCTAAAAATTGAGCAGAGATTAACCGCTATTAAAGTCCATACTATGAGTGTAAATCAAGTAATTATGCCTTTTTATACGATCTTACACTCAAATCGTTATAATAAATTGCATTAGACTTGAGTTTTACCTCTTCATCTATCGATAACTCAAGGTTTTGCAACGCTAAAAAGGGAATGCCATGCAACAAATACTCATCGTCGCCCATGCAAGTCCATACGGTACAGAAAAACTATTTAATACCTTACGCATCGCCTTGGCATTACAGGATCAAGAAGATCAAGCCATTGATCTAAAGATATTTTTAATGTCAGATGCTATTTTTGGCGCACTCAAAAACCAAACGACACCGGATTTGAGCTACAACCTACAACAGATGTTTGAAATCCTCAGTGCACAACAAGTGCCCATTTTGCTCTGTAAAACCTGCGCACAAGCCCGTGGTGTGAATGCTGAGATGATTATTGAAGGCACCGAAATTGGCACATTACAGGATTTAACGCGCTGGACCTTAGCCGCAGATAAAGTTATCCATATTTAAGACGAGCGCTAAGGGTTATTTTATTGCTCGATTTAAAGCTTTATTTTGTGCGCACCTTCATAAATTGGCGCTTCTCTTTTGTCAGCGCCAATTTCACTGCTTATCATAGGATATCCGAGTAACTGACTAAGGTATTCAAATGGACGCAGCGGAACTACTTACAGGCAAGCTTCTATACGAACACCAAACAATAGCCGCTATGGCGAAAATTTACTGTAAAGCGCAGCACCAAGGACAAAATGAAAGCGGTCTGTGCCCTAATTGTCTTGAACTATTAGATTATGCAGCGACTCGCTTAGACCGCTGCCCCTATGGCCAAAACAAACCGACTTGTAATAAATGTCCTGTGCATTGCTACAAGCCCGCCCAGAAGCAAATGGTTAAAGAAATCATGATCTATTCAGGGCCACGTATGCTGCTACCGCACCCAATACGCGCCATCAAACATCTACTAGCCGAACGAACTCCGGTTCCAAGCACTGTGCCTGATGCGGCATCAAATCGACATCAGCGTATCGCCAATTCAAAGAAAAACCCTTAGTAATACTTTTGCGACACCAATTTCCCTGTTATAACAAGGCTCGAGGTGTCGCATATGAACGAATTTTATACTTTTTTCGCTCAAGCTTATTGGTGGCTGTCATTACTTGGAGGCTTACATTGCCTCGCGTTAGCTATTTATATTCGTTTTTTTTACCATGCAGACGGTAATCAACAACTCCTCGCGAGCTTTTTAAGCCTTATCGCGCTTTACTTCCTCACTGGTATGCTCAATCGCGATAACACGCCGATCCCAATTCATGTTTTATTTAATATTATCAATCCAATATATTTCTTACTTATGCCTCTGCTCTATCTTTATTGCAAACGCAGTTTAGAGCAACGCTTTGAACCTATTGGCTTTTCAATACATTACTGGCCATCAATTTTCACTCTTTTTATTGCAGTAATAGATGTAGTTCTTAGGGCAGATTTACAAAAAAATCCGATTTGGATCCAATCCGAAATTATCCTTCATCGCATCAATATTGATATTAGCCACTGGGGCATACTCTTGCCCCTGTTACTTTCTATACAAACCTGCGGATATTTTATTGCCCTGTGGTTTTTATTCCGACGCTATAAACAGCCGAAACAAGACACGCTCAATGCACCACTGGCAAACCTGCGTTTAATACGTTTTCGCTGGCTCTTTAGTCTCACCTTAGCCATGCTCCTTAACTGGCTAATCCGTGTTTTTGTGGTAGTCATCCCCTTCTATCTTGGTGATTCCCTGTCCATACTTTCCAACGCCTTACCTCGCCTAAGCTTACTACTGAGCATCTATTTACTAGCCGTATATGGCCTGAAACAAATTACCCGTACAGCCTATTTAAAAGGCCATCTTGCGGCGCCATCGACATCTGCAACGACATCCCAACCAGGAGAGTTACTTACGCCAGAGGAATTTAACTTTCTACAACATCTTCAAGACGAATCGAATGAAACCAGTGATAAATCTGTAGAATCTAAGCACAACGCTAAGAACTAAAAGCATTATTCGATATCCAATATTGCATCAAGCATTCCCGCTTACCCAAGTAAACTGAACCACTGCTGACATTAGTGCAGCAATTGGCTGTCATTATTCACTATTAAGGGTACTCTGGTGCAACTGAGTACTTGAGGATAAAACCATATGAAATCTTTTTTAACCGCTATTGCTGCATCGACTTGCCTTTTCGCGAGCCTGTTTATTGCGCCGTCTGTACGGGCGGATGATAGCTACCAAGAGGCCAAGGATAACTTCCATCAAGCCGCAGAGACGCGTAAATTTTTCGACACTGCCTATGGCTATGCCTTATTCCCGACGATTGGCAAAGGTGGTATAGGCATAGGCGCGGCCTATGGTAAAGGCCGAGTCTATCAAGGCGGCATATATACTGGCGATTCGAGCCTGACACAATTATCCATCGGCTTTCAACTCGGTGGACAAGCCTACAGCGAGATCATCTTCTTTAAGGACGCCAAATCCTACGAAGCCTTCACCAGCGGTAGCTTTGAATTTGACGCCCAAGCCTCAGCCGTTGCGATTAACATGGGTGCCAATGCTCGGGCAGGCACTACGGGGAATTCAGCAGGAGCGGGGCAATCCGGTGGAAACCAATCCGCGACTGGGGCATATATCAATGGTATGGCAGTATTTACCGCAGCAAAAGGTGGCTTAATGTTTGAAGCGGCGTTAGCGGGACAATCTTTTACCTTCGAGCCTAAAGCGAACTAAAGCGACTTTAGATTTCAAGGCAAGATATTATTCTTAGATGTAAAAACGGCGAGCCAAAGTGCTCGCCGTTACTTTTTATTAAATCTACTGCTATTGGTTCACATAAGCCCTATCAAGCCACAATAACTTAGCTAAATCATCTAACGATACCCAATATAACCATGGGCTACAAATCCGAACACGCCCAGGTAGACATTAACACTGCTATGTTATTTTTAACCAATAGTCAGATGCGTTTTTTAGCTCACTTTTGTGTAGTAGTGAGTTAGAAACTCAGTTCTAACTCACAGGATCTAGACTGAGAAAAGTGTGGGCTCTAGCACTAGAACTGCATTGTTCTATACCCTTTGGGTAATTACTTATGTCCCCAAGGCACAGGAGGCAGAGGTTGTGGCTGGGTCAGATCAAAATCCACTTTAAAATCGCGGTTTTCGCGAGTGAGTTGATAGCTAAAAATCGTGGGCGTTATCGCCATATGCCATACATTCGTCACCGATTGGGTTAAGCCATTTTTGATAAAGTTATCGATAGATCCCTTATCAATAGGAAACGATTGTTTTTGATTTGTCCCTTCATCCGCAGTGTCACCACCATACATAGTCACAGCATCTTCGCTGCCATCTTGATGCCGATGATCGTGCTTTAGCCTAAGTCCTTGCGGCGTCTTTGTGAGTACCCAAGTACGTGAATGGTCATCCCCCACATGGAATGGGATTTTAAGCTCAGTATCGCTACATTCGCGTACATGCATAACTAACGACTTGCCACTAAATGCCGAATCAGCACTGTCACCTGATACCACTTTGCCGGCAAAGGCTTGCCCACAATGGCTGGCTATTTGCGCAAAAAATGCGTCCTGAGCCTTAAGCGAATTGGCAAAGGATGGCATAGCAAGTAAAGATAGAGTAGCGAGCCCAAGGCTCTGAAGGATAATACTGTTTTTCATCTTGTTCTCCATTTTTTTGATGAAAAGCAACTTAGCACAAGGGAATAAATTTAAACTGAATTTCCCTTGTGCTCGGGTTATGGATTACCAACCGATATAAGTACGAGAACGATTACCTAGGCGCTTCTTAATAAAACGAGCTGTGATAACACTTCCCACCATCATGAATATGAAAATCCCTGCGGAAAACAGCACACTAGTCACCCAAGATCCCGGTGGTAAACGGTAACGCATTAGGGTTGCCGTTACATTGAAAAGCATATCGAAGAGCGGATGGATAAAGAAAATGGCAAAACTCATCTCGGCAACTTCCACCAACCAAGGTAAACGACTGCGCCCCGAAAGCCACTCGCAGAGATTCAATGCCAGTACACACAGACATAGCTTTTGGATAAACTGCCAATCGACACCATTATATTCAAATGGCGCTTTATGATAGTTACCAATATGCCCCACTATATAGCTCTGCTCGACCAAACTCACCACCAAGAAAATGATGGCTAATCCCGTGATAATCCCCCCGAAGCGTGTCACAAGATGTTCATCTTGGGAATATAAAATGCCTATCAAATAGAAGGGCATAAAATACACCACAGAATGGATAAAATTGATATTGCCTATAGGCCTGTGTAGAAAAATTGCCACCACACAACTCAGCACGAACAGCGTCCAGCGCATCTGCTGCGAACAACGGATAAACCACAAAAATACAGGCGAGAATAAAAAAACCGCCATGATGAAGGGAATATACCAGTGAGGATAGAGAATATAGCCATTCCGCACTGTATAGAAGATGCTTAGAAACACTTGGCTTAGTGACTGCTGCTCCATAAATATCCAGCGCAGACATAAGAAGAATAGACCAACCAAGGAGACGACTAAAAAGGGATAAAGCACATTGTGTACTTTATTCTTCATAAACTTACTGTAATCAAAATCCTTGTAGAAGATACGATGAAAAAAATACCCAGAGATAAACACGAACAGCGCCGTGCCTCCCCTCAGTAAGTTTTCCAGTAACAGTGGAAACCCTTCCCCAGAGTTATAAATACTGTGGCCAAGTACGATTAAAATAATCGCGATGCCACGCATATAGGTAAATTCGAGTTGATTTTTTCTCATTATTAATTCATCGCACAGTAGAGAGTTCGCCCCTCAACAACACTTGCAGAAACCCTGATTGTTCCATGGATTTCCAGTTCATTGAATACTAAATACTGCCCCTCGCGTTGGAAGGGAAATGCTAAAGGTAACAGAGTTGCAGCTTCAATGCCCTCACAATAATTCTGTAAGGGGACATCCAATAGTGGACTTCCATTGACATTTAAGTTACTGAATTGTGAACTCATCCCTAAATAAGCTTGTGTCATCTCACCTTGGTAGGGCACCACGTAAAACCCTGAGCGCACATCGCCCACATCGATAAAACTGCTACTATCACTCACGCTTGGCATCACGAGTAAAGGCACTTTAGGGTCCTGAATATCCCTAAGCAACTGCGCTAATTTCTGATCAGTTGCTGGATAATAGGCCAACATATTCTGCAAACTTTTTTTCTGTGCGCTCTGTTTTTCAACGGGTGGCACTATAGGCTTCACACTATTAAGCAACAGATCTACGGCTAACATGCCCGACATGACCGACTCTTTCCACACATAGGGATCTTGGTTGATGTCCAATAATATCCCAGCAATAGCGCCGATATTTTCCGCCTCAGCAGTCCAGCCACCCAGCATTTTTTGCTGTTGATAATAATCATGAACATACTGCAACAGCAGTTTTTGGTAACCCAAGTAGGATTGATTTTGACTTAACAACCGTGCACCTACAACTAACTCGATATACTTGGCACTACCTTCAGCTAAATCATTTAAATATCCAGCCCTATCCTCATTCGGCGCAATTTGACGCCATAGTTGCAGCCAATGGGCAGCATAGCCTAGTTGCACAGACTGCTGTTCCGGTTGGATTAACGCCATCATCAGGGCATTAAATAACTGTAAACGGTAATAGCGTGCGTCAAAGTTGAGTGGAAAAACTTCACCTTCGTAACGGCGTCCTTCTTCTAATATTTGCCATTCCGATTGAGCATAAAAATGAAAGGCCTCATGTAAACTGTTACCCGCCCAGACTAAAAAGGATAAATCGGTGATTTTAGTATCTGCAGCAAATTGAATTGTCGGCGCTTCAAGCTGGATTAATACTCCAGGTAACCCTTGATACTGTGGAAACCCAAAGTTGACCGATAATCCAGAATGCAAATTAACAGACTCTAAGACACTATTATCTTGGATGATCTCGCCACCCGGCTGGCGTAACCATACATTGCCGCCATAGCTAAACAGGTGAACTTTATCCTCAAGCCTAAATCCCGGCCACAGCACTTCACTCTGGCGACTACTTTGAGTCATATAATCGAGGTATAGACGAGCGAGTTGTTCAGGAGATGCCTTATCAGCAAGCGCGGGGATTGCGGCAGAGACTCCTAAAAACCATAGGATCACCACCATAATATTTTTCATTTATTGGCCTAAAAACATACAATGAGTTCACAAAACAGCGCTAGCATATAGCGCAATCTCCCAATAGTGAAACATTTGCAAAAAAATAATTTCTCCCTAAAAAGCCAAAGTTCAAACCAGATCAGTAACTACTAATAAAATCATATTTTTAGCGTTAAATATAACCGTTTAAGTCATAGCAAAATACCGCTGTTAAGTTTTAGTATTCGATGTTTCATCTCCAAACCAAAGTGCCAATTTATCTGCAGCGAGGGATTTTACTTCATCATCAATATAAAGTGTCACCATAGTCAGTGCTGCGGCTAAGGCCCCTAAATCGTCAGTAAATCCAATCAAGGGAGTTAAATCGGGAATTGCATCTATAGGAGAAATAAAATATGCCAGCGCCCCGAGAATAATAGATTTCGCCCATCTGGGTGTATTGGGCTGTTGCGCGGCATAATAGAGCCATAGGGCGCGCTCGATCACATCCCTTCCGGCTTGGCGCCCAAAGAGTTTGATCTTGTTCCAAAATCCCGTTTCAGTGAATTGCTCATCCGCCATGATATTTCCCTCCGATAATACACAACTCTCACAGTGTACGATGATATGCCGCTGGGGTCAGCTTTAAACGCGCCAAAAGCTTCTCACCTTAACAACCAAACCATTAAAAACCAATACCACAGACCGCTGACTTCATTGATTCTCGAGTTATGTTTCAACTGAACTAATTTACCCCAACCCCTTACATCACTACCTCGGCCCTAAAATGACAAATTCCTGCCCCGAATGCTCAAATGTAATAATAAATCTAAGAATATTAACATGTTTACGCAGGAAGATGATTTTGTAAGGAGTATTTATGCATAACAATGCAAACACGGCATGCACTATAAATCCTAATCGCTATTATAGTGGTCTTTTAATTATAATTAGATAAATATCATTAATAGTTTTATGCAAATTTAAATATTATAATATCCTGGCAACATTTACTTTAGTTATTTAGATAATAATACTTAAGAATGACTAACTCTATTTAGTAAATTAAAAAATTGATGAAATAAATAATTACACTTAATTAAAAACAAGACACAGGTCATATTTTTATTTATAACGCGCAGATAAACTCTACACCGCAATAAAACGTTTCTATCATTTTCTCTAAGTCATAATGGAGTTGTATATGAAGAGGAAATCTAAAATCATGGCGCATATCCGGCGCACACGACATATCATGATGCCTAGTCAACGTGATTATTTCGACCATTCATTTATCTTTCTCCGCTAATCCTAGCGTAGATAGTAAGCCAAATAGCAGGTCAAACGTGGTATTGTGCTAACTTAAATTTGCACCTATCACACTGTATTACAGCGGTTTATTATCTAGCACCTTTATCAAAGCATTCTTTTGTTAGTGCAGACTTTCTGCGGCTACTGTATTTGCGCACCCAATAAAATATATTTCCCCTTATATTTTATTTAGCGTATTACGTATCGCCACATCTAAGCTGCGCATGGAATAGCTATATCTAATTTTTATGCCATTAATATTTTTAATTAGGTATAGGCACTGTTGTATCCAAATTATTTAGTAGCAAAAAGGAAATTAACTATGAAATCATTAAAAGTAGCCACTAGCTTATCTGTTAGATCGTGTTTCGATATAGACAGAGAAGTGGTCAACGTATTAACCACAGATTTTTGCGATGTGGGTGCGGCTGTTGTCTCTGTTGATGATGTTAGAAATGGTATTGTTGAAAAGATTAAAAATACTGGATTGAAATTGCCAATTTTCGTTTCAGTTTGCTGTGAAGAAACCTTCCCAGATGATATTTGCTCATCAATTACAGGTGTATTTGAACTCTGCGGCAATAACACTGATTTCTATGGTAAACAGGTTGAAACTGCGGTTAATAAATATGAGCAAGCCCTGCTACCACCTTTCTTCGGTACCCTCAAAAAATACGTTGAAATGGGTAACTCAACCTTTGCCTGTCCAGGCCACCAGGGTGGACAGTTCTTCCGTAAACACCCTGTAGGTCGTCAATTCTTCGACTTTTTCGGTGAAACCATTTTTCGCGCCGACATGTGTAATGCCGACGTCAAATTAGGCGACTTATTGATCCACGAAGGCGCACCGCTAGATGCACAGAAATATGCGGCTAAAGTTTTTAATGCCGATAAAACTTATTTCGTCCTTAACGGCACTTCGTCATCGAATAAAGTGGCGACTAATGCCTTACTTGCTAAGGGCGATCTGGTTTTATTCGACCGTAATAACCACAAATCAAACCACCATGGCGCATTAATTCAAGCGGGTGCTACACCGATTTATTTAGAAACGGCGCGTAATCCCTTCGGTTTCATTGGCGGTATTGATGCTCACTGTTTCCAAGAATCTTATTTAAGGGAGCAAATTCGTGAAGTCGCCCCAGAACGCGCCGATGAAAAACGCCCATTCCGGTTAGCGATTATCCAACTAGGTACCTACGACGGTACTATCTATAATGCTCGCCAAGTGGTTGATCGTATTGGTCATCTATGTGATTACATCCTGTTTGACTCGGCTTGGGTTGGCTATGAGCAATTTATCCCTATGATGAATGACTGCTCGCCACTCTTACTCGAACTGACGCCAGAAGATCCTGGTATTATCGTGACCCAGTCGGTACACAAACAACAAGCAGGCTTCTCACAGACCTCGCAAATCCACAAAAAAGATAAGCATATCAAAGGCCAAGATAGATATTGCAACCATAAACGCTTCAATAACGCCTTTATGATGCATGCCTCTACTAGCCCCTTCTATCCCTTATTTGCGGCGCTGGATGTGAACGCGAAAATGCATGAAGGTGCAAGCGGTCGTTACCTGTGGCGTGAAGCGGTAAAAGCAGGGATCGAAGCTCGTAAGTTACTGCTTAAAAAGTGTAAACACATCAAACCCTTCGTGCCAACTATGATCGATGGTCGCCTATGGCAAGACTATGAAACCGAACAAATGGCCGATGATTTACGTTTCTTTGAATTCGAACCCGGTCAAAAATGGCATTCATTCGAAGGCTATGAAAAAGGCCAATATTTCGTCGATCCTTGTAAGTTCCTATTAACCACTCCGGGAATAGATGCTGAAACAGGTAAATATACTGAATTTGGAATTCCAGCGACTATTCTGGCTAACTTCCTACGGGAAAATAATATTATTCCAGAGAAGTGCGACTTAAATTCGATTTTATTCCTGATGACGCCAGCGGAAGATATGGCAAAAATGCAGCACTTAGTGTCGCAAATATCTCGCTTCGAAAAATTAGTCGACGAAGATGCCCCATTATCCGAAGTATTGCCTAACGTTTATAACGCTAATAAAGCCCGTTATAAAGACTATACCATTCGTCAACTCTGCCAAGAAATGCATAATCTTTATGTCAGCCATGATGTAAAACAATTGCAGAAAGAAATGTTCCGAAAAGCCCATTTCCCAACCAAGGTAATGGATCCTCAGGAAGCTAATCTAGAGTTTATTCGCGGTAAAGTAGAGTTAGTTCCACTCTCTCAAATTGAAGGTCGTATCGCTGCTGAAGGTGCTCTGCCATATCCACCAGGAGTGCTATGTATGGTTCCAGGAGAAATATGGGGAGGTGCTGTACAGCGTTATTTCTTAGCCCTTGAAGAAGGCATCAACTTATTACCCGGATTCTCGCCAGAGTTGCAAGGTGTTTATCTCGAAAACACCGCTGAAGGCAAAATCCAAGCATTAGGTTATGTATTAGCTAAATAACAGTTTTTGACTGCAGAGTTAATTAACCCCGCTCTGCAGTCAATCTCATATCTAAAATTAATTACATAATTAGGTCATTATTATGAGTAAATCAGAGAATAAAATTGGCGTCGTCCAATTAACCATTATCACCATAGTCAATATGATGGGTTCGGGTATTATTATGTTACCAACCCAATTAGCCCAAGTTGGAACTATTTCAATTTTATCTTGGCTAGTCACAGCCGCGGGCTCTACGGCCCTCGCCTTTGCCTTTGCTAAGTGCGGTATGTTCAGTAAAAAATCCGGTGGTATGGGCGGTTATGCCGAGTATGCCTTTGGTCGTTCAGGTAACTTTATGGCCAACTATACCTATGCGGTTTCACTATTAATTGCCAACGTCGCGATTGCTATTTCGGCCGTAGGTTACGCCGCGGTATTGCTTGAGGTTAACCTAAGTCCTATCGCCATTTGTCTTGCCACCATTGGCGTACTTTGGCTAGCGACAATCGCAAACTTTGGCGGTGCCCGCATCACAGGTCGCGTCAGTAGCGTTACTGTGTGGGGGATTATTTTACCTGTGATTGGCGTGTCTCTAATTGGTTGGTTCTGGTTCGACATCGACCTCTACAAAGGCGCATGGAACCCGCATGATATGCCGTTTTTCAAAGCACTAGGCGGTTCTATTGCTATGACTTTATGGGCTTTCCTCGGTTTAGAATCGGCCTGCGCTAACTCTGAGGCTGTGGATAACCCAGAGAAAAATGTGCCTATTGCCGTTATGGGCGGTACCTTAGGTGCAGCGGTAATTTATATCGTCTCTACAAACGTGATTGCCGGTATTGTGCCCAATGCTGAACTGGCTATGTCAAATGCTCCCTTCGGTTTAGCCTTCGCACAAATGTTTAATCCTGTGGTCGGTAAAATCGTGATGGCCTGTGCGATTATCTCTTGTACTGGTTCACTCTTAGGCTGGCAATTCACCATTGCCCAAGTGTTTAAAGCCTCAGCCGATGAAGGATTCTTCCCTAAAATATTCTCTAAGGTCAGCAAAGCCGACGCGCCTATTTGGGGCATGACAATTATCGTCTGTATTCAAACGGTTTTATCTCTGATGACCATTAGCCCATCGCTAAGCAAACAGTTTGAAGCGCTGGTCAACCTCGCCGTAGTCACCAATATTGTGCCTTATATTCTGTCGATGGCCGCCCTTGGTATTATGCAGAAACAACTTAAGGTCCCAGCCAATAAGGCCCGCATTGCCAACGTGATTGCCGTGATTGGTGCCCTTTATAGCTTCTACGCCCTTTATAGCTCCGGCGAAACCGCAGTAATGCTCGGCGCGATAGCGACCTTCTTCGGTTGGACTATCTACGGCGTTATTTCAAATAAAACCCCCGCCGAGGTGCGTCCAGTGTGAACACGACACCACAGTGTCCATGCTCAACCCTTAACGAATAACACCCTTAAAACAAATCAGTACACAGGGACCATAGGTAGCTAATCCTATGGTCCCCTAACCCACACTTGCTTATTTTCGGTGGAATTATGAATAAGACTTGCATCGCCTTAATGCTTCCCATGCTTTTGACTGCCACCAGCAGCCAAGCAATTGAGCTTCATAAAGATTCAAAAAACACATTAGATTTAAGTGGTTGGCTAGGATTTGCCGCCCTAAATGACAGCCACGATACCTCGGTTATCGACGACTCATCCCGCGTACGATTTAGCTTCGAACGCAATGAAAAACATGGTTGGACAGCTTTTGCCACCACGGAATGGGGCATCAATATGGTGTCCAGTGACGATAGTTTAGTGATGCAAGGAGGCAAACTCGCCGCCGAAAAAACCGATGACTTCCTCTATAACCGTTTAGGTTATGTCGGCATGTCCCACGATGAGTGGGGTAACCTCAGTTTTGGTAAACAATGGGGCGCCTATTATGACGTCGCTGGCACCACGGATCTGCCCAACGTCTTTGCGGGCTATAGCGTTGGGGCATACACCTTTGGTGATGGCAGCCTGACTGGCACAGGCCGAGCCGACTCTGCATTTATTTACCGCAATACGTTCGGTCCGCTACACATTGCCCTGCAATACGCAGCCAAAACCAATGGGGATGTCACCCTGAAAAATGATGATGGTAGCGAAATGACAAACTCAGAGCTGAATTTTGACAGCAGCTATGGCGCTAGCGTTACCTATGCAATAACCGAAAAATTTAAACTACTCGCTGGCTTTAACCGCGGAGATTTTGAAGGCCACCTAGGTAATACTCAACTCGATGAAACTAATGAGATTATTGGTATTGGTGCCATGTACGGTGACTATTATCACTATGCAGAGGGTCGTGAAGCTAGCGGTCTGTATGTCGGTTTTAACGCCCACCAAAGCAAAAACAATGAACTGGTTGGTGGTGACCTCTACGACGCCACAGGCGTCGAGCTGATGACAGCCTATCAATTCGATAATGGCTATGTCCCTATGTTGGTACTCAGCTATTTAGATTTAGACACAGATATGACTATGCCAATCCAAGGTAAATGGACTCGTCAATTCGCCATGCTGGGTCTGCATTACCGCTACAGTAACGACACTGTAATGTTTGCCGAAATGAAGCTGGATTTTAGCAATATGGATGATGCAGCACTCGAAGCACAGGAAGACAACGGCTTCGCCGTGGGGATTAACTACTTCTTCTAGTTATTTTTCAAAAGCGCTTTAGCGAGTTCAATCTATCGTTGTACTCGCTTAGCGTTACAACCTAAGGACTGACGGCTCACGTCATCGCTCATATGCGTGAGCCTTTTTGAGGCTGAGGAGTGGCGCACGTTCCGTCTACAAACGCTCGCCGTACACTCATTGGATGGTCCCGCTGGTTTGCCATCATCTCTACGCCACTTCAAATTGATTTTATGAAGTGGCTTTTTTTATATTGAAACTGAGACGATTGGTATGACTTAGCTTGCTAGCGATTATTGGATGGTTTACCCGAAGGTTTGCCGCCACTTCTCGATTGACCACCGCCCTTAGATTGAGCTCCCGACGCCTTAAAACTCGACTGACCAAAAGGCGCTTTGGCTCCCGGGCGACTCGACTTAGGTACATTAGGCTTGGGCGTATTCGATGCAGGTTTTCCGCCTTTCCCGGCAGGTTTTGACTCTGCACCCGCATTAGCACCGCCTTTAATCGAACCTTTGGGTTTACCATCACCTTTACGATCATCAAACTGATTAGCCGAGAAACGCGTGAAAGCTTTTTGGCCTTGATTAGCATCTTTCATCCACTTAGACCCGCGTTCATTACGGCCTTCTGGCGGCACTAATTGATGTGGGCTATTACCGATCAAGTCTTCACGCCCTATGGCGGTTAAGCCTTCACGGATCAATGGCCAGCCCGCAGGATCATGATAACGCAGCAGTGCCTTGTGCAGACGGCGTTGGCGCCCTTTCTTCGGCACAGGCACGACTTCACTGGTATGTTTGACGTTTTTAAGCGAGTTTAACTCGGTATGATAAATCGTGGTCGCATTCGCCATAGGTGATGGATAAAAGTTTTGCACTTGGTCGAGTTTGAACTTACGCTCCTTTAACCACAGTGCCAAATTCACCATGTCTTCGTCGGTCGTGCCTGGATGCGCCGAAATAAAATAAGGGATCAGGAACTGCTCTTTACCCGCTTCCTTCGAATACTTATCGAACAACTCTTTAAACTTATCGTAGGCGCCCATACCGGGCTTCATCATCTTACTGAGCGGCCCCTCTTCGGTATGCTCAGGCGCGATTTTTAAGTAGCCGCCCACATGGTGCTGCACTAACTCTTTGACGTAGGCGGGATCTTCGATCGCCAAATCGTAACGCACGCCAGAGGCGATCAGCACTTTCTTGATGCCGGGTACGGCACGCGCCGCGCGGTATAAGTCGATAGTGTGCTTATGATCTGTACCTAAGTGGCCGCAAATCGATGGGAACACACAGGATAAACGACGGCAGGTTTTTTCGGCCTTTTCGCTAGTACAACCTAAACGATACATGTTGGCGGTTGGGCCGCCTAAATCGGAAATCACCCCAGTAAAGCCAGGCACTTTTTCCTGAATATCTTTGATTTCTTTAACAATAGATTCTTGCGAGCGGCTCTGAATAATCCGTCCTTCATGCTCGGTAATCGAGCAGAAAGAGCAGCCACCAAAGCAGCCACGCATAATGTTGATCGAGGTTTTGATCATGTCGTAAGCAGGGATTTTCGCCTTACCATAGGCAGGATGCGGCACCCTTTTGTAGGGTAAGTCGAATACAGCATCCATTTCATCGGTATTAAGCGGCCATGCGGGAGGATTGACCCACACGCCACGGTCACCGTGGGGTTGGAATAACGCGCGAGCACAGCCAGGGTTTTGCTCTTGGTGCAAAATCCGCGAAGCATGGGCGTATAAGTATTTATCCTCTGAGACTTTTTCAAACGCTGGCAACAACACATAGGTTTTATCCCATGGCTTAGGACGAGGCGGTTGAACACTAATGGGTTTTGGCGCATCGTTGTCGAAGATCTTTGCATCCGAGGGGCCAGATAAATTTGCACAGCCCACATCATCGGCGCCATAGGGGTTAGGAATAGGCTCTATCTTATGCAACTGATCGATTTTGCGAGAATCCATACCACGCCATTCGGGCAAAGGTTCCTTGCGAATAACCGCTGTGCCACGCACATTGTGTAAGTCATTAATCGACTCGCCAGCCGCCAAACGGCGCGCCACTTCGGCCAGTGGACGCTCGGCATTGCCATACATCAGGATATCCGCCTTAGCATCAAAAATGACACTGCGACGCACTTTGTCCGACCAATAATCGTAATGGGCGATACGGCGAAGGCTTGCCTCAATTCCGCCAATGATCACCGGCACATCTTTAAAGGCTTCTTTGCAACGCTGGGTATACACAGTCACTGCGCGGTCGGGGCGCTTGCCACCAATATCATCTGGGGTATAAGCATCATCGGTTCGAATACGACGATCTGCGGTGTAGCGGTTGATCATGGAGTCCATGTTACCCGCGGTGACACCAAAAAATAGATTCGGGCGGCCCAATTGCATAAAGGCATCTTTGCTCGACCAATCGGGCTGGGAAATAATGCCGACACGATAACCTTGGGCTTCTAACATACGGCCAATAACAGCCATACCAAAGCTTGGGTGATCCACATAAGCATCACCTGTGACAATAATAATGTCACAGCTATCCCAGCCGAGCTTATCCATCTCCTTACGGGACATAGGTAAGAAAGGTGCCGTGCCATAGCACTCGGCCCAGTATTTGGGATGACTAAAAAGTGTGGATTCAACTTGCATCGATATTGACCCAAAAGCGTAATGTCAAACAAAGGCGAAGCGAAAAGGTACTGCGCCGATTTAGGGACGCGGAGTATAGCAGGCAATCGCCGTTAAGTGTGATTAAAAAAACACCAACCAAGGCGTTTTGTGGGGTATTTTGCCTACGGTTAGAATACCCCTAAATCGGCTATGGATATGACACAGACACGAGTTGAGCGACTATAACCCCTTGCCTAACCCTTGGGCAAAATGCACTAAATTCACAAAGGCTAAACTGACTATCACTATCCAAGTGAGTAACACTCCCCAGAAACGTCCCAAATGATAACCACCTTGGCCTTGGGTGAGTCCAATGGCATGGAGCAGTCGCGCCACAATCCATAGCGTGCCAAAACAATGCAAATAAAATGCTGGCAAGCCGCCCAATTCTGCAACTGCCATTAAAATCAATACAATGGGTGCATTCTCTATTAAATTGGCGTGCACTCGCCCCGCCAGTGTTAAGGCACTATTACCACCATCACCGAGACCAATTCTCTGACTTCGTCTGAGTTTGACCACACGATAGGCCAAAGTGACCACTAATAGCGCAGTAAGGCTGGCGTAAAAGCCTGTTACCATCAAAGACATATTAATTTCCCTTTATGAAAAAAATGACTATAGCCCGAGCCGCAAAAAATCAGCAATTAATTTGTATTAAGTTTAAAAGCCGTTAACCTTTTAGCGACAAGATAGGTTAATATGCGCGCGTCATTCCCAACAACTTTTTTATACAGTGAATACCCCGATTGGATAACGAAGAGTTTATCGAAAAACGTAAATTTATCATTAAGCTAGGTAAAGCTTTGCATAAATTTGGCACACCTGCTTATCGCCTTGAAACTCACCTACAAACCGTTGCTCGTACCTTAGGCCTCGAAGGCTATTTTCTTATTTCGCCAACCTCGATGACTTTCGTTTTACAACACGATACGGATCAAGAATATAACCATGTCGCTAGGGTGAAACCAGGCGAGCTTGATCTAGGCTCCCTTGCCAGAACCGATGAATTAGTCGATGAATTAACCTCAGGTAAACGCACTTTAAGCGAAGCCTTAGAGCGTTTAGAAGAAATCGCCAATAAACCCAACCCCTATGGCCCTGTATTAACTTGTTTTTCCTTTGGTACCTCGGCTGCTGCTTTTGCAATGTTAATGGGCACGGGCTGGAACGATGTATTTTGGTCAGGATTATTAGGGTTATTCGTCTATGGCTTGGTATACCGCGCCGAACGCTCGGCCCGCATGGCCGAAGTCCTCGAGCCCTTCGCCACGATCCTTTGCGCCATGGCAGCCTGTGGCATAGCGCGTATCGATCCTAATATTAATATCCCAGTAGTGATCCTCTCTTCAATCATCATCTTTATCCCCGGTTTAGCCTTAACCTTAGGTTTGGCCGAACTCGCGGCGCGGGATTTGATTTCTGGCACTGCGCGGATTATGGATGCATGTATGTTGCTGTTTAAACTGTATTTCGGTGCAGTACTCGGCATGGCAATCGGTAAAGCTGTGTTCGGCGAAGCGATTCATATTGAGCCAGAGGGCTTACCCCGATGGGCGATATGGTCGGCGGTACCCATTTTGTCTATGGCGTTGGTGTTTATTTTTAAAGCGCGAATGCAAGATTCACCTTGGGGCGTACTCGCAGGGATTGTGGCATTTTTCTCAGCCATGCTTGGCGGACATTTTTTTGGTGATTCTGTAGGGATCTTTTTCGGAGCTTTAGCCGTTGGCATATATTCCAATCTTTTTGCTCGCTGGATGAAAGCGCCCGCCTCTATCGCACTGTTGCAAGGCATAGTGATCTTAGTGCCCGGCAGCAAAACCTATATTGGACTTAATGCGCTGATTTCCGGTGAGACAATGCTGAATCAATCCCATATAGGCTCACAGATTTTTTTAATCTTTATGTCGCTGATTGCCGGACTTATCTTTGCCAATGTTGCAGTGCCACCTAGGCGCACTCTGTAGCAGTACTCGATAGGTGGCATTAAGGTGCGCCATATTCATAGCGCAACCTCAAGTAAAATCAAAATGTTATTTTATTACTTCCTTGACTAATCACCACTTTACATGTGTTATTAAATTGTGAATTGCAGAGTGAGTTTGATATCGCTGCAGTCGTCAATTCCATGGGAGTGGTCTATATGCAGAAATTTTTCCAGTATGCATGCATCCTACCTTGTTGCATCGGCAGCCAGATGAGTGTTGCCAAAGCCGAGGAGTCACAAACAATCACCCCTGTGGCACGACAGGAAGAAGCGCCGAAGAAAATTGGCAAAATTATTGTCGTTAACAATCCGATTTTTGATGAGTCAGATCCAAACGCTTTTTTTATTCATCACTGGGCGAACCAGTTTCATATCAATACCAAAGATTATGTCGTGCGCGATAAACTCACTTTTACTGAAAACGACACCGTAAGCCCAAAAGATCTCAATGAGTCACAACGCCTCTTACGGGCAGAGCCCTATATTCGCGATGCAAAAATCTATATCGCCGACAAAGATCCCCTATCAGACACAGACCCTAATGTTGAATCCGTTGTTATTGAAACGTGGGATAACTGGTCATTACTACCCACGGGGAGCTTTAGCAGCTCAGGGGGGGATACTCGTTATTCTTTTGGGGTAAAGGAGGACAACTTATTGGGTACTGGCATCCGTACTTGGATGAATTACCAGTCAAACGAATCTCGCAGTGGTTATAAATTTGCCTTTGAAGCCCCCCTTAGCATTATCGAACACGGCATCATAGCCGCAGAGTTTTATGATAATAGCGACGGCCAAGCCAAACATATGTATATCAGTAAGCCTTTTTATTCACTCAAGACTAACAGCATGTATTCCTTGGAATACCTAGACGATAGTCGTACCGATATACTGCGACAAAATGGTGATGAGGTGAATGAATTTGAACACAAGGCTGACTACCTTAACCTAAAATACGGCTGGCTAATTAGCCAAAATAGCGACAATATCTCACGCTTTATTACAGGTATTACCCAAGATAAACATGAGTTTGCAAACATAGATACCTATCCCACATCGACGCTACCGCAAAACAGGGACTTTATGTACCCTTGGATTGCCTACGAGTTTATTGAAGATGATTTTCACGTACTGAATAATATTCATCTGATCACCAATAACGAAGACTTTAACTTAGGCTGGCACCACTATATTCAGTTGGGATTAGAAACCAAAGACATAGCTGATGATAACCCGCTAGGCTACCACTTTAAGTGGCAAAGCAGTGGCGGTTACCGATTCGATAATCAACTCTGGCTATTAGAAATGGGTGGCAGCAGCACCCTTGGTACAACGCCAAAAGATACCTATACAGTCGAAGCTCAAGCCGAATACTTTCATCGGATCAACCCTAAATGGACTGCCTACGGTAAGGCTTGGATCAGTAGCTCAAATAACACTTACCTTGATCTTACCCAAGGGCTTGGGGATGAAACTGGCGTACGTGGTTATCCCAATGAGTACCAACAAGGTGACCATCAATGGATCATCACCGCAGAACTCCGTCATTACCCTAATATCAATCTGTATCAACTGGCAGAACTGGGCTGGGCACTGTTTACCGATCTTGGTCAAGCATCGGGCGGACCTCTGGCCAACAATAACGAAGTCAGCGGTCCACTGGGCACTATCGGTATAGGAGCACGAATTTACTCCTCACGTTCTAGTTATGGCAATGTCGCCCATATCGATTTTTCGCTCCCATACACGGGCGGTGAATCTGCCAATAGTTGGGAATGGCGACTATTAGTCAAACAGAGTTTTTAAACCTAAGGTACATACAGAATAATCGTATGATAAATTTACTCTTTTAAAACAATCCTCAACGCCTTGCGACCTCAAATAAACTTCTCAACGCGTTCAGCACTAACGAGTTATTCCAAGCCACACGTTAGCCCACAGCATAATAGCCACTCTTTATTTAAGATAAATGCAACAACTTATTGCTAGTCCACATCAGTCCTACACAACAAGCCAAGTACTTACATCTGCTTACGCGAGGCATCATTTTAGCGGCGTTGACTAATACTAATAACAACGAAATGCATATCTAAACCAATGAAAGTCATTATGATAATAAGTCGCGGCGTTTAAAGAATTATCAAACGATTAGTTTGGTTATCCAACGCAGACCAAAGGTGCTACGCAGTAGTTTTACTGTGCTGTTGTGGCGCATTTGAAACAGACAACCAAGGCTGAAACTGACGATCAAGCCTGGCGTAGAACCAATAAAAGTACGGGCACTTTGCGCTACTTGTCGTTTCCTCGTCAGTAACAACTCATGCTGCAACTGGCCTTGGTCGGTCAGCACAGTCAGCTTCAACTGCTGTTTTTTCAGTAAGGTTTTAATTAGCATGCTTATTGTTCCTGTTTAGGAGCCAAAAACAAAAGGCGTAATTGTCGCCAGGTATTTGAAAAACCAACTTGGGATAGTACATAGCCAAGGCTGCGCCAACACCAGAACAACAAAACAAACTGCAATAACACTAACGCTGTGCCAGTAATCAATAGCGAACTGCTCAGCTGGAATAGTAAATACCCCAACAGCAGCAAGATACTGCCCCAGAGTAGAATTAAACCAGCACCAAAGCAGACAACTAAAGCTGCTGCTATGGTTAGACTGCGTCCGGTTAGCTGCCATTCTGCCGTTGCAATTTGCCCAGTCAGTTTTAACTGACTGGTATAAATTTGCTTCACCGAACTACTCAGCGCGGCAATCTCAGCTAACTGTTCAATTGCCTGCTCTGCTGTTTTATTCAGGGTAGCCTGCGTTGATATAGGCTGCCCCGAATGAGCTTCAGCACTGTGTGAGACAGGCTTTTGTTCTGGTGCTTCGGATCGTTCGCTATGTTGCATAAATCCGCCTTAGCGACGGCGTAATAAAGCCGTCAGCACGACACCCGCCGCAAACGCTATACCTGCTGTGGCAAGTGGGTTTTGTGCTGCAAGCTCACGGGTTTTGCTATATGAGCTTTGCAGTTGCTGTTTAATTTCCTCCTGCTTGTGTGCCAGAGTTTCCTGCGAGTGAATTGCAGTTTTACGCAATGTGTCTTCTGCGGCTGCGGCTTTCACTGCTACGGCATCAACGGCATGATGCGTGGCCTCACTGGCTTTTGCCGTGGTTGGCGAATTTAAAGCATTGTTACTTTTACTATCAGCCTTGGCTGTTGTACTGGGTGAAATAGCCATAAGATGTCTCCTTGGTAAACACTATAAACACAGCGATATGCTGTATTTTGCATCTTAACCACTAGTTGCAATGGCTGCGCCAACCCCAATAAATACATTAAAACAAATAGTTAAATAGATACATTACTATCGGCGTTCCTCTTTGAGAGTAGAAGTTACCTGCCCATGGTAATTTTTACCCACTGGGTCAAAGCATTTAGGCAACGGGGTGATCAGAGAACTAACTCCAGCGATCGAGAACGATCCTGCATTGCCATCATCTTTAAATGGCTAATGCTTGCTCAAGATCGGCAATCAAATCTTGAGGATCTTCGACGCCAATACTCAATCTAATCAAGTTGTCATTAACCCCAGATGCTAGCCGACTCTCGGCATCCATTGCCGCATGGGTGGTACTTGCTGGGCGGGCTCAAATAGGATAATTTTTGTTTCGGCGGTAATCTCTGCCAATAAATGATCATCGTCTTGATAACGACGCACGGTAATACCCGCGCGGGTTAAGGTTTGGATGAGAAATGCCGCAGTGCCACCATATACGATACGGGGTCGATAAATGCAATTTCATCACCATAACTGGCTAAGGCATAGAAAATACTACTGATGGCCGCCTATCCCACTCGCAACAACGAGTGCTTCATCAGCCCCTTCCAGCTGTGCTAATTGATGTTCAAGAGCCTGAACTGTCGGATTCGCTATTCGACTGTAGATAAAACCCGGCTGCTCACCAGCAAAACGGGCTCGACCATCTTCGGCACTACCGTAGACGAAGGTGCTGCTTTGATAGATGGGAGTCGTAAGAGCGCCCGTCGAATCCTCAGCGCTATGATGGGTGTGAAGCAATGTGGTTTTAAATTGCATAATAGGGCCTAATAACCATTAAATGGCATGGGCGAATGAGGCGTAATGCGCTTGAGCAACGTCGGGATGAGAGCGTAAACGCCCTTTTAATACATTCTGGCCACTTGGTGGAGAGTGGGTTTAATGGATCGCTTGCCGGCCCTTGGGCTTGGCTTGCCAGATGCTTCGGTAAAGGTAACAAAGGGACTGTTGCATTCAACTGCGCCGCCATAAAAAAGGCCTCACATCACTGTGAGGCCTTCTAATAGAAAGGTTTGAGTTGGCCGATAAGCCGGGTCCTGTCTTGGACAGTCATTCATCTAGGCCTGCAATCGCTCACAGGCTCAAGCGACCTACCCGGTTCCAACGCGAGCCACGCCATACGGAACCCTATTTGGTCTTGCTTCGGGTGGAGTTTACCTTGCTACGGACTATTGCTAGCCGCACGGTGCGCTCTTACCGCACCCTTTCACCCTTACCATCTTAGCCGAAGCCAAAATGGCGGTCTCCTCTCTGTTGCACTTGTCGTCGGTTCACACCGCCCAGGCGTTACCTGGCACCCCGCTCTTTGAAGCCCGGACTTTCCTCCCCGTTCTTGCGAACGCGGCGACTGTCTGGCCAACTCGGCGCGGATTATAGCCTAAGCCACCTTTATGTACCACAGTTAATCCAGACTACGCGTAGCAGTGCTTATAAATCAGACTCTAGCCCATATTTATACAGCGCATTTTTCTTAAGACCGTGAATTTGCGCAGCAATTGCAGCGGCCTTTTTGAGAGGCAATTCTTCGCACAGCAGCTTAAGCGTATTAATTGCGACCGTTGGAATAGCTTCATCGTCATCGATATGGTAACCGTGCACCATCAGCACGATTTCGCCCTTCTGTTGATTAGGATCTGTGCTTACCCTAGCTAATACGTCTGCAACAGGACCGGATAAAAAAGTTTCGAAGGTTTTAGTCACTTCCCGCGCCATCACTACATGGCGATCGCCACCAAGTACTTCGGCCATAGTCGTCAGGCTATGCTCGATACGGTGTGGTGATTCGTAAAAAATCAGTGTGCGCGGATCTTCTTTCAATGCCAGCAATTTATCGGCACGGGCTTTTTCTTTAGACGGCAAAAAACCTTCAAAAGAAAAACGATCCGATGGTAAGCCTGAAGCACTCAGGGCGGTAATCGCCGCGCAAGGGCCGGGCAAGGGGATCACATTAAAACCCGACTGACGCACATGGGAGACTAAGTGATAACCCGGATCAGAAATCAACGGCGTACCCGCATCTGAAATTAATGCTATCGACAGCCCAGCTGCAAGCTGATCGACAATCCACTGGGCACGAGCACGTTCGTTATGGTCATGCAGCGCAATAGTTTTAGTGGTAATACCGAAGTGGCTCAATAACTTGCCGCTGTGGCGGGTATCTTCACAGGCGATCAATGAAACCTGATTCAGCACCTCTATAGCCCGTGAACTCATGTCGCCCAAATTACCTATGGGAGTGGGAACTATGTAGAGTGCGACGCTTTGGTCCATATATACCTCTGTAATGACAGTGCCAAGACTTTCGTCAAGCGCGAGAGAAGGTTAAACTAGAGGCTGCATCTTACCAGAGTGAAGCCCAGTGTTAAAAAGCCTGAATACAACTAAGTTCGTTTCCGTGGCCATTTTAGCGGCAATTTTAGCGGGTTGTGGCACTTCGACGCCTACAACTTCGACTGGAACGGCCCCCACCGCGGTCACCTCTTTAGCCTCTGCCCCTTTGGCGCCCAATGTGTATTTAGCACAGGCAGCCAATAGCAAAGACGCACAGCAACGGGATACCAACCTGCTGCTTGCGGCGCATGCGTATATCAATGCGAACGATTATGCCGCCGCGCAAAAACTGCTTAAGTCGATGCAACCCAGTTTAACGCAGAACCCGACGCTATTAGCCGAGCACAAATATCTCACAGCTCGTGTACTTGAACATACTTCGACCTATACTGATGCTCTCAATATATTAAATTATCCAAGTACTTGGAGTCTGCCGAAGTGGCAGATGGTGGCATATCACCAGTTTAAAGCTCACTTATATCAACTAAATAAGCAGCCCATTGAACAAGTACGCGAGCTAAGTTTGCTCACGACCTATCTGCCACCAGCAGAGGCGAACGAAGTCAATGATAAAATTTGGCAAGTACTGCAGCCTATGCACGAACAAACACTACAAAATTTTACCCGTGATACTAAGAGCCTCATCTTTGCGGGTTGGTTACAGCTGGCCTATATTGCGAAGCATTATGCCGTCGATCCGGCCCAATTAGTGCGCTACTTAGGCGAATGGCAGAAACAGAACCCATATCATCCTGCAGCCGCAAAATTGCCAGCAGACTTAGATAGAGCACTCAATGCTAAGCCTTTTGCACCAAAGAATATTGCGGTGCTATTACCGCTCACAGGCTCAAGGGCGAATGCTGCTAATGCGATTCGTCAAGGTATTTTAGCCAGCTACTTAGCCAAACCTAACGAGCAAGTTGTGGTGAATTTTTACGATACCGCAAATGATGCCGTATCGGCCTACCAGCAGGCGGTAGCTGCAGGTGCTGAGTTTATCATTGGCCCGCTATTGCCCAGTGAAATAGACCAATTACAGGCGATGAATAACACCAGCACAACGGTAACGGGTGCGGTGCCAGCAACAAGCGCACCTATTCCACAGTTATTTTTAAATCAGACCGAAAAGTTAGTACCTGATGCTAATAAATTCTACTTCGCCCTCTCACCCGCACAAGAAGCGGCTGATGCTGCAGCGCGTATGTATCAAGATGGCGTGACTATGCCGCTACTACTTGCCAGCAACGATGCTATTGGCAAACGTATGGCCGAGAGTTTTATCCAAGCATGGAAAAAGAAGAGTGACACTCCCATCGAAGTCTATTACTACGATGGCGGTGATAAAATGCGAACCACAGTACAAGATGCCCTTGGCGTACGTGATAGCCAAGAACGAATTGCCCGCATTAAGGAACTCATAGGTAACTCAGTACAGGCCGATTTTCGTTCACGCCAAGATATCGATGCTATTTATATGATATCAACGCCACAGGAGTTAACTCTGCTCAAAGCGTTTATCGATGTGAACTTTAGTGTCTTCACTCAGCCTGTACCTCTGTATACCTCAAGCCGCAGCCGTATCGATAACGAGTCGAGCCAAACCGCACAGGATTTAAATAATTTAACCATGAGTGATGCCCCTTGGCTAATGCAAAATGGCGAAGAAAACCTCATGGTAAATACCCTGTGGGCTGGTTGGAATAATAGCCAGAAGCGTTTGTTTATCATGGGTTATGACGCTATAGATTTAATTAGCAAATTAGCCCAAATGCGCTCATTTCCCGGGTATCAATTTAACGGCCGCAGCGGTGTTTTATCCGTCAGCCCAGACGGTGTTATCAACCGCCAGTTAAGCTGGGGACGATACCAAAGAGGCAGTTTCCGCCTGCTATGATACTCGGACAAGAGGCTGAAACGCTCGCCCAAAGTCACCTGGAACAACAAGGGCTCACTTTTGTCGAACGTAATGTCCGCTATCCGTTTGGCGAAATCGATTTAGTCATGCGCCATAAAAACCATTGGGTATTTGTTGAAGTGAAATATCGCTCTGCAACCCAATATGGTGGCGCACTACAAGCAGTAAGTAAGGCGCAAATAAGCCGTATACGTAAGGCTGCTAGCCATTACTTACAAATCCATCGACTCGATGTGCCCTGCCGTTTCGATGTTGTCGCAATAGAAGGCAATCAAATCCATTGGTTAGTCGATGCCTTTTAGACATCGGCATGAATTATTTTTAACGCTTATGCCTCAACTCACCCGAGAAATTATGGCATGATAGCAACACTTTATCCTGAAAGGATTTATCCATGTTAGAACGCATTAAAGACAGTTTTACTGAGTCAATCCAGACCAAAATCGATGCAGCCGAAGCGCTGCCTGAATCTATCGCTAAAGCGGCCGAGATGATGGTGCACTGTCTTTTGGGTGGCAATAAAATCCTCGCCTGCGGGAATGGTGGTAGTGCTGGCGATGCACAGCATTTTTCGGCCGAACTGTTAAACCGCTATGAGATTGAGCGTCCACCCTTACCGGCTATCGCCCTGTCTACCGATACTTCAACCATCACAGCTATCGCAAACGACTATAGCTATGACGAGATTTTCTCAAAACAAATCTTAGCCTTAGGTCAACCAGGTGACATCCTGCTGGCGATTTCTACCAGTGGAAACTCAGGTAACGTGATTAAAGCAATGGAAGCCGCACTTAGCCGCGATATGACCATTGTGGCCCTAACAGGTAAGGACGGCGGTGCGATGGCAGGCCTATTGAGTGTTGGCGACGTAGAAATTCGTGTCCCATCTAATGTTACCGCGCGTATTCAGGAAGTACATTTACTGGTGATCCATTGCCTGTGTGACAATATTGACCGCACACTTTTCCCGCAGGACGAGCAGCAATGAGACACGCTGCCCCACTGTTAATGGTTTGCTTGCTGCTACAAGGCTGTGCCGGTGCCGTTATGGTGGGCGCAGTCAGTGGCGCCATGGTGGCTAATGATGAGCGAACGGTAAAGACTCAGCTCGATGATACCAATACGGATTTTAAGATTACTAGCGCACTGCTGGAGCAAGAAGATCTTAAAAAACAGACTAATATCACTGGTGTATCGGTAAATGGCAATGTGCTTATGATAGGCCAAGCCCCAAACTCTATGCTGCGGGACAAAGCAATTAAGGTTGTGCAAGATCTTAAGCTAGGTGGCAAAATCCACAATCAGATCCGTATTGGTAATCCAACCTCTTTCACCACACGCAGCAATGACACTTGGGTCACCACCAAAGTGAAGGGGCGCATGTTAAATGAAAAAGGTTTAGACGTGACCCGCATTAAAGTCATTACCGAAAATGGCGAAGTATTCTTACTTGGACTCATCCATCGTTCGCAGGCGGATTTAGCTGTAGATATAGCCCGCAATACCGCAGGCGTACGTAAAGTGGTTAAAGTATTTGAATACATCGAGTAACACTATCGCGCCTAGGCCACTTAGCGCTTAGGCTCGCCCTCGACACTTTCAAGTATCAAGGGCTCCACCAGCAAACCCTCAACACTGCAGCGCCCAGACTTAGCAATTAACATTCCTATCCAAGGTAGGAATAAAGATGGCAGTACAATCAATGCCGCCCCAAGCCAACTTAAACTGTCTAACCATTCATCGAACAACAACCAACCTAGAAACACGATAAATAACAGCCCGGTATATTCCGCAATCGCAATATCACTCGCCTGGGCTTTACGGTAAGCTAACACACAAAACCAATGATAAATCAGCAAAAAAGCATTACTCAGCAAGGCAATACTCAACAATCCCCAACTGAAACCCTGTAGACCTTGAAACGCTGTTATCAACAAAGTGGCGGGTATACCTAAGAGGTTATAAAGCATTAAGGTGAGTACTGGATGTTCCGTATTGGGCACTTTTTTAAGCGTCAGTTGGTTCACCGCAAAGGTGAAAGCCGAAAATAGTACAGCAAGACCGAACCAATTCATTTCACTCGGGCGCAGAATAATCACAATGCCCACAAATCCTAACAGGGTACAGAATACCTGCCCTGTGGTAATGCGCTCCTTAAGAAACCAATATCCCATAAGGATGATCATCAGCGGTGCCGAGTAAAACAGCGAGCTCACGGTCGCAAGCGGCAACGCCATTAAACCAATAATTAAAAAAAGCGCGCCAACTGAGCCTATGTTGGCACGCCAAAGGTGAACTGAAATATGTGTCGTCATGGGTCGCTGCGCATATAACCATATGGGCAACAACATAAAGACAGAGGTAATTTGTCTTACAAGAAGAAAAGTTGCGGCGTTGGCATCATCCGGTAACCATTTGATAGATACATCGTAAAAAGCACTAAATAGGTTACCCACTATCAATAAAATCAAACCGATAACAACAGGGCGTTGCATTTTTAACTTCCACAAATCTCGATGGCAGCATGATAATCCCCACAAAACTTAAGCTGAAATGATGCTTTCTCATGCTAGATGAATTAGATTCATACTAAAATTTTTACATATTGAAAATAATGAGAAAGCTTCCACCATTACGTGCGCTACAAGTATTCGAAACCGCCGCCAGACAGCAGCATTTTTCAAAGGCGGCCGATGAGCTATGCATCACCCAAAGCGCGGTTTCACATCAAGTGCGAGTATTAGAAGAATATTTTGGTGAGCAATTATTTGATCGCCAAGGCCGTAAGTTGCAATTAACACCCAAAGGCCAAGGATTATTCGTCGAATTAGAACGCATTTTCAATGAGCTAAGTGACCTTAATCTTAAGGTGAAGGACACACCCAATAAGCAATTATGCTTAGCGGTTTATAGCTCCTTCGCCGTGAAATGGTTGATCCCTCGGCTTGCGGATTTTCGCCGCCAGTACCCGAGTGTGAAGATCCGCCTTGAGATGATCACCCAAGATCCTGACCTAAGTACCAGTACAGCGGATATTTTTATCGCAGGTAAACTCAACCAGCGGGGTTATTGGCAGCAGTTACTGCATAAGGAACGCTTGATCACAGTGTGTAGTCCAAGCTTTTACCCCAAATGGCGTGAGATCAACCTCAATAATTTTCAGCAGCAAGCCCTATTAGTCGTGGATGAAGGGCCCCTGGGGCTTGACTGGCATAAATGGTCATCTGCACATCAAATCCCGCTTAATAACGAACAACAACATATATTTAGCCATATCGTCATGGCGATTGAAGCCGCCATTGCCGGTCAAGGTTTAGCCCTTGCACCAGATTTTATGGTAGCGGGTGATATTTCCACTGGGCGTTTAGTCGCGGTGAACTTACCCGATGTGCATACGGGTTTTGAATTTACCTTCTTTTGTAAGCAGCGCCGCTTATCCGAGCCTGCGATTGCCGCCTTCTCATCTTGGCTTAAATCACAGGCCTAAAACCTGGTTACAGAAACAAAAAAGCCGACTTATGTCGGCTTTAAATTCAATGCTTGAGGTAATACGGTTTAAACTAACAAACCAATTTTCTCATAGACTTTTTTCAAGGTCACTTCGGCGCGCGCCTGTGCATTCTCGGCACCAGCCCTCATCACTTGATCTAAGTAAGCACGATCACTACGAATAGCGCGGTAACGCTCCTGCAATGGTTCCAACATGCTAACAACTGCTTCGCCTGCGGCACCTTTCAAATGGCCATACATCTTGCCTTCAAACTCAGCTTCTAGGCTCGCAATGCTTTGACCCGTCACACCCGACATGAGACTCAACAGGTTAGAAACCCCCGGCTTATTGTCCATATCGAAACGCACAACTGGCGGCTCATCGCTGTCTGTCATGGCTTTTTTCAGTTTTTTGAGCACGGATTTAGGATCTTCGAGTAAACCGATAACATTGTTACGGTTTTCGTCTGACTTAGACATCTTCTTCAGCGGCTCCTGCAGTGACATCACCTTAGCACCATGCTCAGGAATAAATGGCTCAGGAATAGTGAACGTATCGCCATAGGCATTGTTAAACCGAGTAGCGATATCACGCGTTAATTCAAGGTGTTGCTTTTGATCTTGACCAACCGGGATTTCGTTCGCTTGATAAATCAGAATATCCGCCGCCATCAGCACAGGGTAACCAAACAGACCCACGTTGATGTTGTTAGCATGCTTTTGTGATTTATCTTTAAACTGAGTCATGCGACTCAACTCACCCATTTGGGTATAGCAGTTTAGTGCCCAGCCCAATTGTGTGTGCTGTGGTACCTGTGACTGGATAAACACTGTGCTCTTTTTAGGGTCAACACCACAGGCTAAATACAAAGCCAAGGTATCTAAACAGGCTTCGCGCAGGGTTTTAGGATCTTGGCGCACAGTAATGGCGTGTAAATCCACTACACAATACAAGCAGTCGTGGCTATCTTGCATCGCCACCCATTGACGCAATGCACCCATGTAGTTACCTATGGTTAATTCGCCGGACGGCTGCGCACCGCTGAGTACTATGGGTTTGGTCATTACGTCATTGCTCCACTATATAAATAAAAAGGCTGTAAAAATTATCACAATACTAATTAACACTGACTCTCGCTGCTTGAGCTTAAGCAAGTTTCAACCAGCTCAAAATATCACTAAATTGCTCACATACGGCATCAGGGCCACTGAGCCCGATATCTTCACCGTAGTTGTAGCCATAGGTCAAGCCGATTGATGCTATCCCCGCCGCTTTCGCCGCTAAAATATCATTTTTCGAGTCACCCACCATTAATAACTCTCCTTTATCCAATTGCCATTCCTGTAACAGGTGCTGAAGCGGCAGAGGATCGGGCTTCATCTTAGGTAGCGTATCGCCGCCTAACACTAAGCTAAAAAAGTCATTAATTCCAAAGGCATTGAGTAAAGGCAAGGTAAAGCGATACGGCTTATTGGTAACCACAGCCAGCTTAAAGCCTTGGTCGAATAAGGTTTGCAATACTTGATGCACATCGGCATAGAGTGCACTGTGCTTTTCAAGATTCTCTTGGTAGTGATGCATAAAAATCGGCATGGCGGCATCGAGCACATGCTGTTCAACATCGAAACCTAAAGCATTCGTCATAGCACGCCGCATTAACATTTCAGCGCCATTACCTACCCAAGTACGTACTTGCGCCTCTGAACAAGTCGTTAAACCTAGCTCAGCTAACGCTTCTTGAGTAGCCACAGCGAGGTCAGGAACACTGTCAATTAATGTACCGTCGAGATCGAACGCTATTGCCTTAATTTGTTCCTGCATGCGCTTATGCCTCGACTTTAGCAAGTTCGGCACGCATTTCATCGATAACGGCCTTGTAATCCGGTTGACTAAAAATGGCAGAACCCGCCACAAACATATCCGCACCCGCGGCCGCAATTTCGGCAATATTGTCCACCTTCACACCACCATCGACTTCTAAACGAATATCGAAACCGCTAGCATCAATACGCGCACGCACTTGGCGCAGCTTATCTAAGGTCGATGGGATAAAAGATTGCCCACCAAAACCAGGGTTTACCGACATTAATAAAATCAGATCGAGTTTATCCATCACATGATCAAGGTAATGCAATGGGGTCGCTGGGTTAAACACGAGACCCGCCTTACAACCGCATTCTTTGATGAGCTGGAGTGTACGATCGACGTGCTCTGAGGCTTCAGGATGGAAAGTAATGATAGAAGCCCCTGCTTTAGCAAAGTCAGGCACTATTCGATCAACGGGTTTAACCATTAAATGCACATCAATATCGGCGGTAATACCATAGTTACGCAGCGCCTGACACACCATAGGGCCTATGGTTAAGTTAGGTACATAGTGATTATCCATTACGTCAAAATGCACTACGTCGGCACCCGCATCTAATACGGCTTTTACATCATCCCCTAAACGGGCAAAATCGGCAGATAAAATCGATGGAGCAATTAAGAATGGACGCATAAAACACTCGCTGTAATTGAACAAAAAGTGCTTCATTTTACCCTTAGCCACGCTAAGCCTCTATAGCTAAAGCCACATTTATGGTAATTGAATTCAATGTGGTGTCAGTGAAATGCATACTAATAATACAAACGCTTTTCAAGAAATACGGCTGAAAAACTAGATTTCGAACATTTTAGTAGAGATTGATAAATTATTGTTCATAAACTAAGCGAGTTTGTTATACTCGAAACGCTGCACAGGGTTATGTTGAAGGAAGCATTATGAAAGGGCGGTTAAATCATTTTTCAAACTTACTAGGTTTAGTCACATTTAAGTCATCAATGATGTTAGCATTTACTGCTGTCGTTGTTGCCTCCTTGGCCTTTGGCGCTCAAAAACTCACTGACAATACTGAAACTACCGCCTGCGCTTGCAGCAGTGACACTCGCTATAACAACTCTTTGCCAAGCAGCCATCCCAACAACCGCTGTGCCAACCAAGCACAACCCTTAAGTTGGACAACTTGGCTTACGGGTAAAAATCGTTCGAGCCAGTTTCACTTCGTTGATCTGCTTGAATTATTATATGGGCATAAAGATAAGCCTATCGATGATATGAAACCCACTAATTCGCAACTTTCCTATTAATGTTTAGTCGCATTTGGCAAATATTTCAGAGCACCTTAGCCGCTTTTTTTGGTGTGCAATCCGATAGAAATCGCACACAAGATTTCCAAACCAATTCACCCCTACCCTATATCGTTATGGGCATAGTGCTGGCAATAGTCTTAGTGGTAAGCCTTATATTACTTGTTGGTCAAGTGCTTAGCTAATGCTGTTACAATCAACATCACTCGTCCTGTAGATCGTAGTTTTCATCGTATAGCGCCATCAATTCATCCACTTTATTGCGGCTACTGCCGTTTTGACTGATGTTGCGCTGTACCTGGATCTTTGCAAGGTGAGCTCCACGATATAGCTCCCGCGTTAAGGGGATGTCATGGTTGCTGATCAACACTGGAATGCCACGTTCAAGCGCTGTATGGCGAGAATGTCGAGCGAGTAAAGCCTGATCATCTAGGCTAAAACCAGCGCCTACATAGGTGGTAAAGCTGGCAGTAGTTGATAAAGGTGCATAGGGCGGATCGCAATAAATCACATCGCCAGTACGGATCTGTTCAAATGCCTTTTCATAGCCAATACATTTAAACTCGGCACATTGAGCCTTTTCAGAAAATGCCCAAATTTCCTTTTCAGGAAAGTAAGGTTTTTTGTAAGAGCCAAAGGGCACATTAAACCCACCTTTGCGGTTATAACGGCATAAGCCATTAAAGCCATGGCGATTTAAGTAGAGGAAATAAACCGAACGCACAAAGGGATCGCTGGTTTTGTTAAACTCAGTACGCACCCTGTAGTAAGCGTCCTTCTGGTTCATCTCATCGACAAACATCTTTTTAGCAGCAGTAATATATTCGGCAGGTTTTTCTTTTACTATTTTATAGAGTTCGATCAGATCCTGATTTATGTCGCAAAGCAAATAACTCGGATAATCCGTATTTAAAAACACCGAACCCGCCCCTACAAATGGCTCAACTAAACGGTCCCCAGCAGGTAAATAGTTCGTTAACTCATCCACCAACTTAAATTTTCCGCCAGCCCACTTCAGGAAGGCTCTATGTTTTTTAATCATTTAATTTGATGAATACCGACATAAATAAAGGCCATGATTGTACTCTGTTTATTCTGAAATTTCACGATTCGGGAGACTTTCTTGTAGCTGATATTCTCGCAATTCCGACCATTTTCTGACCCAAGGTTGATCGAGGCGATATTGCTTAGCTAATTGCGTTGCGGCGTTCTGTGCTGATTGATGATTGGTATAGTGACCAACGAATACCACCCAACGTTGTTTATACTTTGCAACTCTGACCCCTTCGACTCCTTCAATCATTTTTAAAGTCGAACGTAAAGAGCGCAATTGCGAAACACTTGCCAGTTGAATGGTATAACCCTTAGTCGGCTTCTGCTGTGCCGCTATTGTGGAATGTTGAGCAACCTTAACCTTTGCAGTTTGACTAACATCAGAACTCTCTGACTTAGCCGATGTTGGTATAGCGCTTTTAGACTCTGTTGTAGCCGCCTTGCTACTTGCCTCATCAATAGGATGTTCAATTGGCATATCGGACTCAATTTGCGGAGTCTCGCCATGGAAATCTGCCAAAGGTTCAGGCTCTACAATCTCTTCTGCTTCAATCAGTGAAAGCCTAAGCTGCTCGGCGCGTTGGCTAAAATAAGGTGCTAGCCGTTGTTGACCATGGGCAAGGAATTCGGGTGAATCCATCGCAGGATAGGTTATAGGCTCCAAGATTCGCCCATTGGGAGAAAGCTGAGTTATGGCTCCCCAAACAGCTAACACGAGCAGCACACTAACGAAGCCAATAGATAGTGCTTTATATTTTCTCCAAGCAGATTTTTGCTTAGGCTGACCATGGAGGGCAAGCTCAAGTAAATTAACGACTTCCTGTGGAGTGCCAGCTTGCGTTTCGAGTTGTGCACGCACTATCTCCCTTGGTGTAAAGGGATTTTGGTCACTATACCTAAGCAAAGTTTGGTACAGAGCTTCACGCTCAGGGAGTGTTAATGGCTCAATACTGACGGGTAAAACTTGCCGCCTTAATTGTTCAGGTAACTGTGGCAATAAATCTACCAAAAATGCAGAAGGAACAGTAAGAGTGACCGCTATACGTTTACCCGCACATTGGATTTGATTGAGGATAATGCATTCTGCCCATAGTTCTTTAGAAAGCAAATGGGCGTCATCTATGATGATATGTAATGGTTTGGTTTGAGTAGGAGCAACACGCAATAGCGTTTCAGCAAGCGGAATATCATCATCAAATATCGGTGATGAAATCAATTGCACCAATATCTTACGTCGAATTTCAGCATTTGCCGCATGCATTGGACAAATCACTAACGCCGCATTTGACTCATCAAAATCGGTCGCTAATGCAGTAACAAGTGTCGTTTTACCTGAACCTGGGGTACCAGAAAGCACCAGTAGCTGGTCGCTATAACTGGCAATATGATACAATCTTTGTATAAGTGCTTCCTGAGAAGGAAGCAAGACTAAACCCTGAAACGTCACTCACTCACCACACAGTGTTTATGCGCAGCGAATAACCTGTTCAAGGGTAGATTCAGTGACTTGACTAAAGACATCCGCTTGACCAATTCCAGTCGGAAGCACCAGTCGAATCTGACCACCTAACACTTTCTTATCGCGTCGCATATGTTGAATGAAACTGTCGAAATTCATAGATTTCGGCGCACTCACAGGGAGATCGAAGGCTTGAAACAACTGCACAATACGACAAACAATTGACTCATCAATCAGTCCCACTGACTTAGCCGTTTGTGCAGCAAGGACTGTGCCAGCAGCAACAGCCTCACCATGAAGCCAGTTGCCATAACCCATTTCAGCTTCAATTGCATGACCAAAAGTGTGTCCAAGATTTAACAAAGCACGAACCCCCTGCTCAGTTTCATCTTGGCTGACAACATCGGCCTTAATCTCACAACAACGGGAAATAGCGTACACTAACGCTTCAGTTTCTAATCTTTTTAATGCCTGCACATTATTTTCAAGCCATTGAAAAAAATCGCCATCCCACATAATGCCATACTTAATGACCTCGGCCATTCCCGCGGCAAATTCGCGCGCTGGTAACGTTTGAAGACATTGAGTATCGATCAACACAAACTGTGGCTGGTAAAAAGCCCCAATCATGTTTTTACCTAAGGGATGATTTACGGCAGTTTTACCACCAACAGAAGAATCTACTTGCGATAATAATGTCGTTGGGATCTGAATAAAATTAATACCGCGTTGATAACTCGCGGCAGCAAATCCTGTCATATCACCAATCACGCCGCCACCCAAAGCCACTAGCACAGAATCTCGACCATAATTTCGCTGCAATAGTGCAGTAAAAATAGAATCTAAATGTGCTAAGTCTTTGAATTGCTCGCCATCAGGCAGAATAACACTCTCTACCTCACCAAAAGAAGCCATCATTTCTTGTATCTGTTTAAGATATAGAGGAGCGATGGTTTCATTGGTGACGATAAGGATGCGTTTTTTAAGCAGGTAGCGAGACAGTGTCTCGCAATCATTCATCAAATTCTGGCCAATATAAATGGAGTAACTACGTTCACCTAAATCAACCTGAATTTGCTTCATCATTCTGCCTAGAAACCTAATTTCTCAATGATCTGATTTGCAACGATTTTTGCACTTTGATCATCAGTTTTGACGACCACATCGGCAATTTCTTCGTATAACGGGTTACGGATCTCTGCAAGACTCTCCAACACTTCTCGAGGATCATCTACTTGCAATAATGGGCGTCGCTTGTCTCTTTGAGTACGAGCGACCTGTTTGTCGATAGTGGTTTCCAGATAAACAACAATCCCACGGGCAGACAGATGATTACGGATATCTTTGCTTTGTACTGAACCACCACCGGTGGCAAGGACGATACCTTGTTTTTCAGACAAATCAGCAATAACCTGAGCTTCACGGCGGCGGAAACCTTCTTCGCCTTCGACGTCAAACACCCAAGCAATATCAGCGCCTGTGCGTTGCTCAATCTCTTGATCTGAATCGTGGAATTCTAAATGCAGCATTTGCGCCAGATGGCGACCAATTGTGCTTTTACCTGCGCCCATAGGGCCTACCAGAAAAATATTACGTTTTTCAGCCATTTCTTGTACGTCTGAATCTTATTGAAAAGTATGCCGATATCGACTCACAATCAAGCCGACCTATATGTTACCTTGCTCTTATGAGACTTGACCGCGGATTATCTCAGTTTAGGGTCTACTATGGCAAGTCATGTGCGCTATTTATACTAAGAATTGTATTTCAGATACGATAAAGCCAGCAACACTTGCTGGCTTTATTCAAAGTACAACAGGTAATTAGAGCTTCTCATCCACAATTTTAGGTGTCACAAAAATCAGTAACTCTTGGCGTTCATTTTTATCTGTTGTGTTCCTAAACAAGAAACCCACTAAGGGGATATCGCCTAAAACAGGTACTTTGCTAACCCGACTGATAAGGTTTTGCTGGTAAATACCACCGAGTACAATAGTTTCACCATTATTGACCAACACCTGTGTACCAATACGCTGAGTATCAATAGCTACTGCAGGTCCAGTTGATGTAGGAACGGTTTTCCCTTCAGAATCTTGCGTAATTTCTAAATCTAAAATCACTCGATTATCAGGAGTAATCTGCGGAGTCACCCGCAGTGATAGCACCGCTTTCTTAAAGGTTACCGATGTAGCACCACTTGAGGTTGACTGAACATAGGGGATCTCAATACCCTGTTCAATGTAAGCCGCTTTTTGGTTAGAGGTGGTAATACGTGGACTGGCAATAATTTCACCTTTGTTTTCTTGCTCAAGTGCGCTCAGTTCTAGATCTAAAATAGTTCCATCGGCTAATTTGGCGACATGAAATGCAATACTCGCCGCACTATCAACTTGTGCAGGCAAATTCACATTTAAACGATCAGCCAAACTAGGAACGACACCATTTGCGATATCTTGAGCCCCCTCGATGGTTCCAGATGAACCTTTATTACCTTGCTGATCTGTAACACCCCACCGTATACCTAAATCTTCTGACACATTATCTTTGACTGTAACCATACGTGATTCAATCAACACCTGGCGGATCGGAATATCCAGCACTGCCACTAAACGATGGATATTTTCTATCATCTCTGCAGTGTCTTTCACCAGAACCGTGTTTGTCCGTTCATCCACTGCAACGGAACCTCGAGGAGATAAAAGACTCGAATCTGCACTCTTTAACAATTCAGCAATGTCTATCGCTTTGGCATAATTGATTTGTAGGTATTCAGAATAGAGAGGTGCTAATTCCTTAACCTCTTGTTTATTTTTAAGGTTTTGACTCTCCCGTATCGCCAGCTCCTCACTTGGCGCCACCATTAAAATATTACCTTCGATGCGTTTATCTAACCCTTTGGTTTGTAATATTAAATCTAACGCCTGATCCCAAGGCACGTCATCGAGTCTAAGGGTAATATTGCCCTCAACAGTGTCACTGGTCACTAGATTGAAATTATTATAATCGGCGATGATCTGCAGCACTGTCCGAACAGAGATATTTTGGAAATTAAGCGATAACGTTCTACCGTTGTATTTCTTTACTTCTTTTGTTGCGGCAACTCGCTCAACTTTATTCATTGAGAGTCTAAACAGATTATCTTCCTGTTTATAATTGAAGTCGTAGTTACCTGAAATATCAACTAATATTCGCGTAGTTAAATCTTCCTTGAAGGTTTCAAAACTTTTTACTGGTGTTGAAAAATCCTGCACATCCATCACATAGAGCAAATCATTATTAATGTCGGTATTAAATAACTTTATCTCAAGCTTGGCGCCAATTTGTTCAACATTGGCAGCAACTGAGCGATTATTTAAATAGACCAGTAATTCCCCCCCCCCATCAGCATTACGGCGAAAATCGATATTTTTAATACTATTAACAAAGGGATTATCACTAATAGTCTGCACACTAGCGACTTCATCATTGATCGTTAAACGGTAAGAGTTACCTATCACAGCACCTTGATATGGCTTCACTTTAGATAAGCCTAAGGCGACTTTTAGTTGAGAATCCTGCTGCTCTGTTCTTATTTCATTTACGCCAACTTGATTTATTGGTAAACGATCTTTAGATAAACCAGAAATACTGTTATCAAATGTTAAAACCAACTCGGCTGGTGATGCATTGGAATCAATGACAGGCTGTGTTACAGCATCTTCAAAAACTAACTCAACTTCTAACTGGTGATCAACCAAAGCATGATATTTAACATCTAATAATCGATTTGCAGCAAAACTCGATGGCAAAATGCCAAATACGAATACGATCCCAATAGCAGGCTTGATTAAACCTGAGAGTATTAATGGAATTTTTATCGCAGCAGAAGATTTCATTATTCCTTCATCCTTCGCTCGTTATTCTCCAGAAAGTTCTAATTTGTTGAGTCGTTCAGACCAACAACCAGAGCCATCTGGAATTAATTCTATTACTTCAACAGCTTGTGAAGTCACCTTGGTTACACGCCCATTAAACAGCCCTAAGTACTCACCCACACCGATACGATATACACTAGCGTCATTTGTTTCGATAAGTGCCCAAGTCGTATCGGCTTCACTTAAGGTGCCGCGCATTTTTAAATTATCAATTGCATAGGTTTCTAAACGACCTTTACGACGTTTTAAATCTGGTTGTAAGCAGTTCTTACTGGTATCCACCACCTCCTCTGTTAGCTCACGAGAGGGTGGAACAAAAGGACTTCGCATCAACTCTGCTTGATAGGCAAAATGTTCAAACTTAGGTGGTTCTTTTAGCGTCGGTATGTGAGCCACATGCTGCGCCTTGGTAGTAGTAACAAATAGCTCCAAATCACTACGATCGCCAACACAACCCACCAAAAAAATACTCAAGGCTAGTAAGGGGAAGAGTTTCATCATTTTGCCCCCTTATTATCTAATGTTTTTTCGGGTGGTAACTCTGCTCCTTCTTTAAAGCGGTAGGTTTTAGCTAGAATATCCATCGCTAAATTATCCGAACCATCCCGTTTAATCGTAAAATCATGGAGGCTAACAATCCGTGGTAATTTTGCGACACCACTGACCATATTACCTAGCTGATGATAATCGCCAGTAACAGACATTTTAATGGGAAACTCAATATAAAAATCACGCTGAATCTCTGGCTCCCAATTTAAACTCTTAATTCTTAATCCTGCATCGGTTGCGACAAAAGTAAGATCATCGAGCAAACCTGGCATTTCATTCTCAGACGGTAACATTTTAAGCAATTCGGCAAATTGCACCTCCATAATGGCTAATTGTTCACGGTAGAGTTTTAAATTTGCCGCCAGTTGATATTTATTTTTAAAATCATCTCTTAACTGCGCCTCTTTATTTTGCTCTGCGCTATACAAATCAACAGCATCCGCTATCACGAGAAAATAGCCTGCAGCAAAAACACAAAGCGCTAATAATATTGCAAAAAAAGTTTTTACCTGATTAGGCCAACCACCAATATTTTCAAAGTCAATGTCATTGAACTGACTTAGATCGAGTTTCATTTACTCGCTCCTTTCGCCACTTTTACAGGATCATCAGCTATCGCACCTTTTACGCTAACCCTCAAATTAAATTGCTGTAATTGCCTTAATTCATCATCTTGGGTAACGATAGATTGCATATTCGGGTCGGTTAACCATTCCGAAGCTTTAACTTTGCGCATCATATTAGCAACGTTATTGTTAGACTCGCTTCGGCCTTCTATGAGTAATAGACTGCCCTTTTTCTCGATACTTGATAGGTATATTCCAGGTGGCACTACACGCACTAGCTCATCTAAAACATGGGTTGGCAAATTGCGGGATTGTTGGAGGTTAAGAATAATCTCGGTACGACGCTCAATGTCTTTCTTACGCTCGGTGATCTTTTTAATCTCGGCGATTTGAGTTTCAAGTAATTGAATTTCTGACTGCAGATAGGCATTACGCCCACGCTGTTCATCGGTCATGATTTCAAGCAATGACAAGGCGACATACACTAAAATAGCCGCACCCAAAAAAACCAGTGCTAAGATGCCAATATAGTCACGTTTTTGCTTTTCTCTCGCCTCTTCACGCCAAGGAAGTAGGTTTATGTTCGCCATTGACCGTAGCTCCTCAGCGCTAAGCCACAAGCAACCATATATTTACTGATGTTAGGTTGCAGAATATTTTTAACCGATTCGTCAGCGTGTAAACATCCTTGAAAAGGATCGGCAATAATTGTATGAACACCTAATTCATTAGTTAATAAGTTAGCCATTCCTTCCAACTTAGAAGTTCCACCACATAACACGAGGTAATCGACTTTATCCTTACCGCTGGATGTGCAATAGATTTGCAGCGTACGTTTAATCTGCTGTAGTAGTTGAGTTTGAAAAGGTGACAACACTTCAAACATATAATTACGCGGTAGATCGCCTTCTATCTTGGCCTTTTCAGCTTGCTCGTAGGACATACCATAAAAAGACAGTATTGACTGGGTAAACAACTCACCACCAAATGCTTGTTCACGAATAAAGGTTGTCTCACCGGACTCCACTACGGAAAAGGTCGTCATATTGGCACCGATATCAACCAGTGCAACGGCTTTTTGCCGCGCTCCTTCTGGTAACTGAGCTAAAATTAATTCTGCCGCACGCCCAAGCGCGTATCCTTCAACATCAACAACTTTAGTCTCAAGTTCAACCGTATCTAATGCATCAACTCTCACGTCAATATTATCGGTACGGCAGGCGCTAAGTAACACATCAACCTTGGAAGGATCTGTGCTGTTGGTACTGAGAGTTTCGAAATCAATGCTCACTTCATCAAGGGAATAGGGAATTAAGTTATCGGCTTCAATCTCGATCTGAGCTTCCATTTCTTCTTCACTCAGCGAAGCGTCCATGTAGATCACTTTTGTCATAACTGCCGAACCAGATACCGCAACCGCCGCATATTTCACCGATTTAGGTAAGGTACGCTTAACTTGCCTTAAACATTCGACAACGGCATCGACATCGCGAATATCATGATCGTTAATGGCTCCCTTTTTTACAGGTACCGCTGCATGACTTAGTATTTTGTATCCATCAGCAGTCTTACTCAGCAAAATGGCCTTGACTTCATGTGAACCTATATCGATTCCCACCATCTGCGGAGCCTGACGCTTCCATAAATTTGAAAGCATAGTCCGTTGTCACTTTTTAGTTATCATTCAGTTAAAGAGATTAGCACAAAATCAACTTGTTATAATCATTTGTAGAAAATGTTTCAATATTTTACAAAGGCTATTTTATGGACATCACGTTTTTACTTCACCAAGACGTGTGCGCCTTATATACTGTCGCACTTAACTGAACATTAGGAACAATTTAGGTGAAGTGGTTAAAACGTATTGTTATAGCTCTATTCAGTCTAGCCCTTCTGGGTGTAGGCGCCATTGTTGCAGCATACTTTTATGTTTTGCCGGACTTACCGGATGTTTCAACACTAAAAAATGTGCAATTACAAACACCTTTGCGCATTTATAGTAGTGACGGCAAACTCATTTCTCAGTTTGGTGAAAAGCGGCGTATTCCATTGAAACTGGAAGAAGTACCTAAACCGCTATTGCAAGCATTTCTTGCAACAGAGGATGCACGTTTCTATGAGCACGGCGGGATCGATCCTGTTGGTGTTATGCGTGCGGCAGTCGTCATGTTAACTACGGGCGAAAAGAAACAAGGTGCAAGTACTATCACCATGCAGGTAGCGCGTAACTTCTTCCTTACCCGTGACAAAACGATTATTCGTAAAGTGAAGGAAATATTTATTTCCTATCACATTGAACAGTTACTCACAAAAGACGAAATCCTCGAGCTCTACGTTAACCGAATTTACCTAGGCCAAAGAGCCTATGGTGTTGGTGCTGCGGCGCAGGTGTATTTTGGTAAAAACGTGCAGGATCTCAGCCTATCTGAAATGAGCATGATTGCGGGTTTGCCTAAGGCACCTTCAACACTTAACCCTATCACTTCGCCTGCGCGCGCCTTGGCGCGCAGGAATTTAGTCTTAATGCGAATGAATGAAGTGGGTTATATCAATCAAGCAGAATATCAAGTCGCCCTACAAGAGCCTTTAGTTGCTAAATACCATGGTGCCGAAATTGATCTTTACGCCCCTTATATTTCGGAAATGGCGCGGGATTATATGGTGCAAAAATATGGCGAAGAAGAAGCCTATACCAATGGCTATAACGTCTACACTACTATTTCATCGGATCTTCAGTTACTCGCTCAACAGGCTTTACGTAATAACGTCTACGCCTACGATGAGCGTCATGGCTATAGAGGTCCCGCGGCTGTGCTATGGACGGATACCAAACCCGATAATACCCAAATTCAAACAGAACTCGCCAAGATTACAGCAGTACAGGAATTACAACCTGCAGCTGTGTTAAGTATCACTGATCAGCAGGCCAACGTATTAACCGCCAAAGGTGAAACCAAAGTCATCACCTGGGATGGGTTAAAATGGGCCAGAAAGTTTATTACCGATAAACGTCAAGGCAGCGTACCAAAATCCGCATCCGATATGCTGAATGTAGGCGAACGTATTTGGATCAGAGATAACGGCCAATATCTGCAGTTGTCCCAAGTGCCGGAAGTCGCGAGTGCAACCGTTTCAATCGATCCACAAAATGGCGCCATTCGCACCTTAGTCGGAGGCTATAGCTTTAGTCAAAGTCAATATAACCGTGTGACTCAAGCAAAGCGCCAATTAGGTTCGAATATCAAACCTTTCATCTATGCCGCTGGATTGGAGAAAGGCTTTACCTTAGCGACCCTAATCAACAATGCGCCGATCAATAAACCCGATATCAGCCAAGGTACTGCGTGGCGCCCTAAAAACTCGCCTGATATTTATGGCGGCCCAACCCGTTTACGGGTGGGTTTAGCGCAATCGATTAACGTTATGTCGGTCCGAGCCATGCGCCATATCGGCTTGGATGCCGCGATAGCTGGGCTGGTAAAATTTGGTTTTAATCCAAATGATCTACCCCGTAACGAATCTTTGGCTTTAGGTTCACCTTCGGTAACCCCACTACAAGTCGCAACCGCGTTTAACGTGTTTGCCAACGGTGGTTACTTAGTTGAGCCTTTCTATATTGCTCGAGTAGAAGATGCCTATGGCACTGTGATTGAGGAAGCCAATCCAACCTTAGCTTGCAAACCAAACAACCTAGCGATACAGCCATCAAGTGATCCTATGGCTTTTGGCAATGCGGGCTTAGAAACAGACGCACCTATCGCCAGTTGCTTTGAGCAAACAGGCCGCTATGCGCCACAAATCATTTCAGAGCAGGTGGCATTTTTAATTACTGAAGCCCTAAAAAGTGTTATCTGGGGTGGCGGTGATTGGAGTAAGGGTACTGGTTGGCAAGGTACGGCTTGGCGTGCGGCACAATTAATTAAACGTCATGATATTGCAGGTAAAACAGGTACAACCAACGAATCACGTGATACTTGGTTCAGTGGCTTTAGTCCTACGCTTACCAGCACTTTCTGGGTCGGATTTGACGATCATGGTCGTCAACTGGGCAGAACGGCATGGAACTCAAATGGCGAGAAAGACCAGATCACAGGCACAGAAGCCGGCGCAAAAACCGCAGGTCCTGGTTGGAATGAGTTTATGAACAATGTCCTAAAAGGCACACCGGAAGTGACAGCAATTCCACCCGAAGGTATTGTCTCGGTGCGGATCGACTTAGCAACGGGTAAACTCACCCGCAAAACCGACTATACCAGCGCCTTTGAATACTTTATTTCGGGCACTGAACCTAAGGAATACATCAGTGAAACACAGGATGAAAATAGTCTCTTTATCGAGTCGCCAGCGGATGATTTATTCCAATAGGCTTAACCCTCTATGCGATAACTATTAATAGACAACTATTAATAAACAATAAAAAACGCGACTTAGAGTCGCGTTTGTTATCGTATTAAGCACACCTTAGCGTGCTTTCTTGGCGGCAATCGCCTGCTGAATTTGTGGCAATGCAGTACCACCAAGCACATCGCGTTTCGCTAAACAGGCTTCAATGGTGAGATTTGGATAAACATCATCTTCAATGACGGTGGCAAAGGTTTTTAATTCGGCCAAGGAGAAATCCTCCAGCGGAATTTGCTTCGCTATCGCGGCAACCACCACCTCACCGACCACATGGTGCGCTTCACGGAAAGGCATACCTTTAGACACCAGATAGTCGGCCAACTCAGTCGAATTAGCATAACCTTGCTGCGCGGCTAGCAGCGCATTAGGACGATTGACTTTCAGACCTGATAACACTAATGCTGCCATATCGAGGCAAATTGCCCAGCTATCAACCACATCAAACAGGCCTTCTTTGTCTTCCTGCATATCTTTGTTGTACGCCAAAGGCAGGGCTTTCATGGTGGTGAGAATACCCACTAAACTGCCATAAACTCGGCCGGTTTTACCACGGATAAGCTCTAGTGCGTCTGGATTTTTCTTCTGTGGCATCAGGGATGAACCCGAGGTCACTTCATCACTCAGGGAAATAAAATTCGCTTCACCGGAGTTAAAGAAAATCAGATCTTCAGCCATACGGCTTAAGTGCATCATGCTGATCGATGCGGTTGAACAAAGTTCTACCACATGATCTCTGTCTGACACACTGTCTAAACTATTAAGCGTCGGCGAGGCAAAGTTCAGCGCCGCGGCCAGCGCATGTCTATCCATCTTATAAGCTGTGCCCGCAAGGGCCCCAGAACCTAAAGGACAGGTATTAGCGCGGGTTAACGCATCGGTTAAACGGCTGATATCACGCTCAGTCATTTCCACATAAGCTAAACACCAGTGGCCAAATGTTATAGGTTGAGCGCGCTGCAAGTGAGTGTAACCTGGCATTACCGCATCAAATTCACGCTCGGCCAAAGCCAGCAGTTCAGCATGTAAGCCTTGAAGGCGTGCGAGTAATGCTTTGCCTTCGGATTGACACCAAAGCTTTAAATCGGTGGCAACTTGATCGTTACGGCTACGGCCCGTATGGAGTTTTTTACCAAGATCGCCGACTTTGGCGATCAGCGCAGATTCCACGAAGCTGTGAATATCTTCGGCGCCCGAGGCGAGAATAATCGCCGGATCGCCCTGTACTTCCACTAGCAGCTCATTAAGCGCTTGTTTTAAGTCACTGCATTCAGTTGCCGTGATAATACCAACGCTGGCAATCGCATCCGCCCAAGCAATAGAGCCGACCACATCCTGTTCGAACAGGCGATAATCCACGGGTAGCGAATCGTTGAATAATTTAAATAGCGCGCTCGTTTCGCCCTGAAATCTTCCACCCCATAAAGCCATGCTAACTCCCCCTTGCTTACTGCTTATTTGAAATCGACTCATCTGAATCAAAAAACTGGATCAAAACCTAGAAACAAAAAAGGGCGCTAGGCGCCCTTTTACACGACCTATTACTTAGACTTTACATCATTAGCATTGAGTGCGCGGATGCGGCTTGCTAATGAATACAGGCGGATAAAGCCTTCAGCATGTTTTTGATCGTACACTTGATCTTCACCGAAGGTGGCAAACGCTTCAGAGTACAAGCTGTTGGGTGAACGTTTCTTCACTGCGCTCGCTTGACCCTTGTAGAGTTTAACGACGACTTCACCGTTCACTGACTCAGCCAATGACTCAGATGCCGCCAACAGTGACTTGCACAGTGGCGTAAACCAACGGCCGTCATACACTAAATGCGCCATTTGTGCGGCCACTTGCTCACGCCAGTTACGGCTGGTTTTGTCTAGCACTAGCTCTTCAATGGCTCGCAGTGCAGCGAACATCACAGTGCCGCTCGGCGTTTCGTAACAGCCACGGGACTTCATACCCACTAAACGGTTTTCGGTAATGTCGATACGACCCACACCGTGTGGCGCTGCAATGGCGTTTAATGTCATCAGTACACCGTAGGGTGTTAATGCCTCACCATTCACTTTAGTCACACGGCCATGCTCTACTTCTAGCGACACATATTCAGGCTTGTTCGGTGCATCTTCAGGATCGGCAGTCAGTGTCCATACACCTTTGCTTGGCTCGTTCCACGGATCTTCTAACTCACCACCTTCGTGGGAAATATGGAAGGCGTTGGCATCACGGCTATAGATTTTAGTCGCTGACGCTGATGTCTTGATATTGCGCTCGGCTAAATAGTCCAACAGATCTTCACGGCTCTGCATGGTCCATTCACGCCATGGCGCAATCACTTTTAAATCAGGTGCTAATGCCGCGAAGCAACCTTCGAAACGCACTTGGTCATTACCTTTACCGGTACAACCGTGGCACAGAGCATCGGCGCCCACTTTACGGGCCACTTCAACCTGCGCTTTGGCAATAATAGGACGCGCCATTGAAGTACCGAGTAAATAAGTGCCTTCGTAAATCGCACCGCTCGCAATCGTTGGGTAGATATAGTCTTTAACAAATTCTTCTTTTAGATCGACGATATGACATTCAGAAGCACCAGACGCTAAGGCTTTTTCGGTCAAGCCAACTAGCTCTTCTTCGCCTTGGCCGACGTCGGCGCAAAATGCAATGATTTCGCAGTTATCGTAGTTTTCTTTTAACCAAGGAATAATGGCCGAGGTATCTAGACCACCTGAATAGGCTAAAACCACTTTTTTCACGCCAGTATTTTTTATCTCGATAGACATCTTAAATTCCTATGACTCGTTTCTCTCAAGGAGAAAACAGGCTGCTAAACAGGGTTAATTTAACTAAATAAGCTTACCAGTACCGCATTTTGGGCATGCATCCGATTTTCGGCTTGTTGCAGAATTAAGGAGCCTGCACCGTCCATCACTTCATCTGTTACTTCTACACCACGGTGGGCGGGCAAACAATGCATAAAGAAGTTAGCGCCCGCTTTCGCCATCAAGGCTTTGTTCACTTGATAAGGTGCAAACTTACCTTTGATATCTGACAAAGGCGTTGGATCGCCCATTGAAATCCAGGTATCAGTATAAATCGCATCGTGACCTTCAATCGCATCGATATCTGAAGTCAGCACTATCTTGCCGCCATATCGTTTGGCGAGCTCTTGCACTTCTGCCACTACGTAGCCATCAGGAAAGTGACCCGCTGGGCAGATCACTGTCATGGTAGCACCGAGAATAGCCGCGCAGTACATCAGCGAGTTAGTGACATTATTACCATCACCAACATAAGCTAATTTAGCTTTGCTGACATCCTCAAACTGCTCGGCCAGTGTTAAAAAGTCGGCTAAGGCTTGGCAAGGATGATAAAGATCCGACAGCGCATTGATCACGGGCACTGTGCCAAACTCGGCTAATTGCTCAATGGTGGTATGTGCATAGGTTCTTGCCACAATCGCATCGGCCCAACAGGACAGGTTAGAAGCAAAGTCAGCAACCGATTCCCGTTTACCCAGTTCACCATTTTGCTGGTCTAGGTATAAACAGTGGCCACCGAGCTTATTAATACCGATATCAAAGCTAACGCGAGTTCTGAGCGAGGGCTTTTCAAATAACATCACCACACTCTTGCCATCCAGCGCATGGCGATACTCAGCCGGATTGGCTTTGATCGTTTTTGCCAAGGCAATCAGATCCTGTAACTGCTGCTGTGTTAAGTCTTTTATCGATAGTAAATGCTTCATAACCTACTCCACTTATGGTTGTATTTGTGTTCCTACGGCTTCACCTTTTGCTAATGCGATTAATTGGCTTGCATCACGCCACGAGGCAACTTGTACCGCCTGCCCCATCCACTGCGCCACTTCGAGCGCAGCTTCCACTTTGACCTTCATTCCCTTTTCGATCACACCCTGTTTAACAAGGTCAGCAATCTGCTTGCCATTTAAACTGTGAATGAGCTGACCTTTACCATCGAGCACGCCAGACACATCCGACAGTAGCACTAACTTGCCGCCCACTAATTTAGCTAATGCCGTCGCCGCTTGATCAGCATTGACGTTAAGCATTTGGCCATCGTCCATCATGGCGATCGAGCTACAAATCGGCATCCAACCTTGGGCGAGGATAAACTTAAGATAAGTGCCATCCTTTGGCGTGACTTCGCCCACAAGGCCTAAACGCTCATCTTTAATCTTAGCCGAGACAGTATTGCCATCGGCGAGGCTCATGCCCACGCTCACAATGCCCGCCTTAGTGGCTGCGCCTTGGAGGATCTTGTTTGAAGTACCCGCAAGGGCACCGGCAATGATCGGCATTTGCTCAGGCGGAGTCACCCGCAAACCTTCTAACTTGACGGTTTCCATGCCGTTGGCCGCTAGCTGTTCATCCACCAAACAGCCGCCGCCATGCACCATCAACACTTGCTGACCATTGGCTAACATAACCGCAGCCGTATCCATTAACCGCGCCATCCCCATTTCACACTGCAGCAGCGCGCCACCAACTTTAAGAACTAATATTGAGTTGTTTGTAGACATCTTGACGACTCTCTTAAATTAAGGATGAACAATTAAAGGTTAAAATGAATCTTTATGCACTGCAGCGCTTGGCTGGCAGCACCTTTCATCAAATTATCGATGGCACTGGCTACGACTAAGTAACCGCTATTTTCATCAAACTTCCAACCTAAGTGGCAGTTTGGTGTAAGCACCACATCATCCACTTTCGGGAACTGGTTGTGCTTCACGGTTACCAATGGTGCCTTGTCATACACGCTATAGGCCGCTGCCACATCGGCAGTGGTTGTGCCCGGTTTTAGCTGCACAGTAATTGTCGCTAAAATGCCGCGCTTAAAGTTGCCAAGGTGCGGAGTGAAAATCACTTCTTGTCCGAGTTGAGTGGCGATCTCGGGTTGATGTCTGTGACCTAATACGCCGTAAGGCGTTAGGCTCACTTCACAAAAACTGGTGTGTAACTGCGCTTTGCGACCCGCACCTGTCACGCCGCTCACCGCATTGATCACCGGATAAGCCGATGTCAGTAAACTCGCCAGTGGTTTTAGTGCGGTAAGTGATGCCGTTGGATAACAACCAGGTACGGCAATCATCTTAGTCGCAGCGATTTCTTTGGCGTTCCATTCAGCCAGGCCGTATACGGCTTTGGCTAAAATCTCTGGATATTCATGCTCAAAGCCATACCACTTCGGATATTGGGCTACATCGCTGAAACGGTAAGCCCCGCTTAAATCGAATACCGCCAAACCTTGTGCATAAAACCAAGCCGCTAAATGCAAGCTTACTGAATGCTCAGTCGCTAAGACCACGGCATCTGCTTCAGCAACAATTTTAGCCTTAGCTTCATCGGACAATGGCGACAGCGTTAATGCGATATGGCTATAGCTAGGATACAAATCCGCTAAAGGTTTACCTTTATCTAAACTATTTTCAGAAACATACAAACCCTGAATCGTCAGATCTGATTCTGCATGGATTAAAGCGGTGAGCTGTGCGCCTGTGTAACCACTGGCACCGATAATGGCGATATTTTTCATGTGTTTTGTCTTATAAACCGAATTAAAGAAACTTAAAGAATAGATGAATAGCGTACACGCATCAGCGTATAACTATAATGACAAGGCTATCGTCGCAGAAAATCGTAATAGGTTGTTATTTTATTCACTGTCGGGTTAATACTTTGCATCATGATATTTACTCTGTAGGCCACTGATGGTGACTCATCTCAACTGTTGGCTAGACTACCACAAAGATCTATTTATGCAATATATGTGAATATATATTTTTAATAAATTTCGGTATTTTATCGATAAACTTAGATCTCACTCCAACATGCTTAGTTAAGCTAACCCTTTAATAAATCTGTTATCCATGGCTAGACTCGCAAAATATCAATCCTTTTTATTAACAGCTAGGAGACATAAACACCAAGCTTAAAATAATGCACTTCATATTCACTTACGCTAATTATCAAGAAATGTTGCGAGAGTTCGCATTTCTATTGAATATTCTTCATCAATTACCGTGATTGATTGCGCATCAAATAAGCCAGTCGTATAAGTTATAAGTTCTTCTGTTGACCATTGACCCAAGTGGTAGGTATTGTGCTAACGGGTGATATGTAAAGCAGATTTTTCGTGTTTTTTATTCGGAGTAACTATGGCAGTAACCATGGCAGACAATATGACAGATATGTATGCGTCATTAAGATCGAACGTGAGTATGTTAGGACAAATCCTCGGTGACACTATGCGTACCCACCTTGGGGACTCTTTTCTTGAAAAGGTTGAACAGATCCGTAAACTTGCCAAAGATTCACGCCGAGGCGATCAAGCCGCCAGAGAGCAAATGCTCGAGTTACTCACAGCCCTTCCCGACGAAGAGTTAGTACCTTTCGCAAAAGCATTCAACCAGTTCCTCAATCTAGCTAACTTATCAGAGCAATTTCATACTATTAGTCGTAACTGTGACGAACTCGTCTGTGTACCAGATCCGGTGGAACAACTTCTAGGCCGCATGCTTAATGGTCGGATTGATCAAACAAAGATGCTCGATTGCCTAAAAACATTAGATATCGATCTAGTACTGACGGCGCATCCCACTGAAATATCCCGTCGTACCCTGATCCAAAAGTACGCAGCCATCGTCGACTGCCTAACTGAGCAGGAAAATGACCAACTGTCGGATAGAGAGCGTCAGCAAATCAACCTGCGCCTACGCCAATTAATCGCGCAAATATGGCACACCAATGAGATCCGCCGCGAGCGTCCAACACCTGTGGATGAAGCCCGCTGGGGATTATCCACCATTGAAGAGTCGCTCTGGCATGCAGTGCCTGACTTTTTAAGACAGCTTAACGATCAAGTACAACAACGCACTGGCCAGCAATTACCCATTGATATCGCGCCAGTGCGTTTTTCAAGTTGGATGGGTGGCGATCGCGATGGCAACCCGTTTGTAACTGCCAAAGTCACCCAAGAAGTGCTCGACCGTAACCGCCATGCCGCCGCCAGATTATTCTTAAAAGATATCGTCCTACTCGTTGGTGAGCTGTCGATGGAAGAAGCCAATGATGAGTTAAAGGCTTATACCAACAATAACTGCGAGCCCTATCGCCATGTATTACGCTCACTTCGTCAAAGGCTGCGCGATACCATAGATTATTTAAATGCGCGCATCGAAGGCCATAATCCTGAAGTCGATAAATCGAGCCTGATCTGGCAAGAAAGCGATCTCAAAGCGCCGTTAGAAATGCTCTATAAGAGTTTAACCGACTGCGGCATGCGCTTAATCGCCAACGGTTTATTGCTCGATATCCTCCGTCGCCTCGCCTGTTTTGGCATTCATATGCTCAGACTCGACATTCGCCAAGACGCCAGCCGTCACAGCGATGTGCTCGCCGAGTTAACGCGCTATCTCGGCATGGGTGATTTCAATCATTGGGACGAAACAGAGAAGCAAGCCTTCTTATTACGTGAACTCAGCAATCGTCGTCCGCTGATCCCAAGTAACTGGCAACCCTCAGCCGATGTGGCCGAAGTGCTCAATACCTGTCGTTTAATCGCTAAACATCCCGCCAAGGCACTCGGCTCCTATGTGATTTCGATGGCGGGTAAACCATCGGATGTATTAACGGTTTTACTATTACTCAAAGAGACGGGCTGCTCGCACCCAATGCGCGTGGTGCCGTTATTTGAAACCTTAAGCGACTTAAACAACGCCGCTAAGTGTGTTACCGACTTGCTCGATATCGACTGGTATCGTGGTTACACCAAGGGTATGCAAGAAGTCATGATAGGTTACTCTGACTCAGCCAAAGATGCAGGTGTCATGGCTGCGGCTTGGGCTCAGTATCGTGCCCAAGAGCAATTAGTCGCAGTCTGTAAACAAGCGGGCGTGAAGCTCACTCTGTTCCATGGCCGTGGTGGCAGTATTGGTCGCGGAGGCGGCCCGGCACACAAGGCAATTCTATCCCAACCACCGGGTTCGGTAGATGGCCGCATTCGTGTTACCGAACAGGGCGAGATGATCCGCTTCAAATTTGGCTTGCCAAAACTCGCAGTTCAGAGCTTAGCTCTGTATACCTCGGCCGTATTGGAAGCGACACTGTTACCACCGCCAGAACCGAAGCAAGAATGGCGCGATTGCATGCAACGTATCGCCGAAGAATCAGTGGGCGCTTACCGCGGCATAGTACGTGATGAACCTGATTTTGTGGCTTATTTCCGCGCGGCAACGCCAGAAGTGGAATTAGGGAAGCTGCCACTCGGTAGTCGTCCAGCCAAACGTCGTGTCGATGGTGGGATCGAAAGTCTGCGGGCAATTCCGTGGATTTTTGCTTGGTCACAAAACCGTTTGATGTTGCCAGCATGGCTCGGTGCGGGTGAAGCACTACAAGCTGCCAGTGAACGTGGCGAAATGGACTTACTCCAAGAGATGGAACGCGAATGGCCTTTCTTCAGCACCCGAATTTCAATGCTGGAAATGGTTTACGCCAAGGCAGAACCCAATTTGGCCCGCTACTACGAAACCTGTTTAGTTCCGAAGGACTTGCATCACTTAGGCGAAACCTTGCGCCAACGCTTAGAATTGGGCATTAAAGTCGTGCTTGAACTGACAAAATCGGATAGTTTAATGGCGCATACGCCGTGGAATCGCGAGTCTGTTAAGCTGCGAAATCCGTATATCGATCCATTAAACTTCTTACAAACCGAGCTATTAGCACGGACGCGTAAAGAAACCACCGAAACACCCGCGTCTGGACATGTGCAGTTAGCGCTAATGCTGACCATTGCAGGTGTGGCAGCGGGTATGAGAAACACTGGTTAATGAAAAAACTTTACCACACAATTTGCTTAGGACTGACTGTACTGCTGGGCGGCTGCGTCTCTCAGTACAGTATCAGCGAACGCGAAATGGAACAGTACCTCAGCAAAGAGATCCACTTTGAGGTAAAACAAGGCAATCAATTGGTTGGCACAGAAGTTCGCATTAACGACATCAGCGTCAGACTAGGTGAAAAACCTGACACTATGAGCGTAAGTGCCGCGGCGCAGGTATCAATTAAGAATCCGATCTTCCCATTGAGCGCAAAACTCACCACGACATTTGAGGCTAAGCCTTGGTATGACAGCACGACGCACAGTGTCTATCTGCGCCAGCTTAAGTTAGTCAAAGTAGAGTCAACACCGAAGGATATTGAAAAAGCGATAACATCTATAGCGCCTCAAGTTATGCAGTTTTTAACTCATTTCCTTGAGACTCAACCAGTCTATGTACTGGATATCAAAGAGAGTAACCAAGCCTTAATCGCCGAGATGACGAAGCGAATAGAGGTAGTTCCTGGGAAACTGATCTTACAGTTCCAAGAGAACACTAAATAACACTTGAGCTACATCGAATGGGTGTCGTTTTAAGTATCAGCTAATGCTTTGTCTATGCCATATGTAATCTATATGCTTATGACAAAGCATTAATTTTACCTAATCAAAGCAGAATATTTAAGCCATTACGAAGATTAAAATAACTGATGTAATTGATATTGCAGTATTTATCTAAAAATTCTGCGCAGGTTCTATCACTAAAACACGCTCTTGGCGAGGGCTATCTGCTTGCTGATAAAGCTCCCATACTAAGCGAAAATCCAGTTCCAGCTCAGTGACATAAAATTTATCAACGGGATAGGATTTCACCACTCGTGCACCTTTAATTAAACCACCGACTTTTGTACTGGTCACATTAACGTTAACCAACCAATCTTTGACCTTAGTATTCGAATCAAGTTGTAAACCATAGACCTGCTCAGCTAACTCGCGATAAGCCAAAATCTTCGATGACTCCATCGCCATTAAGACTTTCTCAGTATGAAATTCTGACGGCTGGGTATCGATCGGCGCATAGCCGATCGCACTCAGCACAGGGAAAGTCGACGGAGTATAAGGCTCATTGGTGGATTTCAACATATTACAGCCAGTTAAAGAGTAAAGGGCGACCAAAATAATTAAATCTCGTAGCATATAAATTCTCGCGTTTTAGCTAATTCAACTGCAGATGCAGCTATAGGGAGAAAAATTCTAAAGCTAAAATGATACAGATAGGGTTCTGGGCCTTTTTAATATCTATGCACCCTTAATATCCAGGCAAAAAGTGTTAAAAATACATCCACTTAAGATCATAATACCTAGTGTTAAACGGATTAAACTCAAGACGACTACATCGAAGTCAGATCCGTAATTGGCTGGATTACCTCCTCCACACTGTTAGCCATCGGTTCCAATCCCATCGATCCGATGAGATCTGTAACCTTGTAGCCTCCAAAGTAATCTACGCCCACCTCCACAGCCAAAAGAGCTAATCCCGGAACGCCGCCATAAATAAAGCTACCCGCTAGTTTTGATGCATTACTGATATGGGTATCGGTGGCTGATTGATAATAATCTGATACTAATGGGATGTGATTAAGTACGTTGATGGAATCAAATAGGTCGTTTTGATCTAAACCGTCTACGCCAAATCCAAACTGAACCAACTCAGAACCAGTACTGGTGTCAATATTAACGCCACTTGTGTCAACAGCACTCTTTCCAACAAGGTTATTGGCGAGCCCACTTAACATCCCTTGCTGCAATTGGGTAAGAGCATTAGCATCGACAAGTGGTGTCGTGCCACTTGAACTAATCATACTGGCTGGGAATACCGATGCTAACCCGGCTCCACTTAAAAACAGAGACTGGAGTTCAGTAAAAGTCTCTGTTTGACTCGTGTCAACCGCAGCCAAGTTTCCTATCCCACTGACATCGATAGCCGTTTCGGTTTGAACCAGACTACCTATCAACTGTGATTGGTTCGACAACATAGTAGCAAAGACTTGGCTAAACCCAGCTTGTTCTGATGTTGTCGTAGATGCGATACCAGTATCCGGAGCCAAGGAAGATGGGCCCGTACTCTTGGTCGCCACTGCTGCGGTACTAGCCTGAGCCGTACCATTTTTTAGTAAATCAACCAATGACATATATATCCATGATGGCTATTTATTATATTAATCTTAATAACTATGTTGTTTTTATGATAAGAACTAAGCTAACAATTTAAACTTGCTTATAAAATAATTTATACAAATGAGATTTCATAAGTTAATCCAATCTGATAACTAACATATAGCAATAAAACTAAAAATATAGATTTAAAAAGGCTTTCAAATCTGATTATTAAACAACAAACGCAGAAATAGCAACAAATATAATACTGAATTTAAAAATCAGCAGTTGCCTAGAGTAAAGCCATCCAAAATATAAACTTCTGATAATCAAATAATGCAGCATTCCTACCCATCGATATCGACCATATCACAAAAAATAAACAACATACTGTATTTAAACGTAAATTTATTGTTTAGATCATAGAAAATCCGAGATATAAAATTCAAAATAACAATTAGCGCAACAACTTAAACAAAAGTAAATTAAACAATAGTTACGTAAATAACTGTAATCATTTTAATGTCTCACTGAAAAGAATTGAAAAGAAACCGTAAAAACATTCAAACCATAAATTTTTCGGATAACATAAAAAAACGACACAATAAGAATTTTATATCAATGAAATCCACGACGATATATTACCTACTACTCTGTTTATTACTTACCGCTTGTACAACGGTCGAAAAGCAAGAAATAAAAAGCCCAACGAAAGAAGACACAATCTTACAAGTACTCACCAAAGAAGCTGGGCCTGTTCGTGGAGAACCAGAATATCGGCCCGTGCGTGATGGGAACTTATCCCAAGTACAGCCAGTAACAGGCTCCATTTTTAACGCGAGTGACATGCGAGACATCTATCAAAACAACAGCCGTTATGAGATTGGCGATATGATCTTAGTTCGGCTAAACGAAAAAATATCTTCCGAAAAGTCGCTGAGCTACCAGCGAGATAAGTCTGACCAATTCGAATTATCCCCAGATATCAAAGCCGGTAACATTGCCATCAACAACGACAATCTCAGCGCTGACTACAAGCAAGAAAAGTCTTTTGATAGCTCATCCGCCAGCAACCATAAAAACTCGCTTTCAGGCACTATAACGGTCTCTGTTCGAGAAAAATTACCTAATGGGAACTTGATAATCGCTGGTGAAAAGTGGATCAAACTCAATAAGGGCGATGAATACGTCCGCTTCTCTGGCGAAGTACGAGTCAGTGATATCGCATATGACCATTCAATTGACTCTATCTTAGTGGGTAACTCCGTAATTGAAGTCAGTGGAAAAGGCGAACAGCAGGACAATCAAGATACCTCTCTAATAGGTAAACTCCTCAATATTTTTGGATAATTAGATGCAAGCAAGCATGCGGATTCTATTGTTAGCATTAGGGCTAATCGCACCACTTTGCCATGCACAATGGTATATCGGCCAAGCCACACTATCGCTAGGTGATGAAGACTATAATAAGATACGCTCTGAAACTATAAAGCAGGCAATTGAGAATGCATCGTTACAAGCCAGCAGTTTCATCAGCATAAAAAACACTGTAACCAACGGCATTTTAGCTGAAAGCTCGAGCGCACTGTTATCAGAAAATCATATTGCTGAGGTTGTGATACTCAACGAATCGGTTGCACAAAACGCCCTAACAATTAACCTAAAAGTAAATATTCAATCCCAAACTAACTGTATTAAAGACAAATATACAAAACAGATCATTATTGGCCAATTTCCGCTACTGATACCAGCGCAAGCGTCCGACGGCGGGATCTATAAACTCCCAGATCACATCAGTTCACGCTTTAAAACCAAGTTGACTAATCAACCCAGCATCTTCGTTGAAACCTTATTGCCACAAACAATTGTCGATGTTGACGAGCCGTTAGATAGTATAGACATTAAACATATTGAAGCGATTTCTCTGTCTCTCAGTCACCGTTTTCAAAGTCAGTACCTGATCTTCGGATACATTCGTGATGTAAGCTTATTTGAAGAGAAAAAGACTCAGTTACTGCAAACCAAAATCAAGCCCATGCGGAATTTCACCATCAAGGTCTTTGTCTACGACAGGTTAAGCCAAAGCCTGCTATTGCAAACCGAATATCATGGAGAAGGAGGATGGAGCTTTGATTCAAACGCAACAGTGGATCTTGCCAATAGTCTGTTCTGGCGCAGCGATTATGGCAAAGTAATAGTCGACACATTATACAATGCAGCAAGTGATATTAACGATACCTTAAGCTGTCAGCCGACCCGTGCCAGCATACTCTATAAAGAGGATGATTTGGTGACCATTAACTTAGGTACCCAACATGGCGTAAAACTTGATGACAAGTTCAAACTAGTCAAACAACGGAATCTACCGACCACAAATGGCATGCTCAATTTACTCATTCCATTAAGTTCACCTGTGATCTTAGATGTTATTCACACAAGCGATAATGTAAGTTTATTGAGAGTATCTCCTGAAAGTAATTCACAAGGAAAACAACAAGATCAAGTTGATCTCTTCGATGTGATAATGCCTTTCAATCCATAAATATCATTAGCTAATACCAATCAAATAGGATTTATTCTAAACAAAAACTGTGGCGATATCGTCACAGTTTTTGTTAGGTGGATTAAGCACCACTCACTTCAACGCACGTTTAAATGAGCCGTAGTCGACAATTACGGCTTCATCAAGTAACTCGCGGCGTAACATATCAAATGCGACAGCAGCGCTTAGGCCACGAACTAACTCCCGAGAGCGGGCTGGAAACTTAAGCATCTGGCTATACACGCCACGCCGAGTCGAAAGTGCTATTGCAACCGTACCCACAGGCTTTTGTTCTGTCCCACCATCAGGCCCTGCAATCCCACTGGTAGCCAGCGCATAGTCACTGTCTAAGATTTGCCTTGCACCCTTAGCCATTTCTTCCACAGTCGCAATTGAAACGGCACCATAATCATCTAAGGTTGAAGGATTGACACCTAATACGCGCACTTTAGATTCATTGCTATAAGTGACTAATCCATGTTGCAAGTAAGAAGAACTCCCTGCAAAATCAACCAACTGGCTGGTGATCATGCCACCAGTACAAGATTCAGCAACACTTAAGGTCAAACCAGAGTTGAGTAACTTATAATGAACTTCTTCGGCAAGAGTTGCTTTATCTTCTGCGACGACCGCGGTACCGAGCACCATCTTAATATGCCCAGCGACCCGAGGTAATACTGCAATCGCCTTCTCGCCACGGGCAAAGATCTTAATCTCAATATGTGGCATAGAAGAACGGTAGCCAATCGTAATGCCTTCGGGCAACTCTAAAGGTTCTAATTTGTCTGCTAAAGCCGACTCACCTTGGCCTATGGTCAACAGCTTCTTTAGGGCGACCTTGGAATCAAGATTAAATTCTTCACGGATAAAAGGGACAAACTGCTCGATCACCATGTGTTTGAGCTCAAAAGGCACCCCAGGTGTGAAAAATAACCAGGCTCGATTAAGCTTAACTCTAAAGCCACAGGCGGTTCCCACTGGGTTATCAACCATTATGGCAGATGCTGGCAACATAGCTTGCTTAAGATTGCTTAAGGGCATTTCACGGTTATTACGGGTAAACCAATCCTCTAAACGCTCACGCCACTGCGTATTCTCAACTAATGATTCACCTTTCGCCTTAGCCATAGCTTCTGCAGACATATCATCACTTGTCGGCCCAAGGCCACCATTAACCAAAATCACATCGGCATGTAAGCTACGTTCTTGAAATACTGCTATTAGATCCTCTAGGCGATCGCCGACAGTCACTCGACGCTGGATCTCGACACCATGCTCCATCATAGTACTGGCAAACCAAGCGGCGTTGGTATCAACAATCTGCCCCGCCAACACCTCTTCCCCAGTACAAATCATCTCTAACTTCATCTCAGATCCTTATCTACCCCAACAAATTAAAATATAAGGTAAGTAACCGCTTAACTAATAGCAATAGCTAGGCTCGATCCAGCGTTAAGATCACTGTAGCGAAATCGGAGCATTACCTTAATAAAGGTAGAAATAAAAGCCAGACGGCACAGATTATTGTGTGTGATGGAGAAAAAATCTTACTCATCTGTAGGAAAAATAGACTAAATTGTACAAATTACAGACGCAAAAAAGCCAGCTTATTCAGCTGGCTTAGTTACATCTTTACAAGATAATTAGGCGCTTGGCGATGACCTACTCTCACATGGGGAGACCCCACACTACCATCGGCGCGTTTGCGTTTCACTTCTGAGTTCGGGATGGGATCAGGTGGTTCCACAATGCTATTGTCACCAAGCAAATTCTGTTTATTACCGTGTCCGTCTCTGGCTCACGTTAATAATAATTCGGAAAGCTGATTGCTTTGAGTTCACACTTCATTAAGTGTTTATATTCTGTCTAAGGTCACTTTGCAGTAAAACCCATCTGGGTTGTATGGTTAAGCCTCTCGAGTCATTAGTACATGTTAGCTCAACGCCTCACAACGCTTACACACCATGCCTATCAACGTCCTAGTCTCGAACGGCTCTTTAGAGGAATTTAATTCCTAGGGATGACTCATCTTGGGGCTCGCTTCCCGCTTAGATGCTTTCAGCGGTTATCGATTCCGAACGTAGCTACCGGGCAATGCCATTGGCATGACAACCCGAACA
>NZ_JAKILG010000023.1 GCF_023283765.1 Shewanella profunda | reverse complement strand
TGTAGCGTATTTCCCCAATACCAGTCCTGCTCCCTATGGCACTCATTATGGCGGTTATATTATACGTAACTATGGTTCCGGAACGGGGAATTCATACGCTGATTATAATTCAGTTGATTACCTACAATCAGTGACGGATGGCTTTGGTAACAGTAGCGAATGGCGTTACCGTCCACTGTCAACAGGAGAAGGCAGTGCAGACCAAGCTAAGCTCTACAGTACAGATTTCGATGAGGTGGGAACCGGCTATGTGCATTTTGCCTCCAGTATGTACGTAGTGCAGTCTTTTAAGCAAAGCAACGGTCAGAATGGCGAAAATGAAACCCAATATGCCTACAAAGGCGCGATGTATAACCTGCAGGGACGTGGCTTTACCGGATTTAATCACATCTGGGAAAAGGATATGCAGCGGGATACGACGGTACACAGCACCTTCAAACAGAAGTTTCCAGAGGTGGGCTTGCTGACAGCGCAAACGGTCAGCGTGGGGTCTATTACCGTTAACCAAGTCAACAATACCTGGGTGGATAACCCGCAGCACTCGATTAATAAAGTATTCCACAATATTCAAACCCGTTCGCTACAACAAAGCTGGGACGTGCAAGGCACTGCTTTATCAACACAAGAAGTGCAAGTGAATGCCAGTGATGTTGATGCATCGGGCAATATTAAAAAGCAAACTCAAAAAGTTACCGATTACATAAAGGGTCAGGCGAATACCTATACCAGCGTGACGGAAACTGGTTATGTGGCCGATGTTAATAATTGGTGGCTCAATAAGTTTAACTGGATAAAGACGAGCCACAATACTGCGCAGCGCAACTGGGGAGATGACCCCGTCGGCACGACAGATAAATCGCAGTGGCAATTGCAAACGGTCAATACGTGGGATAGCAATCATAAGTTACCCACTAAGGTGACTTATACCGCCAGTAATAGCAGTTGCAATCGCGTCGAAGAAACCGGACTAAACAGTTACGGTCTGCCACTGTGGACCAAAACAACAGGGCAAAGCAGTACGTGTAGCGCCATGGCCGCAAGACAATCCAGCTTTACCTACACGAAAAATGGCACAACTCAGGCTGACGATGGCTATCTGCCTTACAAGGTTACCAATGCCAAGGGGCATATCACCACAACCGAATACGATATGGGGCTAGGACTCCCCACCAAAGTGATAGCGCCCAACAATATCGTCACCCAGACAGAGTACGACGGTATCGGTCGTCCGGTGCAGGTCAAACAGACGGGCAGTCCAAGCCGCTATTTGCGCTATTTACTGGCCAATGAGGGTAACAATCCGCCCCAGGACAATGACAACATCCCAGTGGTAATGACCCGCACCAGTGGTGCAGGTATCCCCGAAACGGAGCAATATTTTGACGGCCAAGGTCGATTACTGCGCACTGCAACTCAGGGCTTCGATGGCGGCTATCAGTATCAGGATAAACATTATGATGCGCTCGGGCGCTTAATTCGAGAGTCAACGCCCTATGGCAATGGCACGGCGGCAGACTATACCGAGTTCAGCGATTTTGATGCGCTAGATAGACCCAAATATCGCAGCATACCTAACGGTCAGTCCGGCGGCCTTGTGTCGACTTACGAATATAATGGCCTCACCACAGACATTACCGTCGGCGGTCGCAGTATGTCGCGCACCTATGGTAGTCAAGGCTGGTTATATGAAACCGTGGATGCGCAAGATGGCACTAACCGTTTTGCCTATGATGGCGCGGGTCGGCCTTTAGTTATTCGAGATGCCAACTATGCAGTCACAGGCAAGGACATCAACGCCACCTACAACGGTTTTGGACATAAAACGCAGGTAATAGACCCTAACCAAGGTACCACAGTCTTTGGGTATAACACCTTAGGTGAGCTTGATAAACAAACCGATGCCAACGGTGTGGTGCAAACTTATGTGCTTGATGTGCTGGGTCGTATCACTAGCAAAACCACTACAGGCGGCAGCGCCCAGGGCACCACTACCTTTGTTTGGGATACCCTCAAACAAGGCATGCTGACCTCTGAAACTGAAAATGGCGTTACCCGCAACTATAGCTATACGGCGGCACTGCAACTGGCGCAAACCACGATTGCCGTTGATGGCGTGAGTCGTACAGTTAAACATCAGTACGATGGCTTTTATGGTCGTCCTAAGGCATTGGAATACCCTAATGGTTTGACTCTTAAATATGGTTATAACGATTACGGCTACCTTGAGCAGACAAGCAACGCTGCCTCAGGCTATTTGTATCGTCAAATCACGGCTATGGATGAGGCTGGACATATTACCGGCGCTAACTTAGCCAACAGAGTGATGTCTGAATCACGGGTTTATTACAGTGAAGGCACAATGTCGAGTGTGGAAGTGGATGGGCCATTAGGCCTGATTCACGGTCATTACTATGACGGTTACGATGACTTTATGAACCTCACCAGTGAGCGTAATGGTGTCACAGGGCTAGTCAAAAGTTATCGTTATGACAGCTTGAATCGGTTGGAAGAATACCAGTTTAATAATACCAATCCGAACTTCACCGCCACGGTCAATTATGCCTATGACAAAGTAGGGAACTTCCTAAAGAAGACCGATTACAGTGCTAATGCCACTAATGCCTATCGCTATGGAGGTAATGCTGGATGCGCAGCTAACAGTAATGCAGGCCCTAATGCGGTATGCCAGCTGAATAAGCTCAATGGCTCAACAGTTAACTTTCAATATGATAAACGTGGAAACCTGCGTGTGGGTGACGGTTTAACCATGACCTATAATGCCATGGATAAGCCGCTGACTATTTCAGGGAGGGGGCCGAACAATAACAGCCTAACGACTTTTGTGTATGGCAGCGATAGTATGCGGGCCAAGCAAAGTCGCACAGTGTCAGGCAGCACAACCACTACCTATTATGTCGATAAGTATTATGAAATCGATAATGATGGCAGCTGGCGTGCCTACCTCGATGACATTGCAGTGTTGAGTTACACTCCACAGCGCAGCCATTTACTGCAGTTCACTTTGCGAGATAGGCTGGGCAGCGCGACGACCATGGCAGACCAAAACGGTAATATTGTCAGCCAGCGTTATTTTGACCCTTTTGGGCGCACAACGGACCTTGGATATAATCATAAGCTGGATATTCAGAATAAGAATACCCTGTTATCCCAGCTGCAAGATTTAGTGGTGACCAACAAAAACCGCCGTGGTTTTACCGACCATGAGCACTTGAATGAACAACAGCTTATTCATATGAACGGGCGGATTTATGACTATAACCTTGGCCGATTTATGTCGGTGGACCCGTTCATCCAGAGCCCGACATCGACCCAGAGCGTCAATCCTTACTCGTACATCATGAATAACCCGTTGGCGGGAACGGATCCAACGGGGTATTGTTCAACTGGGACTCATATCAAGGATAATGATGCTGCGGGATGCTCAGTTGCATTTGATGCAGGGAGTTTGTCTAAAGCTCAAGTTGGTGCGGCTAAGGCAATGGCTGTAACCAGTGCAGGGGCGAGTGCAAGGGTAAATGGCGCGACACCACAGCAAACTAGTATTGTCAAAGAGTTAGCAGGTGCAATCCATGATGCAGGAGGTTTGGCTAATTTGGCCAAACAATTTGCTCCAAATGGGGATAATAAAGATAATTCCACCTATTTATCAGGACTTATGTATGGAGCGCTGAATGGTTCACTGGGATCAGCCTGGTACAATAATTCACTGAATCCTTCCGCTGGTTTAGGGTCTGCAAGTGATTATTTTGGTGACTATGAGTCACCTTTCCCTGCTCCTTCAACGGCCGCAGCGTCACAGGGAGAAAAGGATTCACCCTGGGCCATGATGGCATTGGGACTTGTTGTCAGAGATCCAAAGACAGCCTTTAGGGGTGCAGATGTTTTAGTTACACAAGGGGGATATTTTAATTTTCTAAACAAAGCTGGGAAATATTACCCTGATGTGCCAGATTTGAGAACTGGGCGATCAATACCTTTTCCGACAGGAAATCTTCAGCTTGTTTCTAAAGCAGATCGTGTCTCTTGGGGAGCGCAAGAAAGAGGCGCATTCATCAAAGAGTGGTATGAAAAAGGGTATACAACACCACGAGGGGGATGGTCTGAGTATGATATTCATCACATTAAGCCAAGGGAGTTTGGTGGATCAAATAATTTCTGGAACTTAGCTCCAATACAGCGCCAAACGCATCAGCAGGAGTTCAATTCATTCTGGAGGGATATGTAAGTGTTTAAGGTAAAAGAAGTATTAGATAAAATGAACAGTCACTGGAGTGTTCCAAAGTCAGCTGTTCATCGAGCAGCTGAAATTCCCTTCAAGCTTCGTTGCTCATTCAATAATGGTGCTAATGAGCAAAAGCTATCAACTTTGGCGATTAGCTTGCCGCCAGAGGCTATAGAATTTTATAAAGCTACTGACGGCGCAGTCCTGTTTAAGGATGATGAATATGGTCAGTGGGGGTTAGAGATTTATTGTTTGGATGAATTAGATCGCGCCACAAGGTTTTACTTGGATAAAAGGAGCAGGGATGCTCTTGAAGGTGACCTAATAATAGGTGAGTTTGTAGGCGATTCAGATCTATTGTTATTACGATGCAATCCTCATAGTAGTGATTTTGGTTCGGTTATGATCGTATCTGCAATCGATCAGCGCGAAGAATGGGATACCGCTGCAATAGATCTAGAGAGCTTTTTACTAGAGTTGTATTCCCAACAGGGTGACAAATATTGGGAACTGATGCGCTAAAGACAGAAGAGCGAGAAAAATTTACATATGTGGTCACCTCGGGTTTAGCAAGGTCAATAAAGAGATAGGACAGGTACAACACTTTTGTCAATCCGCCCCACTTGCTTGGGGCTTTTTCTTGTCTGAAAATGGGTAATTCGACCAGCAGCCTGGGCAGTCGTTACCAGTAGAATAGTTCAGTCTCTAACAGCCGTGTGAGTGATTGGGTGCAGCGCCGCCACTTGGCGGCACTGGTGCAATTGATCACTTCTGCTGTTTCACTTCTACTGCAGTGGAGTGATCAAGCTGCTGTTAGCGTTGTCTCTCTTCGAAGTTATGCTGGTTATAAATCCCCTACCCTTTAGTTAGTGATTTAGGCAAGTTTCGGCGGTGATAAAGGCACCACATTTTCAATAATTAGTGTTTCGAGCTTCTCACCCCAAGCTTGCAAAACTGATAATTGCTCCTCCAAATAATCGTGGTGATTATAGACTCGCAGCATCCCTGGAAGCTGATGACCAACCGTCTTTTCAATTGCCACTATGTCTAGTCCCATTTCACTGCATCGACTGATAAAAGTACGGCGCAAGTCATGAGGCGAGAAATGTTCAAGATTTGACGGCAGGTTACGTTTGATATGAGAGCGAATCGCAGAGGGCTCTTGTATTTTATCTAAGCCAACTTGAGGCCATACCAATTTCCAATGACTAGGGACACTCTCACGTTGCTCTAGCAGCTGTTTAACAAGGTAGTCGCTTAGTGGCACTTGGCGACTGTCTTGGCTCTTCGTGTGCCGATCTTCGGAACTCGCAGGCAGCAGCCAAAGCTGCTTATCAAAATCAATTTCACTCCAGCGCATTTCAAGTACCGCACTGATCCTTTGTCCACACCCAAGTAAGAAATTTAATAGTCGAATATTGCCAGCATCCGTTCGCCAAGAAGGCAAACTTGTTAGCAATATTTTCAGCTCGGAGAAACTTAGATTTCGCCTTGTGATTTTCGTCCCACCACCCACATCTCTCGCCCTCAATAGCGGAGCAGGATGTGTATCGATCATATTCAACGCTAAGGCATGCTTGATAACCTGATTGATGATCTTGTGACACACCCCTATAGCGCCAGCCATCCTCCGACCATTTTTATCCACCTTAGCGTCAAACACTTTATTGAGATCATTCATTCTCAAATCAGCTAATTTAATGTTGCCAAGATACGGCTTTATGTCGCGTACATAGATGGCTCTTGCCTGAGAACCCCGCAATTGCTTTGATAGCTGCTTCTCATCAAAACTCACAAAAGCATTATCAAATGTTTTCGCTTCCTCTTGCTCACGATGCTCTCTTAACAATTCTTGCTTAGGATTTTTGTTATTTTCTAGCCAACTACGGAAACGCCCGGCCTCTTTTCTTGCCTGCTCTAATGTCATCCCGGTTTCGGGTCTTAACTTGTCGTATCGGCCCATTGAGATTTTTTCGTGCTTCTTACCAACTTGAAATCGAAATACCCAAGTCATAGTGCCAGTTGGGCGGACGCGAATGTTGAGCCCCTCAATTTTTTTATCTGGGATTAGGTACTCTTTATCTTGCGGACTCAATGCTTGTAATGTGGCATTGCTGCTAATTCGCTTTGTGGTCATGAGTAAACCTCAACAATTCTGGGTACGGCTGGGGGTACGGCGACGGGTGAGTTTTTATTGTATCCCCAGAGATACTCATGGACAACAATAAAAATAAAATCATATAAAATCAAATTTATATACAATAACGATGGACTTACATGGGCACCAGTAGATTGAAAATCTTTTACACCGATCATATGGAAACAGGTGTTTTGCTGGAACGTCGTTAACCATTAACCTCGAACCGATAAAAGCAAAAGGAGCCCGAGGCTCCTTTTGTTTTTCACAAATATCAAACTAACGATGCTCTACCTTGTGTTGTAATGCTTCAGCCCCTTTGGCGACCATACGCAATTGCATCACAAGTTGGTCGGCCAGTATTTTACGGTCTGCACGTTTCATATCGAGTGCCGATGCGCCCGCATTAAATACTAAGGTGACTAATGCTTCGGCCTGCGCTCTTGCCAACATAGGAGTACGACCCGCAGTAGCCTCAGTGTAATGCGCTAGTTCTGAGATAAAATGTTCAATCTCACGGGCAACGGCGGCACGAAAAGCCGCCGATGTGCCTGAACGCTCGTGTAACAAAATACGAAATACGTTTGGATTAGAATCAAGCACTTCCATAAAAGTATCAACGGAAATACGGATAACGCTGCCACCAGCCTCGGCTCGCTGACGCCCTTTACGCATCATTTGCCTTAACGTTAACCCGCCCTCGTCTACCATAGTAAGGCCTAATTCATTCATATCCTTAAAGTGGCGATAGAAGGATGTTGGCGCGATATTAGCTTCTCGAGCAACCTCTCGCAAACTCAGGCTTGAGAAACTGCGCTCGGCACTTAACTGGTTAAAAGCCGCATCGACTAATGCCCGGCGAGTTTTCTCTTTTTGTTGCGCTCGAATACCCATTCTTAAACCCGCTAACTGAATGTAATAACGCAATAATACCGCTTTTGAAGATTAAACACAGCCCCATCGTCCTTGACCAAACAATATAGCTAAGTTAAATTAGCTTACAGATGTACGCTCAAAAGCAGATTTTGGAAACCTATAATGAAAAAACCCCCTATCCTCTGGCTTAATGTCAGCTTGTTTGCTGTTACTTTCCTCAGTGCGGTGATCTTAGTTCCATGGCACGGTATTGTTCACGGCTATGGTGCCAGTGAATGGATCGCTTTTATTGTCCTAGCTTTTGCCAGTGGTCTTTCAATTACCGCGGGTTATCACAGACTCTGGTCACACAAGGCCTACAAAGCCCATCCGGCAGTACGTTTTATGTATGCCCTTGGTGGCGCTTTAGCATTACAAAACAGTGCATTACACTGGGCGTCTGATCACAGAGTCCACCACAAGCATGTAGATGATAACGAAAAGGACCCGTACTCAGCCAAAATGGGATTCTGGTACAGTCATATAGGTTGGATGCTGCGTGAGTATCAGTCGCAACGCTATCACGATTATCAAAATGTGCGTGATCTGCAAAATGACCGTATCGTTATGTGGCAACACAAACATTATTTAGCACTAGTATTGCTGATGAACATTGGCCTACCCGCATTTTTAGGCTGGCTCAATGGTGACATAATTTCCATGTTGTTGATGGCCGGTTTACTGCGTTTAGTAGTGGTGCATCACTGCACTTTCTTTATTAATTCACTCGCTCATATATGGGGAAGCCAGCCCTATACGGATAAAAATACCGCGCGAGATAATGGCTTTCTCGCCATGTTAACCTACGGAGAGGGTTATCATAATTTTCATCACATTTTTGAAAATGACTATCGCAATGGCATCAAATGGTGGCATTACGACCCAACCAAATGGTTGATTAAATCATTATCTTGGTTGGGATTAGCTAAAGATTTACGCACTAGTCCACAGGAGCGCATCGAGAGCGCACGCTTACAGATGCAGTTATTGCGCACCAAGCGGAAGGTAAATCACCTGCCCAATGCCGATGAAATTATTGAAAAAATCCAAGCTGAATACGAATTATTAAAGCTGCATTTACTGGATTACTATCAAGCAAAAAAAGCCCTGTTAGAAGCTAAGCGCAAGCAATTAGTTGATCAACAGCTACTGCAACAAGTTGAAGAACTAAAGGCGCGTTTCTTAGTACAACAAAAGAATTGGCGAAGCCTCACTTCAAGTTATAGCTAAGCCACAATTTCGCACTAAAGTTAAACGGCCACCTTGCATGGTGGCCGTATCTGATTATGATGATGCCTCAATTACTTTTACAGGATGTTGAGCTCATGTCAGTTAGCACACTCTCCCCCACTGAAAATATCAAACTCACAGAATATAGCCACGGTGCTGGTTGCGGCTGTAAAATTTCCCCTAAAGTACTGAGCACTATCCTTGCCTCACAACTACCTGTGTTTACTGATCCCAATTTACTGGTTGGTAACCAAAGCCGCGACGATGCCGCCGTTTATAAACTCAATGACGATATCGGTATCATTAGCACTACCGATTTTTTTATGCCGATTGTCGATGATCCCTTCACCTTTGGCCGCATAGCGGCAACCAACGCAATCAGTGATATTTATGCCATGGGCGGTACACCTATCATGGCAATTGCGATTTTAGGTTGGCCGATCAATAAGCTCCCCGCCGAAATAGCCCAGCAAGTTGTGGATGGTGGACGCCAAGCCTGTATGGAAGCGGGTATTATGTTAGCAGGTGGTCACAGTATCGATGCTCCAGAACCGATTTTTGGCTTAGCGGTAACGGGGCAGATTGCTTTAACTGATTTAAAGCAGAATGATACTGCTAAAGCTGGCGATCGTTTATATCTCACTAAACCTATTGGGATTGGCATTTTAACCACGGCGCAAAAACAGAAAAAACTCAAAGATGAAGACAGCCAAATTGCCGTCAATGCCATGTGTCAACTCAATACTATAGGCTCTGCAATCGCTAAAATTAATGGCGTAAACGCCCTGACTGATGTCACCGGCTTTGGGCTAGCTGGACACTTACTCGAAATGTGCCAAGGTGCGAACCTCACGGCAAAACTTAAATTTAATGCCGTTCCTTTGCTACCCCGCGCCTTAGATTATCTGACCTTAGGTTGTGTCCCTGGCGGTACTCTTCGTAATTACGACAGTTATGGCGAGCATTTACCCGAACTCAGCGAGCATCAAAAAGCTATTCTTTGTGATCCGCAAACCAGTGGTGGTTTATTAGTTGCCGTCTCGGCCGCAGCCGAAGCCGAATTAATCGCCCTACTCAATGCGAATCAAATAGCGCCTATCTGTATTGGGTCGCTTGAAACGCCAACGACTCAGGCTAGTGTGGTGTTGTGCTAATGCCAAGTGCTATCGTTCCTACTGAGCATTATCGGGAAATTTTCCTCAATCAACATCCGATCATGGATGTGCGAGCCCCCATAGAGTTCACCCGTGGCGCTTTTCCCAACTCGACTAATTTGCCCTTGATGTTCGATAGTGAAAGGGAAAGGGTCGGCACCTGCTATAAGCAATTTGGTCAGCAAGCCGCGATTGAATTAGGCCATTCACTGGTGAATGGCCCGATCAAGCAACAGAGAATCGAGGCTTGGGTAAACTATTTTAAAGCCAACCCCAATGCCTACCTTTATTGCTTTCGTGGTGGATTGCGCTCGCAACTCACCCAACAGTGGCTCAAAGAAGCGGGTATCGAAGTCCCTTATATTCAGGGCGGCTATAAAGCCATGCGTCAATATTTAATTGGTGTGATTGAAGTGGCACCCACTCAGCAGCCGCTAGTGAGTTTGAGCGGAATGACGGGCTGCGGTAAAACAGATTTCCTCTTACAACGTAAAGAAGCAGTCGATCTTGAAGGGATAGCCAATCACAGAGGCTCTAGCTTTGGCAAGAATATCGACCCACAGCCGACACAGATTAACTTTGAAAATCAACTCGCTATTGCCTTACTACAGCATAAAACGAGTGGCGCAGCCTGCTTACTCCTCGAAGATGAGAGTTTTCTGATTGGGCGTTCAGCGCTACCGCAGACATTTTATAGCGCCATGCAAGCCGCTAATGTCTTAGTGCTAGAAGAGACTGACGATGCGAGGCTCGAACGCTTGCGCAATGAATATGTGCATAAAATGTATCGCGGATTTTGTGAACGCTTAGGCCCAGAAGCAGGTTTTGTGGCATTCAGCGAATATCTATTGCAAAGTTTGGTAAGTATTAGAAAACGTTTAGGCGGGAAGCAACATCAAGAACTGCAAGATGTGATGCAACAAGCCCTCGATCAACAAATCAACCAGAATGACACTTCGCTGCACTTAGTCTGGATAAACCTGTTATTGCACAAGTATTACGATCCTATGTACCAATACCAATTACAGAAAAAGTCCGATCGGATCCTCTTTAAGGGCTCACATCAAGCAATGCATGAATGGCTGGACAGCTATCATAACCAATAAAAGCTTTTGCAAATAACTATCATAAATAAGATAACCGCGCACGCTAGGTTCGCGGTTACCGCTTCACTTTATTTCATAATGCGAGTGCGATTTAAGACTTCTGCAGTAAACTCACCACTTGGACTCTCAAAGAATCCTTATTTGAATGTGTTCCATTGACTGGATCCGTTAAATCCACAGACACTTTTGACCAAAAGCGCTTTGGCATTTTAGTTAATGCATGCCCGCCCTTGTGGCTGAAGTAAGATCCCCATAATCCTTTGAGGGCCATAGGAATAACAGGTACAGGATCTCTGGCTAAGATTTTATCGATTCCGGGACGAAAATCACCAAGTTCACCGTCGGGCGTTAACCTCCCCTCTGGGAAAATACACACTAACTCGCCATTGGCAAGTGCGGCATGGATAGATTCAAAAGCTTGGTTATAGGTGGCTTCATTGTGCCGAGGTGAACAGATAGGGATCACGCCAGCATGCCTAAACAGATACTTAAGCACTGGGATCTCGCTGATAGATTTATCCATCACAAAGCGAATTGGTCGCGTAGATGCCCCCATAATGATTAATGCATCCACATAACTCACATGATTACAGACAATAATGCCTGCACCTTCTTTTGGAATTTTATCGCGACCAGTCACAGTCACCCGATACATCACATGACTGAGTAAGTAGCTGATAAATCGCTGAGTAAATTCCGGGACCTGTGAGTAAACATAAAGCGCGACCACAGAATTCATCACAGCCAATAACAAAAATAGCTGCGGAATAGTCCAACCCGCAACGCCGAGCAACAACATAGATAACAGCGCCGAAGCCACCATAAACAACGCGTTCATAATGTTGTTCGCAGCAATGGCCTGAGCACATTCTCCCTTGGCTGAACGGGATTGAATAAAAGCATACAGAGGCACGATAAACAGGCCACCACTGACACCAATCATAAAGAAATCTAGCATCACCCGATAATGCTGCGACTGAGCGATAAAGGTTTTAAATCCATAAACAACGCTAGCATCGACGGGGGAAGGAGGGATAGCCCAAAGCAAGTCCACACCAAACACAGTTAATCCCAACACACCAAATGGTAGTAAACCCAACTCTACATGACCAAATGAAAAGCGCTCGCAGACAAAGGAACCAACAGCAATACCGATGGAGAACATGCCCAATAATAGCGAAACAACCGTCGCCCCTGAGTGCAAATGTAATTTAGCAAAGTTAGGAAATTGGGTGAGATAGGTTGCGCCTAAAAACCAGAACCAACTAATAGCAAGAATTGCCATCCAGATTGAAGGCGTTTGGCGGGCTTTTTTAATGCTGCGCCATGTGCCAGAAAGAGGTCGAAATTGAATCTTTTGTATTGTCCCCTGCGGCGGTAATGCAGGAATAGCTCGGCTCGACAGATATCCCGCCAGCGCTAGCACTGCAACGGTAATGGCCGACCAGAGTGTTGCATTTTCATCTGAAACAAGGAGTCCCGCGCTCAAGGTTCCCACAAGAATTGAGAGAAAAGTCCCCATCTCTACCCATGCATTACCCGTCACTAACTCATCCTCTTTTAAGGCTTGGGGTAATAAGGAATATTTAACTGGACCAAAGTAAGCTGACTGACTTCCTGTTAAAAATAGCAGTAATAACATCATCATATAGTTCTCGCTTATGATAGCGATAGCGGCACTAAACATAATGATGACTTCGAACAATTTTAATCGGCGGATAAGTTTGGCCTTATCCATATTATCGGCAACCACGCCCGCATGGGCCGAAAAAAGGAAAAACGGCAAAATGAACACCCCAGCCGCCAAGTTCACAAACATGTCGACGCTGACGGGTAAATCCTTAACTTGGCTAAACGTCACTAACAGCAGTAGTACATTTTTATAGATATTGTCGTTCAGAGCGCCAAGACACTGAGTCGCAAAATAAGGTAAAAAACGTTTTGTTAGCAGCATGATAGCTCCTTCTGATAACCCATTCCCTTTAGATAAGCCAACACATGACTCTCGAGTAAATCCCGCAGTGATAACGACTCAGCAAATAGCTTATTATCGAGTGACAGAGATGTCAGCCCATGGATCCCACCCCATAATACGCGGCTCATGCTTAAATGTTGCTTCGCTGTAAAATCGGGGAATAACTGTGCCAACTCACGTTCAATTAGTGCGAATAATCCCGCAATCAATTGCCCTTGAGATTCAGGCAGCGGCTCAGAATCGAGTAATTGCAACTCAAAAACCAGCTTGAAAGCCTGGCGCTGCTCATGGGCAAATTGATTATACTCCCACGCCATTACAATGATTTTACGTAAACTATCGACAGCGCAAACATCCGCTAATCGTTCCTGCAAAGCCCGAAGCGTTGACTCTGAAACTGCCAACAGCAAATAGTTATAACTGCCGAAAATATTAATCAAAGTACTGGGGACATAGCCAATTTGGCTGGCGACTTTGCGTAAGCTGAGCCCTACGATACCTTGCTCTGTCAGTAACTCTGTTGCCCCTTGTATTGCCATAGCGCGGATTTCATCATGGCTGTGTTCTTTTCGTCTGGCCATAGATCTCACTCCCTGTTGTATAGCAAGAGACTAACAGCAGGGAAAATAAAAAACAACGTTCAAAATAAGTTTGTTTTATGTACAGAAATGGGGGAGTTACGAAGAATATCATTGAAGATGATGAATAAAGGCGGGCACTTAGACCAGCTTAAATGGGCAAGCGAAACGGGTTTTGTTAGAAAAGACATCTATAACCAGCATAAATAAACAGCGCGCGCTATGGGCACGCCGTCTACTATTTTGATTCAAATAATGAGAGTGAGGTTTAAGGCTTGCGATAGCTCATCACAACTCTATCTGCGCCAGCACCAAAATAATCGGCCTCAAAAGCTGAATCAATGAAACCTAAATGCTGATATAAGCCATGGGCAGGATTACTCGGTTCAACGGTTAAACACACCCGCTCAACAGACACTGGCAACTCGGCTAAACACTTTTGTATCAATCGCCTGCCTAAACCTTTGCCTCGAGTACTTTCACTCACAGCCACAGATAAAATCCACATACATAAAGGATCACTACTCTGGGCACTGAGCAAATAACCTTGCACTTGATTCTCTTCATCTACGGCAACTAAAAATTGCTCAGGCCAGCAATCAAAACCCTGACGGAAGAAAAAATCGGGATAGCAGTGATCACCAAAAATGGCTTGTTCGAGCTGATAAACTGCGAATAATTCTGACTTTAACACCGGACGTATAGACAGCATTTGTGGATCATTCACCTATTAAAATTTTATCCCATTCTAAATTAGGAGCCCCCACAACGATAAAGTTTGGATTTTCTAAGGTCTCGCGCTCATTGTAGGTCAAAGGTTGTAGCTCGGTATCCATCAGTTGACCACCTGCTTCTTCAACAATTATCTGCGCCGCTCCCGTATCCCACTCGCCCGTTGGACCGACACGGACATAGCAATCGGCTCGACCTTCGGCGACAAGACAACTCTTCAACGCTGCTCCGCCCATCACCACTAGCTCACAATATTTAGGGTGATTAAACAATGTCAATACGGATTGGGGATCTTGGCGGCGGCTCACGGCTAATCGTAGCGATACATTTTCACGGTGCTGAATTTGTCGACTACTGATGCGAACTTCTTGTTTATCAGTGCGTTTATAAGCCCCTAAACCCGCAATTGCGTAATAACACACTTGCGTCATAGGCACATAAACTACCCCCATAACGGGGCGATTGTGCTCCACCAACGCTATGATTACAGAGAAATCACCACTGCCGGCAATAAACTCCCCCGTTCCATCTAAAGGATCGACTAGCCAATAGCGCTTCCAAGATTCACGTACGCTCAGAGGAATATCGGCCGCTTCTTCAGATAAAACAGGAATATCCGGCGTTAGGGCGGTTAATCGATCACAAATGATCTTGTTCGCCGCTAAATCTGCAGAAGTGACGGGGGTATTGTCGGATTTGATTTCTCGCTCAAAATTACCTTTAAGATAAATATCACGGATAGTTATCCCCGCATCGGTCGCAATCGCTATAACCTCGTCGATCCACTCTTCTGGCTTCATAACAACTCCAATCGCAAACTTCGCGAATGTTTTGCAAGCGCTCAAACCCCTGAACGCTTAAAAGGAAAAAGATTATTTAAGTTGTAAATATTTTTGCGCTAAAAACAACGCGCTCACGCTACGAGATTCTGAAAAATCAATATTATCGAGCAACGCTTCCCAATCGGCGAGCGCCCAAGGTACTACATCAATAGGCTCAGGTTCATCACCTTCAAGGCGACTCTCATACAGATCTTCTGCAATAAAAATTTGCATCTTACTGGAAAAATAACCCGGCGCGAGGCTAAGTTCTTTCAATAGCGTAAGTTTATTCGCGCCATAGCCAATTTCTTCTTGTAATTCACGATTAGCAGCTTCGAGCGGTGATTCACCTGGGTCGATAAGCCCCTTAGGAAAGCCTAGCTCGTAATTATCGGTTCCTGCAGCATATTCGCGCGCCAGTAGCATTTGTCCTTGATGAATAGGTACTATCATCACAGCGCCACGACTACCGCCTTTCATACGCTCATATTGGCGCTCGACACCATTAGAGAACTTAAGATGCACTTGTTCAATTTGAAATAATCGGCTTCTCGCGACAACTTCGGTATGCAATATTTCCGGCTTTTTCTGCCGCTGCGACATAACTGCCTCTGGATAAAAATAGCGATAAACAAATTAAGATAAGTGACAATCTTACTATCCTGTCTTTAATCTACAACCTGAATTTATTAGAACGCCTAAAGACAAATCGCAAATTCTTTGCGATCCACATCACAAACCGAGCGCAGCCTTAAGTGAACGCCTTCAATATATGCTCAACATGTAACAAATTTTAGATAGCAAAAAGGGGCTAAGCCCCTTTGTAATCTGGTTCAACCTTAAAACTGGTAACGCAGATTGAGCTGGTAACTTAAGAAGTCATTTGGCTCAATATCCACATATTGATACCCCAAACCTACAGACCATGACGCACTAAATTGATAACTAAAGCGTATACCTGTATACCAATCTGTACCATCAAGTTCAGTACTTAAACGCGAGTTGCCCATAGTGCTGCTGATATCGGCTTGCCAACGAAACAACCCTAGGGGCACGTCAAAACGCCAGCCATCATGCTGCAACAACATCAAACGCAGTCCCAACATGACACCATCGGCCAATACCGGCGTCACGGCTTTTACCTGCTGGTGATATTGCTCGGGGGTTAAACTGGCCCCTTCAATCCGCGCGCTCCCATTGCCAAAGTCGGCATAACCGAGCTCCATTGCCACAACGGGGGTCCATTGATAACCGACACTCACACCAAACGCCGTATCTGTGTCATCAACTGAAGTCACTGCGCCCGTACCCGCCTGTGGTTGTAAATCTCGCCTGCCGTTATCGACCTGAGCTTGCCCGATAAATCCTTCAACATACCAATATCCATCGTTAGCAGCATTGGCTTGGTTGAACACACCCGCAAGCAACAGCGCCCCCATAATCAATTTATGCCATGCTCTGCGGCGCATAAAACCTCCTCCCAGCAGCAATATTAATGCCCCAACAGACAGACTGCCTCCACCCGATTTATTATCAATAACCACATCCTGATAAGCTTTAACGGTGATGAATACTTGCCCCGTTGCCTCGCCTCCAACCCCATCACTAATCCGATAGCTCACGGTATCGACTCCATCAAATCCTGTTTTAGGAACATAACGCAGCTTGTTCGACTCCACTGAAACCGCGCCTTGCTGTGCTGTCGCACTGACTAAGCTCAGGCTATTGCCATCCGCATCGCTATCGTTACTTAATACATCGAGTAATACGCTTGTTCGGTCATCGGTGGTTGCCGTGTCATCTACTGCAATCGGCGCCACATTGCCGTTCACTGTCACTGTCAGCTCACTGCTTGCGGTGCCACCCTTACCATCGGTAATGCTATAGATAAGCACATCTGTTCCGACAAAATCAGTCGCTGCGGTATAACTCACATGCTGATTAGCTAAGATAACCACGGTACCAAACTCACTGACCACCTGCGTGACCGTCAGAGCATCACCATCGCTATCGGTATCGTTTGCAAGCACATCGACATCAATACTCTGGTTCCAAGAAAGTGAGGCGGAGTCAGGATTAGCAACGGGTAAATGGTTGCCATTAAGCACCACTGCCACCCCTCCCGGATCGACAATCGTGCGGTTAGCAACACCATCATCGTCGTTTGGCCCACCATCCTCTATCGTCAGCTGCACACACCAATGGCCTTCGGCTAATCCTGAAGTCCAACTATTGTCTCCGGGGGGTGGGCAGAAACCTCGCTCACCTTCACTGCTGGCAACACTGTTACGCTCATCAATCACAAAATCCTTCCAACCGTTTTGTACTTGATACTTACGGTATACCGCATTAGCTGGTATAGGTGAGCGTTGTGGTAACACTAGGCTGTAACTCTGTCCTTGTTGTGGCAACCCTGTGGCAATAAAGTCAAAAATACCGCCTATATTTGCCGCTGTACTGTCTTCAGGCACTTGATTGGGTTGCAATTGCACACCACTTAGCCCCTCTGTAAGTGCAATATTACCCAGACGTAAACACACGCCGGCTTGCCCTTCTGCCAAGAAATACACCGGTTGTAACTCAGATTCAGGGATCACATTACAATCGCTAATGGCGTCTAAATAATCAGGAATGCCATCACGGTCTGCATCACTAAAACCTTCTTGATCATCTGGGATTAAGTCCCCATCGGTGTCAGCTCCGGTGAGTACCGGCAAGGTTGGACGTACCACAATATAGACTTGTTCCGCGCTAGAGAGTGCGGGAATGCCATCATCAGTGACGGTCAAACTCACAGGATAAATCCCCGGCAATACCGCAGCAGGTGAGAAGAACATGCCCTGATGGTCAGATTGCAAGTTCAGTACCCCACTTTCCCAGACCGAGGTTAAACTGTCCTGCATATTGGCATCACTGATATGGGCATCAATACGCACGTCACCCCCATTCTGAGCGACGATAAGTTGATGTTCACCCGCCTGAGTCACCGCTAAACTCACCTTAGGCGCGATATTCGCTTCCGTAATCAGGACTTGTGTCTGATTTTTGCTGCCCACATTCAAACTAGGATCGAGACTGATTAATACCTCTTCATTCCCTTCAATGTCACTATCGTCTAGTGTTCGGAAGTGGATCTGTGCCTCTTGACCGGAACTCACCGCCACCACACCGCTCACTAAATCATGATCACTGTTGTTGGCAGTGCCTGAAACGGTGAACGGGATTGAGAGGGGATAATCAGGCGCCACACCGTTAAGGTGAACAGTGACGATGACGTCATTACCCTCAGCCACAACCTGATCTTTGCTTAACGAGATTAAGGGATGCACTTTGACTTTCTGGGCCTTAATCGCTTTATTACCCTCACTATCGACGGCTTGCCAGTAAGCCAAGGAGTTACCAGGCGCAAAAAACAAACTCTGGTTCACTAAAGAAACCGGCAATGCATTACCGTTGCGATCGACCGCTTTCGCAAACCCGAGTTTGACTCGGGTGAATAGGCCGGTGGCATTCACCTCAACATCGTCGGGTAAGGTGATGACGGGTTGGTTATCCGTCTCGGCGCCATCAATAAGCACATTGACTTTGGCGGTTGCACGCCCCTTATTACCATCAGTGATGGTATAACGCAGCGCCACGGGTCCAACGTAAGCTTGCGGCGCAGTAAACGTCAGCCCATCGTTGGTGATTTGCACACTACCGATATCCGCCGCTGCACCGTCAATCGTTAAGGTATCGCCATCCACATCGGTATCGTTCTCGAGCACCGCCAGAGTATAGATATCGTTTACCGTGCTCGTGAGCGTATAGGTATCATCAACGGCTTGGGGATCATCATTAACGGGGGTGACATTAATGGTGATAGTCGCAGGCTCAGAGCTCAGCTCAGCATCTTTAGCAATGAAACTGAGTTGATCTGTGCCGTTGAAGTCCTTCTCCGGGGTGTATAACCACACTGTCCCATGCTGCTCTAAAGTGCCGGACTCTGGCAGGCTGACGACTTCGAAGGTAAGAGGATCATTATCCACATCCTCGCCCATGAGCGTGATCATCACCGAGCTATCTTCCTCCAGCGTCACGGTTGAACTTATCGCAACAGGCGCATCGTTGACGTTGGTCACCGTAATGCTAAAGCTTTGCTCGGCGGTTAGGCCATCGCTGTCGGTCACCCGCAGGGTCACTGCATGACTGCCCACATCGGCATTACTCGGCGTGCCACTGAGTAAACCTGTGGTCGCATCGAAGCTTAACCAGCTGGGTTTAGTGATGGCACTCAGAGTTAATACATCAGCCGTGTCCGCATCGTTGGCGACTAAGGTGTAGCTGTAGGCCACATCTTGGGTCGCGCTGGTGATGGCCATCGAACTGATGATGGGCGCGTCGTTGACGTTGGTCACCGTAATGCTAAAGCTTTGCTCGGCGGTTAGGCCATCGCTGTCGGTCGCCCGCAGGGTCACTGCATGACTGCCGACATCGGCATTGCTCGGCGTGCCGCTGAGTAACCCAGTGGTGACATTGAAGCTTAACCAGCTGGGTTTAGTCACTGCGCTCAGGGTTAATACATCAGCCGTATCCGCATCGCTGGCGACTAAGGTGTAGCTGTAGGCCACATCTTGGGTTGCGCTGGTGATGGCCATCGAGCTGATGATAGGTGCATCGTTGACGTTGGTCACCGTAATGCTAAAGTTTTGCTCGGCGGTTAGGCCATCGCTGTCGGTCACCCGCAGGGTCACTGCATGACTGCCCACATCGGCATTACTCGGCGTGCCACTGAGTAACCCTGTGGTGGCATTGAAGCTTAACCAGCTTGGTTTAGTCACTGCACTCAGGGTTAACACATCACCCGTGTCCGCATCGCTGGCGACGAAGGTGTAGCTGTAGGCCACATCTTGGGTTGCGCTGGTGATGGCCATCGAGCTGATGATGGGTGCATCGTTAACGTTAGTCACTGTGATGCTAAAGCTTTGCTCGGCGCTAAGGCCATCGCTGTCGGTGACCCGTAGTGTCACAGGGTGTGCGCCGACATCGGCATTGCTTGGCGTGCCGCTTAAGATGCCGGATGTGGCATTGAAGCTTAACCAGCTCGGTTTAGTCACTGCACTCAGGGTTAACACATCAGCCGTGTCCGCATCGCTGGCGACTAAAGTGTAACTGTACGCCACATCTTGGGTCGCGCTGGTGATAGCCATCGAACTGATGATGGGCGCATCATTGACGTTGGTCACCGTAATGCTAAAGCTTTGCTCGGCGGTTAGGCCATCGCTGTCGGTGACGCGCAAAGTCACTGGGTGGACGCCGACATCGGCATTACTTGGCGTACCACTTAACACCCCAGATGCAGCGTTGAAGCTCAGCCAGCTGGGTTTAATCACTGCGCTCAGGGTTACCACATCAGCCGTGTCCGCATCGCTGGCCACTAAAGTGTAACTGTACGCCACATCTTGGGTTGCGCTAGTGATAGCCATCGAGCTGATGATGGGTGCATCGTTGACGTTAGTCACTGTGATGCTAAAGCTTTGCTCGGCGGTTAGGCCATCGCTGTCGGTCGCCCGTAGTGTCACTGCATGACTGCCGACATCGGCATTGCTTGGCGTGCCACTGAGTAACCCAGTGGTGACATTGAAGCTTAACCAGCTGGGTTTAGTCACTGCGCTCAGGGTTAATACATCACCCGTATCCGCATCGCTAGCGGTCAAGGTGTAACTGTAGGCCACATCTTGGGTTGCGCTGGTGATGGCCATCGAGCTGATGATAGGTGCATCGTTGACGTTGGTCACCGTAATGCTAAAGCTTTGCTCGGCGGTCAGGCCATCGCTGTCGGTCACCCGCAAGGTCACTGGGTGGACGCCGACATCGGCATTGCTTGGCGTACCACTTAACACCCCAGATGCAGCGTTGAAGCTCAGCCAGCTGGGTTTAATCACTGCGCTCAGGGTTACCACATCAGCCGTGTCCGCATCGCTGGCGACTAAGGTGTAACTGTAAGCCACATCTTGGGTCGCGCTGGTGATGGCCATCGAACTGATGATGGGCGCATCGTTGACGTTGGTCACTGTGATACTAAAGCTTTGCTCAGCGCTAAGGCCATCGCTGTCTGTGACCCGTAGGGTCACTGGGTGGACGCCGACATCGGCATTACTCGGCGTACCACTGAGTAACCCAGTGGTGGCATTGAAGCTTAACCAACTCGGTAGGGTCACGGCGTTCAGGGTTAACACATCGCCCACATCGGCGTCGGTGGCGGTCAAGGTGTAGCTATAAGCCACATCTTGGGTCGCCGCCGTCACCGCTGTCGAAGTAATCGTCGGTGTATCGTTGACGTTCGTGACGGTGAGATCGAAGGCTGGCAGGCTCGCACTGAGCGTGCCATCACTGACCCTGATCACTATTGCGGTAGTGACACCGACATCTGCATTGCTCGGCGTACCGCTCAACGCTCCCGTCGCTGTATTAAAGCTCGCCCATGAAGGTCGATTCGTAATATCAAAGATTAAGCTATTACCGTCCGCATCAGCGGCGCTAGGTACGAAGCTATAGAGTGCTCCTTGAGCCACGCTGTTCGCAGGTGTCCCCAAAATAGTGGGCGCACTATTCACCACAACATCGAAGGTCCGAGTGCTGGTATTGCCCGCATCATCTTCGAGCGTCAAGGTGATGGTACTCGTACCCGATCCCAACGCAGTCACAGTCACACTTCTATTAGCATCGCTTCCTGCCAGCACAACATCCGCAAGTGGAACCGCCGAAGTATCTGAACTAGCCGGCGTCACTAGGATATCTGCCGCAGCGGTGACATCATCGGCAATGGTAAATGCGAGTGCCGATGAGCTCTCACCAGGTTGAATGCTTTGATTATCAATGGCAGAAGAAGTGGGTGCGATCGTATCAAGGGTCACAGATAAGGCGCTCGATGCGATACTGCTATTTCCTGCAATATCAGTAGCAACGGCTGTGATGCTATGGGTTCCAGCACTCACGTTCGTCGCACTGACACTCCAGTCACCACCCCCATCTGCGTTAACAGTGCCAAGCACTCCATCAAGATGGCTGCTAAGGACAACGCTGGCGCCGGCCTCTGCAGTGCCCGTCAGTACCAGAGTCGTATTCTTGGTGATGTTATCCGTTGAACTCACACCTGAATCGCTTGCTGCATCGAGATCAGGTGCAGAAGGTGCGACAGGTGCTGTGGCGTCTTGAGTAATAGTGGGGACATTCTGAGGGGCTGAAACGTTACTCGCAGCATCGCTTGCAACCACGACAAAATTATTGTCACTGTCGGTCGATAATGAAGCACTCAGGGTCCAAGCGCCCGCCACCACAATAGTGTCATCCAACACAGTCGCGCTATCGGCAACACCGTCATTGTTCACGTCGGCATAGAGGCTGATTGTCACCCCATCTTCAGCGTGCGTACCGCTGACCAATGTCGTTACCTGATTGGTGCTCATAGCGCTTGAAGGTGTCGTCACTATAGGATCAACGGGAGCCGTCGTATCGACAATCACATCGACACTGCTCCACAGGCTGTAGCTTAAATCGGCATCGTTGCTGCCCGCATCCCGCATGGTATCGCCATTTAGCACTATGCCATTAGCATCGACAATTAACCCACTCGCCCCCGTATTGTCACCCGCTTGAACTGTATATCTATAGGTCAGCACACCACTCGCCGCAGACACAAATACAGCCTGACGAGCCACACCATCGATATCGATCGACAGCGTAGAAAGCGTGCCAGAAACAGTCACATCCTCGGTCAAGGTGACAGTTATATCGATAGTACTGCCGACACCATAATGCCCATCGCTAACGGCGACGACATCCACTGTAGGCACTGCGGCATCTTTCGATATGGTATCGGTCACGGCTGGGCTAGAAACATTGCCCGCCGCATCGGTCAAGGTGAGGCTCACGGTCAGAGTGCCATCCGCCAAGCCACTCACGTCTATATTGACGATCTGTTGTGACGCACTCGCGACCGCAATAGATCCTGTGACAGGCGTGCCAGCGCTGCTGGTAATGCTGTAATTTGCGGTGGTACCCACCTCTGCACCTGCTAAGGTCAGGCTAATCACACTTTGATTGACCTCAGTCACGGATGCCTGATCAAAACTGACACCCGAAATAGTTGGCGCATCAGTATCGACAGAGTGTGCAGTACCAGCACTATAGGCCCCGAGTGCATTACCCGCATCATCGATAACATCACTCGCTGCGTGGCCTACTGTCAAGCTACCCGTACCCGAAATACCATTAACGCTTACGGCAACGCTGGATCCTGAACTGACGGAAACACTCGAGATAGTGCCAGATGCAGTACCCGTACTCCCCAGAGCAAAATCATCCGCAGCCAGATTATTCACCGCTTCACTGAAAGCAAGGTTGAATACCACATTGGTATCCGCGGCCGCGGCACCACCAGCGGGAGCTGAGCTGGTTATTGTGGGGATTTGTGTATCGAGACTGAGCACAAGCGCCGCCGACGCTACGCTACTATTGCCAGCGGCATCGGTCGCGGTGGCCGTAATATTATGCACTGAATTACTGGTTAACAGCGACGTAGTAAACGACCAATCCCCCGCGCCATCGGCTGTAGTTGTTCCCAACCCACCATCCAAACTACTGGTCAAGGTCACTGTGCTGTTGGCCTCGGCGCTGCCTGTGAGGGTAGGAGTGGTATCATTGGTTAAATCATCTGTGCTACTGATCCCCGAATCGGAAGCCGTAGCAAGATCGAGTCCCGAAGGCGCTAAAGGCGCATCGCGATCGACGATATGGCTTGCACCACTCGTATAAGCCGCGGTATAGCCATTAGTTCCATCACCGTTACCTGCAGCATCTTGGATATTCGTACTCGCTTGCACATCGAGTCTCAGGCTGCCAGTACCCGTCACAGTATTCACAGTCACATCGACACTCGACCCGGATACGGCGGAAACGCTGGCAATATTCCCACTCGCCGACCCCGTTGTCGTGAGGACAAAATCATCGATAGATAGGCCGCTGGCCACCTCATCAAAACTCACAGTAAATACTAGGCTGGCCGCATTCGCCGCGGGCGAGCCGGTCACAACAATCCCAGTAACAACAGGCGGTGTGACATCTGCAACGGTAAAGTTCCAATCCGTGGTATTACTTATGCCCGCATAAGCGTTACCCACCAAGTCTGTAATAGCACTATTAGCGATTTGTATGTAATAACTGGTATTTTCTACCAAATTAGCGGTCGGGTTAATGGTCAGCATGCCACCAGCAATACTTAATTGTCCCGCATGTAAAGCCACATCAATCGTCGCTACAGCCACATCATCGGCATCATAAATCACGATATTACCGGTACCGAGTTGAATGTCTTCATTCATGGTCAGCACAAAATTGGCACCGACTGCCACCCCAATATCCCCATCTAAGGGATTCAAACTCTGCACTGTCGGCGCGGCGGTATCGACCAGAACGTCTGCGGTTGAAGCAACCGAATTCAATGTGAGAGTTAAGCCATTGCTCGCACTGTCAAGCAAGGTTCCCCCGTTGGCATCTATGCTTGCCGCCACAGCAATACCGTCGGTATCGTTATCGCCGGCCTGCACTGTATAACTAAAGACTAATTCAGTCGTTCCAGAGCCACTCACATAAGTGGCATAACGCGTTGCAACACCAATAGTCAAGGCGATACGCGGTGTACCACTACCCGTATTAACGGTCACATTTTCAGTGGTGCTAACCGTCAAACTCAAGGTTTCGCCTGCCACATAAGTATCATTTGCGGGGACAGCGACACTACTCACAGTTGGTGGAACCGCATCCACTAATACCGCCGTCGTACTGCCGACCGAATTTAACACTGAGTTCAGCGTATTACCCGAGCTCTCTTTTAAGGTGCCGCCATTGGCTTCTATCGATCCCGCGACCGCGATCCCATCGGTATCGAGATCACCACTCTGTACCGTATAGCGGAAAATGACAGCACTGCTGCCTGTGCCGGAAAGGTAACTGGCGTACACAGTGTCAGCACCGATCGTCAGTGCAATACGTGGCGTGCCCCCCCCGGTGTCGACTGTAATCGCTTCACTGGTATTGACGGTAAAATCGAGGTTTTGCCCTTCCTCATAAGTCGCATTGGCCGGAACACCAACACTCGTTACGGCTGGCACCACATTATCCACAACGGCATTGCTGCTATCGGCCTGAGTTCTGGTATTGCCTGCGTTATCCGTCGCAGTGACTGACACATTAAGATTGGAGGCATCGATGGCGCCCGCAACCAAGGTATAAGTGGCCGTCCAGATGCCACTGTTATTGCTTGCTACCACAGCGGCCCCCCCACCAAACTGGCTGAAGTCGACCGTTGCGGCACTGATAGTATCGCTGTTATCGTCACCAATGACAGAATTGTCCCAGCTGGCCGTCACTGTATCGCCGACGATATAAGCGCCTGCAGTACCTGTGCCGCCGGAAATGCCGATATAAACATCGGACACAAAAGGTGCAACGTTATCGAGTGTCGCGTTGCTGCTGTCTGCCGTTGTCGTGGTATTGCCCGCGTTATCGATTGCGCTGAAGGAAATATTCCGGTTGGTGGTGTCAATCGCACCAGCCACTATCGTGTAGGTTGCAGTCCAGGTACCACTACTGTTAGTTGCTGCAACGGCTGCACCACCACCAAATTGCGAGAAGTTGACAGTCGCTGAACTGATGGTATCGCTGTTATCGTCACCAAAGGCGGAGTTGTCCCAGCTGGCGGTCACAGTATCGCCAATCTTGTAGGCGCCTCCGGTTCCGGTCGCACCGGAAATGCCAATGAAGGCATTGCTGACGGTCGGCGCTATGTTGTCGACGGTGGCATTGCTGGTATCGGCCGTGGTGGTGGGGCCGACCGCATTGGTGGCCGTGATGCTGACATTGCGACTCGCGGCATCGATGCCGCCCGCGGAAATAGTATAAGTCGCCGTCCAGGTGCCACTGCTGTCGCTGGCAACCACAGCGGCACCGCCGCCAAATTGTGAGAAATCGACAGTAACGCCCGTAAGGTCCGCATTATTATCGCCGCCTGCGGTATTGTTCCAGGTTGCGGTAACCGTATCGCCAATTTTATAGGCGCCCCCGGTACCCGATGCACCGGAAATGCTGATATTGCCATCGGTCACAACCGGGGAGGCAGCATTCACCATCAGATAGGAGTTGTTGTTGGGGCTTCCGGTGACCCCCACTTTCATCATGTCATCGTCGGGGTCAACGCCAAGAATCCTGATGTCATACTGACCAAATGACTTGAGGTTAATGGTCACAGTACCATTCACGTCGGCGAGATTACCGCCCGATACGGTGACGTTGTAGTTTATTGTGCTGTTTGCCACGACTGAGGTCACTGTCGCAGTCGATCCCCCAATGGAAAAGTCTGCTGCACTGACCCCTGACACTGGCACATCGAACACCATTTTCCAAGTCAATGAATCGGCGTCAGTGGGAGACGTTGCGGGGGTCACTCGGGTGATACTTCTAATACCACAGCCATACCAAGTGTAAGGAAGGCTGCAATTATCTGCACTTAAGTTTTTATTAAAATCACTGTCCAAATCACCACTGTAGGTGGTTGGCATCGCATCGGTCGGTCGAAGCAAATCATTTTGGCTAAGAAAGCGCAATACATCCTGAGGTACTGCGGTCGCATCAGATAATTCCGGCTGGTACGAGTCGGTAAAAGCGGCAAAACTCTGCGTACCTTCAAGATCAGAGGTTATTTCAACTGGCTCAATTTCACCTTGTGCAAGCGATACACTGAAACTGCTTTTCGCCGAGCGCCCCATATTTCGGCCCGACAGGTGCGATAAGACAGGTGCAGCCTGTAATGGTGTAGCTAGAAATAACAGCGGCAATCCTTTTCTAAAAATGTGCTTATCCATAAAATGCGACCTTTTGGCTACAGTTTCACCAGTTTAATGGCGGAAAATGAAATACTGACATCGCTTGCTCATCGTCTGGCAGCAAGAGCTCGGGATAGATGGCGCCGACTAACACGGCAACATCGTAAATTTGATCGATATTTCCTTCAAAACTGACGTAACCCACCACGCTATGATCTGCCAAATTAATGCACCAAATACCGCTTAAGGTTTCGGCATATTCTTGGGCTATAGGAGCGGGTTCAGCGATAGCCGAGTCACGCACTTTAGATAAACCGACAAACATCAAAGGACCATAAAAATCCATGCCACGGGTAAAACCAGGCAACTTTACTAGATCGATAACTTCTTCCGTCCGGGGATCATAACGACGCACCAAGCCATGACCCGATTCACAAAAATAGACGTACCCTTGATAACAACGTGGCGAATGAGGCATCACTAAATTAGCAAGTTTTAGCACCCCCGTTTTAACATCAATCAAAGTGCCCTTATCTTTAGCGGCCTCACGCCAAGAACTGGCTTCGTCCGACTGGTTAAAGGTCGTCACATAGGCAGGCTCGCCATCGAGCATCGCCATGCCGTTTAAATGGCAGCGATCTTCAGGAGCCAGTTCAGAAATAAAACCCGGCTTCCAACGTGGCACAAAACTGTAGCCTGGCTCTAGGGTTGCTAAACAAGAGAAGGTACTGTTCACCACCCACAGGCCTTTTTTGCCATAGGCAATGTCATGAATATTGATAAGCCCTGTGGTATGGCTCGCGCCAGCGATATAGCAGGCATCGGCCTGAGATGGCTCAGATAAAAAGTCCAACGCCGCATCACTGCGTCGAAAACGCCACACTTCATGCAGAGTGCCTAAGGTAATTTGTTGCGGCGTGACGGCTAACCCCATAGGGCGCGGAAAGTTTTTGAAGTTAACGTCCACTTTTTTGCCGTCAGAGCGGATGAAAAACAACCTATGTGCCTGATAGCTGGTGACTACTAAGGATATTTTTAAGCCCGCTAAAATTACGGGGAAGTTGCTACTACAGTGACTGGTAAAATCCAGTTCCTGATTAACTTCATCTGCCGATGGCACCGGGGGCGTCATTTCTTCCATAATTCTGGTATCGTCCTTAATTTATCGAGCACCTGATCCACATCCAGTGACGGATCATTGGCAATTAGCAAGGCTATGTAACCTGTGATAATTGCAGCAGAAACTGAGGTTCCTGAAAAATAACTATAGCTACCATTGGCATCCGCGCTGATTATTTTTTCACTAAAAACCCATACATCCACTGTATTACCAAAATTACTGCTCTTTAATGGCTTTCCATTCGCATCAGTGGCGCCGACCACTATCGCACTCGCTATGCTGGCCTCATGCATACCTAGGGTTAACAATTTACCCTTATTGCCCGCCGCAAATACCACGGCAACCCCCTTGCCTTCGCGCCCCTCGCGCCCCATCACATCTACAACATCCTCAATTGGCTCGAGTAACCATTGACTGTGCCAGCTGCAGTTGATCACATCTGCTTTTGCAAGATAAGCAATATAAAAACTTTGTAAGGTCTGGCTAGTCCAAGTATCTCGCTGACTAATGCCAACAAAATTGGCTTTAGGCGCAAGTCCTTCTGGTGCCCGATGATTGTGTAAGCCAAAAAGCACGCCTGCGATTTTGGTGCCATGCAGCCCAGTAGAGACCTCTTGGCGAGGGTTCGCATCCACCAATTGCTTGATAGAAAAATCATAATAAAAACGCGTATTCAACTGTGCAAATTCGGGATGTGACAGCTCAAATCCATCATCAATCACAGCCACAGTGACCCCTTTACCGCCATTAGAGGGCCACAAACCATTCCTCTTCACCACTGCCAAATAAGCGGGTAGCGCCCACTCCTCATTGGCTGCACTTGTTCGCTCAAACCCAGATCCCATTGGCGCAACGGATCTCTGCCTTTGCTGGCGCAGATCCGGTTGGATCAAGAGGAGCTTAGCTTCAGCTTGTAACTTCACCAATGCAGCAAATGCCTGTGTCTGTCGATCGTAATGGAGCAAAAAGTAGCGGTAACGATTCATCAAAAACAAATCAGTAATCCGCGTCGCATCCGGCGCCATTAAGGCCATTTCAGCCGTGGTGACCTCACGTGCTGTTTTCACAATCAAACGGGGGGCAAATTGCACGGTAAGATCTGCAGCCTTTTGGCGATAGAGGCCGTCACTCGCCGATTCGAACCAAACCCATTGCCCATAATTTTTAAATGCCACTGTCTCCGCCTGTAACGGCGCAACGAACAGGGGAACAAACACACAAAACCACCGCAACAACAGGTTAATGACCTTCATCGTTTAAATTCAATCCCAGCCATTAACACGCGATTAAGACAGCCTCTTACTTAACCCAGTAAGAGGCCTTAACTGCCACACAGCCAATCCAACTAATTACGAACTGGGTATTCGCCATTGAGCGCAATACAAAACTCTAAGGTCAAGTAAGGTTGAGTATTCGGATGTGACATACCAGAACCTACTGCCGTAATGCTATTAAGCGACATGACGCTATCCACAGTCGCGGTGCTCGGCACCATGTAAAAAATATTTTCACCGCCGCCGCCCGCGCCATCTGCCGCTATATATAGGGTTGCATCTGGGATACCTTGACTCCCCGTGGTCGTTCTGCCATTTAAAGAATGGCTGTGTTCAGGCATTTCCGCGCTTAACAGGGTTACGTCAGCCACACCGCTAAATTCACCCAGTACCACATTTGACAACCCAGATCCCTGCCCCGAACAAATAGGTGTCGCACTTCTAAAATCCGGCAAATTAAATATCGTGCTACCGTTACCACCAAAGGCAATTCCCAGCACAGAGTAGAGCGCAGAATTTTGCGATATCGGTATCGATTGTCCATCACAACGCGCCCACCCATAGGGTGGAAAAGTGTTTGCCATTATTCTGATTTCACCAACAAATGGATCGGCCATAATGAGACTCCATGAATACTCAATAGATTTAATTTCTGGATGGAAACAAGCCATTCAGACAGATAATGTACGTCACAGCCAAGGATGGCATCACATTCGCGTGTGGTAGGCTATTACCAGCAGCAGAAACAGAAGTGGCTGCCAGTGTCGCCAACTGATTGGTGCTCGCCTCTGCCAAATAAATCTTATCGCCATCCGTTTGGGCGGCAAACAGTGCATTATTTGGTAATTCCGTTGACGCCTCAGCCTTATTCGCAGCTAACGTATGGTTGTGAGGGGGTAATTCAGTGGATACCAGCGACACAGCCTCCGCGCCAAATTTTCCCCCTATCGACCGCGCCGTTAAACCGGGTCCTTGCCCCATGCCCACAGGTACTCGGCCACGTAAATCGGGCAGACCGAAGGTATTGACACCATCACCGCCATACAAGGTGCCTATCAAGGCGAACATCGCCTGATAGTCATTAACCGCTAGCATGGTTCCATCACACTTATGCCAGTTTACGGGGGCATAATTCCCGCCAAATAATCTGATTTCACCAATAAATGCTTCGCTCATCATCATCTCCTGCTTGTCGGTATTGGTTAATTACGAGATGGAAATATGCCTTGAAGGGCAATACAGAAATTGACCCCCATCGAAGGCTGACAATTCTGATGCGGTAGCCCTCCGCCCGTGATTCCAATCGAATCAGGGCCAAGACTGACTTGATTAACTGCATCGAAAGGGGCATACATATGAGTCACTTGAGAGTTTTGTTTATTAATGGCGACACCGATGACGTTACCCGTCAATGCCTTTACGGTCGCAGGTGACGATGAGGCCCTTATTTGGTGACTATGGGCGGGTATTTGTGCCTCGGTTAATGCGATCCCCTCATGACCTCCTGCGGTGCCAATTGTGCTGGTGACATAAGTGGGTGAATTTCTCGTCGTAGCGCCCAAATGCACAGGGACTCGCCCCCTTAAATCCGGTAAACCAAACGTTGTCGTGCCATTACCTCCAAAATTCTGACCGAGCAAAGCAAATAGTGCGGGATTTTGCTGAACGGACAGTAAAGATCCATCACACTTTGCCCACCCTCTGGGCGCCCAATCAAAACCAAATATCCTTATTTCACTTATAAATGGATCCATCACTCTCTCCTTTTTTACACTTTACAAGGGTTCGATTTCACTCTTACACTCAAGTCAAATAACAATCGGGGTGACGCATGACAGATCTACAACACAGGATTCAATTACGGCCTTACCAACCAGAGGATCTGCCTTTTTTATTATCACTTTACGCAACAACCAGGGACGAAGAATTATCTCAAGTTCCCTTTACCGCAGACCAAAAAGCGGCATTTTTACAGCAACAGTTTTCGGCTCAACTGCACCACTACACTCACTATTACAATACCGAGCAGTTCTTTATCGTCGAATGGGATCAGACGCCGATAGGCCGATTATTTGTGGACCAGTGGACAACTGAAATCCGCGTGGTCGATATCAGTTTGCTTCCCGCATATCAAAAACAAAAAATTGGTAGCTATCTCTTTGAGCAACTCTTTACTAAAGCGCGCCAACAGCAAACTGTGGTCAGTATTCATGTGGAACAGTACAACCCAGCACGCCTATGGTATGAAAAGCTCGGTTTTAAACATAAAAGCACTGCAAATGAGGTCTATCTTCTAATGGAATGGCAGCCTTAAACGACCCTGCGATTAAACACAATTTCGTATTCCACCTGACTCTTAGGGCTCATAAATAAGGTTTCAGCCCCCAATGCTGGGTGCTCAAACATATAATTGCCCTGGGGAACCCGAATATTTTCCTGTCCTAACAAATAGAGCGCAAAATCCTCCCATTGGGGAGCGCTTTGTACACCTTGTTCGACATTGTGAATAACCAGCTGAAGACGACTCCCTTGAGAGTCTGTGAGTGTGATGTTATCGCCTAATAAAGCGGTTAACTGCTTGAAAGTATATGATTGCATTTTCCATCCCTAGAATAAAAACTTTAACTTGCTGATATTTTTAATCCATAAACAGCTAAATAAAGCTAGTTTACGTTACACTAAAATACAAGGAAATTGTTACTTTTTGGTTTCAAAAAAGTAACGATTTGACCAACTACAATTACTGTAGATCTGTTTTTTTTGCTTAGCCGAAAAAAACATTTGTTTTGATTGTGAATCTGCCACAAAAAATTGCGTCGCTGTTTTAGAGTGTATCAACTGACATTGCTCAACTTGGCTTCGCTCTTCTGCAGAAAGATCCAACGAAAACCACTTAGCGATGTTATCTGCTATCGCAGGTAATAAATCCTTATAATCCACAGCCAGTACTTGACTATAGCTACAGACATCTAAGCTATAGTCCAATAACAACCGCAACACCTTGCATTGATAATCCAGTGTCGTCTCGTTAGCTTCAATCCTTGATAACTCACTAAACAAAGGTCCTGATGGGTGTCGCACCATATGAAAGCCGACCGACTTTTGCTGTGAAGCCAGTATTTCTACCGGATCCCTGAGTAATAATAAGACAGGAACCTTGGGATACAGTGACAGGATCAAGGGCCAAAACTGCAAATCCCACGCATTCCATTTAATCAACAAATGCTGTTCAGGATGAAACAACTGACCTTGGGTATTAATGCAAAATGTTAAAGCCGCACGTCTTTGTGTGTCTGATAGGCTACTGTCCAGTAGCACTTGAGTCAGCAGAGGCGATTCAGATAACACCCTGCATTTAGATAGCCCAGCAAAACTGCGCGACACGAGAGTGGAACCACAACGCGAGAGGTGAAAGATAAAACCTGCTGGCTGCACTTGCGCCGTAAACCCTGACAGATCCGGCAGCGGTAATAGAGGGGTTCTAGGCCTTATCAAGGCGGACAGCATCTGGCTACGCACGGCACAAATATGCTCAGAGTGAAAAGGTAATGTCGGTTTTTCCGTGGCGGAGATCCACTCTAGCACCCTGTGTTTCGGATCATAGTTTGCTGGGGCCCAAAACTGACACAAGAGGGATAAATCGGGCTGCAAAGATTGCCGATTACCTGCACTTAAGATAGCCAGTAATTCGCCATCACCATAGTCTGGCAGAGCCCAAAACTGCCGAAGATACTGACAGAACTCAGCCATAGTCGTCGCCTTGCTCAGTTCCCTCAAGGCAATCGGACTATGGACTAACAACCAATACCGCTGCGACTGGCTCATAACGGATACATGTTAATATATTGCACCATACGTGGCAGCTTAGCCCTGTTAGGACTGGCGCCATGGGGCAAGGCATGGTGCCAAATAATGAGATCCCCCGCCTTTGCCGCTATTGGCTTCACCGACCATTCATGCCAATCCTGCTGCAGCTCGATATCCGTTTTAGCCTGTTCAACCAGCCAATCCGTTATCTTAAGATGAAATCCGGGGACGCAACAAAATGCCCCTTGATCCTCGCTGGTGTCGGTTAAATAGATTAACCCTTGGGTGCCAAACTCGATGGGGAGTTGTAGCGGCATATCCCAATGCATATCGGGCCCAGGAAAACGCCATATCGGTGTTTCAGGAGGATTGAAGCTGACTCTATCGGTCGTCATCACCAGATCGGTTCGCTGCCACAACTGTTCAAATACTTGGCGGATGAGTGGAGTCTGGCGATTCGCATCGAGAGTTGGGTGACGAAACAGCTGCAGCATAATTTTCTGCATCAATTCACGGGGATGATACCAAGTCGCAGTGTCCTGTTCATTCGCCCCTAACTGTTGCCAAATCAAGGCTCGCGTCGCAGCGCATTGCTCTGTCGATAACACTTGCGGGATCACTAAGTAACCTTCACTGTGCCAAAAGTCGAGCTGGGCATCACTTAACACCGCAATGGGAGGTGAAACGCTAGCCCGAGCTGTCGTGGTAGCTCCCGCGACGCCTAAGGATAAATCACGCAGTCGTTGATTTATGCTGTCAATATCCTCCGCCGTGAGCTTAGCAGTCTGCAATATAAAAGTAATAAATGCCTGTTGATTGTCATTTTGATAGAGCGCCTTCATCCCCGGCTCTAGACCAATGCCACAGAGATCCAGCAAGGCTTTATCTAAAGTCCATTCATGGGCGAGCTGAGGCAGAGACTCGCCACGTTTCTGTAACTGTACTTTCTGCCATAGGCGCAGTAGGTGATAAATACCACCGCCCCCTAAATCATCACTCGAGACTAAAACGGTTTTAAGCAATGGCAAATCAAACACAAAATCGGGATATGGCCCGATCTCATAGCGAAAACTTAACCTAGATAGCGGCTTAAGCCAGAGCTGTTGTTGGTATCGAGGCAGGGTCAACTGGGACTGATTTTCTCGCAGTTTATGTTGCTCATACACTTGCACCACAGTGGTGAGCTTAAGGGTGACAGTACCTTGGTCAAAATCGGGTAGGAGTAATGAGCCAGCCAAAAGACTGAGATCACCACTGGCAAGTTGTTGTGCCGTATGGCGATTGAGTGCGAATAAAGGCCCTAAATAATGCGTTTCTCTCCCCTGCACGGTTTTACACTCGAGCCACGCATCGAGTTCGATATTCTGGGGAATAAACTCCCCATCGGCCTCAAGAAACGCCTGTAAGTGGGTAAAAATTTGCACTTGCGGCTCCTGTTGCAACAGATGCTTCATCGTTTCAGAGACGATCAAATCGAACTTCTGCACTGGCTCAGGCTGCCAGCGGGTCGCATCAACACACACATATGTCACGATACGGTCACCCAAGCCAAAGTATTGAATTAGCTGCATGACTTTGTCTATTGAAGCCTGATGAATGTCGAGTAACGTCACTTGAATTTGACTGGCCGAAAATAACGGTAGTAGGGGTAATAGCAACCAAGCAAAAGGCCCTGTCCCCGCATATAAGATATTCACAGCCTGCCCGGGATGAGCCTTTAGACGATCTTGTATCGCTTGATAAATCCCCTGCATAAAGACCCGCCCACGCTCGGGATCTTCGGCACACTGTGCTGCCGTAGTGAGCGACACCGCCTTACCAAACGGCGTCATGCTCGCCTCGGTATCGAAGAAACCGTCAGGGTGTAAGTCAAGCTCAGCCCACTGACAGAGTTGGGTTAATAGGGGATCAATCAGTCGCTTTGACTCTCCTGCTGAGGTGGCCTGCAACAGGGCGTTAGCAAAAGCGGCTAACGCTTCCACGCTTAAAGATGATCCTGATTCAAACTCTAATTTCTGCAGCATTCACTAAGTCCCTTAGCCAAGTATTCACTTCGCAATCAATCACGAGATTGATGCGCGCTTCCCGTCCTTTATTCTCGACCCAATGGATTTGATCGGCATTGATATACCAAAGCTCGCCTGCCTGCATAGGTACGCGCTGACCATCCACATAAAAATTTAACGACTCATTGGTTTGCAGCGGCAAGTGCAGCCGTGCCTCGCCTTGCTCTAGACTGAGCCCTTGATCTCGATGGGGTTTGATTTGCGCGCCAGCATGCAAACGCATCAAACGCACGGATTTCACCGGACAAACGAGGGATTGAATAAAACTTAACAACGCAGGACTAGATTCGAGACAAGGCAAATTGCACCAATCTTCGGCCGATGATATAGAGAAGGCTTGCAAGATAGGATGTGCCCCTTGATACTCAGCGGCGCAGCGCAGGACGAGAACATCCCAGCCTCCCTGATAGTCACGTTGATTAACATGGGGCAACCAGTCTTGTTGCAACAACGAATTAAGTTCTACTAGTATCTGGTGGGTATTTGAAATATGAGCAAGCAAGGCAAAAGAGTCGATATCCATATCCAACTGGTGGGTATTTGAAATATGAGCAAGCAAGGCAAAAGAGTCGATATCCATATCCAACTACTGTGTTTTTAGGTCAATCAATCAAGCCTAGCACAAAGTAATGACCCTACAAGTTAGCACAGCTCTTAACTGACTCGTTGAAACAAATGGAATAACCCATGCTTAACTGGAACACCATAGATACAGTGCTGCTCGATATGGATGGCACACTATTGGATTTACACTTCGATAATCATTTTTGGCTGAGTTTAGTGCCACAGGAATTGAGTCGGCAGCGAGGCATTAGCAAGGATGAAGCGCAACAATTAGTCGTGAATGCCTATGGCAAAGTGACGGGAACACTTGATTGGTATTGCCTCGATTATTGGCAAGCAACACTTCAGCTCGACATTATGGGTTTGCACCGCACTTTAGTGGATAGGATCCAACTACGCCAAGATAGTATGCCCTTTTTGGATGCCTTAGCCTCTGCGGGTAAAAAACGTATTCTGGTCACCAATGCACACCCTAAGAGTCTTGCCTTAAAGCTTCAGCATACTGAACTTGCCTCAGGGCTCGATGGCATGATTTCCAGCCACGAGACGGGTTATCCCAAGGAGCATCCACAATTTTGGCAAACCTTGTTTGAAAAATTTGTCCTCGATCCTAGCCGTTGCCTCTTTATTGACGACAGCGAACCCATACTCAATGCGGCGAGGCTTGCAGGCGTTGGTCATCAACTGGGGATTGCTAATCCCGATAGCCAAAAACCGATAAAAATCTTTCACGACTTCCCTGCTATTACTGACTACCACTTATTACTTGATGATTTAAAACAATAGAAAAATGATAAAAAACAAAGGCACCTAAGGTGCCTTTATTTTTATCATAGCGCTCAATTGTTCAGCTACAGCCCTGGGACACGTCCCTGATACACCACTGAGAAATAGCCATCGGCACCACGTTTACCCAGAATACCCAGTGATTCACGCATATCCTTGGGCTGCTCAGCTGTTTCTTTAATCTTAGCCTCAACCTTCACCATATTGCCTTCATCTAACTGCAAGGTACCAACAATACCAAGCTGGTTCTTAGCTTCATCTGTAGCTAATTGCGCTTTGCCTTCGACGCAACTCAGTCCGAGTTCAATATTACCTAGAGGATAATCCCCAAACTGGTTTTTTACATGGGTTTGATTTAGAAAAAGTTTTCCCGATAACTGATCACACCAAGGCTTACCTTGCTCTAGCGTCTCGACTAACAGACTGACTTCCCCTGTGATTTCAGTTCTAAACGGCAGCTTAGCATTACCAATAAGAAAACTGTCTGGCGCCTCAAAACGTAACCCTTTGGCGCTTAAGCCACCTAAAGACCAAGTGACCAATCCTTTAGAACTTACGGGAGTTGCTCGACTGCCTATTTGAAAATCAACGCTGACTTTGCCTAAAAATAACGCCCAAGGACTAAGCTCCCAACGTATTTGCTCGAGTTGGCGCTGTGGCATACTTAAGGTTTCAATATTGCCAGACCAAATACTGCCACTCACACCCGACACACTGATGTTCGCAGGCAATGGCGCTAATGCTATCGCAATCTTAGCGGGAAAAAGAACGACTAAAAATATTAAATAAATCAGTACGCCTATGATTACTTTTTTCATCAAACTCACAACTACACCCCTATTGCGCTAATTGGATACGTCTTACTTTGACATAGCCCGGCGCATCGGCCTCTGCCAAATCAACACTTTCGAGGGATAAGCCTTTTTTCTGCACTAAGTCGCTTAAATAACCCAGCAAAGCATCGAAAGGCACATCGTCCATCCATACTTGGATCTTGTCACCTTGGGGTTGCATGCGCGTGATCACTAACCCATAGTTGCCTGCTGTTTGGTTAACCACAGAGCTTAAGCTACCCGACATCACGGGTTTAGCACCGCTTTGTTTAAGACTCGCTATTTTATTCGCCGTTTGTTTTACATAGTTCAACGTCTGTTGCTGGGCAGTGAGGTTACGCAGTGCATCCGCTTCTGCATTTGCAATGGGTGTCCAAACACCCCAATAAAACACACCAATCACCAAAAATACCGCACAAAAACCCACTAACTGCTGCTCGCGGGATGCGAGCCCTTGCCACCAAGTCCGCAAATTATCCATCTTATTTGCTCCTCAAGGTTAAGGTACTGGTGACTTGATCTTCACCGCTATTCATAGTGCCGCCATCGAGTTGGAAACGACGTCCGACAATCTCTTTAAACTTCTCAATTTGGGCGTAGTTTTTAGCACTCACTTGCATACGGATCTCGTTACGCGCACTTTCGAATCTTAAGGTATTGGGCTTAAGTTCAGGCACTTGCTTAAAGGCATCTTTCAAACCATCCAGCATTGCAAAAAACTCGGCTCCGCTACCTTGTCCCTGTAATGCACGTAATTGACTTTCCATTTGCGAACGTAGATTCACAATCCGTGAATTGCCCGGCACGACTTGCTGATAAATCGACTCGCTCTGTGCTTTAAGATCGGCGATCTGATTATTGACTTGGTGGATAGTCAGCCCTTTATTCACAAGGGCGAGCAAACAGGCTACCCCGAGTATAATGAGGGCATTTTTCCATAACATTAAGTACTTACTGTATTCGCGCTTAGGAGTGTAAACACCACTCAGTAAGTTGATAGGCGCATTTAAAATACCGCGGGCAAGCACTAACATAGGTAAATCTAGGGGTTGCGGTTTAAGCTCAACGCCTTCAAGTTCGAGATCGGTATAACTTGCCACTGAGATATCTTCATCCTTAGTGACCAGTTGCTTCATCGCAAGGGGCAGCCAAGAGAGTGGCAAACTTTGGCCTGTACCTGAACCTGTTCTTAACAGTAATTCGTTGCCAAAACGCATGGCTGCCCACTGGCATTCCTGCAGCGGCAGTGCTAAACAATCGGGAACAATGCGTTTAACTTTTAAGCCCGCTTCGGTTAAACAATTCAACCAAGTTTGCATTTGTTCATGGGCGACGGCGACCACACTTAAGGCATCACCGTTACGTGGCCCAACGGTAAAATGCATGGAATCTACATCATCGGCCAGAATTTCTTCTAACATAAAAGGCAAAGCCTTCAACGCTTGGCGTTGACCTTTTTCCGGCAAGTTGACGCTGGTTAAGGTCATCGCTGACGCTGGAACGAGAACATCAATAGGACGATTGCCCGCACGCTCGGTTAGCGTCGCTAAACCTTGGGCATTAGCAAGTTCGCCTGAGGCGATAATTTCTTGTTCTTGCTCAGACCACACCAACCAAGAGCAAGCCTGCTCCGTGTTTCTGCCTAAGCGAATAAATAGCCGTTCACTCACAGTTTTTCTCCACCAGCTTCAACCTAAAAGAATTGAGCTTGTTTGCTATTATTTTTGTCCACCAAACTGACGGGTGAGCACATCCATTTTGTTACCGCTACCTTTTCTGAGCACGCTCTCCATCCTAAAGATGGCATTGTCGACCTTAGCGCCTGAGGCGAGGAGGAAATACTGACTGTCGATAACAAAACTCGACTTCATTGCATCTTCCCATTTGATCGACCTCATGGAGGAGGTTTCATAAAAATCATCTATTTTAGCAAAACCATCACCAGGGCGTTGGTTGATCACACTCTCTGCCTCGCCAACTGAAATTTGCCCCTCAACCATGGCAGCAAGCAATGCTGCTTGCTTCACCTCTAAGGTGTTTACATTGAGCAGTTGCCTGTCATTGCCCGGAATAACACAAATATAGGGCAGTAATTTCAAATAAATATCTTGGGTATATCCCATTACAGCCCGCAATTCACTGCGATGATTCATCAGCGTATTGGCTGCACGGTAAGGCACGTTTCGCGCTTCATACTCTGCATCTTCGGCGCCATAGGGACTGGCGGTTGTATCTTCATCAAGATAATCTTTTAAGGTTTGCGTCAGACGATCCGCAGAAAAATCATCCACCCCCAAACTCACTAATAATCCCTTATATTGCCTTGCTGCCAATGGCTGCTTAGGTTGACCATTTTCCACTTCTTTCGTTGTGGCGGACAAAGCATTTAAATTAAAACAGGAACGCATATCGGTGATCTTGCCAGCAATTTCACCATATTCAGCCGGAAATACCACATCACTCATCGCCCAATACTGCTGTCGATGAACCTTTCCTTCAGAATCATCTAAATCTTGTTTTAGAATTTTCTTCGCCAACTCTTCTGCCGAAATCGCATACCAATAGGCTTGATCGTACTGGGCTAAGTTTAATGTTCGGCGCATCGACAACTGGTTACGACTGGTAATATTAGTGGCAATAATCACCACCAGCGCCACGATCAACAGCACAACAATCAGTGCGACACCACGCTGTTTAGATTGAAGCTGAATACGGGTTCTCATTCTCGACCCTCGCCTTCGGGATCGTCATTGGGATCCACTTCGCCCGAGCCATCGCCGCTAGTATCTTCATTCTCAGTATTGTCGCCTTCCGACTGCTCATCATCTTTGCTGTCGTCATCCTTAGACTTTTCAGGCGCTAACGCCCCTAATGGCAACAAGAACTTACGTTGGATCTTACCTAAACCTTCAATTTCCACTTCCATCGCTATGGCTTTAGGCAGCTTAGTCGCTTCGACTTTGCGCTCCCATTTATCTTCCATAAAGAAGGAATATTCTACCGATAACACTTTATCGATGATCACCGTCTTGATGGGCTCAGAACCAAACTCAGGCTCTGGATAGGGAAAATACCAGCGCTCCAACCGCCCTTCTTGCACCACATAGGCCACGGACTGCAAACTACCTCTGGGTAGTAAACCATCGGGATTTAACCAACCCAAACGGTAAAATACGAGGGCTTCTGACTCTGAATCTAAAATCTCGTTACCCGTTTGGAATACTGTCGTGCCGCGCCCACCTTCGAGTAACCTCGGCGTTCGCGCAACCATTTGGTTTAAATCACGTTCAATCGCACCAAAGCCTTGCTGCAAAGCCTTTAGGCGAGTCGAAAAACTTTTAGTGACTTCATCGTTGGTCAATACCGTGCTTAACACCGCATTGGCCGCTATACCTATCATGGCGAAAATCGCAATCGCGATTAACATTTCAAGCAGCGTAAAGCCTGTGTGAGCTTTAGTTAGTTTTAAAGACATAACTGCTCACTTGTGCTGCAATACGCTGGTAACGCTCATCTTCACTGACGCTAATACGGATCATTCTGAAAGTATCATCCGTGGTTTTCACGACTTCTCGGCGCCAATACCAATCCTTTCCTGCCAGTTCCACTCGGCCTTCTTTTTTACCTAATTCGGGAAACTGGGGCTCAAGTCTGATATCCACCATTTGATTGTCAGCAACCCATTGGGCGAGTGTACGCGACTCCAGAATGGGCATATTTGCCATTTGCTCACCCAAACTTTTAGTGATTGAAACCGCCGCGACAGAAAATACCGCCAGCGCAACGATCACTTCGAGCAAGGTCATTCCCTTAGTGTGCTTCATCGGGTCGTCCTAGGGTTAAACGCCCAATCGCATCGCCAACTACCAGTATATCGACCTGTCCCTTATCGGTTTTTGCGATAAAACTCAGTTCAAAGGCGCTCATTTCGCCACTGGGAAATAACATGATCTGAGGTTCTGGGTATTTCTTTTTATCCTCGGTAGAAGCCTCGATAAATGGTTCATCAAACCAAGATTTATCCTCTTCATCTTCTTGCACTAAGGGCAAGCCATCGAGCACTAAGTTCAACGACATGCCGGTATCCATCTGTTTCTCCGACAGCATTCTGTCCTTCTCCAGTGGACTCCATTTACCATCCTTATAAAACACAAACTGATAACTGGTTTTTTCAATCACAATGCCAATAAATTGGCCGCTCAAAACGGTTTCATCGAGCACTAATTCTGTCGCGGCAATAAACTGCAGCGCCGTTCTTTCAACGGCCTGCTGTGGCCCCGAATTGCCAATAGACATAGTCACCGCCGCAGCGGTGAGTCCCATTAGCAAAATCACCAGCATCACCTCCATTAAGGTGAAGCCAGCTTGGCGCAGCTTTAGCATCTTATTGGAAATTCTGTAAATTCCAGTTACCGATATCATCCTCGGTCCCTGATTGGCCATCTGGGCCTGTGCTGAAAATATCGAGCTTGCTGTTTTCGCCTGGGCTTAGCAGCAAGTAATTATTGCGCCATGGATCCTGCGGTAAGCGTTTTACGTAGCCTTCTTCACGATAATTGCGTGGCTCTGGTGAAATCGTTGGCTTTTGTACTAAGGCTTCTAAGCCCTGTTCAGTCGTTGGATAAACACCATTATCTAACTTATACATATCTAAGGCGTTTTCGAGCGCCACTATGTCTGATACGGCTTTTTGTTGGTCGGCTTTATCTTTGTTACCCATCAAGTTAGGTACAACCATAGAAGCCAAAATACCAAGGATGACAATCACCACCATCACTTCGAGTAAGGTAAAACCTTTTTGTCTGTTGTTTATTTGCATCGACTACTTCTCCTAAAAAACCTACGCCAATCGATTTGGCTATAATCCATAAATTTAAAAATTAGTTACTAATCAAGTTGTTCAGCGCTAATATCGGCTGCAAAATCGCCATTACGATAAAGAGTACTATACCCGCCATACTCACCACCAACATAGGTTCAAATACCCCAAGGGCAATATTGACGTTACCCTCAAATTCCCTATCTTGGTTATCGGCAGCCCGTTCTAGCATCTGTTCCAGCTGACCACTCTTCTCGCCCGAGGCAATCATATATAACATCATTGCCGGAAACAGCTTAGTGTTAGTCAATGCCGCACCTAGGCTAGTACCTTCTCGCACGCGTGCCGTTGCATCATCAACCGCGGCGCGTACTCGCATATTTTGCAGTACTTCGCTCGCAATACGCATACCATCAAGCAAGGGGACTGAACTGGCAGAGAGAATACTTAAGGTACGCGCAAAACGTGCTGTATTGAGCCCTTTACTGACACGACCAATCACGGGCATTTGCAGCAAAAAACTATCGTACTTCATTCTAAATGTGGCCGCTTTGAGCATCCGTTGGAACACCACAAACAATAACACAATGGCAAGTACCACAAATAGGCCGTAATTCTGTACGAAGTCAGAAGCAGAGATCAAGAAACGAGTGGTAGCGGGTAGCTCAGCCCCCATATGTTCAAACTGCCCAACAACCTTAGGTACCACAGCTGCGAGCAATACTGAAATCACGCCAATCGCCACAACGGTCAGCACTATCGGATAGATCATTGCCTGTTGCAGTTTTGACTTAAGCTGTTGGCGGCGTTCGGTGTAATCGGCGAGACGATTCAATACCACTTCTAAATGACCCGACTTTTCACCCGAGGCCACCATAGCGCGATATAAATCATCAAAAATATGCGGAAATTCGGCAAGGGAATCGGCAAAACTATAACCTTCAACGACCCGTGAACGTACCGCCATGATCATACTCGCGAGACGATCTTTCTCGCATTGTTGACCAACGGCTTTGAGTGATTCTTCAATGGGTAATCCCGCCGCCACTAACGTGGCAATTTGGCGAGTAATAAGGGCAAGTTCGGCGACTGAAATCCCCCGTTTGAAGAAAGAAAATCCACTGCTTTTTGCTTTGGCTTCTTTCTCGGTAACGGGAAGAATTTCCAGCGGCATCATACGCTGATCCCGCAGTTGGCTACGGGCATGTCTAGCCGTATCCGCCTCTATAACCCCTTTAAGCTGCTTACCCTTGGCGTCCAGTGCTTTATATTCAAATGCTGGCATAGCTTACTCCTCGCGGGTCACCCTTAGCACTTCTTCAAGTGTAGTGATGCCCATGAGCACCTTACTCATGCCATCGTGGCGAATACTGGGCACGAACTGACGAATGTATTTTTCAATCGCCAACTCACCTCGACCACCATGGATAAGCTCGCGCACATTGTCATCCACCAGCAATAGTTCGTGAATACCGGTACGACCGCGATAACCACTGTTGCCACAGGCTTTACAGCCATTGGCGCGGAAAATGTGTCTGTCATCATCGGCCGCTATCCCCAGCAATTCACGTTCACGCTGATCGGGCGCATGCTCAATTTTACATTTAGGACAGAGGGTACGGATCAAGCGTTGGGCCAACACGCCAAGCAGACTCGAGGAAACAAGGAAAGGTTCGACTCCCATGTCCTGCAAACGCGTAATAGCGCCTGAGGCCGTGTTAGTGTGCAGCGTTGAAATCACCATATGACCCGTGAGCGACGCCTGCACCGCAATTTGCGCGGTTTCTAGGTCGCGGATCTCACCTATCATCACCACGTCAGGGTCTTGACGTAAAATAGCCCTTAGACCCCGGGCGAAAGTCATATCCGCCTTAGTGTTAACTTGCGTTTGACCTATACCTTCTAACTCATATTCTATAGGGTCTTCAACGGTCAGAATGTTGGTATCTTTGGAGTTAATCTCAGTTAAGCCCGCGTATAGCGTGGTACTTTTACCTGAACCTGTGGGGCCAGTGACTAGGATAATACCGTGTGGGCGACGGATAAGATCTTCGAATTTAACTCGAATAGCATCGTTCATACCCAATTGTTCTAAATCGAGATTACCGGCATTTTTATCCAATAAACGCAACACGACCCGTTCACCGTGGCTCGATGGCATGGTCGAAACCCGCACATCGACCGCACGACCCGCGATACGCAGTGAAATACGCCCATCCTGCGGCACCCGTTTCTCGGCAATATCGAGGCGCGCCATCACCTTAATCCGCGACACTAGCAGTGACGACAATTTACGGTTCGGCTTAAGCACTTCTTTCAGCACACCATCGATACGGAAACGCACGATCAACTGCTTTTCATAGGTCTCGATGTGAATATCCGAGGCCTCTTCTTTAATCGCTTCAGATAACAAGGCATTAATCAGCTTGATAATAGGGGCATCATCGTCACCTTCGAGCAAGTCTTCGGTCTGAGGCAACTCTTCGGCAAGGGTGAATAAATCCATCTCGTTGCCAATATCTTCCATCAGTTGCTGCGCTTCCGAGGAATTAGCCTGATAGACCTGAGTCAATTTGGCCTCAAATCTACCGGGTTCAAGCTGTACTAAGGGCAAATCAATACTCGAATAACGGCGTGCTTCAAGCATGGCAGCAAGTGGTGTTTTAGCGGTATGGAACAGACTCAACTCGTCTGTATCGCCATAGGCCAAAATCACCTCGTGACGGTGGGCAAAGGCAAAGGGTAGACGCTCTTTGCTATTGGAGCGAAATACCTCATCACCTTCGGTTTCTAAGCCTAGCTCATTAGAAACTAGGCTTAAGTCATCGACTTGGGATAGTTGAATTTCACTCATTGGTTTTATCTTTACTTTTGTTTTCATCCAGCGTTTTGAGCGTTGGATCCGTTTTACGCATCTGGGTGTCTAAGCCTCTGCCATCTTTGTAACGCTCTAAAATATCGTTTACTTCCGGTGGCAAATACTCAGATTGATTCCATTCCTCCAACACTGGCACTGGCGTATCGGGCATTAAGTTAACGCCACGTTCTTGCTGATCAAGCTGTAAGGCTCTGAAATAGTTATATTTACGCCCAGCAATCCCTTCCATTGTCATACCATCGCGAATAATGGTTGGTTTGATAAAGATCATCAGGTTTTTCTTGGTCTTTTTGCTCGAGGATGATTTAAATAAATGCCCAAGGAACGGGATATCACCGAGGAAAGGCACTTTTTGCACACTTTCCTGCACTTCTTCGTTAATCAAACCACCGAGCACCACGATTTGCCCTGAGTCTGCCATAACAGTGGTGGTTAGACGGCGAGTCGCAAAGGAGATATCCACGCCCGTGTTACCGTTAACCCCAGAGACTTCTTGCTCAATCGCCAATTTAACCGCATTGCCTTCGTTGATCTGAGGTATGACTTTTAACTTAACCCCCACCTCTTTACGTTCAACGGTTTGGAATGGATTGCTGTTGCTTGAACTGGCGGTAGAACCGGTAAGAATAGGCACTTCGTCACCTACGATAAACGAGGCTTCTTGGTTATCTAATGTGGTAATAGAAGGAGTCGCTAGTACGTTAGAGTTTGTATCACTCGACACGGCTTGCATTAAGGCGCCAAAGTCACCCATGGCCACGCCCCAAGCCATGCCATTGACTTTGCCTAAAGCTTGAGCGAGCAGTGTTACATCCCCTTCTGTATCTGGGTTAGATGTACAGGTCATATTATCACCCGAACCAGTACAAGTTTGGGAAGCTTCCACATCCTGCGCTTGCCAAATCCCCGCACCAATCTCACCTATGGTTGGACCAAGGTTATTAAACTGAGTCATACCACCGGACTCAGAGGCCCACTGCACACCAAAACCAACGTTATCGCCCTCAGCAATTTCCACGATAATCGCTTCAACTAAGACTTGAGCACGGCGAATATCGAGTTGGTTGATAACACTTTCGATAGTGCGCATTTGATCAGGCTCAGCGCTGATCACTAAAGCATTGGTATCAGTGTGGGCCATAATGTTGATTTCATTACGACGCTTAGTACCCGCTGTTTGAGCGCCTTGCTCTTTATCACCTTCCAGTTTTTGGGCAAAACCGGTTAACACTTCAACCAAATCTTCAGCCTTGGCGTAGCGTAAATAACGTACCTTAGTGTTTCCGGTGCTGGCTTGCTCAGCATCGAGACGATGGATAAGCTCAACCACCCGTTGACGGCTCTTTTCATCACCACTGACGATTACAGCGTTAATACGCTCATCGGCCACGACTTTGGGCGCTTGACCAGGTAACTGCGCTTGGTTTGCGCTTGCGCGGTAAAGGGTATCGATAATTCGCACCATTTCACCGGCTGATGCGTACTCTAGGGGCACAACTTGTACTGATGTATCCCCTTGTTTATCTACACGGCGGATAATTTCCACCAGCTTGTTAACGACAGAGGCACGGCCCGTAAGCATCAGTACGTTAGAGGGATCGTAGTTAACTACGTTGCCACCGCCCGCGTTATCATTAAGTTGGCGCAACAGAGGTGCAAGTTGCTTAGCCTCGGTGTTATACAGCGCCACAATACGAGTGACCATTTCATCGCCGATACCGGGATCGGTATCGTTTGCGACACGGATAGCGCCAGTTTGTGCACTTTTGTCTTTAACGACCTTAATCACACCGTTTTCCATCTCGACGATGGCATAGCCGTAAACTTGTAAAACGTTAAGGAAAAACTGGTAATACTGTTCGTCGTTCAGCAGGTCATAACTGCGCACGTTAATTTTGCCACGGATCGTTGGGTCAACAATGATGGTCTTATTCAAGTTTTTACCAACAATGTTGATAAATTCTTGAATATCAGTGCCTTTAAAGTTGGCCGCATATTGTTCTGACCAAACAAATTGGGAGGTAAATATGGCAGCGCCCGCCACAACTCCAGCAATCAGTTTGCGTCGAATCCATTTTTTATTCATTATTTTACTTTCCTCTAACGCGTGTTATTGCGGCAAACTAAACATGATTTCAACCAACTGACCTTCCCGTTCAACCATAATGGAAACTTCGGTTAACTCAGGTAGTTGGCTCATCATTTCTAACGCCTGAGTCATTACAGTCAGGTCGTACCCATTAATAGATTTCGCTAAGTCATTCGCTTTAAAGCCTGCTTGCTTAAATAAATTGGCATCTTTGCCAGAGTTAAGACGATAACCTACGACTGAGTCCCCTTGTCTTACGGGTGAGATGGCAATGTAATCGGTGATTTTACTGGGGTCGGCTAATAACTCATCACGCGACTCGGCCAGTTCTTGGGAAACTTCGGCATTTTGGCGTTGATCAACGCGGTTTACGGTTTGGTCTAATTTGTTTGTTTTTGCCTGCTGTAACTGCTGATTGACTGCGCTTTGGCTCGTATAAACTAAACCATCAAGCATTAAGGTCTCGTAACGGCCTGCGTTAGTGATGATGATTCGATCGGCATAGACTTCCTTGAGTGAGGCAGAAGTGCCTTTAATTTTATCCCCAAGGCTGTAGGTTTCTTGATTACCACTGGACTCAATAACCGCGAGTCCTTTTTGCTCTGCCGTTGAAGCAACCACGCCAGTCAATAGGATCGACAGTGTTGTCTTAGGTGCATCAGTGATTGTTTCAACCACTTCGACCTTAGTTCTTTCAGACTGAGCATCTGCTTTACCAAAAAGTCCAAGTTGCTGTAAACCTGCGAGATCGGCTTGTCCAGCCCCACTACCTACCGTGGTGGCCATGGGTGACCAAGCACTGGATGATGAGGTTGTAGGTACGAGCTTCCATGTAATTTGTGCAGCTAACAGCAAGCTCACAATAAACCCGAACCAGAATGTTATCTGACTTAAGGGCTTGTGAGGAATACTGGCAGCTTTCGCGATAATTTTATCTAATAAATCCATATCTATGTGGACCCTCGATACAGGTCTCTGTTCTGATTATATAAATTAATGATGCCAGCCACATGCTAACCTAGGCCGCATTTGGCAACAACCCCATAACAGTATTGTAATTGGCGAAAATTGGCCAATTATGCTAACTTTGGCCGCCTTAAAAGGGTGTGAAGCATGCCACCCTTTAACATAATAGAAATGCAGCTCACGCATTTTATTGTTCAACATGTGAACTCATCGATCTTTTACCTTGGAGGCACTATGACGCAAAGTTTTGGCGACAATACCAGCGTTCGGCTCGACAAGTGGCTGTGGGCCGCGCGTTTCTTTAAAACCCGCGCCATTGCCAAGGAAATGATCAATGGCGGCAAAGTACATTACAACGGAGCGCGCATCAAATCTAGTAAGAATGCAGAGATAGGTGCCGTCCTTAAAATACGCCAAGGATATGACGATAAAGAGATCGTCATAAAAAAATTATCCGAATTACGCCAAAGTGCATCAATTGCACAAGAATTGTACGAAGAAACAGCTAATAGTGTGGCAAAACGCGCAGTAAACGCCGAAGCACGACGGTTGAATATACTCAATAATCCTGCGCCAGACCATAAACCAGATAAAAAGCAACGACGTCAGCTCATTCGCTTTAAAGAATTCTAATAGTGAGATTCAATATGAACCAAGATATTTTACACCGTTACCTGTTCGATAATGCCGATGTGCGTGGTGAGCTAGTGCAATTGCAAGATAGCTATCAACAAGTGATCGGCGCCCAAGAGTATCCACCTGTATTACAAGTCTTAATTGGTGAGTTAATGGTGGCCACCTCACTGTTAACTGCTACTTTAAAGTTCAGTGGTGATATCAGCGTGCAGTTGCAGGGCAATGGCCCGGTTTCGCTTGCGGTTATCAATGGTAATAACCTGCAACAACTGCGCGGTGTTGCACGTTGGAATGGCGAATTAGCCGATAATGCCAGCCTTGCCGACTTATTTGGTCAAGGCTATATGGTGATCACCCTGACACCAGATGAAGGTGAACGCTACCAAGGTGTGGTGGCATTAGATAAGCCCACTCTGGCCGCCTGTGTTGAGGAATACTTCAATCAATCTGAACAGTTACCAACGGCGCTGTGGTTATTTGCCAATGGACAACAGGCTGCTGGCATGTTCCTGCAAATTTTGCCAAGCCAAGAAGATCACAATCAGGATTTCGAGCATTTAAGCCAATTAACCTCAACCATTAAGGCCGAGGAGTTGTTCAGTTTAGATGCTGAAAACGTATTACACCGTTTATATCATCAGGAAGAAGTGCGCCTATTCGATCCTATTGAAGTCAGCTTTAAATGCACCTGCTCACGTGAACGAAGTGCTGCGGCAATTAAGACCCTAGAGCAAGCCGAAGTTGAAGTCATTCTTGCCGAAGAAGGCAAAATTGAAATGGGCTGTGAGTATTGCAATGCCAACTATGCGTTCGATGGCATAGATATCGCGGCGATATTTGCCAATGGCCAATGCTCAAATACGCCTCAGTAATCAATAAATTAGTCAATAAATGGGCGCCTTGAGGTGCCCATTTTTTTATTCGGCAATTATCCAGCTCACACTTTGTACTCCGCTTAGGCTACAATCGGCCTCACTTTATCCCTAGCATGACCTAGGCGATAAATAAAAAATAAATCGGCAGACGATCGATAATAAAAATAACCTTACAAATACAAATAAATGGAGACCTCGCTATGGCGGATGGATTAAACCGCGTTCATTACAACCCCTCAACAGCTCAACTTGTCGAATTTGCCCTGCTACGCGGCGAAGGTGAATTGACAGCTAATGGTGCATTAGTCGCTAAAACAGGCGCTCGCAGTGGTCGCTCACCCGGCGATCGTTTTATCGTTAGAGAACCCAGTTCAGAGGCCGATATTGAATGGGGCCCAGTCAACCAAGCTTTTGAACCCGGTGCTTTTGAAGGTTTATGGGCACGGGTTGAAGCTTACCTCGCCGATAAAGAGCTGTTTGTATCGGATCTCGAAGTCGGTGCCGATACTGAACATTACCAGCCAGTGCGAGTGACCACTCAATACGCTTGGCATCAACTGTTCGCCCGCAACCTTTTTATCATTCCTGAAGAATTTAATCGCAAAGACAAACCTGTGTGGCAGATCATCAATGCCCCTGACTTTGTTTGCGTACCAGAACGCGATGGCACTAACTCAGATGCGGCCGTGATCTTAAACTTCGCCGAACGTAAAGTGCTGCTTGCTGGCCTGAAATACGCTGGCGAAATGAAAAAGTCTATGTTCTCAGTGCAAAACTTCCTACTGCCAGCCCAAGGCGTATTGCCTATGCACTGCTCGGCCAACGTAGGTAAAGATGGCGACACTACGTTATTTTTCGGTCTGTCTGGCACGGGAAAAACCACGCTATCTGCCGATCCCAAACGCTTCCTGATCGGTGACGATGAACACGGCTGGGCACCGGGCGGCGTATTTAATATCGAAGGCGGTTGCTACGCCAAATGTATCGATTTAAGCCAGAAGAATGAGCCCGTGATTTGGGATGCGATTCGTTTCGGCACTGTACTCGAAAACGTGGTCATGGACGAACACCGCGTCCCTAACTACAAAGACAGCAGCCTGACGGAAAACACCCGCGCGGCCTATCCGCTAGAACACATTGCCCAACGTAAAGAAGACAACTGCGGCGCCGAGCCACATGCGGTTGTCTTTTTAACCTGCGACGTATCTGGCGTATTACCACCGGTTTCTATCCTGACTAAAGAACAGGCGGCCTACCATTTCTTATCTGGCTATACCGCCAAAGTGGGCTCGACTGAAATCGGCTCAACCTCAGCGATTCAATCGACCTTCTCAACTTGCTTCGGCGCACCTTTCTTCCCACGCCCTGCTGGCGTGTACGCAGAACTGTTGATGAAGCGCATTGAGTCCTTCGGTAGCCAAGTGTACTTAGTCAACACAGGTTGGACTGGTGGCCCACACGGTGTGGGTAAGCGTTTTGATATCCCAACCACCCGCGCCATCGTCGATGCGATTGTCAGCGGTGAATTGAAAGATGCTGAAACCGTTCACTTAGACACATTGAACCTCGCCGTTCCTGTGGCGGTAACTGGCGTAGACAGCAATTTACTCAATCCAATCAACACTTGGGGCGATAAAGCACTATATGCCGAATATGCCCAAAAACTGGCCGAAGCCTTCACTAAAAACTTCGCTAAGTATCAAGTGTCAGACGCAATCCGAAGCGCTGGCCCAAAGGCATAAAAACCTAAGCGCTTAAATTTAAAGCCTGTAAAAAATGGCACTGACTCAATATTGGTCAGTGCCATTTTTATAGGGCTGACGCAAACCATGCCATTAAACTGAGCTAATACCAAGCGTGCGAAATATCTGTGCATCCTGCGGGGATTGCCCGTTCAAGGTCATTAATCACCCTCGCATATTGAGTTTTTTAGCTTTTAAAATGGCATTTATGTGGTTAATTCGATTAAATAAGTTCCGCAAGTGCATATGCTAACCGTATAAAGCAAACTGACTAACAGGGCTGTGCCAAGTTCTAAGATGGAGGAATAAATACAATGGACGTTAAGACGTATCTACAAGCATTGAGCGCTATCTACGCCAACATGAATCAAACATTAGAACTAGATCATGGCTTATCAAACTCAGCCTTAGATGAAGCCGAAAAACAATTAGGTTTTAAACTTGATCCTCAGCTAAGGGAGCTTTGGGGATATGCCAATGGTGGCAATGAGTGGAGCACGGTATTTGCCCGAAAAGATTACTTTTGTCGGTATGATTTTTTGTCATTAGCCTCATCACTTAAATTTCGTGACCGAATGAAAAAACAGACTCAGTACTACGCTGATTACCACGAGCCAGAAGTGCGGGATCCCAAAATCCAATCGGGATGGTATCAAGAAGGTTGGTTGCCCTTTGCCCAATTTGGGGGCGGTACATTACTCTTGATTGCAGATCATTCGCCCTCGGCATTAGGCCAAATCGGACAAGTCATCGCATACACTCATGATCCCGATATGATGGACTTTATTAGCCCAGACCTAAGCCAATTTTTTGAACAATCCTTGGCGCAAATCGCGCTATATCCAGATGAGTTAATTGAGGATTAAGGATAACGAAAATGAACGACCCATTATTCAACAAACCTAGTGAACTGACTATTGAAGGTGAGCTTCAGGGCAAAGATAAGTTACGCATAAAAATGCTCGAAGACGTTTCTCTGATGACACCAGAAACAAAGCATCAAATCCTAAATGCTATGCTCAAAATGCATAAGTACTTTGAAAATTATTGCGGTGATTTGGAGGTTTCTTTAAATAATTTTAGCTAGCCATCCACTCTTAATATTTATTGACAGCAATCCAGTGTAATCAACCCAATCACTGCCCATTCGTATAGTGGGTGGGTTAGCATGGCTGAAATACGCTATTTTTTAATGAATTAGCTCTATTTTGTACCTCAGATACAGTCCTGCCACATTTGATGGATCTTGTTCAAGTAATTTTAGCCAGTACAGGTTGTAGTCAAACAGGAAGTGCATTATGTTGTTGATTTAAAATGGGTGGCTAGATCTTTGTTCTAGTGAGGCAAACACGCATGCGTATAAATCAAATGTTAGCATTTAAAACATATATAAGGAGATATAAATATGACTACGTATATTATTACCTACGACCTTAACAACGAAACAAAACGCCCACCGATAGTTGAAGATATAAAATCATACGGAAATTGGGCGATGCTCTCGGAGTCTTCGTATGCAATCAGCACTGGGCAAAACCCAAAGCAGATATATGACTTCCTTTCTAACCACTTGGATAACAATGATAATCTTTACGTGATTAAGCTGACTAATCCTCATTTCGGCCAAGGTCCAAAAGAAGTGAATGATTGGCTTGTAGCTAACTTGTCCAACTAATGATAATAAGTTATGCGATCGGGCTGGGCAGAGATATTCAAAACGCTGCATTTATTTACCAGTCTTTTTGCGCAGTACTAAGTTACCAAGGATAATTATGAAGTTAGGCTCAATATCTGTTAGGGTTTTATTTTTTTCGTATTTAGCCTGCATACTCGTTTTTGCTGTCATATATTACTACGCTCCAAATGGACTATTAAATAAAGATTTAACTCCAGTCAGTGCTCTATACTTTAGTATTGTGACGATAACAACACTAGGATATGGGGATATTCTTCCCATTTCATGGTATGCTCAGATTGCAATATCTCTGCAAGCACTCTTGGGAATAACAATTTTAGGCCTTCTAATTAATGCTGTATGGACAGGTCACGCCAATAAAATAGAAGATGAAACTAAAAAATCAATAGAGCATCAGGCAATCATAACGAATGATAGAAAATTGAAATCGTATTCAACTGCTCTTTCATGGGTATTCAATAATATGAGGCACTCCTTTTTCGAAGTGACTACACCAGTTACAAAGCGGGAGGGGAACAGTTTGGAGCTTAATAAAAATTTTAAAGAAAAAGATCTGTCTGGAATGTTTGATCTTTCACTCAAATATAAGAATGGTTCTAACACATCGATAGAGAGTTTTTATGCTAATGAGGATACTTTCGTCAATGAACTGAAGTTTATATTAGCCAATTTTGAGTTGGATCATCATCCTGAATTACAGCAGTCAATCATTGATTACATAGGGCATCATTATTCAGATCAAGCTCGAGGATCCTTATTGCTTTTTGCTAAAGATGGACATGAGGGCGTGGGGGCTATGATGATAAAAGCTGCACTTAAAAACCATGAAGATGGAGAGCATTTCAATAAAGGGGTTCAGAGAACTGAACTGACTCCAGTTTTGATTTTTTCTATAAATTTAAGGATGAAGTATGACCTTATGGCTAGTATTGATAATGCTTTACGACAAATATATGTATAGTTTAGCAATAACTTCTTCGCTGCGTTTAACCGTCACTACAAAGCCATGCATGCTGGCATGCGTTAGCCATTAGTCACCATTAAGGAAATCACAATATGCCAGAAATCACTGCAGCTCAGGCCCGCGCCAACTCGGAAGCTTCTACGTACGGAGCTGATGAGGTTGTAAAACAAGTTAGCCAATTTATTGAGGCTAACTCCAAGACTGGAGCAACTTCTATTACTCAAATTCTTAGCAAAGAAGCCGTGAGTGAAAACGAACTCCAAGGTGCCATCACCAAGCTGGAGGCTCGCGGCTTTACAGTAGAGCGTATTTGTGCAACTGCTGCTCAGCACTCTTTAAAGGTAAGCTGGTAAGCGCATAATGCCACTTCGTGGCAGAGCAGTTTGTGCTAAACGTTATAAGAAATCACTCTACATCAGACTGATTCACGTTACCCCCTAAAACCCGCCCTTACGCCCCGTTTGCGGCTATTCTGGGGCGGTTTTTTCCCTTAAGATGAATCAAATCTCTAGAGTACCGATTCAGAAATCTAACAACTCGTCCAGTATGCAATTCTCTAAATAGCTAAACTTCAGTTGCCTAAATGCTGGATTCCCGCTCAGAAGCATTGCGGGAATGACGACTTAAATATTCGACAATAAATTTAGGAAAAATTTACCAAGCGAATTTACCAAGCCACCTAGAGTTAAAGCTGCTGTATGTATGATTGTAAAATGCGGACTTTCAGACATAGCTGGGATTAACGGTATTAAACGCTGCCATGGAAGTGACCGACCGCCCCATGGTCGCTTATTCACATCCATGTGATCGCGACATTCGTATGTCCTATACAGCAGACGGGGCGGTAGAGCATCCATGGATGGACTGACTGCGTATCACTGTAATGGCGGTGCTTAATCGCTGAGACAGATTGACGAGCTCCTGTTTTACCAAAAAGTAATATCGCCTTGATCTTTTTTTATCAGAGACCAGCCTGTCCCATCTTTTTAAAGCTTAAGATACCTAAAAGCTGGATTCCCGCTCAGAAGTATTGCGGGAATGACGGCTTAAATATTCGACAATAAATTTAGGAAAAATTTACCAAGAGAATTTACCAAGCCACCTAGAGTTAAAGCTGCTGTATGGCCGTAAAATGAGGACTTTCAGACATAGCTGGGATTAACGGAATTAAGCGCTGCCATGGAAGTGACCGTCCGCCCCATGGTCGCTTATTCACATCCATGTGATCGCGACATTCGTATGTCCTATACAGCAGACGGGGCGGTCGAGCATCCATGGATGGACTGGCTGCGTGTCACTGTAATGGCGGTGCTTAATAGTTTTACAATTTAATTTCATAAAATCAATTATTTAAATATGAGTGCCACTTACATAGATTTTTTATACTCTCAAGATCGAACAGGCTTATTTACCTAAAGCTGGATTCCCGCCCACAAGCATTGCGGGAATGACGGCTTAATATGACATCTAATGAAACATCATTAGGATTTGGCTCTTTAGCTGTGTTATTTACCTTCATCATTAAATCTATTAACAATTCCTCAATGTCCGTGTAGTTTAGGTAGCTTATAAAAACAACAATAGGCTATCGCTATGACTTTACCCTCTGTATCACTTGCTATATCAGTTATTTCAAAATCAGCAATCCAAAAGGCATTTGGCTTTAAATCCTCTGCAAACAAGTCCCGTTTTTCTAAGACCTTAATTGCGTCGGCCTTAGCCTTAAGCTTTATGGGCACAGGTTTAACCTCAGCGCAAGCGGCGACCAGTGCTATGCCGGATGCGGCTAAGTTGGCGGCGGGAGTGGAACAAAAGGTGATCGACTGGCGCCGGGATTTGCATCAACACCCTGAGTTGTCTAATCGTGAGTTTCGCACCAGCAAGATTATTGAAAAACATCTGAAATCCCTAGGATTAGAAGTGCAAACGGGTGTGGCACATACGGGCGTGGTGGCCATTTTAAAAGGGGAAAAATTGAAGGGTGGTAAGCCTGGGCCGTTGATTGCGATTCGAGCGGATATGGATGCACTGCCTGTGACTGAAGTGGTCGATGTGCCTTTTGCCTCTAAGGTGACTGACACTTATCGCGATCAAAAGGTGGGGGTGATGCATGCCTGTGGTCACGACACCCATGTGGCTATGTTAATGGGCGTGGCTGAAAACCTCGTGAAAGTGAAAGACAGCCTAGCGGGGGATGTGATGTTTATCTTCCAACCCGCCGAAGAAGGTGCGCCAGAGGGTGAAGAGGGCGGCGCGGAATTGATGCTCAAAGAAGGGTTATTTGCTCAGCGCAAACCCGAGCAAGTATTTGGTATGCATGTCACCTCGAGCATGCCGAGTGGCATGATTGGCCTGCGCAGTGGCCCGGCGATGGCGAGTGAAGACTCTTTTACCATCAAAGTGAAAGGCAGCCAAACCCATGGTTCGCGTCCTTGGAATGGGGTCGATCCTATTGTCGCCGCGGCGCAAATTATCACTAACGTGCAAACCATAGTAAGCCGTCAGGTGGATATCACTAAAGCCCCTGCCGTGGTGAGTTTTGGCGCGGTTAATGGCGGTATTCGTTCTAATATTATTCCCGATGAAGTCGAGCTGATTGGTACAATTCGCACCTTCGACCAACCTATGCGCGCCGATATTAAACTGCGTCTAGCGGAAATGGCACAGCTGTCGGCGAAAACCTTAGGGGCGACTGCGACCACGGAGATCCACCAAGGTTATCCTGTGGTGGTCAACAATCCCGAATTAGTCGCCAGCATGCGGCCCGTGCTCGCCAGTGTCGTGGGCGATAAGATGCTGATCGAACCCGGATTAATCACAGGTGCCGAAGACTTTGCTTACTACGCCTTAGAAACACCGGGGATGTTTTTCTTCCTCGGGGTGACGCCAAAGGGAACGGACCCAGAAACGGCGGCCAGCAATCATTCACCGGCATTTTATGTGGATGAAAGTGCGCTAAAAGTCGGCGTTGAGGCCATGACCAAAGTGGCGTTAACGGCGCTCAAAGCCCAATAAGTGGCTAACGCATTATTCCGTAAACGCTGCGGTATAACTTGAGCTTACAAAAAATCGGCGTGGGATAAGCTTCTTGCGCTTGATTTGTTAAACAATTTACCTTCATATGTGATTTTTTACAGCAAGGAGCGAACAAGATGAAGCGCACGCTATCGGCTCTGGTGTTGGCTATGGGACTTTTGAATCCCCTAAGCCAAGCACAGGCCACCACGGCAGAAGACATTAAGAGTTTCACGCTAGATAACGGCATGAAAATCATGGTGCTAGAAGATGCCTCAATTCCCAATGCCAACATGTATTTGTTTTGGAAGGTCGGTTCACGTAACGAAGTGCCCGGCATTACCGGTATTTCGCACTTTTTCGAGCACATGATGTTCAATGGCTCGAAAAAGTATGGCCCAAAAATGTTCGACCGTACTATGGAAGCCGCCGGTGGCGCGAACAATGCGTATACCACTGAAGACATGACGGTTTATACCGATTGGTTCCCCGCCAATGCGCTCGAAACTATGTTCGATCTCGAAGCCGACCGCATCGCTAACTTAGATATCAACCAAGCCATGGTCGATAGCGAACGTGGCGTAGTGCAGTCGGAGCGTTCCACTGGCTTAGAAAACTCTAACTGGAATGCCCTCGAAGGCGAAATCAAAGGCGTGGCGTTTTTAGCCCATCCTTATTCTTGGTCGGTGATCGGCCATGAGTCGGATATCGCCGCTTGGACGCTGGAAGATTTAGTCCAGTACCATAAAACCTATTACGCGCCGAACAATGCCGTGGTCGTAATTGCCGGTGATGTAAAGCTTGCTCAAGTGAAAGCCTTAGCAGACAAATACTTTGCGCCTATTCCGGCACAGACTCCGCCTAAAGCGATTCGCACTGTCGAACCTGAGCAAAAGGGTGAGCGTCGCACCTTTGTGCAAAAGGCATCGGTCAGCACACCTAACGTAATGTTGGCGTACCATATTCCGGCGGCAACCCATGCGGATTTTTATGCGCTGGACTTATTAAGCTCGATTCTAAGCCAAGGTAATAGCTCGCGTTTATATCAATCATTGGTTGATAAACAAGTGGCCTTAGAAGCGCAAACCTATATGCCGATGTCGGTCGATCCTAACCTCTTCTATGTGATGGGCGTTGCCACGCCTGAGGTGAAAGCCTCGACGCTGGAGCGTGCGCTGATTGAACAAATCGATGCGATTGCGAGCCAAGGTGTTACCCAACAAGAGCTAGAAAAAGTTAAAAATATCAAGTTGATGGATTTTTATCGTTCGATGGAAACCATTAATGGTAAGGCTAATACCATAGGCACCTATGAGATGTATTTTGGCAGTTACGACAAGTTATTTAATGCACCTGATGCCTATAACAAGGTGACGCCTGCAGATATTCAACGAGTTGCCCAAATCTACTTACGTAAATCGAATCGCACTGTGGCTGTGCTGGCGGCAACCGAGGAGTCCTCCCTATGAAATCGACAGCAGTGAAAGCGATGGCAATGAAATCACTTAAGATGGCATCACTTGGGAAATCGTCTAAGTTAATGGCAGCATTGACTTTAGGCACAAGCTTAGCCTTAGCGGGCTGCGCAGCGACATCGGCGCCAAAGCAGGTCGATACTGGCAGCTTTGCTATGCCAAGTTACGATAAGTTTGTGTTAGATAACGGCCTTACTGTGTATTTAATGCCGCAGCGCGAAGTCCCTTTAATTACCTTAAATGCCGTGGTGCGTGCGGGCGCCGTTAATGACACCACCGCAGGCGTGGCACAAATGACCGCCACAGGTTTACTGTTAGGTGCGGCGGGGCAATCTAAGGCGGATATCGAGCAGCAAGTGGATTTTCTCGGCGCAAGCTTAGTGGCCGAAGCGGATAAAGAAGGCAGCTATCTGAGTGCTGACTTTATGGCGAAGGACATTGACCTGATGCTGGGCTTATTTAGCGCCGCCATGTTAACGCCAGACTTCGATGCTGCCGAGTTCGATAAACTCAAACAACGCGCGATTGCAGGACTACAGCAGGATAAAGAAAGCCCACGGGCTGTGATTGGTCGTTACTTCGATAAGCTCGTATTTGGTGCGCATCCTTACGGCAATGCCACTTCAGGCAACAGTGATTCACTCGAACAAGTGACAGTGTTGCAGCTACACGCTTTCCATAAGAGTTATTATCAACCCACCAATACCGCGATTACTGTTGTAGGTGACTTCGATGTGGCGGCGATGAAGGCCAAGCTGACGCAAACCTTTGGTCAGTGGAAAGGTAGCGAAAAACTGCTACAGCCTGACTTAAACCAAGGTCTACCTCAGTTGACCGAAGCCAAAGTCTTGTTGGTAGATAAACCCGATGCAATCGAAACCACCTTTGTGATCGGCGGTTTAGGCATTAGTCGTGATAATCCAGACTATGTGGGTTTAACCGTAGTGAACACTATCTTAGGTGGCCGTTTTACCTCTTGGCTTAACGATGAGCTGCGAGTGAACGCTGGCTTAACCTATGGTGCGCGTTCAGGTTTTAGCCCTTATACCGATTCTGGCGTGTTTACCATTAGTACTTTCACTAAGACGGAAACTACCCAAGAAGCGATGGATCTAGCCTTAAAAACCTATGCACGTTTGTGGGAGAAAGGCGTAGATCAAGCGACTTTAGATTCGGCTAAAGCCTATGTTAAGGGTCAGTTCCCACCTAAATTTGAAACCTCAGGCCAACTTGCGGGGCTTTTGTCAGGCATGTATTTGTACGGTTTCGATGATAAGTTTATCAATGAGTTCCAAGCTAAGGTGGATGGTTTAACCCTAGAAGAAACCCAAAGGTTAGTGAAAACTTACTTCCCGCAAAAAGATCTGCAATTTGTGCTGATTGGTAACGCCGCTAAGATTGCACCCATCGCCGCCAAATATGGCAAAGTGCAAACCGTCGATATTAAAGCCACGGGATTTGGGCAATAAGCTATCATTGCGAGGCTTGATTCAATAAAGAAAAGGTCTGCATAGTGCAGACCTTTTGCTTTTCTGTTCTCGGTTCTAGGTGCTAGCTTCTAGGTTCAGCGTTTATTGTCCACCCGGCTTAGCATAATGGGTCATCCAATCCTTCACTTGGTTATACCAATAGAGGGAGTTATTAGGCTTCATAACCCAATGGTTTTCATCGGGGAAGTAAATCATCCGCGATTCCACATTGCGAGTTTGCAGGGTACGGAACAGTTCAAACCCTTGCCCCACTGGTACACGGTAGTCGAGTTGACCATGACTGACTAAGGTTGGGGTATTAAAGTTAGCCGCAAAGTAATGGGGAGAAATGGCTTTATACAGCTCAGGATTATCCCAGTAGTTGCCAAATCGGGTGCTGTGCACGGCAAAATCCGACGCCATTTGTGAATACATGTCGTAAACCGCGGCGTGGATCAGCAAGGCTTTAAAGGGATGAGGTTGACCTAAAATAATTGAGGTCAGATAACCACCGTAACTGGCGCCACCCGCCACCATACGATCGCTATCAATCCAGCTTTGCTGTTTAAACCAGTCGGCCGCCTTGAGCACATCCTCGAGGGATTTATTCTTCCAATCTGGGTTAATCGCATCGGCAAACGCTTGTCCGAAGCCGCTAGAGCCGTGGAAGTTTGGCCACGCAGTAACATATCCCCAAGAGGCGAAGGTTTGCGCGTTCCAACGGTAATGGAAACCGTCGGTAATGGCGTTGTGTGGCCCGCCATGAACCAACATAAAGAGGGGGTATTTTTTGCTGCGGTCGAATCCGGGTGGATAGTGAACCCACATTTGAATATCTTGGTTTTGATATCCCTTGTAGGTTACTGATTCGTAAGTGCCTAAATCAACATCCTTGAGAATATCGTCATTAAAATTCTCTAGGCGTTCAGTCTTACCATTGCGGGGATTAATGCTGACCAAGCGCGCAGGATGCAAGAAGCTCTCGTTGGTGGCAATCAGTTCACCGTCTTTACCTATGGCAGGTTGACCAAAATCCGTCGCCTCTGTAATAGCTTTGACTTTACCGTTTTTGGCATCGATATGATAAATGCGGCTAGTAGCGGCATCATCGATGGCGGCATAAAAACCTTTGCTATCCGGTGTCCAATTGAATTGACTGACCGAGCGATCCCACTCTGGTGTTAGCGTATTAAGTTTGCGGCTATCAATATCCAGCAACATTAGCCTTATGGTATCGGCGTAGAAGCCAGGGATTTTTTGACGGGTAAAGGCGAGCATTTTGCCATTAGGGCTAAAGTTGGGATTCCCATCCCCAGCTTGATTTTCTGGGGTGATATTTTCTGCTTTACCGCTACCAATCGTGGCGAGGAAAATATCCAGTTTAGGATCGACACGATTGTCTGAGCCATAAGCATTGAAGGCAATCAAGCGTTCATTAGGCGAAATATCGTAGCTTGAACTGCTTTGGCTCGAACGCGGTAATTCATGGCCGAGCGCTTGCGTCACGGCTTCGACTTCGCCACCCGAAGCTGGGATCCTAAATACATGGGCTTGGCGACGTTCATCTAACCAGTGATCAAACTGAGCGTAGGGTAAAGCATTCCACTGGCGAGCGGAGACCTTATTGTCCTTGTCGGTTTTCAGTTGTGTTTTCATCTCGTCCCATTTTTGATTTGGGAAGATATTGCTGATGAAATACAGGTGCTTGCCAACCCATTTAATGCCATTAACACCGGTAGGAATATCGGTTAAGCGCTGCGCTTCACCGGGACCGTCCATAGGCAATAGGTAGATTTGGCCTGCGTCGTCTTCATTTCGCTCACTGACAAAGGCTAAGGTTTTGCCATCTGGCGAAAACACCGGCTCACGAACCTTTAAGCCTTTGGCTGTGATGGCTCGATTATTTTTACCTTCGCCATCAAAACGCCATAACTGGGTCGAACCTTTATCTTCCTTTAAATCATATTCTGTAACTGGCGCAATAATATGCTCACCAGAGGGCGATACAACTGGGCTACCAATACGTTTAAGTTGCCAGAGCAATTCCACCGAGAGTGGCTTGCCCTGCTCCGCAAATGCTGAGCCGAATGGCATCAACAGACAGAGCAATAAAATTCCTGCCTTCTTCACTATGAGTCTCCTTATCATACATATAGTTATAATGATTATATTGAGTCGTACAAACTCGAGAGTATAGAAACTGAGCATGAAAGCAAACTGAGTAATGACGAGCAATAAACAAGCTTTGTGTAAGCATCTGTGAATTGGGCTCGCCAACCTCGGCTAACCCTACTCTGTGAGCAGCGCATTTAGGCATAAATCGACTCAAAGGCGGCTTAGTATTTGTTGATGGACGAATTTAACGCTAATCTAATGCAATATTGTAGGTAGGTGAAAATATGCAGAATAAAATCAACCTATTAAAAAGGTATTGCCTATGGGTTATTACGCTCAGTGTATTAACGCCTTTTTCGGCTGTAGCAACTAAAATCAGCTTTAATGAGTTTTGCTCTCAGTTTGTCGGCCAATGGACGGGCGATGCGGCCAAAGTGGGTGAAATACCACGAAAAGTCACCACGACAGGCTTTTGCTCCCACGATCAACGACAGCTATTACTCTCTGTCAGCGTTGGTACTCGGGCGCCCTACAGTGAAACTTGGTGGTTTAGGGAACAGGGTGAACAAGTACTGCTGACCTACTACGACGGAGTGTCGCAGGAGAAAGAGCAAGTATTTAGTTTGTATCGCAAAAATGGGGATTATTCCTTACTGGGCGAGGGAGTGGTAAATGCTAGAACTGCATTGATCCAGTTGTTCTTCCAAACTCAGGCTTCCCCTTCCCAACATAATGCTTGGCAATGGACGCAGAATATTCAATATCTAGATGATGATGTCGATCGTTACCAGCTTTTTCGTGGGATAGAGATGACACCTGTCGCACCATCTCAATAAGTGTACTAACTCATACACGAACTGGCAGTTTTGATTATGTAGTACGACTTAATCGTACAATCTCCACTTGACACCACACAACTCACTTCGGGACAAAAAAGCGTTAGATTTTATGCACTAAAGGTGGGTAATAGCATTAGGTAAGTGATGGCAACCAGATTCGTTTACACTGACCCCGTGTATTCGTTGGCTGATATCTACTAACGCAGACTTGCCATGGTGTTCACTCACCGACACGCAGCAAGTCCCTCCGTGGATGCTCGACCGCCCCGTCCATGGTGCGGACGGTCGTCTCGCCAATCACCATGGCTCACCTGTTTAACATCGGTGTTGCCTGTTTGCTTTAAAGTAGATATGTGACTCGTTTGTGGACAAAAGCGTGATAGCTCCTTTGCTCTAACTTGTCAGTTTCGGATTAAAATTTCTATGGAGATACGCTCGCATTTGCGGCAAATTGGAGCGCAGCGGAAATTTGTCCGAAACATGCGCTTGTTAGGGCTTGCTCTTGATGCCGAATTGCTTCGCAAACTCGGGATCTATCCAAGCCGACTCTACCTGGCCAGGCTCTAGTTCGACTTCTTCTGGAGCAGAACACCTAGAAACAAAATCATTTACTGACTCAGAAAGAACCTCGTTCTCTCCCGTTTCGTGATCCCAGAAGCACACAGCCTCGTTAAGCAGAACGAAATAGTTACCGCAATCGTCTTCGGCAAGGACATTCGAAGTGGATAAGACTTCAGGAAATTGCTCCTTGGCTTTTCGGATTACGCCGTACTCAACGCCAGTTTCGCTTTTGAATACTTTACAAAATGCTCGATTCATATCTGAGCCCTAACGCCGCCATAAACCGCGCGAGCTTGCGAGCGTCGGGCGACCGAAGGGAGCTGATTTGATGGCTTTGTTATGCAACTTTACCAGCCTCTAATTGAACGTAATCTTGACTGTAATGATGCCGACAAATCGGCAAGGCCTTCGCTATTAGGCAGGTATCTTATGTAGCGTATATGCCTAAGATCAAAAGGAATATCGTGCTCTGACTGTGTTATGAGGATCACCTCTTTACCGATAGCGTGGGCAACCCCAGCCTCGTAAAACACATTAGGATTTTTCCCGGAACAGTCACATACTACAACTTTGGCTCGAGCTATTATGTTTACGATATCTTGGATTATCGTATGGTGCTCCCATATGTCGTCAGCTCTTACGCTCTCCAAACCGACAGCACTGATTGATTGTTGAAGAGCTGCGTGTACCGAATTAAATTCAGCTCCAAATGGCATCATAATCGAGACAAGATTTTCATCTTGCGAGTAAGCCGCTTCAAGTGAGAACACCTTTGGACTAATAGACCTTTTTTGTTGGTTTTGCAATAACAGCTTAAATAGATCAACGTCGCACACAGACCAACAAGTATGGGATAAACCAAACCGTCCTAATCTCAATTCTACTGAATGCCCTTCTAGCTCAGCATTGGAAATTGGCTGAATGCTATTGTCAATGGCATATTGAATGGATACATCATTCCCCAAGGTGATATTTGTAATATACGCTACCCTTGCGAATTGCGGCCCGTTGCCCCCAGTTTCGGTCACTAAAAGTGCAGGGTATTCCTTTAATTTGGCAACATCGAGTGTACCGTTTGAATAAAACCTACTGCCAACAGGGTCGTCTTCTCTAATATATATGCGGCTCATTGACAGGGTTCCGCCTGAGTCAGGCCATCCTTGGTAAGATACTAGCAAGTGAAACATATTTTTATCTAACCCCTCTGTGGCTCAATGCTTGTCCGGCAGCAGCGCTTTGTTATGCGATTTCTGCAATCTGAACATCCGTTGGCTCCAATTTCTTCAGTTCACGAGATTTATTTACTATTTCATCTATGAATCGGAGCGCATCCTCGCCTGACTCGAGTAATTGAACCATTCGGGAAGTGAATTCTTTAAGCTCTATTGCCCACTCTGTATCGTGAGGGTTGCTTAGCACCTGATTGAAATATGAAATAGCTTCGTTTCTGTCTTTGTTCAGAACACATGACATACCTTGATGAAACTCACCCCATAACGTTGGCCGATGGTTTTGCAACGAAGAAATCACGTACTCTTTTACTGATTTAGGGCTAGATAGCTGCTCTCTAATTTCTAACACTTTAGCTTTGGCTATTTCTGCGAACTCTTGAGCTTTAGGCTCAAACTGCTCATCTGATTTATACTCGACAAAACCTGCTTCTCTATAACCAATATCGAAAGATAGGTATTCTTTGGGGTACCACTGAAAATTAATACCCACATTTAGGTAAGTGCCTTTTGACCATGAAGAAGGTTGAAATTCAATTACTGTAATCCACCATCCATTGTCATCAAGCCAAACCCTCGATTGGCCTTTTCGCTTCACACCAACAGGTTTCAAAGCTTGCCTTGCGACTTTGTTGATAATTTTACTGTGTGGAGGTGTACTCATAATCTCGTTTTCGCATAACGCTGAGCGCAGGGGCGGAAACCGCGAAGCGGTTTTCCGTCCAGCACCCGAAGGGTGCGATTCTGGCGCGATTTGTTATACGCTTTTACTGATTCAGGTAAGGTGACATTTTATTTTTTAATTCACCCAGTTTTTTACTAAACCAAAAATATGTTTCTTGAGATGTTTTAAACCCTTCAACGAATTCCGGTGTTCCAGAAAACTCCTTTCCATGACGCTTAAAACCCGTAATTTTGAATGACTCTGAATGCATTAAATCTAGAAGTTCAAAAATACTTGAGTCTTTTGAGAATAAAAACTTAGATGCTTCTTTGCTACTAATAAAAGCTCGATGGGATTCTTGGCTAACTTCTTGGTCAGCAAGCTCCTGATAGAAACGAAGCGTGTCTGTGTAAATAACAAAGCGCTTGTTGTAAAGATCAAGATTTAATTTTTTTCGGTTAATTGCCATTTGTTGATATGCAATATAAGCAAGAAAAGCTGTCATTACTCCTGACGGCACAAGCTCTATCAGTGTTGAAAAATTCATTCGTTGCTACTCACTGGTTTCGTATAGACATAATGACTCCCCACAAAGATGCTGATCTCCAATCAATCGTGGATTAGCTTAAAGCCAGAGCCATAATAGTTTTGTCAAAGAAACTAAAAATTGGAGATCAGCATG
>NZ_JAKILG010000022.1 GCF_023283765.1 Shewanella profunda | reverse complement strand
GATCGCCTCTTTACGTTCTGGTGAATACCGAGCCATATCGTTCTCTTTTGCCGCACCCTGTCTTTAAACATAATGATTATTTAGGGGTGACAACAATCCTGACACAGGGGGTATCAATGATGAAGATAATAGCAGTATTAAAATGAGCCTTTTTGAACTTTGCAATCAATATCTTGGTTCTAACCTAAGCTGTTTACGGTCTAGGTTAGAAAATTGGCCATTTTTTGTTAATTACTTTTTACCTAAATCATCAGAAAAATGATGAGTTAATGATTAAGAGAGACATTATGAGTGATTTTGAACATAGACCGGGCGTTAAAGAAGCCACTTTAGTTGTCAGAAACCTAAGATTAACTGGAGTAGATAATCAAAATTTAGAAGCATTAAAGACTGAGATAGACAAACTGTTTGGCATAGAAGAAGTGATTTATAATGACAAATCGGGATCTATTTATCTAACCTATGATGCCAGCCATATCAATTTAGAAGGTATTGAAGCGGTTATCAGAAAGCATGGTGCTAATATTCATAACGATTGGTGGACTCATGTGAAGGAAAGTTACTACCAATTTGTGGATCAAAACATCAAAGATAATGCAAATCATCAACCACATAGTTGCCACAAACCCCCACCAGGATCAGGGTGAGATTATGCTTTGTAAATTCTGTTAACATTTAGCTATTTTGTTCTTAAGTCGACTTAATGCGAGATTATTGATTGATATAAATCATCCATAATCGAATGAAATTCGTTCGACTGGATAGGTTTGTTAACCAATTTAACAATGTATAATCCGGCCCTGCCACCAGGATCCAAGATAAGTTAAGACAATTAGATGTTAATTTTTATCGATACAGACTATCTTTTAGTAAGAGCTTTCGAAGTGTGATCTATGTCAAGTATCAGTAGTTAAAAGTAAAAAAACACTATAGTTAACTATGATGATTTAGTCAAGTTGAGTTAACATTAATAGAACTAATTATATTGGAGTTTTATCTTGAGTCGTATGCGAATTATCACAGTGATGCTTATCTTGATGACATTTGTCAGTCAAGCTTTCGCGTCTGTGATTTTGCCATGCCCCTCTGATATGAATTCAATGTTAAGTAAATCAAATCCAGTGAATACCGCTGCGGCTAACGCTTGCCATCACCAATTAACATCAGATGCTGATGCCGTTAAAACATCTACCGCGGACATTACTGATTGTTGTGATAATCAATGTGATTGTCCGATAGGTACTTGTTTTTCAATTGCCCTTGAAATGATAATTGTCCAATCAATAACCATCTCAAGTTTGAGTAGTTTTATACCTGGTTTGACTCAAAATACGACTCTGCAATATAACTCTTCTTTATATCGTCCTCCAATATTTTTTGTTAAATAGGAAAGACCTGATCAATTTTTGATCGTCTTCCTGTTCATTTATCTTTTTTAAAATAAATTAACAAGATATTACCGTTGTTCGGATTCAATACGAGCATTGGTGATTAATTTGGAGGCTATATGTCTTTAATTTACAAGAGATTGGGTGAAATTTACACTCAATATATTTTAATGGTAGTGATGTTCTCTACTAGTCTCAGTGTTGCTGTGTATGCTGCTGAACCAGTACAGACATTAACACTGGAAGAAGCCGTTTATCTCTCTCAATCAAACGATCCCTGGTTAGTCAGCAATCAATTTCAACAAGATGCTATTCAATCAGAGAGTATCGCGGCAGGAACCTTACCAGATCCAAAAATCAGTGTTGGTTTAGCTAATTTGTCCATAAACACTTTTGATTTTGGACAAGAAGCAATGACTCAAATGAAAGTTGATGTCACTCAAATGTTTCCCCGTGGTGATAGCTTAAGTTTACGCAAACAACAACTTGAGTTAATGGCTGAGCAATATCCTTTTTTAAGACAAGATAGACGAGCAAAGTTAAGTGTCACCACAGCTCAAATTTGGTTTGATGTATATAAAGCGCAAGAGAGCATTGCACTGATTGAGCGCAATCGGAACTTATTTGAACAACTATCAGATGTTGTTAAAGCAGGGTATTCATCTGCTTTAGTTAAATCTAATCAGCAGGATATTATTCGTGCTCAGTTAGAGGTGACCCGTCTTGAAGATAAGCTGACCGTTTTGGCCCAGCAAGAAGATATGTTTAAACAGAAATTATCTGAATGGGTTGGTAAGGCATTTGTTGATGAATATCGAATAGGTCATGAACAAGATTATGAGCTGTTATTTTCGACGTTCACCGTCCCTAATATACTTCCTCAAATTAAACTAACGAATCCTAATCTTTATTTCGATGAGGAAAAAAGCCAACATTACCAACAGTCTCTGTATGAAGCGTTCTCTGTTCATCCACTCATTTCAGCATTGGAGCAAAGAATTGAGTCAAGCCGAAAAGGTGTCGAGTTGAAAAAGCAATTGTATAAGCCAGAATGGGGTGTAAATGCTGGATACAGTTATCGAGGCAATGATCCTATGGGTAATTCTCGCGATGATTTGCTATCAATTGGTGTGAGTTTTGATTTACCAATATTTACTTCGTCAAAACAAGACAAGCAAGTTCAAGCCGCTATTTATCAATCGGAATCAATTAAAACGGAAAAGTGGTTACTGCTTCGAAACATGATGGCGTCATACGGTACTGCGAAAGCGCAACTTCTTAAATTGGAACAACGTCAAACACTCTATAACGATTTTTTATTACCTCAAATGCAAGATCAAGCTGATGCGTCGCTAACGGCTTACACAAATGATAAGGGTGATTTCGCTGAAGTCGTACGTTCCCTCATTGCTCAATTAAATACTCAATTAGATGCTTTGGCCATTAACGTTGATTTACAGAAAGTTAAAGTTCAATTGAACTATTTTTTTACCCCTAAAGTGGGCCCAGTTAGCATCTCACATAAATCTTATGTTGATGGAGAAGTAAAATGAACAGCAATTTGAAAATGATCAGCATATTAGTTATCGGTATTCTTACTGGTATTAGTGCATCAACCCTATATACACCGCAGAATCAGATAACTTCAGAGGACAGTGCAAAAGCTAAGCCTTCATATTGGGTCGCACCTATGAATCCTAATTATCGTAGTGATAAACCTGGGAAATCACCAATGGGTATGGATCTTATACCTGTATACGAAGATGGCACCGATTCGACAGATTTTGGACCTGGTGCCATTAAAATATCACCTGCTGTGATTAATAAACTTGGTATGCGCACATCCGTAGCAACGCTTGGAGCACTGGAAACTAGCATTAAAACAGTAGGATACGTTCAATACGATCAAGATCAACTTATTCATATTAATCCTAGAGTAGAAGGATGGATTGAAGAACTTTATGTAAAAGCCTCTGGTGATCCGGTTATTAAAGGGCAACCTATATATTCGATTTATTCTCCTGCTTTAGTTAATGCACAAGAAGAAATGTTATTAGCATTAAATCGAAAAGATCAACGTTTGATTACAGCATCTGAAGCTCGGTTAAAAGCATTATTAATACCAAGCGAGGAGATTAAAGCGCTACGAAAAAATAGAACAGTCAAACAAAATATTACATTTTATGCTGACCAAAGTGGTGTTATTGATAATTTGAATATAAGGGAGGGATCGTTTGTTAAACCGGGTATGACAATGTTTTCAGTTGGCTCATTATCACAAGTATGGGTTGAAGCTGAAGTTTTTGAACGTCAAGCAAACATGGTTAAAGTTGGGCAAGCTGTTGAAATGAAATTAGATTACCTGCCAGGCCAATTTTGGCAAGGAAAAGTCGATTATGTCTACCCGACATTAGACAGTAAAACAAGAACGCTAAAAGTGAGATTGCGTTTCGATAATACCAATGCGGCATTAAAGCCAAATATGTTTGCTCAAGTGTCGATAAAAACACGAAGTGAAGAGGACGTATTACTGTTACCAAGGGAGGCTGTTATTAGAACAGGAAACTCTGATCGAGTTGTACTTGCCCTCGGTGAAGGTAAATATAAATCTGTAGCGGTAACGTTAGGGCGATTAGATGATGACAGCATTCAAATAGAGTCAGGACTGTACGAGGGAGATATTGTAGTCTCGTCTGCACAATTTTTATTGGATTCTGAATCAAATAAAACTTCTGATCTTAAACGTATGACAGCACCAGAAGATGAGCAAGAAAATATTCAAGCCATCACATCTGAAACCGCTTGGGTAGAGGCAAAAGTAAATGGTTTAATGGCTGCACATCGAATGATTAATGTGGACCATCAAGCTGTCAATGAATGGGAATGGCCACAAATGACCATGGACTTTACTGTTGATGACAGTGTGGATTTCTCTGTATTTACCGTTGGTGCTGTGCTTCATATTGAATTAGAAAAAACATCAGACGGCTTGGTCAAAGTGGTAAATATACACTATCCCAAAGATACTGATGATGTATCTAATACAACACATCAAACAGATCATTCAGGAATGGAGATGGGAGAATAACCATGATTGAATCAATAATACGATGGTCTGTAGCAAACAGATTTTTTGTTTTGCTCGCCAGTGCAATTCTCGTCGGCGCGGGTTTATTTTCACTTAAAAATACCCCTATTGATGCTTTGCCTGATTTATCTGATGTTCAGGTAATTATTAAAACAAGTTATCCAGGTCAAGCCCCACAAGTAGTTGAAGATCAAGTCACTTACCCTTTAACTACGGCTATGCTGTCTGTACCTGGTGCAGTAACGGTAAGGGGATTCTCTTTTTTTGGTGATTCATATGTCTATGTCATCTTTGATGAAGAAACCGATTTATATTGGGCTCGTAGTCGTGTGTTGGAATATCTTAGCCAAGTTGTTTCAACGTTACCTGATAATGCAAAGCCTCAATTAGGACCTGACGCAACTGGTGTGGGCTGGGTATATTTATATGCACTAGTTGATAGAACCGGTAAACACGATATTAGTGAGTTACGAAGCTTACAGGACTGGTTTTTAAAGTATGAATTACAAACAGTCCCTGGTGTTTCTGAAGTGAGTGCTCTAGGTGGGATGGTCAAACAGTATCAGATTAAGGTTGACCCAGATAAGTTGCGTGCATTTGGTATACCTTTAGCCGCTATTCAAATGGCGATTAACCGTGGTAATCAAGAAATTGGTGCCTCTGTAGTCGAAATCGCTGAAGCTGAATATATGGTTCGTGCCACAGGATATCTTGAGAATAAAGAGGACATCGGCAATATTCCTTTAGGCGTGAACAATAATGGCACACCATTACTGCTAAAAGATGTTGCGGATATAGGGACCGGACCGCAAATGCGACGAGGCGTCGTTGATCTAAATGGTGAAGGTGAGACTGTCGGTGGCATTATTGTGATGCGATTTGGTGAAAATGCCCAAAAGACTATTGATGGTGTGAAAGCTAAATTAGAGACACTGAAAAAAGGCCTTCCAGAGGGGGTGGAAGTTGTGACCGTTTACGATCGCAGCGGTTTAATTGAGAGAGCCGTATCAAACTTAGGGTTTAAACTACTAGAGGAGTTTTTAGTCGTAGCTTTAGTCTGTATGGTATTTTTGGCGCATGTAAGATCATCACTTGTTGCGATTGTTAGCTTACCAGTTGGTATTTTAACAGCATTTATTATTATGCACTTGCAGGGGTTAAATGCCAATATCATGTCTTTAGGTGGTATTGCTATTGCAATTGGTGCTATGGTCGATGGCGCCATTGTAATGATTGAAAATATGCATAAACATATGGAACGAACGCCATTGACGGCAGAAAACCGTTGGCAGGTTGTAGCGCGGTCTGCCAGCGAAGTTGGCCCTGCATTATTTTTTAGTCTACTGATTATTACTGTTAGTTTTTTACCGGTATTTACCCTCGAAGCACAGGAGGGAAGGATGTTTTCACCGCTTGCGTTTACTAAAACTTACGCAATGGCTGCATCGGCAGCGTTAGCTATTACCTTAGTGCCAGTGCTAATGGGATACTTTATTCGGGGAAAAGTGCTTCCTGAACACAAAAACCCCGTTAATCGATTGTTAACTGCTGTATATATGCCAGTGTTGAAAAAAGTATTGGCTTTCCCGAAAATAACCCTCCTATTTGCGTTATTTGTGTTGGCAATTGGTGTGTGGCCGTTAAATAAAATTGGTAGTGAGTTTATGCCTCCATTAGATGAAGGCGATCTAATGTATATGCCGACCACTTACCCTGGTATTTCTATTGGTAAAGCTCGCCAATTAGTGCAACAAATGGATAAGTTAATTTACACAGTACCCGAGGTTAAAACCGTATTTGGCAAGGTTGGCCGAGCAGACTCTGCAACGGATCCTGCACCTCTAACAATGGTGGAAACGTTTATTCAGCTTAAGCCCAAAAGTGAGTGGAGAGAAGGACTGACGACTGAGAGTTTAAAACAAGAATTAGACTCATTAGTAAAGTTACCCGGTGTGACGAACGCATGGGTAATGCCAATTAAAACCCGAATTGACATGTTGGCGACAGGGATTAAAACGCCTGTAGGGATTAAAATTGCAGGTCCTAGCCTCAAGGAAATTGAGAAAATTGGTAAACAATTAGAGGAAATCCTTAAAGATGTTAAAGGGACTGCTTCAGTATACGCTGAGAGGGTTGCAGGTGGACGTTATATTAAAGTTGATATCCAGAGGGAGAATGCTGCTCGGTATGGTTTAAATATAGCGGATGTTCAACAAGTTGTGGCTACAGCGATCGGTGGTATGAATATTTCACAAACAGTTGAAGGCTTAGAACGATATCCAATTAATTTACGCTATCCTCAGGATTATCGAAATTCTCCTGAAGCATTAGCTTTATTGCCTATCGTCACTCCGCAAGGTTTGAGGATTTCTTTAGGGGATGTAGCGGATATTGTTATCGAAAATGGACCACCAGGTATTAAAAGTGAAAATGCTCGTCTTAATGGTTGGGCTTATATCGATATTGAAGATGTCGATATCGGTAGTTATGTTGAAATAGCCCAAAAAGTTGTTAGTGATAAATTGGTATTACCTGCCGGTTACTCTATTACCTGGGCAGGTCAATATGAGTATATGGAAAGAGCAAAAGCGAAGCTTACTTACGTAGTACCATTGACTTTGTTTATTATCGTTATTTTATTGTTCATGAATTTCCGCAATGCTGTTGAAGTAGGAATTATTGTGGGAACATTGCCTTTTGCAATGGTGGGCAGTATTTGGTTAATGTATATACAAGGTTTTAATTTTTCAGTTGCTGTAGGGGTAGGTTTTATAGCATTGGCGGGTGTCGCTGTCGAAATTGGCGTCATTATGCTTGTCTATTTAAACCAAGCCTATAGAGAAGCGATTGATCATAGTTCACAGCAGCTAGAAAAATTTGATGAACTAAAGTTGATTCAATCCGTTATTCAAGGTGCAGGTATGCGTGTACGTCCTGTAATGATGACCGCAGCAGCAATCATTGCTGGATTATTACCTATACTTTATGGTACTGGAACAGGTTCCGAGGTGATGAGTCGAATTGCTGCGCCAATGGTCGGCGGAATGGTCAGTGCAATCATACTGACACTATTAATTGTTCCTGTTGTGTTCTTTTTATGGCGTCGTGCTCAATTGAGACATGAGGAACGATAGTGTTGAGTTGATTAAAAAATGATGCAGATAAAAGTATCTGCATCGTTATTTTTATATTAGATTGATTTTTATTTTCATTTAATTATGTTTTTCAAATGAATTTTCATTGCTAAATGCAGTATTTTTCACTACTATTATTCTATAATCATTGGAGATATATTTTGCGTAGAGTCCATTTAATCATGATGTTTGTTTTACTGACGTTTGTCGGTCAAACTTTTGCGTCTGTGATTATGCCTGGTACTATGCCAATGAGTTCAATGACGACTTCAAATATGCCTGCTGAAAATGGCAAAGCATGTCATGACGCTAGTATGCAAATGAATATGAACATGGATATGAACGATGGTGCGGATGATAGTTGCTGCGCCCAGGCGTGCCATTGTCCTGTCGGCTCATGTTTATCAGTCGCTTTAACGATGGCCATGCCAACGCTTAAATCAGAAGTCAGCTTAGTTAATTCTGCAACAATGTTTACCTCAGCACTAATGCCTCAGTATTTTTCATCTTTATACCGTCCTCCAATATTTGCCTAACATAGGCACAGTTACGCCTTTTTTTTGCTAACTGTCCTAGCCAATCATGTAGTTTCAATTTTTTAACTTTTTCGGTTAATAAACTGACATTAAACCGCGTTGTTTAATGTGACGAAATTTGATTTGGAGGCAATATTATGTCTGCTCTATATCGCAATGCTATTCGTTTTTTTCGTGTAATAGGTACTATTTTTATTCTGCAAATTATGGGAGGGATGTTACCTGCCCATGCAGCGGAGCCCGGCACTACGGCGCCATTACTCACTGTTTATAAAGATGCTAATTGTGGCTGTTGTGAGAAATGGCTAGCGCATATTAGTGAACGTGGATTCAGTGTTGATGCCTACAATATTAACAACCTTTATGAGTTTAAACTGTCAAAGGGTATTCCTGCTTCCATGCAATCTTGTCATACCGCAGTGTCATCTCAAGGTTATGTGTTTGAAGGGCATATCCCTGCAAAATTCATTAGTCGTTTTTTAGCCACCCCCCCTAAAGATGCTATCGGCCTAACCGTACCCGCTATGCCTGTGGGCAGCCCTGGTATGGAGTACCAAGATAAATTTATGTCATACCAAGTCTTACTGTTGAAAAATGATGGCAGTAGCCAGGTATACGCCCAAGTGAACTCGCTTGAGGAGTCTGTGCAATGAAATCGCAATACATGATAAAGCCCATGACTCAAACGACAAACAGTGAACTCAACAACAGCCGACGCAGGTTTGTGTTTGGTGCATCAGCCATGTTGGCATTGATGTCGACCCCTTTCCCTAAAAATGCTTTTGCCAATGCATTAAGCCAATCGTTGAGCCAGCTTTCTGGCAAAGTGTTCGACTTATCAATTGACTATAAAATGGTTAATTTTACCGGGAAATCTGCTCGAGCCACTGTGGTCAACCAATTGCTGCCCGCGCCGTTATTGCGCTGGAAAGAAGGTGAAACAGTCACCTTAAGAGTAAAAAATAACCTCGACCATGATAGCTCTATTCACTGGCACGGTATTATTTTACCCACCGAAATGGACGGTGTGCCTGGCTTTAGCTTTGATGGCATTAAACCCGGTGAAACATTTGAGTATCAATTTACCGTCCAGCAAAGTGGCACATATTGGTATCACAGTCATTCAGGCTATCAAGAACAAACCGGTTTATTCGGTGCTATTGTGATTGATCCTGCGACCCCCGATCCGGTCATATATGACCGTGACTATGTGATCATGCTGTCTGATTGGTCTGACGAAGCCCCTGAAAACATTTATGCCAAATTAAAGAAACAAGCCGATTACTATAATTACCGTGAGCGTACGGTAATGGATTTTTTCTCTGACGTGAATAAAAATGGCTTAGCCAATACGTGGAACGCTCGTTCGATGTGGAATAACGCGCGCATGAGTGACAGCGACATATCTGATGTTACTGGTTCAACTTACACCTATTTAATGAATGGCAATCCTCCGCAACAGGGCTGGCAAGGGTTGTTTGAACAAGGTGAGAAGGTGCGCTTACGCTTTATAAATAGTTCTGCTATGACCATATTTGATGTGCGTATACCGGGCCTAAAGATGAGTGTTGTCGCCAGTGATGGTCAGAACATTCAACCGGTTTCTGTGGATGAATTTCGAATCGGTGTTGCTGAAACCTATGATGTGGTTATTGAGCCAGAGGTTGATAATGCTTACTGTATTTTCGCTCAAAGTATTGACCGCACCGGCTTTACGGTAGGTAACCTTACTTCAGATGCCAGTTTACATGCTCTTATTCCACCAATGGATCCAAGGCCAGTCCTTAGCCACAGTGATATGGGCATGGACATGAGTGGTATGGACATGAGTGGTATGGATATGAGCGGTATGGATCATAGCAAAATGGACATGGGCGCAGGTGATATGTCAGGCATGGAACATAGCAAAATGAACATGGGTGGCGGTGATATGCCAAGCATGGACCACAGCAAGATGGCTATGGGCGGCGGTGATATGCCTGGCATGGATCATAGCAAAATGGCTATGGGCGGCGGTGATATGCCTGGCATGGATCACAGCAAGATGGCTATGGGCGACGGTGATATGTCAGGCATGGATCACAGCAAAATGGCCATGGGGACTGCTAAAGCGACAGTCTCAGGATTAGGGCTTGCAGGCTTTGGCAGTAACAATGAAATTAAACACATTGACACCGAGTTCGGCCCACAAGTGGATATGCGTGCCGATGCCCCAAAAAGTGGTTTACACGATCCCGGGATTGGATTGCGTGACCATCAACAACAATTTAATCGCAAAGTATTAACTTATGGCGATATTAAAGGCTTACATCCTACCTACGACACGCGCCAACCTAGCCGCGAAATTCAACTGCATTTAACCGGCAATATGAACCGATATATGTGGTCTGTGAATGGGGTGAAATTTATGGACGCCGCGCCATTAGAGTTTGAATACGGAGAAAGACTGCGGATCACCTTAGTGAACGACACGATGATGACTCACCCTATGCATTTGCATGGTATGTGGAGTGAGTTAGAGACAGGCGACCCTGATTTTATTCCCCGTAAGCACACGGTATTAGTTCAGCCGGGTTCTAAGATCAGTTACTTAGTCACCGCCGATGCAAAAGGGCAATGGGCATATCATTGCCACTTGTTATTCCACATGCCAGGCATGTTCAGAAAAGTCGTGGTGAAATAAGGGGAATACAGATGAATAAAACGAATTTAGTGGCATTGGGACTGTTGAGTCTGAGCGCCTCATTGGCTAGCTCAGCTGTGTTTGCCGGCGGTAATGATGATCCTCTATTAACAAAAGTCATGCTGGATCAATTTGAAAAAGGCGTGGATCCGCAAGATCCCACCCAGTTTAGTGCACAAGCCTGGTTAGGTTACGATTTGAATAAGTTGTGGCTTAAAACCGAAGGTGAATATTCAAATAGTGATAAGCAAGACCTTGAAATTCAGGCTCTTTACAGTAAGCCCATCGCACCATACTGGGATGTACAATTCGGTATTAAAACCGATATCAAACCGACGCCGAACCGTAATTGGGCTGTGATTGGGGTTCAAGGGTTAGCGCCATATTTTTTTGATATTGATGCGGCCTTATTCATCGGTGATCAAGGCCGTACGGCTATGCGTGTGAGTGCGGAATATGAACTGTTAATCACTCAAAAATTGATACTCACACCTGAAGTAGAAGTTAATTTATTTGGTAAGGACGATGCTGAACTTGGAATAGGCTCAGGCTTATCTGACGTCAGTGCAGGGCTGCGATTGAGATACGAGATTGTTCGAGAGTTCGCACCCTATATCGGTGTGGATTGGCGTCAGAAGCTCGGTAATACCGCCGATTACGCCCGAAATGAAGGGGAAGAAACACAAGAAACCCAGTTTGTTATTGGTTTTAGAGCTTGGTTCTAAGACCTCGTTCGTACACTGAGTTATAAGCTTGGCGCCAAGATGTTAGCTAAGCCAATATTTAATCATTTATGTAAACCGTTTTTCGATCGTTAAAAACAATATAAAAGGAAATATCATGAAATTATTTAACAACGTTTTAGTCGTAACAAGTCTATTCCTGAGTGCTTCAGCATTTGCTCATGTCGGACTGGGTAGTTCTATGCCCGCTAACGGTGCGATGCTAAGTCAAGCCCCAACAACGCTTGAACTGACCTTTACGGCTCCGGTACGTTTGGTCAAATTAACAATGCAAGATGAGAAGCAGCAAAGCGTACCGCTAACATTACCTTCAAGTGCGACCAGCCAAGCAGCATTTTCATTCGCTCTACCAGCATTAAACGCAGCTAATTACACAGTTAACTGGATGATCATGGGTGACGACGGTCATAAGATGAAAGGCAACATGAGCTTTATGCTTCACGACTCTGGCATGAACACTCGCAGTGCACCGCCTATGACAATGGAGCATGAGACTAGCGAGCACACTGCACATCAATAAGTGGATGAGTAAACATGATATTAACCGTATTTGAAATATCGGTGTTGATATCTAAATGGGTTATCTATCTGAGTGTTGCCGCCGTTATTGGCGGCACATTGATGCAATATCTCATTAAGGGTCAACCGAACCTTGGTATTAACGTTGCAAAATATACCTTCGTAGGTGCCGTTTTGGGGTTGATTGCCGTCAGTATCAACTATTTTGCTCAAGTAGGGGCTTTTGCTGAAAGTGGCTTGACGGGAATATTTGATGCGCAGATGCATGCTTTTCTTTGGCCAACCCAGGTAGGGCAAACGGTGCTTTGGCGCTTAATCGGTTTTGGGATAATGCTAGTGGTTAGTGGTTTACTGTTACATAAGAACCGTTATATCAAAACGTTTTCTGCGGTATTAGCGATTCTCAGCTGTCTGTTAATTGCTGTCACGTTTACTTTTATTGGCCATAGCACTGAGCTGGGATTGCTTGCTCAAGGCTTAATATTGATACACGTGTTGATCATTGGCAGCTGGATAGGCGCTTTTTATCCATTATGGAAATTATGCAGCACCGATGACAACATCGTCATAAAAAATGTCATGGATACATTTGGTCGTTTAGGCATAGTGATTGTCATTCTTGTGTTGCTCTCAGGCATGGGAATGGTGTGGATGTTGTTTGATAGTCCCACTGAATTATTCAGCTCCGATTATGGTATTGCGGTCACCATCAAGCTCTGTTTGGTGGCTATCATTTTGCTTATAGCAGCATGGCATAAATTGGTTTTAGTACCGAAATTAACGATTGCGAACCCATTACTCGCAAAACAAAAACTACAAAAATCGATTGGATTAGAAGCATTAATAGCAGTACTGATATTAGCGACAACAGCGGTACTTTCGAGCGTGCTAGGTCCTATGAGCCTTGGATAATCACTATAAATTAACAGAGAGATAAAAATGAAGAATAGCCCTTTAACAATACTCATAACGACCGGGATATTACTGATGTCAGCAGGACAAAGCACATTGAGCTTCGCCCATGGTGATGAAACTCACCCTATAGAACAAAAAACGTTTATCGGTGTTGATTCCGCCGCGGGTAATGTTGTCAAACAATTTCATGTTGCATTACAAACGGGCAATGAGGCTATTGTCAGGCAGTCATTAGCTGTCAATGTGCAAATTTATGAAGGTGGAAAAGTAGAACGTTCACTTACGGATTATGCCAATCATCACATGCTTGCAGATATGGCCTACTTAAAAGGGTTAACCATAACGCCAAAAGAACACCAAGTAACGATTACAGATGACATTGCTATTTCAACGTCAATAAGTCACGCCCAAGGTGAATATAAAGGTAAAAGTATTGACTCAATGACCATGGAAACGCTTGTGTTAATTAAACAAGCGGATGGTCATTGGAAAATAACCCACGTGCACTGGTCGTAACTAATAAAAGTTTCATCAACCAGATAAGGGATTATCTTGAGCTTCTTTGTAGGTGCTCCCAAGAAAACCACAAAGACTCGGATCATGTTAGTGCATGATATTTTATGGAAAAGGATTTCCATTTTTTATATAAAAAAAGACCGGAATAACTCCAGTCTTTTTTGATTTTGCATTCAAATATTAACTTTCAATAAGTTGCATAGTAGTAATGCAAGTTCTATCATTATTGAAAGTAGACAGTACCTCTCTTGCCACTCTTTCGCTTCCGTCTTTTGCTTTATGATAAATATTGAATGCTAAGTTTTTATCTTTTGGAACCCAAAAGTCTATAAATCCATCAGGTTGTGTCGTCACTTTTTTGTCTATTAATGTTTCACCTGTATCAGTATCAATCATGACAACTTTCATTACTTGATTTTTTATCTCACCGGTACAACCTGTTAAAACATGATTAGTACATGGATGAGAGCTATTAATGTACGGAGCTATTGAAAGAAAGAATTGATCTTTTGGTATTGCTACAAAACTACTTTTACCATCTGAGAAAGTTGCAACTATTCTATTGGGTAAAACTTTTATCATTATCCCTTCATTATTTTTATATAGTGTATGTGCTGTTGTTACAGCACTCTTATAATCTAAATCTTTAAACGTTTCTGAATTTATTGTGGCGGCATATGATTGACTTGAAAAAGCAATTATAAGTCCTAGTAAAATATTTTTTTTAATCATGATATGAATCTTCCTATGTTGTTTTTGTGAGATAATATATTTTGTTTAAATGTGTTTATCTATTTTTATTGTAATGTTTGTAGTTTATTTTATATTGATCGAATTAACATTTTTGATATTAATTTAATATTTTTTGTTATTTTAAATCTTTCCTTTAAGTGCTTTTTTAATATTTCCTCCACCTAAGTTTTTAACTTTGGTTTTAAACCTATGTCTTATTTTAATTTGTTATTTTTGTGAGTTTAATATTTTTTGTTGTGAAATGGATCACTGTTAAAAATGTTTTTATTTGTATTATTGATTGGGTTTGTAATTTATTTGTTTATCTTCGGTTTTTATTTTGCTCAATATAATTTCTTGTTTGTAACTTAACGTTAATAAGGTTTATATGTTTAAATATAATAAATATTTTTTGGTGATATTAGCAATGAGTAATAATGCATTCTCTAATGGTGATATTGAAAGTTTTTCTGAATGGATACACAATGGTAATGTTGGAGGTACAGCGAAATCGTACTATTTCGAACAAGATTTTGACGATTCAAATGCAGAGAATAGCTCGATTTGGGTGAATGGTGGTAATGTTACTTTTAATACATCAGAGTTTAATGGGTTTAAATTGGGAGGAGAAGTACAGGGATCATACGTTAGTAACATCAATGATGATGATGATAGAACTGCGGGCAGTATAAACGCACAAGGACTTGTATTATCAGAAGCTTTTTTGAAATATCAGTTTGGTGGTACGGTGTTTTCTGGAGGTAGACAACACTTTTCATCACCCTTGATCGCTAACTCAGGTTCAAGATTGATAAAAGAGTCTTTTGAAATGTATCAGGTATCTTCAAGTCATTTTGAGGATACTGATATTTCGATTGGTTATGTGACTAAATATCAGACTCGAACAGATAAATCATTTTATGTTGATAATGAATTTGTTGATTTTGATTATAATGGTTCTGGTTCCCCTGGCGACTTTTATAAAATAGGTAATGATGGCGTCTTTTTCGCACAAGTTAATAAACGGATAGCTAAAAAAGTTAAAATTAACTCACAGTACGCAAATGTAATAAATGAAGTCCAAGCACTTTATGCGGATGTAGAATATACATTGCCAACTAACTTTAACAGTTATATTGCGGTGCAGTACTACAAAACTAAGTGGGATAAAAATGAACTAGTTGATAATGATCTTTTGGGCTTTAAAGTAGGTTTCAGCCAAGGGGGAGTAGATTTTTTCGCTGGTTATACATTAGCTGGAGGGAATGAAGGAGAAAATAGAGTTTTTAGAGGCATAGGTCAAGGAGCTTATTATCAGTTTACTGCAACTACTAAAACTGCGGGTGTTGCTGCATTTGAAGCGGGCACAAATTCGTATCAACTGGGGTTAGGTTCTACTATCTCTAATATTAAAGGTAAATTATTTTATACATCTTTTGACAATCCCATAGTTGGAAAAGATTTAAATGAATGGACGGTTAATCTTGCATATCAATTTGATGGTAAACTAGCTAATTGCGGTATATCAGTTGATTTTTCAATATTGGATTATGAAAATAATCAAAAAGATGCTACTGATTTAAGGACAAAATTCTCTTATAGCTTTTAGCGGTTATAACTTATTAAAAATTTTATTTTTGATAAAGGTTGATTCCCTGTCAATGTTATTTTAATTGTAAATTCAGGCCGTATTAATCTGCTTGGATTTACAATTTTACATGATAAATTACCTCTAGATGATTAAAAGTGATCAAAAACTTGTCGGTTGATAATTGTCTCAATGTCCACTTTTACAAACGACCTCCACTGGAGTGTATTTTAGAACTAAGTAAATTAAATCACAAACCGACGGATATTTTATAACTATTTTACATCACTAGCAGTAGTGGCTAAGAAATATCGGCTGCTACTTTATAAGACTACTGTAGAGGTTAAATTACGTTTGTAACTCAAACTTGTTTTTGCCCCTTTGTGAGTTACTGGAAGTAAACAGTACCGTTAAGTCACACGCCAGTGGGCCTACTTTTGCTCATTGATAAATGGCAACTTAGTATTACTTTTGATTAGACATCTATATCAATGCCCATTTTTCAATTTTCCGCGCTCGTTTATTTAGCTCCACTCTGGTAGAGTTCTTATGAATCAATAGCTTTGATTTAGAGAAGCTTAAATGATAGATAGGAACCTGTACATGCGCGATGTGCCATTTATACTTTACAAACAGCACATCGCATAAATACTAAAACTTTAATGAGCTGGAGAAGTATCAAACTATGTACGTTGGTAAATGTCTGTGTGCCGAAGTGATGGTTAAAATAAATGGACCGATAAGCGATATTATTCATTGCCACTGTTCTTTGTGTCGGAAGAATAGCGGTACAGCATATGCCACTAACGGTTTTATCAATAGAGCTGATTTTGAAATAGTAACAGGTGAGAATAGCTTAACTACTTTTGCGTTTAAACCTGGTCGAAATAGACATTTTTGCACAAAATGTGGTTCACCAGTATTCAGCTCTAATGATCAAGATCCTAATCGACTTAGGATTCGTTTAGGTATATTGGACTCTGATATAGCTGAAAGACCAATTTCGCATAATTTTGTTACGTCAAAAGCTAATTGGGAAGATTTTGATATCATGTTGCCAAAAATATGAAACCTTTGAGCCAAATCGAAACTAGCTCATTAACTAAGACGCTTCACGGAGCCAACAGAGGCTTCAATTGAGCGCATAATCCATCTTGAATCAGCCAAGCTTAAAGATGTATGATAGGAAAATATAATGAAAAGGAATTTCAATGAAAAACTTACCCACTACTCAACATCAATTGACAAAAATCTGCTCTGTAACCCAGAGTCAGCATCAAAAAAAGAAAGTTTCTATGGAATGAAGTATGCCAATCAACTTGTACTAAGCATCGACTAAGTCCAACAAGCAATTTATGCCTTGCAAACAGCGCAGCGTATAAATTCTTAAACGTTAGGCATCAAACAAGGAGTTACATATTATGTCAAAATGGGCAGATTATCTTATTTCAGCAGTGCGTTATAATTCAGAACATTCTCATATTGAGCAGTTAAAAGCTCATGAGGATAAAGATGATAAAGTGGTAGAGGGAACAACGTATAGTAGGCAAGCAATTGTAGATGCGATAAATACAGGTACAACTTTCCTAACTATATATAAGAACGGTAAAGGTAATTATGACAAAGGGCAAAAAGTCTATGTTATAAATGTTAACGGGACAGGTTACTTGAAAACCGTAGACAACAAGAAAGAAGATGATAATCTTGAGAACCTTCCTGAATTTTAGCCTCCAGTCCCCACACTGCATTTGGCTCCGCACAAGGCAGTTCATTTAGAACACCTAATTAAAGATTCTGGTTAGGATAATGAACTGCGACCTATCCATCTCTTAGTGAATATAATCCAGTTTCTTCAGATATTCATTACTCAGCTCGCTCTATCTGGTGTTTTCGAGCTAAGCCAAGCTGGATTTGTATTAAAATATCTTCCTGTTTGGAAGATTCAGTTAGTACGTAAAAGACCAATAAAAACAATATCTTTGACGATTTATTAAGAAAAAGGTATCTTGGCTTGAAAATTCGAAATAGATTAAACAAATTATTTTTCAATTTAGGTTTCATGTAAAATTATAATATCAAGCTGCATTCATGCTGTGGTGGTATTTTGTATTGGTATAGGGTGTTATTTAGGATTTTGTGCACTAGCAGCAACTATTATTTTATCTTATGATTTTCGAAACCAGGTACAAAAAATCTTTGCTGGTTATGTAAAATAACTTCATTATTTTTTAACCATAAATGATATTGTTTGCCAACTAGTAAATTATCGGCGGGCGAGCAGTCAACATTCCAATGCCTGAGAAAATATCCCATTAAGGCCGCTTTTACAGTCACTCTATGTTCACCATTTTGCATCGCATAATCTAATTCAATAGAGCGTGGATTCTGCAATAATGGATGAGGTACCAAAACTAGCCTAACTTCGCTATTCCATTCAGTATCATTAGTTTTTTTTTCATAGCTATTAACCTTACTTTTGATTCCTTTAACCTTTTCAATTCGAGTGATAACAAAATCAGAAAATAGGTCTTTTTCTCTGTCATAAGCTCTAAAATGCCATCTTTCCCCATTATTAACGACAGAGTGAGGAATAATGACTGCTCGGCGCTTCCCTGATCGAACAGAGTAATACTCAATTTCTATAGGAATAGCGCTAGCCATAGATCTCGTTATTGCAGAAACGATTTCAACCTTCGGTTTTGTAATCATTTCTAGAGTTTCACTACTCAAACATTGTTCATGTGTTTTCTGAGTCAGACTTTGCCTTTGTCCCGTTAATTCTAACAATGCAACATTAACGTCAATTTCAAATTGTTGAGTAAAGCTTCTTTGATTGTATAGGTATGCTTTGAGTTTGTTATCGTAAGTGCAATTATCAGGGCTGTACTTTTGATAGTCTATTAGATCTCTAGTTGCGGCAGCGTCACTAATTTGGAACCTTTCCTTCAATGTCTTCCTTGTAATTGTGCCTACAAATAATAAATTGAGTTCAATAAAAGCTAATCGCTCTTGACGATTTACAGGGAGTAATTGCATGTGCTTATGCCTGCTATTTATAGATATTGACGATAAAATTAGCACTTATCCTAAATAATAACAACATCAAAATGATCTGGTGGTTACTTTTTCCACATCTTTATGCTTGCGATCTTTTTTTGATCCGATTATAATAAAATTAATGGAAACACTACATAGTGTGCCTGTAGTGGCACACTAATTTTGGCCACCTAAATAGAGGTGATATTATTACCTCGTAGATGACTTTAGGTGAACACATGAGATCGACAACCAGAAAAACATTTAGTGCTGAATTCAAACTTGAAGCAGCCCAATTAGTCCTCGATAAAAACCATAGCATCATCGAAGCTGCAAAGGCGATGAACGTAGGTAAGTCCACTATGGATAAATGGGTGAGACAGTTAAAACTAGAACGCCAGGGTGGCACACCAAAAGCATCTCCGATTACCCCTGAACAAATTGAAATCCGTGAGCTGAAGAAGCAAATAGCTCGTCTTGAGGAGCACAATCTTATCCTAAAAAAGGCTACCGCTCTCTTGATGTCAGACTCGATGAACAATTTACGCTAATCAGCGAACTCAAGCAGAGCCACTCTATTCTCACAATTTGTAATGCATTCAAAGTACATCGAAGTAGCTATAAGTATTGGCTAAAAAGAAAAGAACATATTGATGCAGACTTTACTATTTTATGTAGTGAAGTGAAGGCCGCACATCGTATTAGTCATGGCTCTGCCGGTGCTCGAACGATAGCGCAATTAGTGACTAACAAAGGGATTGGTCTCAGTCGTTATCGAGCCCGTAATCTAATGAAAAAGCTTGGGTTATTAAGCTGTCAGCAGCCTAAGCATTCTTATCGGAAAGCGACACAAGAGCATGTTGCAATCCCCAATACGCTTAATCGACAGTTTGCAGTAACTCAACCAGATCAAGTGTGGTGTGGCGACGTGACGTATGTTTGGGTCGGTAATCGTTGGGCCTATCTAGCTGTTGTTTTAGACTTATTTTCCCGCAAACCTGTTGGATGGGCTTTGTCATTATCACCAGATAGTGAGCTGACCTGTAAAGCTTTGAAAATGGCATTTGAGTTAAGGGGTAAGCCTGAGAATGTGATATATCACAGCGATCAAGGTTCGCATTACACAAGCTTGAAATTCAGACAATTAATATGGCGTCTTCAGATTGAGCAAAGTATGAGTCGCCGCGGGAATTGTTGGGATAACGCACCAATGGAGCGTTTCTTTAGAAGTTTGAAATCTGAGTGGATACCCGCCAGTGGTTATGGGAATTTTACAGAAGCAGATAAAGAGATCACAAATTACATCACTGGATATTACAGTGAGACAAGACCCCATCAATATAATGGTGGGTTAACGCCAAATGAGTCAGAACGTTTATATTGGAATGACTCTAAAACCGTGGCCAATTTTACTTGACCACTACAAAAAGAAGGTGTTAGTTTCTATGAAGTAGGCCTACAAGGTGGAACTATCTATTGGTGGGTGGCTGAATATGGTTTTGTAGTGGCTGTAGGAGAGGAACAAAGTCTCATACCAAGTATTAAAGAATCATACTAAGGATTAAAGTACCATTCTAAATAGCAGCGATTTATGGCCATAAAATCAATAAAGTCATCCTTATTCTACCAGTTGGCTGTAAAACTGATGAGGCCGCTTTTGGGGCTTGCAATCATTTTCCTGTTCATTATTCGCACTAGCGGAGAACAGTTTCCACAAGTCAACAGTCAGTGAGATAAATCGTTAATAGAAGCGCTTAACAACATCCAATTGGATAGCCAAAATTATATAATCTGACCGCTAGAGAGAGCAGTTATGAACATGCAATACTCACACTGCACATGATGAAGGGTCACTCGTGATTAATCTCTAAGTAATTAGCTAAAAGTGTATAAAACCGAGTCTATAGTCGTTTATCAATGGTTTAATTATACAAATTGCAATTAAGTGTATTTTAATTTTAGATTTGTTTTTGTTAAATGTTCATGTTTAAAAGGGGTTTTCACTCACTCACTCACTTTTTGGTGTGGTATTTTAGTGGGTATTACCCTTCTGAGGAATACATAAATAGACATCGAATAACGAATAACCCAGCCTATATGCTGGGTTATTCTTTATTGCCTTTAAAATTAACCTGTTGGTACCTTAATGCTGTTAATGATCGATAATTACGACTCTTTTACCTTTAACTTAGTGCAGTATTTTCAGCAACTAGGGCAAAAGATAGTGGTGAAACGTAATGATGAAATTAGCTTAGATGAGATTGAAGCCCTCGCTCCAACTCATCTGGTGATTTCCCCAGGTCCCTGTTCTCCAAATGAAGCGGGGATTTCCCTCGCGGCGATTAAGCATTTTGCGGCGCGTTTACCTATTTTAGGTGTGTGTTTAGGGCATCAAGCCATGGCTCAGGTTTTTGGCGCTAATGTTGTGCGTGCCGAGCGAGTGATGCACGGTAAAGTGAGTACAATTGAACACTGTGGTGAGCGATTATTTACAGGGCTAAATCACCCTTTGACTGTGACAAGGTATCATTCATTACTTGTGGATGTGGTACCTGAGGATTTTGTGCTCGACGCTTGGTTCGATGATCCTGTTTATGGGCGGGAGATAATGGCAATGAGCCATCAACACTTACCGCTTTATGGAGTGCAATTTCATCCAGAGTCGATTTTAACCGAGCAAGGACTCGATCTCTTAGCAAACTTTTTATCTTTATCACCAAGCTCCAAGTAGTTTTTTATTCACCCTTTTATCATTCTCTGTTACAAGATTTATCCCTCCTTTTACGTCAATTTAGCGGTTAAATATGATATAAGTGCCGCAAAACCACGCCAAACAGACAAATACATTTTGGCTGTTGCGATAACAATAAAAGGAAGGATGAATGAAAAGCGTAATCCGAAATTTGGGTTTAAGTGCACTGGCTGTTTCCGTGTTAGCGGGTTGTGCCGCAACATCAACAGAAACGTCAACTCCCACACCATTGCCGCAGGTATTCCAAGTCCCATTGGCGCAACCTCCTCAAGTTTCACAGGCGCTGACGCTTAATCAAATTATGGCTAATCCTGATTGGATGGGGATTTTCGCCAAAGAGGCTTACTGGAGTGATGATAGTCAAAGCGTACTTTTTGCCCGTCAAGCCAGTGCTGCACCTTTACGAAGCTATTATCAGCAAGGTCTTAATGATAATAGTGCGGTTGAGTTAGCCGTCGATAAGCTACATACAGCCGATCAGCAATTTGGGGTATTAGATCCCACTAAATCCCATAAAGCTTACCTCTATCAAGGCAATATTTTTGTTAAGCAGCTAAGTACAGGCAAGATCACTCAATTGACTCGCCAACGTATTGCTATTGATGGTGTGCGTTATTTGAATAATGGCGATATTGCATACTGGCAGGGTGATAATGTTTTTCAAATTCATCAAGATACAGGTTTAGTTGAACAGCTTGCCGAAATCAAAATGGCAAAAGCGCCTGAAGGTGTAAAAGAGCCTAGTACCTATTTAGCGAAACAGCAGCACAGATTAATTCAATACGTGGCACTGCAACAAGAAAACGCTAAAGCTAAGGCGAAGTTCAATGAGGAATTACAAAAAAACGATCCGACTCTTGCGGCCAGCACTTGGTATTTAGGTGATAGCGAAGTGGTTTCTGAGCTTAGCCTTTCCCCTGATGGACGCACTATTTTAGTGGTGTTAACCGATAAAAATAATAATGGTCGTAACGAGCACGACATTATGCCTAACTATCTAGGCGCAAAAGGATATATTGATCCTGTGCCTGTGCGCGCACGTGTTGCTGAAGACCCTCAACCAGGGCAACGTTTTGTATTGCTTGATCTAAATCAGCATAAACAAACGGATATCACCATTGAAGGCCTTACCGGATTCGATGAGGATGTACTGGCAAAGGTTAAAGCAGAGAATGCCAAGGCCAAGGGTGAAACCTATCAAAGCACTAAAGTGCCGCGTAAAATTCAGCTAATACAGGATTGGGGCTGGACACAAAGCGCAATTCAATGGCATGAGTCGGAAACTAAAGTCGTCCTAATGTTGGAAGCCACAGATAATAAAGATCGCTGGATAGCCAGTGTCGACCTGTCAAAGGGAAAATTTATTACCGAACATCGCCTCCATGATGACGCTTGGGTGAACTATGACTATAACCAATTCGGTTGGTTACCAGGGACGGATACGCTTTACTATCTGTCGGAAGAAACTGGCTATTCGCAGCTCTACATTAAACCACTGGGTGGGAAGCCACGTGCCTTAACCCAAGGTAAGTTTGTAGTGAGTGATATTATGCTATCACCTGATGCTAATTTTATTTACTACAAAGCAAACCAAAATCATCCCGGTATTTATAATGTTCACCGCGTGAATATATCAACGGGCAAAAATGAGCAATTAACTCAGTGGGATGGAAATTTAGATTACAGCCTAAGCCCTGACGGGACTAAACTGTTGCTCAATGCATCACGCCGTACGCAGCCAAATGAACTCTATATTCAACCTATCGGCGGTGAACTAAAGCAACTGACCTCTTATACGAGTGATGCCTTTAAAAACTACCCATGGCAAGCGCCTGAAGTGGTGGCAGTGCCTTCAAATCATGGTGCGGGTAGTATTTATACGCGAGTATATTTACCCCAAGGTTATGACAAATCCCGCGCTGAGAAATATCCGGCAGTGATTTTCAACCATGGCGCAGGTTATTTACAAAATGCGGACTATGGCTTTAGTGGGTATTTTCGCGAGTTTATGTTCCATAACTTACTAACTCAGCAAGGCTATGTGGTGATGGATATGGACTTCCGGGGTTCTAAAGGTTATGGCCGTGATTGGCGTACCGCTATTTATCGCAATATGGGGCATCCTGAGGTCGAAGACTTAAAGGATGGTGTCACTTGGATGGCGACCCATACGAATGTCGATACCAAACGAGTCGGCACCTATGGTGGTTCCTACGGTGGATTCTTAACTTTCATGTCGCTGTTTACCGCACCAGACCTATTCCAAGCAGGAGCCGCACTGCGTCCTGTAGCCGATTGGGCGCACTATAATGCCCCTTATACCTCTAACATCTTAAACACGCCCGATGTGGATCCTATTGCCTATGAGCGTAGCTCACCGATTGAACATGCTAAAGGATTAACTAAGCCACTGTTGATTATGAGTGGTGTGATGGATGATAACGTCTTCTTCCAAGACAGTGTTCGTATGGTGCAGCATTTGATTGAACTAGAAAAGCCTATGTTTGAAATGGCGATTTATCCCGTTGAGCCCCATGGTTTCCGTCAGCCGTCGAGTTGGTTAGATGAATATCGTCGTATCTATAAGCTGTTTGAACAAGAACTCAAATAAGCGGGTTTAGCCCTCAGTTAAGGCCTCAATAAGAGGCCTTTTTTATTTTGGGGCCGCTAAAGTTGAGCGGTATTAAGCAGTATGGCTTGCTTGTTGCTAAGATTGAGAGTGTGTGCTGAAATTGTAATGATTTTGAGGGTTTTAGAGTATTGGCGCCACATGGCATGGCTATATAGGACAGATTGATAGTGGCGATTTCGGTAGCGGGTGGCGTAAGGCCCGGCAAGATTATAGAGATAGAACATAGGCTCTATCAGCAATTAATCCTCGGCAAACAAAAGGCGAGCCCGACACTATTGGATGAATTGGATAGGGAGCTTGAGGCTGATGCCAATAAGTTGGATGTCGAGCGCGAAGCGATCTTGGCGCGTTTGATGAAACAAATCCAAGCCAGAGAGCTGTTTGAAGTCGTTTCTAAACAATTGACCGCAACCGTTAATAACGCCATTGAACATCAATTAGCTTCCCCTGAGTTGGTTTTGGTGAAGTCGGATATCAATGAATCACAAATTCTGTTGCTAGAACTACTACTCGCAAAAAATCTCGATGTAACACGATTACGACCGCTTATCAGTAACTTAAGCTGGTTATGTCGCGATTTAACCAATATGGTCAACAGTCCCGCTTTCCGTGCCCATAGACCTCAGAGTTCTGATGTGCGCGTCACTGATATGAAATTGGTGATGAATTACATTGGGGTAGAGAATCTTCGCACCATTATTCCCTATTTTTGCTTACGTAACTGGTTGCCCAGTGGCAATGCTAAATTGCTGTGGACCACACGTAAACTGTGGCGTTATAGCATTGTCAGTGGTATCGCAGCCAATGCACTGGCTCAGCTTCATAATACTGACTCAGCTCTGGTTTATAGTAGTGCTCTGTTAAACCAGTTAGGCACGTCGGTTGTGCTGAGTTTAAGTGCGCGTTTGTTCGATAAGACGTGGGGTTCTTGGATACGAGAAGCCAGTAGCAGCCGGGATAAAGAAGTATACGATGCTGTGATAGCAACAGAATTTCCAGCAAAAGCTGTTTTTGAACAAGTGTTAAGTCATGGACTTAAACTTAATTGGCAATTATTAGAGCTGCTTGAGTTTGAAAATAGCCCATTAACGCGGTTATTAAAGGAGCTTGATCAAACCTTAAGCTATCGTGAACTTTCGTCCCAAGCGGCGATTGTCGCACGGGCTAATTGTTATGCTAAGGTGGTGTTACTTGAAGAAATGCGCCAGATAGAGCCGCAAGAAAAGCGTTTAATGTTCGATTATTACGAGTTAACAGAGCAAGAAGTGCTGCGCTTAAAAGCGCAAAATTATAGAAAGTTAGATTTGCTGTAATCGACCCTTCGATATAAGTGTCGAGGTTATGGCACTAGATGGAGGGCATATGTCAAGCTGGCAAGCATCTGTATTAAACACTATTTTATCCTATGTTGCCCGTCCCTCGATTAGTCGGGGCAAGGCGAAAGTCCCCTTAGCACAAGTCCGGAAAAAGCTAATTGAACTGGATAAGCGTTGGATTACTTGGCCCGATAAATTAGTCAGTGCCGCCGTTCCGCTAGGGCATTCGAATCTACTGCACTATGCGCACCTTAATAAATTACCCCTGTTAGGAAATCTCTTTTATGTCCGTGGTGGCGGTTTTTGTTTTAAAACGCCCCACGCCCATGCAAGACTCGTTGCGGATATAGGTCAGCGTTGTCAGTTAGATATCTATATTCCCGATTATCGTCTTGCTCCTGAACATCCTTTCCCTGCTCCCTGTGATGATGTCATGGAGGCATATCTACGCTTAATCGACTTGAAAGGTGCAGATAATGTGGTTTTGATGGGGGATTCGGCGGGGGGCAATTTAGCGCTAAGTTTGTTGCTCGAGCTTAAGCGTCTTAATTTACCGCTTCCTCAAGCCTGCGTACTCTTATCTCCCGCGTTAGATTTGGCGATAACCGGTGACACAGAACTTATTCTCGCCGCCGATGATCCCTTTTTTACCATAGAGTCATTGCTGCGTTTACGCGGCGCTTATCTTGCCGGAGGTGATCCTATGTCGGCAAGAGTTTCACCCTTGCAGGGGAACTTGGCTGGTTTACCACCGCTCTTAGTTATCGCTGGAACTCGGGAATTGCTATTACAGGATTCGGAGCGGTTAGTGGCTCAAATTAAAGCCTGTGGTGGTGAGATACAGGGCATTTTCTACCCCAATATGCCCCATGTATTCCCTATGATTGATTTATTACCTGAAGCCCTTGAAGCAAGGGCGCAAATCAGTCATTTTGTGCTTTCACATTTGATTCGTTAAAATTGTGTAGTTATTCATATTTAGTGAATAGCTAGCAAAAATAGGGGTAAATAACTTTTTTTGTGACTAAATATGCTGCAACCCACTGGCTTAAACGCTTGTATAGTTCTTAAACTGCAATCTTTATGCACTTTGTATCAAAGCATAGTGATTGATGTTTGTGAAAAACTGGTATTTTGATCACATTTTCGCTAATAATGGCTATTAACAGACACAAGCATTCCCTGTATCACTAACTCTAGATAAAGATACACAGGGTATTCTGACGGCGCCCGATGCCGCTAAACAAACACAAAGGATGAAGAAGAATGAGCGTTGATATGAAGTTAAACCGTGCCCAATTTGACGCAGTTATGGTGCCTAATTATGCACCAGCTGCTGTTATCCCAGTACGTGGCGAAGGAAGCCGAGTATGGGACCAAGAAGGTAACGAGTTTATCGATTTTGCCGGTGGTATTGCGGTAAATTGCTTAGGTCATTGTCATCCAGCTCTCGTTAATGCGCTAAAAACTCAAGGTGAAAAACTGTGGCATTTGTCCAATGTTATGACGAACGAGCCAGCATTAGAATTAGCAACTAAGTTAGTGAATAGCACTTTTGCCGAGCGAGTCTATTTTGCCAACTCCGGTGCCGAAGCTAACGAAGCCGCATTAAAATTAGCTCGTCGTTATGCCTTAGAGAAACACGGTATTGAAAAAGACGAAATTATTGCTTTCGATAAAGCTTTCCATGGTCGTACTTTCTTCACCGTGAGTGTTGGTGGACAAGCCGCTTACTCGGATGGCTTTGGCCCTAAACCACAGAGTATTACGCATTTGCCATACAATGATATCGCAGCATTAGAAGCCGCCATTTCGGATAAAACCTGCGCCATTATGTTAGAGCCGCTGCAAGGTGAGGGCGGTATTGTCAGTGGCGATCCTGCCTTCCTTAAGGCGGTACGTGAACTTGCCAACAAGCACAATGCCCTCGTGATTTTTGATGAAGTCCAAACGGGTGTTGGTCGTACTGGCGAGCTTTACGCTTATATGGGAACCGAGATAGTGCCGGATATTCTCACCACGGCTAAGGCTTTGGGTGGCGGTTTCCCTATCGCAGCTATGCTGACTACGACTGAAATTGCTGAACATTTGAAAGTGGGGACCCATGGTTCTACCTATGGTGGTAACCCATTGGCCTGTGCTATTGGTAATGCGGTATTAGATGTAGTAAACACTCAAGAAGTGCTAGATGGTGTGAAACATCGCGAGCAGTTACTGCGCGATGGTTTAAATAAAATTAATGAAAAATATCATGTTTTTTCAGAAGTTCGCGGTAAAGGTTTACTCTTAGGGGCAGTTCTTAATGAACAGTACCAAGGTCGTTCACGCGACTTTTTGGTTGCCTCTGTCGCCGAAGGCTTAATGAGTCTGATGGCGGGTGCTAACGTGGTGCGTTTTGCTCCTTCTCTGGTGATCCCCGAGGCAGATATTGCTGAAGGTCTAGCTCGTTTTGAACGTGCTGTGGCCAGCATAGCTGCCGCCTAAATGACCGAAGGAGTGCTGAATTTATTCGCACTCCTTTTTTGTCAGGGAATGCTTGCGTGCATCACTACCTGTCTAATTAAGATAGGTACCTTGGTGCGCAGCAAGCCAAAGTGAGGAGACACTAAGATGTTAATCATACGTCCTATTCAGGCTGGCGATTTTGAGGCTTTATATCAAATTGCCGAAGAGTCTGGTCATGGTTTTACGTCATTACCTGTGAATGCTGATTTGCTCAAACATAAAATTGCCCGAGCAGAAACCTCATTCGTCAAACCCGTAGAGGCTCCCTTCGACGAAGGCTATCTGATGGTATTGGAAGATAGCGCCACTCGTGAAGTCGTAGGAACGTGCGCCATTGAGGCCGCAGTGGGAATGGAAGATGCCTTTTACCATTATCGCCTCGGCACCGAAGTCTATCATTCCGAGCAAATTGATGTGCGTAATGAGGTCGAAACCCTCACTCTTTGCCATGATTACACCGGTGCGGCCGAATTATGCACCCTGTTTTTGCGTGAGGCTTATCGTAAAGGTAACAATGGCCGCATGTTATCCCGCAGCCGCTTTCTGTTTTTAGCCCAACATGCGAAACGTTTTGGTGAAACTGTGATCGCGGAAATGCGTGGTGTGAGCGATGCTAATGGCCATTCACCCTTTTATGGTTGGCTACAAAAGCACTTTTTAGGCATTGATTTTATTCAGGCCGATTATCTCTCAGGCCTTGGTAAAAAAGCCTTTATGGCCGAAATGATGCCACGAAATCCTGTCTATGTTTGTCTGTTACCGGAAGAAGCGCAAAAAGTCATTGGTGAAGTGCATACCAATACCCGTCCCGCGTTGAGCCTACTGCAGGCAGAAGGTTTTAGATGTCGTGGGTATGTGGATATTTTTGATGGTGGTCCAACGGTTGAGTGTCGTTTATCGGACATTCGCGGCGTGCGTGAAAGTCGTTTATTGACCGTCGATATTGGTGACATGCTTGAAGCCGATACTCAATTTATTATCTCCAATACCCAATTAGCCAACTACCGTGCGACAGCGGCGTATTTGGCGGTGGACGATAAATCCGAACACATAGTAATTAGCCCTGAACTCGCAGCGGGTTTGTTGCTCGCAAAAGGCGATCAAATCCGTATTTTGGCAATGTAGGAATCTCAAATGACACATTATATTCAAGGCCAGTGGCATGCTGGTAACGGTCATGACGTGACCTCAATCAACCCTGCCAATGGTGAAACTATTTGGTGCGGAAAAACTGCCACCGCAGAGCAAGTTAACGCCGCGGTTGATGCTGCCCGCACTGCGCAATTTGATTGGTTTATGTTAGGTTTTGATGCGCGCTTAGCCATTGTCGAAGCGTATCGCAGCCAACTGGAAGCCAATAAAGCGGAACTGGCTGAGACCATTGCCCAAGAAACCGGCAAACCTCAGTGGGAAACGGCAACCGAAGTCGGTGCCATGATAGGTAAGATTGCGCTATCGGCAGCGGCCTATAATAAACGTACTGGCACTGAAGCGAACGATACTCCGGCAGGGCGTGCGGTTATTCGCCATAAACCCCATGGCGTGGTGGCCGTATTTGGACCTTATAATTTCCCAGGTCATCTGCCTAATGGTCATATAGTGCCTGCGTTACTTGCTGGGAATACCGTGGTGTTTAAGCCATCTGAACTCACGCCTAAAGTCGCTGAGTTAATGGTCACGCTTTGGGACAAGGCGGGCTTACCCGTAGGTGTCATCAACTTAGTTCAAGGTGAAGTGGATACGGGCAAGGCGTTAGCATCCCACCCTCAGCTCGATGGTCTGTTCTTTACTGGCAGCTCGCGTACAGGTCATGTTCTGCATCAACAATACGCCGGTCATCCGGGCAAGATTTTAGCGCTTGAGATGGGCGGTAATAACCCGCTTATCATCAAAGGGGTACAAGATATTAAGGCCGCAGTGCACGATATTCTGCAGTCGGCTTATATCTCATCGGGCCAACGTTGCACCTGTGCGCGTCGTCTATATGTAGAGCAAGGTGAACATGGCGATGCTTTGATCGCCATGTTAGTCAATGCGGTCAAACAGATTAAAGTCGGTCCTTGGAATGCGCAGCCACAACCTTTTATGGGCTCAATGATTTCTGAAACTGCCGCTAAGGGTATGGTTGCGGCGCAGGCGAATCTGTTGAACTTAGGCGGCGTATCTTTGGTCGAGTTAACCCACCTAGAGGTGGGTACTGGTTTAGTGTCTCCTGGCCTTATCGATGTGACTGCGATCGATGCATTGCCGGATGAAGAATACTTCGGACCTCTGCTGCAGCTGGTGCGTTACAGTGATTTCGATCAGGCGATTAAACTGGCTAACCAAACACGTTACGGCTTGTCTGCGGGTCTACTCGCCGATAGTCGTGAAGATTATGACTATTTCCTTGCACGCATTCGTGCAGGGATTGTTAACTGGAACAAACAAATCACTGGCGCATCGGGCGCGGCACCTTTTGGTGGCGTAGGTGCTTCGGGTAATCACAGAGCGAGTGCATTTTATGCCGCCGATTACTGTGCTTACCCGGTCGCTTCGGTCGAAGCCGATGCCGTGAGCTTGCCGGCGACATTAAGCCCAGGTTTGAGCTTGTAAGCGGGTAGAGATTTGACTTTTATGTGGTAAAGAGGAGGAAGGACTAATGTTCTTCCTTTTTAATAACAAGCAGTAACGTTACTTGAGTTTCTACTGTGGGTATGTGTGGCGCTGCAACAGTGGCACTTAGGTCGTTACATTTAATGTTTGCGGCAAAATAACAGCAATAACCGCAAGCAAATAAAAGGAGTTTTTATGCATACCGACATCAACGCATTATTTGCCGCTCTGTGGCAAGACTATATTCAAATGACCCCTTCTGCGGCAAAAGTGCACGCGTTGTTGGGTCATGGTAAGCCGATCATCAACGACCATATTGCACTGCGTACTTTCAATATCGCTAAGGTAAATTTGGATGTGCTGGCTAAGCATTTCACTTCGTTAGGTTATGTGGCTTGTGGTGATTATAAGTTTGAGCAGAAAAAACTGGTGGCTAAGCATTTTGAACATCCAGACTCGACTCAGCCTAAAGTGTTTATCTCTGAGCTCTTGGTTGAAGAATTTAGCCCTGCGCTACAAGCGACCATTCAAGGCTTAATTGCTCAAGTTGATGATGCTGCCACTACGGCTGACAACTTTATTTACTCGGGTCGTCATTGGTCATTGGATTCTAAAACCTATCAAGATTTATTATCTGAGAGTGAATATGCTGCTTGGGTGGCCGCTTTTGGGTACCGTGCCAACCATTTCACTGTGTCTATCAATCACCTCGAAGGTTTTAAAACCCTTGAAGCGGTAAATGACGCACTGAAACAGGCTGGATTTGTGCTTAATAGTGCAGGTGGTGAGATCAAAGGTTCAGCCGATGTTTTGTTAGAACAATCTTCGACTATGGCCGACAGGATCTCTGTAGAATTTAGCGATGCTAAGGTTGAAATTCCAAGCTGCTTCTACGAGTTTGCCCTGCGTTATCCTATGGCTAACGGTGAGTTATATACTGGCTTTGTGGCGGCTTCTGCTGACAAGATCTTTGAAAGTACCAACGTGAATAAAGCCTAACTTCATCAGGGCATAATCTCGCTTTGAGTATAAAAAACGCCATCAATTCGATGGCGTTTTTTATTTATGTTCTAAAGACAGTATTCCAAACAAGGTATTTCAAGCCGTTAGCTAAAGGTTAGTTCGATCCTCAATCCGCCTAAGCGAGAGCTGTGATTAAACTTAAGCGTCATTCCGTACTGTTCGGCAATTTCCTTTACGATAGATAATCCCAAGCCGTGACCCATCACTGCTTCATCTAATCTTGTGCCCCGTTGGGTGAGCTTATCTAGCTCATCATCTGCAACCCCTGGGCCATCATCATCGATACAAAGGCAGAGACGCTCCTGCTGACGTGATAGCTGAATGCTCACTCGGCTCTTGGCCCATTTAAAGGCGTTGTCTAGCAGGTTGCCTAAGAGCTCCATACCATCTTCCCTGTGGATCGGTAGCCGTAGAATATTAGGGTCGAGTTCGAAATCGCACTCTATGGACTTATTGCGGTGAACCTTGTTTAAGGTATTGGCTAGACTGTGTAAATCCCGTGGGATCACTAATTGCGCCGCAGGGAGCATATTGCCCGTAATCCTTGCTGCTGCCAGCTTTCGTTCGACCATCTTATGGATAATATCGAGCTGTTGCTGTAAGGCGATTGCAGTTTGCGGATCTTTGAGGCCAAGGGCTTCAACCTGCTGCTGCATTACTGCGAGCGGTGTTTTGAGCCCATGGCTTAAATTACCTAAATTATTACGGCTACGCTCAATTTGTTTGGCGGTATATTCAAGTAACTCGTTATAGGTTTTTGCTAGTGGCCGTACTTCCGGGGGGATATTACTCAGTTCGAGAGCGTTGATCTCGCCTTGCTGTAAACGAGATAACGCATCTTGGATTTGCCTAACGGGTTTAAAGGACTGACGTAGAATTAAAAAAATCCCCACGATCATCGCAACCAGCATCGCCAGATTTACCCCAAGTTTAGTACCATAGACTTCACTAAATACCCGTCTGCCAATACTGAGATCCTGAGCAACAGTGAGGGTAGCTGTGACATTGGCACTACTCGAGTTTAATCCCAGAGATAACAACTGCATATCATTGTTTTTGGGGCCTTTTGCTTGCCACACTCGAGTATGGTTTGGGGCTAATGGTTCTATATCTAACTGCATGTCCCATAGGGAGCGGGAACGAATGACTTCGTTAGGTAAATTTAACTGAAAATAGCGGCCTGAATAGGCGGGTTTGTAGAAACTGGAAAGCTGGCTTTGATCTATGCTGATATCACCATCATTGATATGGGTCGCCAGCATGATATGTTCAAGATCTTCTTCTAAACGATTGATAATAGAATCGTGAAAAGCCTGACGTAGCATGGACTCAAATAATATGAGTCCAATAACTGTACCTAACACTATTAAGCCCGTTAACCATAAACTGAGCTTAGTACGAATGGATATCACTGAGTCGCGCCGTGGAAGATATAACCCTGACCGCGACGGGTTTCGATAGCCGTTTTACCCAGTTTCTTACGTAAGTGTGTCACATAGACTTCTACGACATTACTCTCTTTTTCATCATCAAATTGATAAAGTTTATCGGTTAACTGGGCTTTAGATAACAGCTTTTTAGGTGACATAAGAAAGATTTTAAGCAATCTAAATTCCATCGCTGTTAACTCATATAGATGATCGGCTACTTTCACCGTTTGCTCGGTTTCATCTAATGTAACACCGCCATAGCTTAATTGTTTGCTGGGGGTATTTAAGCGGCCATGGGCTCGGTGAATAAGTGCTTGTATGCGTGCGAGTAACTCTTGAGCATGGAAAGGTTTTCCTAGGTAATCATCGGCGCCAGCGTTAAAACCTTCGACTTTCTCATGCCATTGGCTGCGAGCCGTTAACATGATCACAGGCGTACTAATACCTTGATTGCGCCAGCCCTCGAGCAATTCGAGTCCATTACCGTCGGGTAGGCCGATATCTAAGATCACACAATCGTATTGAGTCTCTTTGATGAGATAATCGGCTTCCAGCGCTTTATCTGTAATATCGGTAACGTAGCCAGCGAGTTTGAGTTGCTTTGCCAGTTCATTGACTAGCATAGGGTTATCTTCAACGAGTAGCAGTTTCATTTTTTTGGCATTCGCTCGGTAGGGCAATTGAGTGATCGGGTTGGCCATTGGTAGCATCAATACTCAGATTCACTATTTGGCCGCGCTGAACTTTAATTTGTAAATCATAGCGCCATTTATGCGCTTCTTGATAGAGATGGGCGTCAATTAGTTCACCATGGCAGAATTGATTTACAGCTGCAAGGGTACCATTGAGCGACAGGATTTGTCCTGAATTAACCAGAGCCTTAACTTGATAGTGTTCTAATTCAATCGGTTCAGCATTGATTATTGTTGGATACACCAGTGCGAGCGGACTGAAAAAACAGATATAAAACAGTCGTTTCATTTGTGTACCCCAATAAAAAATGGCCTAGAATTTATGCTAGGCCACTTTAATGATACAGGCTTAAATCAAGCTGAAGACTAACTTAACGAGTACCGTATACCACTATGGTTTTTCCGTGTGCTTGGATTAAATTCTGCTCTTCAAGCATTTTCAAGATACGACCTACGGTCTCACGTGAACAGCCTACGATCTGGCCAATTTCTTGACGAGTGATCTTAATTTGCATGCCATCTGGATGAGTCATTGCATCAGGCTGTTTAGCTAAGTGCAATAATGTTTGTGCTATGCGGCCCGCTACATCAAGAAACGCTAAGTTGCCAACCTTCTGACTGGTGCTTTGTAGGCGATAAGCCATTTGAGCAGACAGTTTCATTAGAATTTCAGGGTTTACTTGGATAAGTTGCTTGAACTTTTTGTATGAAATTTCAGCAATTTCACATGCTTGTTTAGCACGAACCCAAGCAGTCCGCTCGGCTTGTTCTTCAAACAATCCTAATTCACCAATAAAGTCGCCCTGATTAAGATAAGAAAGGATCATCTCTTTACCTTCTTCATCTTTAATCAATACGGCTACAGAACCTTTTACAATGTAATAAAGGGTATCTGAATCTTCACCAGCATGGATAAGGGTGCTCTTTGCAGGGTACTTATGAATGTGACAGTGTGATAAAAACCATTCCAAAGTTGGGTCCGGTTTTGGCTTACCAATCAGAGCCATGTTGATGTTCCTCGATTGATTAAAACGAAAGTAAGGATATTCTAAATAAGCATTTTACGTCAATTAGACTCACAAAAACTTGATAGAAGTCTTAGTTTAGAATAAGTGAATAAATGCAATTAACCATCTAAAATTAGAGCTTATTTTGCTGCTTTAGTGATATTAGTCAACTAAATCGGCACGAAACTCACCGGATTCACTTAACTCTGTCGAGTTAATCACATCTTATAAATCATTTTAAGAATTTTTTTAACCAAAAATAAAAAAAATGCGGTTATATGCTGCGATCACTTTTGCTATTTCATAGAAATATTTCGTTATTATCCCCTTTTAGTCTGAGCTTTAGTGCGATTCAGGCTCGACTTATGCAAAAAATTCAGGCTAACTTTATGGTGTGGTCGCTTTAAAGAGAGGTAAAACGTGAAATACAGACAATGGGCTTTAGGCATGGGTTTAAGCTTAACTGTGGGGTTAAGCTCTGTCGCGCACGCATTTTCTATTCCACAACCTGCAGCAGAAATTGCGGCGAGTAAATTTGCGCTGATCCAAGTTCAGGCAGCCCATGGCAGTGCCGATGCTCAATTTTTGTTGGGACTCATGTATCTCTCTGGGCGCTTTGTGGAGCAAGAGGTGCCATCAGGAATGTATTGGATGTCGCTTGCTGCGGAACAACAGCATGAGAAAGCACAGCAAACGCTGGCGGATTTATCCTTTGAAGGCAAAATTATTGCCCGTGATCTGTCGGTAGCTGAGCATTGGTATAAGGTTATGGGTGAGCGAGGTAATCGTTGGGCTCAGTTCCGTTTAGGTTTTATTTATGCTTCTGGCGGTGATGGCGTTGTACGTAATTGCGGCAAAGCCGTAGAGCAGTTTACCCAAGTGGGTGACGATATTGCTCTGGGTAATGTGGCGTGGATCCTTGCGACTTGCCCAGAGGCGGAATATCGCGATGGTAATAAAGCGGTCGAGTTATCCTTAAAGTTACTTAAAGTGAATGAAAACGATCCGACTAATTTAGATAACCTCGCCGCCGCCTATGCAGAAATTGGTGATTTTGGCGCCGCTATATTGACCCAGCAAAAAGCGATTGAAGCATTAAAGATGAGTGCTGAATTTACTAAGACCGATGAGTTTAAACAGCGCCTGCAAACCTATGAACAAAAGCGTGCTTATCGCGAAACCTTACGTTTGCTTGAATAAATAGTGAAAGCCCGAATACATTATCGGGCTTTTTAGTTTTTATTCGCACTTTACCGAACTCGCCCTCGTACCCAAAAATTCAATATTTGACCTTCCTCATAAATCCTTTTTGTCGGCTATAAGGCATACGACTAGGCCAAGTAAACGGTACATCGTTCAATATGTTTGAGGGTAGATCTTGACCAAGGATATGTTTGAGGGTAAATCTTGATCAAGGATAAATATTTGTGTTTTTCGAATAAGCTATATTTTTGTCCGGTAGTGGTTAAAGTCATTTTATTGTTTTATAGCATTGATTAGCAGGTGTTTGATTGTTCAAGCTTCTATACTCAACACATGTTGATAATACCTTGAATGGAATGTTAGGTAAGGAAATACCTTGAGATGTCAGATGGTTTAGCAAATCCACTCCAACAGGCACTAGTCACTATTTTTAGCGAAACACCGCTAGAAACCTTAGAACAGAATGTTGACCGAGCCCTAGAAACGATCACCTTGCAACTCCACTGCGATGGGGTATTTGTGTTGACTGGCAGTCAATCACTCGATCATTTACGCACACGAAATCTTTATTTAAAACCGCAATTTACTAAGGGACAACAGACCAGAGTCTGGCCTTTAGCGCGTATGCCTTTTTTTCGTTCTTTGGTTCGAACCCCAAGATTATTAAATCTGTCCGATGTTAATACTTTGCCCGACGATGCATTGGCCGAACGGGCGTTGTTAAGGGATTGGAATGTAAAAAGCTTATTAGTTTTACCTCCCATCATTTTTGGTGAAACGCGGATAGCACTGGGGGCGGTTAACTGCTCAGAATGTTGCGATTGGAGCAATGCGTTTATTGATGAGTTTAATCATGCGGCTGTGATGATTGGCTCGGCAATGGAGTTGACTCGCATTGCCCAAAAAATGCTTGCCAGCGAATATAAATACCGTGAAGTATTCAATCAGTTACCTTTAGCCTGTGCTTTACTCGATAAACATAATCAACTGGCAATGTTGAATAAGGTAGCGTTGCAAACTTTACCTGTGCAGCACGGATATGATTTATTCCAGATGGTACGAGAGGAAGAACATGCCATGCTTTCCGATACCTTACATATGGTACGCGAGGGAGTTTTAGGTCAAGCTTGGTGTGAGTTGCCGTTAAAATCGGTGCATCAACTCGATTGGTTAAGATTAAGTTTTAGTCAGATCCATGGCGATAAAGACACGCTCGTGATGATAGCTGAAGATGTGAGTGAAAAGTATCGCTTAGCCGATGAACTCTCTTTCCATGCGAATTACGATGCGCTTACAGGGTTACCAAATCGGCTACATTTTGAGGCTTTGCTCGAGAATCTTCTGCAGGCAAGGGACGACATGCCGACCTGTGTCGCTTTCATCGATGTCGACCAATTTCAAGTCATCAATAATGTGAGTGGCCATCAAGCGGGCGATAAACTCCTGTGTCAGCTAGCTTTGCGTCTAAAACAACTTGTGCGTAAAGGCGATATTGTTGCACGCCTCGGTGGTGATGAATTTGGTATTTTGATGCATTACAGCAACGTGGATTCGGCGAAGCACATTGCTAATCGAATTTGTACTCAACTCGCTACCCACGAGTTTATCTGGGAAAACCGTTGCCACAATGTCAGTGTGAGTATGGGCATTGCCAAGCTAGAGAAATCGGCTGCCGATATTTATACCGTGATGAGTCAAGCAGATGCTGCATGTCGCCTTGCTAAGGATAAGGGGCGCAATGGCTGGCACTTATATAGCGCCAAAGATCCTAAAATGACCCGACTTTATACTGAGATGATGGCTTCAGTGGATATTGTCAGTGCCTTAGCATTAAATCAATTTGAGCTCTATTTTCAAACTATTACACCATTAAACCGCCATGAGTCTGGCCTGCATTTAGAAATCCTACTGCGTATGGTTCAGACCAATGGTTCTATTGTTTCTCCCGCAATTTTCTTGCCCGCCGCTGAACGTTATAACTTGGCTTCTAAAGTCGATCTTTGGGTTATTGATAATTTACTCAAATGGGGTAGTAGCCATTTAGAGATCTGGCAACAGTTGGATCTTGTGTCCGTTAATCTTTCAGCCACTTCCTTAGGGGATTGTGAGTTTATGAACTGGCTTGAAATGCGATTAATGACAGAGCCTGAGCTGGTGGACAAACTCTGTATAGAGATCACTGAAACGGCTGCAGTGAGCCAGCTAGAACAAGCGACTAAACTGATTGAAGTGTTACGCCCTCTTAATTGTCAATTAGCGCTTGATGATTTTGGTGCTGGTTTTTCAAGCTTTGCCTATCTTAAACGCCTTAATGTGGATTTTGTAAAGATTGATGGTCAGTTTGTGATTAATATTTGTGAGGACCCAGCGGATCAAGCCATTGTTAAGGCTATCTGTCAGTTGGGGCAAGATATGGGGTTTGATATCGTGGCTGAGTTTGTGGAATCCCGTGAAATAGGTCGTAAATTACAGGCTCTTGGAGTGGACTATGCCCAAGGCTATGCGATTAACAAACCCACTCGTTTGTCTGAGTTAAGCTCAGGTCTTAGCAAACCTTGGCTCGAGGTGGACGCGAGTTTACTGACTTAAATCCACAGCGAAATGGTACTTAAAGCCGATTATTAGTACACTGACGACTTGTTTTGGTCTTTGATATTTGATCTTTGAACTCTCTACCCATTCATTCTCTACTTGCTCCGCTGCGCGCTGCATTCTCTACCCATGCCCAAGTCATCCTTGAGGCACCAACGGGGGCGGGTAAATCTACCGCTTTGCCTTTGGCTATGTTGGATTGGCCTGAAGTCACTGGGCGTATCCTAATGTTGGAACCGCGTCGGGTCGCCGCCCGTAGTGTGGCGCATTATATTGCTAGCTGCCGACAACAGAGCGTAGGGCAAGAGATAGGGTATCGGGTGCGTGGAGAGTCTAAAGTCAGCGCTAATACACGCTTAGAGATAGTTACCGAAGGGATTTTAACGCGGATGATCCAGCAAGATCCTGAATTAAAAGGGATTGAAGTGATCATTTTTGATGAGATCCACGAGCGGCATCTTACAACGGATCTTGGCCTTGCCTTAGCGCTCGAAGTACAAGCTTCCCTGCGTGATGATTTAAAAATATTGGCTATGTCGGCGACGTTATCTGGCTTAGCCTTGGGTGAATTAATGCCCTCGGCGGCGATTTTACACAGTGAAGGTCGCAGTTTCCCCGTTGAAGTTGAATATTGCCCCGTGCCAAGTCAGCAGCATTGGTTGGATCATCTTGGTCGCTGCATTGTCGAGCTTGTCGGTTCAAATGCCGTTACTGAAAAAAATACCACTCACAATGATGTATTAATCTTTTTACCCGGCAAAGCTGAAATCCTGCGATTAGTGCAGTATTTGGGTGAGCGTCTCGACAGTGATACTTTTTTGATATGTCCACTATACGGTGAACTTTCTGGTGCTGAGCAAGATCGCGCCATAGCGGTATCGACACAGGGAAAGCGTAAAATTGTGTTGGCAACCAACGTAGCAGAATCGAGCTTAACGATTGATGGCATTGGCTTTGTTATAGACAGTGGTTATAAGCGTCAGGCGAGTTTTAATCCTAAAACTGGCGTTACTCGCCTCAGTTTAAAACGTATTAGCCAAGCCTCGGCAACTCAACGTGCTGGGCGTGCAGGGCGTTTAGCCGCGGGTATATGTGTTAGATTATGGAGCCAAGAAGAGCAAGGGCGAATGCTAAAGGCCGATGAGCCTGAAATTTACCAAGCGGATCTTGTCTCGATGGCCCACGATTGTGCCTATTGGGGGGCAAAGTCGTTTAGTGACCTGATGTTACTTACTTCGCCGCCCAAGGTAAATGAAGCACTAGCTTGGCGGCTGTTACAGCATTTAGGGATGGTTGATCCCCAAAATAAGTTAACTTCCCATGGCAAAGCTGCCTATGAGTTAGGTTGCCATCCTCGGCTTGCCCATATGTTATTGAGTGCTAAAACCTTAGCTGAGCAGCTATCACAACCAGAATTAACTAGCTTAGCCTGCTTGCTTGCGGGGATTTTAGAAGCCAGAGGCTTACCCAAAAAGGGTGCAGATATTATGAATTATCTGCACTTTGCGACTCAGGGACAAGTGGGGCAGCAGGTAAAACAATGGCAAAGAAAGTTAACTGTGTCTGACGGTTTAAGCGTGATAGCCTCCCATGCTCATCATAAAGATGTAGGGTTATTATTGGCATTTGCCTATCCTGATCGTATCGCTAGGGCGCGCGGCGTAGAGGGATATCAATTGGCTAATGGCACCGGTGTTGTGCTCGCCGCCGAGGATGGACTTGCGCAAACTCCATGGCTTGTCGTGGCGGACTTTCAAGAAACCGAAGGTAAAAGTGCAGGTCGGATCTATTTGGCAAGTCAGTTGCACCCCAATTTGTTCGATGAGTCATTAAAGTCCTTACTTGAAATCACCGAACAATGCGGTTGGGATGAGGCAAAAGGGCGAGTGGTGGCAGAGCGCCAATATAAAATCGGGCAAATATTGATCAAATCTGAATCAATAGCTAAACCTGAACGCCCGCAAATAGTGGCTGCATTACTGAACTACATTCGTCAGCAGGGTTTACAAATCCTCAACTGGAACGCTAACTTAGAACAATTCCAATATCGACTAAAGCTGGCTAAAGAGCTCGATGTCAGTGCTGACTGGCCGGATATGAGTGATACAGTATTATTGGCAAACCTTGAAACTTGGCTGGCACCTTACCTTGAAAATGTGAATAATCTGCCGCAATTACAGAAACTCGATTGTTTTAGCTTTATGGCAAACCAATTGAGCTGGCAGCAGCAACAAATGCTCGATACATTCTTGCCTACCTCTTGGCCGTTAGTTACAGGGACTTATGCCCCGATAGTGTATGACGCGTCTGGGCGAGCCTTGCTTAGGGTGAGATTACAAGAAACCTTTGGCATGGCACAAAGCCCAATATTGGCACAGGGTAAGCTTAAGGTGACTATGGAGCTATTGTCGCCAGCACAGCGCCCATTGGCACTGACGGCGGATTTAGCCAGTTTTTGGCAGGGCCCCTATGTTGAAGTGAAAAAAGAAATGCGTGGCCGTTATCCAAAACATCTGTGGCCGGACGATCCTGTGAATACTTTACCTACAAAATATACCAAGAAGAAAACCTTGGGTTTATCTCAGTCATAGCTTTTAGGCTGCTTTGATTTACAACATTTAGGTGTTGTGCCCGTGACTGATGTCTTTAATGTGTGAATGATGAAGTAGATATGACAACTAAGACGACAAAAAAAACACCCGCCCAGCGCAAGGCAAAAAGCAGTCGCGGGCTCTTTGGACACATCTGGTCGCTCACTTGGAAGCTGGCATTAGTAGGGCTTGCCGTAGTTACTTTTTACAGTATTTACCTCGATCAAATTATTGCCCAAAAATTTGAAGGGCAAAAATGGCATCTACCTGCCCAAGTATTTAGCCGTTCGATGGCCTTGTATCCAGGCGCCGCCGTCAGTCACCCCCAATTAATGGCTGAACTTAAATTACTTGGTTATCGCAAGGTGGCTAACCCACGGCAAGTAGGTGAATTTTCAGCATCGAGTACCCGTATTGAGTTATGGCGTCGACCCTTTTTACATCCTGAAGGCAATCAAGTTGAGCAAAGAGTGATGATAAGCTTCGACAGTGATGGCGTAAGTTCAGTCGCGCGGGTAGAAGATAAGCGTCAATTGGCGGTATTCCACTTAGAACCCGTATTACTCGATCGTATTATTGCGGGCGACGGTGAAGACAGATTATTTGTGCCAACCGAAGAAATGCCAAAATTAATTATTCAGGCACTACTACTGGTGGAGGATCGTAGTTTCTATGAGCACCATGGTGTTAATCCTTTTGCTATTCTTCGCGCCGCCTTTGTCAATTTAAGCGCAGGACGTACGGTGCAAGGCGGCTCAACACTCACTCAGCAGCTTGCGAAAAACTTCTTCTTGTCGAGTGAGCGCTCTTTGCTGCGTAAAGTGCGGGAAGCTCTAATGGCGGTGATTATTGATTTCCGCTACAGCAAGGAAGAAATTCTCGAAGCCTATTTAAATGAAGTTTATATGGGGCAGGACAAATCCCGTGCCGTACATGGTATGGGACTGGCCTCACAGTTTTATTTTGGTCGTCCGATTAGCGAACTTACAGCGCCTCAGCAGGCGTTTCTTGTGGCAGCAATTAAAGGTCCATCTTACTACAATCCGTGGAAATACCCTGAGCGTAGCCAAGAAAGACGCGATCTCGTGCTGCGTTTATTGATGGATGCGGGTGAGTTAAATACGGCTCAGTACAAGGCTGCAGTGGAGTCACCACTGGGATTACGAAGTCAAAGTAAGCCAGTTCATCAGAAATTGCCTGCTTTCTATGCTTTGGTGAAGCAAGAACTTAATCAACGTTATGGTGATGCTTTACTGAAACAATCGGGTGTGAAAATCTATACCACTCTAGATCCAATGGCCCAAGAAGCTGCCGAAAATGCGGTGATGAAAACCTTTAAAAGCTTAGATAAAGGCAATAAATCATTGCAGATTGGTATGGTGGTGACCGACAAATACACTGGTGGTATTGCCGCAATGGTGGGCGATAAAACGCCGGGTTTTGATGGATTTAACCGCGCGGTTGAAATTCGCCGCCCCATTGGTTCATTAATTAAGCCCTTTGTGTACGCCACGGCATTGGCTCCTAATAGCCAATTCACATTGGCAACACCGCTTAAAGATCAACCTATTACCTTAAAAAATGAACAAGGTAAAACCTGGTCGCCGCAAAACTTCGATAAGAAGTTTAGTGGTCAAGTATCGTTGTTAACGGCGCTGAAAAAATCGATGAACGTGCCCACGGTAAACCTAGGTATTGCGGTTGGCGTGGATGCGGTGGCAACTACCCTAGCCAAATCTGGTTGGGAAGAACCTTTAAACGAGTATCCATCCATGTTACTCGGTGCCGTAAATGGCTCGCCATTAATGGTTGCGCAGGTGTACCAAACCCTTGCCGATAATGGGGCTTATCGTAAGCTCACTACCGTTACCGCAGTACTGGATAGTCATAATGATCCCTTGCCCGTAACTCGTTCACCTAAAGAACAAGCCATTCCAGCAGAGACCGATTTTCTCGTGCAATATGCGATGCAGCAGGTGGTGCGTTCTGGTACGGCAACACGGTTAGGCAATGCCTTCCCTGGGGTGGCACTTGCGGGTAAAACCGGAACCAGTAACGATAGCCGTGACTCTTGGTTTGCGGGGTTTGATGAGCGTAACATTGCGGCAATTTGGGTCGGACGGGACGATAACGGTAAAACTAGCCTCTATGGTAGTAGTGGCGCTATGGCCGTGTATCAATCTTTCTTAAATGAGCGTCCGCCTATTGGGTTACGTTCAATCCCTGTCACTGGTGTGGTACGGGGTTATTTTGACCGTGATACTGGCATTGCCAAAGAAGCGGGTTGTGGCAATGTTGAGGCTCTGCCCGCATTAAAGGAAACCTATAATCCTGCACAAAACTGCGGTGAGCCTTTGCAGTGGTGGCAGAAAATTTTAGGTCAATAATACCAATCACATTAAATATCTAATCAGTTCAGAGCCTCGCAGGCATCTCAATCCAAGGCGCATTGACGCAGAAATGGTCATTCCCTTTTAAGTCAATGCAAGACGGGAGTGGGGTGCCTGTGAAGCTCCCAAAGGACGGGTTTCAAAGCGCTTTATACTGCGTTAAAGGCTTTTGACAGAGCACCACTATGCCTTCAAGCCTTCGCCTTGTCTAAAGCGCGTTGAACTCCCGCTGAATGAACAGATATTTAATACGATTGGTATAGTAAGTAACAGATTTGTCGCGGTGGCATCCGCTTGATTGGTTTGGTTGTGCCACTGCTATTGATAGAGAGATACCGAGATGTTTAAAACTGCGGCAGCCGTGCATATTTTAGTTAAACATAAAGAGCAGGCAGAAGACATTATTAAGCAATTGAATAATGGTGCTAATTTTGCTGTGCTCGCTAAACGCTTCTCCTCTTGCCCTTCGGCCAAAAAAGGCGGCGATTTAGGCGAGTTCAAAAAAGGCCAAATGGTGCCACAGTTCGATAAGGTTGCATTTTCAGGTGAATTGCTGGTGCCACATATAGTGAAAACTAAGTTTGGCTGGCATGTAGTCAAAGTGCTGTATCGAACATGATGTTGGCATAGTTTGTTTATACCCGCAGCATGATAACTTTATCATCTGAACGAATGCCATTCTATCGTCGCTAATGTAGTGAATATTAATATTTAGCATCATTGTAATAATTCATTATTTTTATATTTGGTGATCTAAATACAATAAATCAGGAGTAGAAAGAACGGGTATTTATGATCTAGATTTTGGTCATTTGGGGAAAGGTAAAGCAAAGGATTGAAGGTTTGCAAAGTCAATTATTCTAACAGGACAAAACGTAGACTTAGGAGGGGATCAGACCCAACACAACAGATATAGAGACTCGAGCTTAGTAAATAATAACTATCTACGTGTTCGGTTTAAGCAGCATAAAAGGATGGCGATTTCTCTGAAGCTTGATCAGGCATTGAGTATACACTGCCAGTAGCCGACATCTACCCAGTTCTCAAATTTACGCCCCACCTCTTTGAAATGTGCCACTTTCTTCATGCCGAATTTTTCATGTAATGCAACACTGGCTTCGTTGGGTAAAGCTATACCACCAATAACAGCGTGAACTTGCAAACTTTTTAACTGTGTCAGCAGTTGTTCATAGAGCATAGTACCCCAACCTTGAGAGGTGATAGAAAAATCTAAATAAACGGTCACCTCAACGGAGTAACGATATGCACAGCGGCCTTTCCATTTACTTGCATAACAGTAGCCGATTATGTGTCCATTGTTCTCAGCTACGAGCCATGGAAGTTCACTATTACAGGCGTCTTCTATACGTTGCTCCATTTCAGGAGTAGAAACGGGTTTAAGCTCGAAGGTTACTGAAGTATTTTCTATATAGTAGTTATAAATTTTCGCAATATTATAAGCATCTTCTTTTTTTACCTGACGAATCATTTGTTTTCTCTAATATGGCTAAAGCACACCTAAAGGGTGAGCAATTTGTTACGTGGCCTGCACTCGAAGAGTACGATATTTAAAGCGTTATTGATAAGACGATCCTTTTTCTGTCATCCCCAATACTGACTAGAGGCTATCTAACAAGGATGACTCACTTGGGAGTATCGGCATGTCATTCGCTACCAACTATATCGATAATCAGATCAGTTTTAAATATCAAGATAGACAGAAGATGCAAATGCCCTTCCAAGCCAATTGCTCCCATTAAATTATAGGTACTTATTATTCTGCCAAGTTTTTATTCATTTCTTGTATAGTTTGTCTTAGTCGACATGATTTCTGCTAGTTCGACACATTGAAAGAACAAGGAATGAGCATGGCTTTCAGTTTTAATGTTTTTAGTTTCAGCACCTTTCGCTTCAATATTGAGGATGCAATTCAAGTGTGCGTAGGAGCTTTTGCCCTTGCGGTGCCTATCGCATTCTCGGAGGAGTCGTGGCGACTGGGTGAGACCTTGCCTTTATTGAATATCGCTATGCTCTTTTGCCTATCGCTGTTATTTCTCGGGGTATTTACCTACCACAGCGTGTTCCAACAGAATATTCGAGCACGGATCCCTGTGTTTGTTTTTCGGATAGTGGTGGCATATTTTCTTACGGCACTTGTTGTTTTTCTGGTATTACTTTGTCTCGATAAACTGCCATTTTTTGAGGATCCTCTGACCTCGATTAAACGGATCATAGTGATCACTATGCCTGCCTCCATGGGTGCTATCGTTGTGGATAGTTTTGATAAGGAATGACCTTGCTTAGCCAAACCTCATGACTTTTGTCACTGGTGCATTTGGAGTATCTTGAACATACTTATTGCTACTATGAATGCTATGGCATGCTAACGTTTTGAGATTAAATGTTGTTCGCTCTGGTAAGCTCTTGATCGCGAAATGAGGAGTGAAGTGGTGTTATTCAATTCAAATGACGAGCGGCTCGTATGAAAGAAAGTAAGAGCATGGCTGGCGTTTCTGCTACGTTATCGCCCGTTTATGTAGAATAACTATATCGCACGGACTTTGCCTTGCATAAAAGCCAGCCAAATCGCTGCAAAAATAAATCCTGAAACGTCAACACGCCCTAATAACTAAAGGAATTGATTATGAACAATGGTGCTCTTGCTTTACTTATTCCCATACTTGCGATTGTGGGGGGATATGTTGTGGCAATTATGAAGATCCGTGAAAAGCAAAGATTGGCGAGTCGTGAGCAAGCGTTGGATAACCAAGCGCTGCGTACCGAGTTAGAAACCCTGCGCCGTCGTGTTGAGGTGCTCGAACAGTTGGTGACGGATGATGGTTTTCAATTGAAACGTGAGTTCAATAAGGTCTAAATCGAGGCATCTTGCCATGGAAACTCAATCGTAACCATAAATGATATAAATCCAACTTATATGCGATTAGCTTTACAAATATTATCACAGTGTTACTTTGTACGGCTTCGTTGGATTCAAGTCATCGGGTGAGTGAAATACCTAAATTAGGGTAGACTCGTGATAATTTTGTTATCCATCCCTATTTGAGTCATTAATAATAGAGTTTATATGTTTCTAGCGCCTTATTTTTCCAAGCAAAATCAAGCAATTTCAGTTTCCGCACAGCAGGCCAGCGATTTCGCTAAGAAAGTTGCACAGGATTTTAATCCAATACACGATGTCGGTGCCAAGCGTTTTTGTGTTCCGGGAGATTTACTGTTTGCCTTAGTGTTAACTCAGTATGGTTTGAGCCAGAGCATGAAATTTAGCTTTGCGGGCATGGTGGGTGATGGCGTTGAATTGCAATTTCCCGAGCAAGTTAATGATAGTTTTTCGATTTGCGATAGCAGAGATAAAACCTATTTAAATGTGAGTCGCCAAGGCAATGTGAGCCGCTGCGATGCACAAACAGAATCCTTTATTCGCCATTATGTGGCGTTTTCTGGGCATAATTTTATCGATATCTTGATGCCATTAATGAAACAGCATCAAGTGATGATAAACCCAGAGCGTCCATTGGTTATTTACGAGAGCATGTCGTTCGACCTCACTACACTCGATTTTGTTGAAGTCACGCTATCCCTCGTTGGGCAAGATTTGAAAATCGATGGTAAGCGTGGCGATGTGACGCTACATTTTGAGTTGCACAGTGGTGACGTCTTAGTTGGAACTGGTATTAAAACCTTAGTAATGAGTGGTTTACGTGCTTATGAAGAGGCGTTTATGCAACAAATGTGTGCAACCTACCAAGGTCGTAAAACGGATTTCTAGTCGAAAGTCTTAGGTATAGCGCCATGCTTCCATGTATAGCGCGCTAATCATGTGATGAATGCGGATTAATGTTGATCGTCAATGGAAAGCTTTGAAACCGTTGCCGAGACATTTTCCGCCCCATTGCGTATTTCCCCCATTACTAATGTCACCTCTGCCAACTGCAGCTTCCCTTCCTGGGCGATACGCTCAACCTCATTCATCATACTTGTTGCACTCGTCGTTAATTGACTATTTTTGCTGACTACGGCGGCGATTTCACTGGTTGATTTACTGGTACGGGCAGCAAGTTGTCTCACTTCATCGGCGACTACTGCAAAACCTCGGCCTTGATCGCCAGCGCGAGCGGCCTCAATGGCAGCATTGAGTGCCAAAAGATTAGTTTGATCTGCAATTGAGCTGATTGTTGCCACAATGGCTTGAATATTCTGAGATTGTTCATTGAGCTTTGCCATTGACTCTGTGGTTTTATTGGTTTGCTCTGCAATGGCGTTTGAGGTATTAACTGTTGCATTCAGTAATCTAACCCCTTGTTGGGCTTGAGTTAGCGTTTGCTGTGAGGTGGTAAGGGCAATATTGGCTGCCTCTTGAACGGCTTGGTTTTGTTGGACCCGAGCACTGACATCACTGGCAAATTTGATGATTTTTCTAACATGACCGTTTTCATCAAGAATGGGATTATAGGCAGCTTCTAGCCAGACGGCTTGACCATAGGCATTTTTACGCTCAAACAAACCGCTCTTAAATTGCCCATTTTGAAGGTCTTCCCAGAAATGCGGTTGTTGCTGATAGAAATTATCGAAGCAAAAAATGCGATGGTGTTTGCCTATGACTTGTTCTTTGCTGTACGCCATTACCCGTAAAAAATTACTATTGGCGTTGAGAATGGTACCCTCAGGAGTAAACTCAATAATGGCCTGCGACTTATTTAGTGCATCGAAAATGGCTGCTTGATCATCGAGTTGAAGCTTTTCTTTAGTGACATCGGCGGCAATCTTCATCACTTTTATAACTTTACCATCCAGTTTAATTGGGAAATAAGTCGCCTTAAGCCATACCTCATGTCCCTTTTTATGGATGCGACAGAAATTACCTTCCTGCAGATGGCCTGCTTTCAAATTGTCCCAAAACTGACGATAAGCGGGAGAGTTCGTATATTCAGGCTTACAAAGTATTCTATGGCTTCGACCCACAACCTCCACAAGTGAATAACCCATCGTATTTAAAAACAGGTGGTTGGCATCTAGGATTTCACCTTCGGGTGAAAACGTTACGGAGGCGACACTGTTATCAATGGAATCAACTAAAGATTCCGATTCCAACAGTTTCGCCTCACTTTCTTCAAGGCTTTTACGTAATGATGAATTAAACACTTTGATACTCCTCAATTCAAAAACGACTTCTGTTTTATGGGGGGCGATATAGCACTAAATGCACTGATAAATATAGCTGTGATTTTGGCGCGTAGTGAAAATTGTACAATGATCTTATACTCGGATTGTGGGGAATAAGATCACAAAAATCAGGTGTGGATAAAGTGAAGTCATAAACCCTGAATGAGAAAAAGCTGCCAAGTGGCAGCTTTGTAAGGTGTAAAAGGGGAGTTATATAATTTTCTCTATTTTAGCGGGTAGCCCTTGCCTTGCGGATGCGCCGCTTGCCCAATCTACTAATGGATAGCGGCCGTGGCGACTCGGATCGAACAGATTCAAATCGTTCATATTGATACCTACTCGGATCAGTGGGTTAGCGGCGATTTTAATGTCGTCGATTACTATGTCCCGCGCGCCGAGTTCTTTATGACCATAACCATGTTCGATGGCTATGCAGTCAGGATGAACTCCGGCAACAGATTCCACTAAGGCAATAACGCTACCGTTCGGCGTGCTTATTTTCACCGTATCGCCAGTGTTGATCCCGAGACGTGCGGCCGTTTTTTCATTTATCCGTACTGGATTATTAGGGTGTACTTGGCGCAAACGGTCCGATCCAATGCTCATCGAACTCATGGTATGCGACTTGTAACTACTGATAAGCAAAGGCCACTGTGATTTGTCAAAAGCCTTATGAAGCGGTGTGCCATTGGCTAGGGCGGGTTGATATAAGCGCGGACAGCCACTCATAAATTCCCCTGTGAGACTGTTACGGCGACTGCCTACTTCGGGATTCCACAGCATCATAGGTTTTGGCCAAACCTTGGTTGGATTCCCCACTTCATCCCGTGCACCGCTCATATTTTCAAAGCGGCCGCCGCGGGCAAATAAGTAGCTGACTTTTTTGACTTCATCTGGCTTGAGTCTGGCGTTGAGTTCGGCTTGAATGCGACTTACACCGCTAAGATACATGTCCTCGGCATTGATATCGGCGACGGCTTTGCCCAAATAGGCCACGTTGGCAGCACCATAAAGGGAGTAATCCGCTGCGCGCGTTAACGGATGTAAGCTGCCATCGGCGGCCTTAACGGCATTTTCGCCAAAACCAGGTAATTGCAGTTTTATTGCCACTTGGCTTAAGAAAGACTCCATGCACACCACATCGCCACTGGCCATTTTTGTGACCCTTGGTTCGACAATCGGCCAGCGACCTGTTGTTTCCTTTGTCAGAGTCCCATGCCACGCAGGGCTCCAACCCCATGACTCGTACGTTAATGTGTCGGGCACGATATAATCCGATAGCGCCGAGGTTTCGTTAATAAAGCTGTCGATACTGATAAACAGTGGCAGTACTTTGGGATCTTTCAGTTGTTCACCAATGGCTTCACCTAGGCCCGCTTGACCATAAATCGGATTGCCCATGTGGTTAATCCATGCTTTGAGTCGATAGGGATAACCGTGCACCGCCGCCGTTAAATGTTCGCCAAGCAAGGGCGATGAAATCGGAAACCAAGGCTCTTTAGCTGGATAAGGTGATTCGCCCGCTTCAACTTTACGGCGATACTCTGAGGTTTTCTCATAGGGGAATTTAGAGCGCGATAGGAATACGCCCTTAGGTTCGACCATGCCGTCAAACTCCTGCAGATTATACCTTGGGCCTTTACCAAAGGCGGGGAATGAACCGCCGGAAGCTAATGCGCCACCTTTTAAATTGATGTTACCTATCATGGCGTTGAGCATCATGATTGCCCACGCGCTATAGAAACCATTGGCGCTCATCGTGCCGCCGTGGGAGATCACCGCAGCCTTAGTGCCATGGCTGGTAAATTTATCCGCGAGGGCTATGATCTGCGCCTCGCTGATATCGCACTCCTTGGCATAGTGTGCCATTTCAACGCTACGTGCCGCTTCGCTTAAGAGTTGGAAGCTAGATTTAACCGCAATCACTCCCTTAGGTGTGTCGACGCTTTGGTCAACGTCGAGCTTGGCTTTCAGGCTTTGGCTAGCCAAAACTATCTTGCCACTCGCGGCATCGACAACCAACTGCGAGTCTTGCTCGCCGTAGGCTTTGCCGTCGAAAGGTAAGCCAAGATCGCTGGCAAAGAGATATTGGCCATATCTTGGATGGGTAGGTTCGCTGACGATCAAGAAGCCTGCGTTACTAAAACCACGGTAACCTGATGCTTTTGCTGCATCGACATTGGGTGCACTCAAAAAATCGGCGGCATAGCGCTGGTTATCAATAATCCAGCGCAACATGCCCATGGCGAGGGCCGAGTCGGTGGCGGGGCGGATCGGCAGCCAAGTATTGTTACCCGCACAAGGTTGATTCGAAGTATTGGGCAGCATGGGCGACACCACCACATAGCTGAAATTGGTGTTATTCACCCGCGCGTTAGCCAATTGTCTTGCTTGGCGTTTAAAGGGATTGCCCGATTGCTGCGGCGAGGTACCGATAAAGAGTAAAAATTCGCTATGATCCCAATCGGGTTTCAAGTGGGCGTATTTTTTCAAATCATCCAATAAAGCGCCTGCTCCGGCGCGGTAGGTAAAGCCACAGTAAGCGCCGTGGTTGGCAAAGTTTCGGGTGCCAAAACTGTTGAAGGTAAAGCGTTTGATAATGGCATCGCGGCCTTCATCGGAGGCATTCGAGACCAGTAACTGGTTGGCTTTAGGGCCATATTCTGGGTTATTGGCATCGAGCGGTGTGGCGATATCACGAATCGCTCTTAGCCCTTCGACTTGGCCCTCACCAAATAAATCACCACCTTCGACGACTTCATTCAGCAATTGCTCAAAGCTAATGCTCTGCCATTGGCCGCTGCCGCGCTTACCCACGCGTTTAAGACATTGGGTGATGCGATGTGGACTATCTAATTGTTCTAGCATGGCATTACCGCGGGCGCAGGCGGTGGAACGCCCCTGCAGACCCTGTTCTTGAAAGGCGCTAAGCCCAACAAAGGCGGTTTTGATCGGTGTATCAAAATCGATATGTTCCCGCGATGACAACGGATGATAAGGATTACCGCTGATACGGATGATCTTATCGGTTTTTTGATCGATACGAGCGCGCACGCCGCATTTGGTCCAGCAACCTAAGCACATAGTATTGGCGATGCGTTGATCGTCATTGCTGATTAACTGGCCTGACTGTAAATCGACTTTGTATTCAGGTGCTAAGGAATTGCCATGCAGCGGATCTTGGGTCGATTTTCCTGAAGTACCATTGACGACACCTTTACCTATTTGCGCTAATGTATGGCTATAACCCGCGGCAAACAATCCCACACCACCCGTTACAGCGGCCCCTTTGATAAAACGACGTTTACTCTTATCCATGATGGACTCCTTAATTCTGTAAACTAATTGGGTGCTCAGCGAGCAAGTTTTGCCGCAGGCGTGTGGCGAATAAGTTCGGAGACCAGCGCCATTAATGTTAACCAGAGGCCGAAGGTACCAGCTATGCCTAATAGCCCTTCGGGTCCCCAAGGCAGTTGATAGAGATAAGTCCCCGCGCCGTATTTAGGATCGGTTTGCGCTTGGATTAGCACTATCCAGCGAAATCCCCACGCAAGGTGAATGGCCGTGAGGCTGACGATTAGCATTGCCACATTGGGTAAGTGACGAATGGCGAGCATCAGTGCCAGCACGGCGAGTGTGACCAGTACCCAAATTGCAGCAAGTTGCCAGCTTGGGCTGGTTTCAAGCAATAATGCGGCTTCGGGGGCCGAGCCCTTATCGAATAACGCCCAGCCGATAAGGCATAGGGCGAATAGACCAAAACTCGCTCTTACCCAGAGTAATAGGCTGTCTTGGGTGCGCTGTTGGTAGCCCGTTAATAGTCGATTCAGTACCACCAAAGTGCCGCAGGCGGCGAGCAGGGCGCTCATTGCCATCAAAGGTGGCAGCCAATAGGTATGCCACAGTGGCCGCGCCTTAATGGCCATGGTTTCCATGCCAGTGTAGAGGGCGATACTGCAGGCACTCAGGGCCGTGATAATCGCGATTGGCTTGATGAATTTGTCACTATCCCAATCACCGAATCTCAGTAATTGGCCTATTTTATTCACCCAATCTGAGTCTTGATTCGTGGTGTGCTTAGGCAGATATTGACGCAGTAGCAGCCAAGCAAACACTGCGCTGGTGCCCGAGAATACCGGCAGTAAAAAGGCGCCATACCACATCCAAGAATCCGGGCGAACTTGCGCATAAAAATGCCAAGCCCGCAGCGGTTGGTGTAAATCGGCGAGTAAGGCAATAGGCGCGACTATGCCTGCGGTCAACATTAAACAGGCGCAGAGCTTCAGCAATCTGTCATCGGGTTTGGGTTGGCTAAACAAATGTATTGTCGCTACCCATACGCTGGCGTAGGCGAGCCCCATCATAAAAAAGTATTGCACTGCCCAAGGTAGCCAAGTAATGGCGATATCTGGGGTAAAGATTTCTTTAATGACCATGGTGGATCTCCTCGCCAGTATCGGTAAGTAAGGTTCTAACGGGGGCTTGGCCGCTGATCCTGTGCTCAAAAGCGCTGCTCATGCCGATGTAGAACACCCGCGGCGCAGTGTTTGCTGTTGGTTTTAGCACCTTGATATCGGTTTTGTTGGTGGCGAGTAACTGACTTATCTGGCTGTTAGGATCATTAAGATCGCCAATCACACGGGCTTCTCCTACGCAGGTCTCGACACAGGCGGGCAGTAATCCTGCATCCAATCTGTGGGCGCAGAAGGTACATTTGTCGGCGGTATTGGTGTCGTGGTTGATAAAGCGCGCATCGTAGGGGCAGGCTTGTACACAGTAGCCACAGCCAACGCACCACTCATTGTTGACGACCACTATGCCGTCCTTGCGTTGGAAGGTCGCACCCGTAGGACAAACGGGGATACAGGGCGGTTTTTCACAGTGATTACAAAGTCTTGGCAACATTAAAAACGCTGGCGGAGTGGTATCCTCCTGCTGCGAGACTTCGTACTGTTGCACTGTGGTGCGAAATTGTCCTAGGGGCGGTTGATTCTCGATAGTGCAAGCCACAGTACAGGCTTGGCAGCCAACACAGCGACGCAAGTCAATCACCATGCCGTAACGTTTACCCACTTGGCCTTCGCTGGCACTGTGCATTTGAGGGCTGCGTTTATCATCCTGCGCATACACTTGCACGACAGGGATCAGTGCGGCGCCAACGCTGACACTGGCCATTTTGCCGAGAAACTGACGTTTACTCTTGTCCATACGGATTTCCTTCACTCTTGCAGATAGCTAACAACAGGCTCATACACCCAATGCGTAAGGTTGATGGGCTAGGTATGCGGGCATTCTGGTAAAGGGGAGGCGGCAAAACTATAGTGGTTTTCCACATATTGAGTATGGGTTTGATCTAGCGCAATAAATATCCGTTAGAATGTCCCTCAATACATTATGGCTTTCAGTTTGTTGATTTTCAGGCGAGGGGATAACGGATTGTACTTCAAGCGATTTGAGAAAATGGAACCCTTAGTTGGTTGGGCTGTATCTGCGAAAAGTCTATGGCTAATAGCTTCTTTAGTTTGCTTACTAGGTTTACCTAAACTATCTACGGCACAGTCTTTGGAAAATACCCCAAACTCGGTTTTAGTTGCTCAAACGGCATTAGCTAAATCAGTCGTCGAAGAACCTAGTAATCAGGTTATTGATGTGGGCGTGTTAGCCATACGCGGTTATAAGGCGACTATCAACCGCTGGCAACCTTTGATGGGCTGGCTCGAAACCCAAATCCCCAACAGTTACTTTAGGCTACATCCTCTCTCCCTCGATGAGTTAGCCAAGGGCGTTGAAACTCAAGGGCTCGATTTTGTGATCACTAATCCGGGCCAATCCGTGTTATTGGCGCGGCAATATTCCCTCTCTTGGGTTGCGACCCTGCGTAGCCCGTTAAATAATGGCGCGGCGATGCAAGTGGGCTCAGCGCTGGTGGTGCGCGCCGATTCGCCCTATCACACCTTAAATGATCTCAAGGGGCGTCGCCTTGGGATCGTGTCGAAAAATGCCTTCGGTGGTTATCTTACCTTAGTGTATGAGGCTCAGCTAAAGGGTATAGATTTACCTAGGTTTGTGGGTGAAATAATTCCTTTAGGCTTTCCGCTAGATAACTTGATTTATCGGTTAGATGACAACAAAACTGCCACAGATTTAAAGCAACAGCTGGATGCTGCGGTAGTACCTGTTTGCCAGCTTGAACAAATGCAGACTGAGGGTTTGATTAACATTGAACGTCATCGAGTACTCGATAATCAAGCTCCAAAGGGGTTTGATTGCCAAGTGTCAACCCGTTTATACCCTAACTGGTCTATGGCTAAGACTAGTCGCGCATCCCAGCCATTAGCGAAGAGTGTGACGCAAGCGTTACTTGCACTTCCCGAAGGTCATCCCGCTGCTAAAGCTGCCGATTCTGTGGGATGGACAACCGCGGTTAGCCAACTCGCTATCGATCAACTGCTTAAAGATCTCAACATGCATCCCCTGCAGGCGCCATGGTGGCAAAGGGCGTGGCAGTGGGTCAAGTTACATCAACAATGGGCTTGGCTTGTTTTGGGGATTTTGGTTTTACTCAATGTGTATCATTTCTGGCTTGAATACCGCTTTAGCCGCCGCGGCCGTGAGTTGATTAGCACTCAGCGCCAGCTCAATGAAAACCGCGCGTTACTGGAACATGCCCAGCGTATTGCTATTGCGGGCGAGCTTGGCGCGAGTCTCTCCCATGAACTGAATCAACCTTTGGCGGCGATTGGTCATTATTGTCACGGTGCCGAAGTGCGATTACAGCGAGGAACTAGCCCTGAGGAACTGCAATCTGTGTTGGCGCTTATCCAGCAGGAAGTGACGCGGGCTGACAGTATTATCAGTCGTCTACGTAATTTATTGAAGAAGCGTCCCGTATCGAAACAACCCTTGTACCTACATGAACTCGTTAATGATACTGTGCCACTGCTTGCCTATGAGTTTGAACAGCATCAGATAAACCTTGCCGTAAATGTGAGTGGTGAAGCTTATTTGCAGCCACTCGATGAGGTGGGCATGCAGCAATTATTGCTCAATCTGTTGAAAAATGCTGCCGATGCCTGTATTCAACGGCAAGCGTTAGAGCAAAGTGCCAGTGAGGCTAATCCGAGGGACGATAGCAAATCCTACAGTCCCTCGATCGATATCGATCTACGCTATCAAGAACACAAAACCTTGCTGACAATCACCGACAACGGTACGGGTTTAACTGAAGAAGCTAGCCTGCTGATGCAAGCATTTTACTCCACTAAATCAGAAGGATTAGGTTTAGGCTTAGTGATTTGCCGTGATATTGCCGAGAGCCATGGCGGAACTTTCAATCTTGAAAGCGCCATAGGCGGCGGTTGCCAAGCGCAGATTGCTATACCGCGTAAATCCTAAACTGTATAAGACCGATAGGTCATAAACTTGATAGCCAATAAACCCGATGGAGCATACTGATGAGTCTTGAGTTACCCGTGTATTTAATCGATGACGATGACTCAGTGCGTCGCTCCTTGCGTTTTATGCTTGAAAGTTATGGCCTTAAGATCACTGACTTTGATAGCGCCGAAGCCTTTTTTACCGGAGTGGACTTAACGCTGCCGGGTTGTGTGCTGGTTGATGTGCGTATGCCGGGTTTGAGCGGTCCGCAGTTACATCTTGAATTAGTAGCAAAAAATAGTCCGTTAGCTGTGATTTATCTCACTGGTCATGGTGATGTGCCAATGGCGGTAGACGCATTCAAATTAGGCGCTGTGGATTTTTTCCAAAAGCCCGCCGATGGCGCTAAGTTAGCTGATGCCGTAGTTAAATCACTGGAATATGCTAAAGTACATCATCAAGATAATCAGTATCTTGCGACTTATCAAGCACTCACGCCAAGGGAGCGAGAAATACTCAATCTGATTGCCCAAGGCCTGAAGAACCAAGAGATCGCCGATAGTCTCTGTATTGCTATGCGCACGGTTGAGATCCACCGCGCCAACTTGATGAAAGGCATGCAAGTGGGATCGCTGGCGGAAATGATGCTGATCTACAGTCGGATCGCTGAACACCTGCGCCTTGAATAAATCTGCTTAAATTTACTTTTTACTGCGCTAATTGCCGTTTTGTTAGCCGCCTATTTGGGCTAAGTTGTCGTATCATTGGCCGCTTAACATTTGTCTGGCTATGGGTTTATTTTTTTGCTGAGCAATGGGCTTAGTCATCCGCTTAGTTCTGGGCTGAGATGTGAGCCATGGCATTAGTGCAGCGCCGCTTAATTGCCAATAGACTGTGATTGCCTTATTTTAGGGGCACTATTTTTAGGCCACGATTTTAATGTCAGTGGCCCTCTTGGATTGTCTTCTCTTAGTCATGTGGAAAAACTTCTGCAGCTTAGATAAGACTCTCCCGTTTGCATAAGGAATGAAATGGCAAGCTTGATTCGTATTGTGCTGATTGATACGCACCTTCCGGGCGTGGTGGAACTCGCCCTCAATGGCCATACCAACATTTGTGGTACTAACGCCTCGGGTAAAACGACATTACAACGTCTAGTACCTGTTTTTTATGGTGAATACCCAAGCCGCGTGGTGCCTTCGACCCGCGACAGTTTCGAGCGTTGGTACTTGCCACACGATTCAAGCTACATCATTTACGAATATCAAAAAGCCGACGGCTTACTGTACCAAGCCGTGCTGGCCTCTGCGGGCGATGGTAAGGGCGTTAACTATCGTTTTATCACCAAAGGTTTTGAGTTAAGCGATTATATTAAATCGCAAAATGGCGACACTATTCTGTGCCACACCATGGCGGAATTAGGCCGTGATTTAAAACGTGCCGGCATCGCCACCACTAATTTGCTTAATACTCGTGAATATCGCGCCATTATTCAAAACGATCGCACCCTATTAAGCACGGGCAGCAACCGCAGCGAACTACGCGGTTATGCACGCCAATTTGCCCTGTGTGAGGGCGAGCATTCCCTGCGCCACATCGAAAAACTCGCTAAAGCGGTGCACTCCAAAGAAGGCAAGATGGAGACGGTCAAATCCATGATCGCCGCCATTTTAGAGGAGGACGGGGTTAATCCGCCCAGCTCACGCTTAAACCCGCAGCGCGTTGAGGCGTGGATCCGTGAGAGCCAACTTATCCAAGGCTTTGAAGTTATTCGTCCTGAGTTTGAAAAACTCGAACAAGAATTTAACCAACTGCTCAGCGCCGAACTGCGTTTATCGAGCTTATCCCGCGGTTATCGCAACGATGAAACCTTAGAAGCCGATCGCCAAGATATTCAGCAAACCTTATCTAAGGAACTGAATTTAAAACTCAGATTGCTCGACGATGAATGGAAAGAGCAACGCGATGAGCTCAATCTCGATTTATCGGCTGCCAAGGGCGATGTGGCAAAGTGCGAGTATGAGCTCGATGCGATTGAAGATCAGCACGCCGCCTTTTTAGATGCCAACATAGAGCAAGCCAAGGCCGATCTTGAGATGCTGCCGAACTGGCGCACCGATGTTGAAAACCTAAGTGAACGCCATAAGTTGCAAACCGAGAAGCACCAAGACATTGAGGCGGCCTACAATGCCCGTCGCAGTAAGATTGGCGAGCAGTTAAACCGCGAGCTTGAAGGTTTGCATGCCGACCAAGACAAGCAGCGCGAAGCCCGCGATAAGCAACGCGAAGTCGCGCGCACCGATATCGACGCCCTAGAGCTGCAATGGCGCAACCAAATGGATGCGGGCAAGGCTAGCTTTAGCGAGCAGGAATACCAATTCAAACTCACTGCCGCCGAGCTTAAATTGCGTGTCGATGGTGTGACTTACACCGAAGAAGAAAAGCTGAGTCTCGCGATTTTCGACGAACGTATTCACCGCGCCGACGAAGAACAAGAAAGCTGCAATGCCAAGGTCGAACGCTTAAGCAGCGATGAGCGCAAGCTCAGAGCTAAACGTGACCAAGCCAACGAAGCCTTGCGTATCGCCACCTTAAGGGTGAATGAGCGTCAAACTGCGCTGGATGAACTGCACCATATGTTGTTCCCACAATCCCACACCCTATTGGAGTTTCTGCGTAAAGAATCCCAAGGCTGGGAGAAAAGTTTAGGGAAAGTGATCGCGCCTGAACTACTGCATCGCACCGATTTACATCCAAGCTTAGTGACTGAATCGAGCGAAGCTTTCTTTGGCGTACATTTAGATCTTAAAGCGATCGATGTGCCTGAATATGCCGCCTCCGAGCAAGAGCTGCGTATTCGGTTAAGTAAAGCCGAAGAAGCCCACACTAGTGCCCAAGAAATGCAAGCCGAGGCCGAATCTCAGCTGGTGGCCATTAATGGCGAGTTGGATAATCTCAGCCGTGAACTGACCTTTGCCCGCACGGCGTACAAAAATAGCCGTGACGATCTGCGTCGCCTATTTGATGAAAAGCGCAGCGAGCAAGAGAAAATCAACAAAGCATTGAGCGATCGTAAAGCCCATGCGGGACAAAGGCTGACCCAACTCGATGGCGAGCTAAAACAGCTTAAACATCAGCACGAACTCTGGCTCGAAGAGCAAAAAGAGCAAGCGTTAGAAGCGCGCATGGAAAAGAATGCCTATTGGCAGGAAGTCATCGGCGCGCTCGACAATCAACTCGGCCAAATTAAAGCGACCATTGAAGGGCGCCGTGAAAGTGCCAAAATTGAGCAGAAAGCCTGCGAGACTTGGTATAAAAACGAGCTTAAATCCCGCGGTGTGGATGAGGATAATATCCTCAAACTCAAGCAACAAATTCGCGAGTTAGAAACCAAAATCAGCCGCGCCGAGCAGCGTCGCAGCGACGTACTGCGCTTCGACGATTGGTATCAGCACACTTGGCTTGTGCGCAAACCTAAACTGCAAACTCAGCTTAGCGATGTGAAGCGCGCAGTATCGGAAATCGATCAACAGCTTAAGGCGAAAACTCAGGATGTTAAGGCCCGTCGTCAACAACTCGAAACCGAGCGTAAAGCGTCCGATGCGGCGCAGGTTGAAGCTTCTGAAAACTTAACTAAATTACGTGCCGTAATGCGTAAACTCGCCGAGCTTAAGTTACCAACCAATAACGAAGAAGCCCAAGGTAGCCTAGGCGAGCGTCTGCGCCAAGGTGAGGATTTGCTGCTGAAACGCGATTACTTGATGGGGTCAGTGAAGCAATATGTGGAGCATTTCGACTCAGTGATCGCCAGCAAGTCAGGTTCGGGCCTTGCCGAAACCTGGGAGCGCGCCCGCGAAGAATCGAGCTTTATCAACGACAAAGGAATTCGTCTGCTGGATTACCGCAAGTTAGTGCCACAACTTGAGCAATTGCTGAACGTGATAGTGCCGCAATCGATTACCGCGCTGCGTGAGCAGGGACGGATTTTTGGTGTCGACTTAACCGCCTTCTACGATGTGTTAGCCGATATCGACCGCCGCATTGCCTCCCAAAGTGCGCGTATTACCCGCGAAGTGGGCGAAGAGTTATTCCTCGATGGCGTGTCTGAATCGGCTGTGCGTATTCGCTCGCGCATCAGTGAGCTAGAGTTCTGGCCTGAGCTTGAGCAGTTCGTCAAAGCCTTTAAGCATTGGAAAGCAGATGGCTTTAATGGCTTGCCCGATGAGGATTACACCAACAGCATGCGCCGCGCCTTAGACATTATCGGCCGTGCCGCATTAACGGGGGGCATCTCTAAGTTGCTGGAAATCGAGCTGCGCCTCAAAGAAGGTAACAGCGATCTGATTATCCGCACCGACAGACAGCTTAACGAATCCTCAAGCCACGGTATGGCGTATCTGATTTTGTGTAAGTTTCTGCTGGCATTCACGCGCTTGCTGCGTGGACGCGCCGATGTCACCATTCACTGGCCAATTGATGAGTTGGGCACTTTGCACCATACCAACGTGAAGAAGATTTTCGATGCTTGCGAAAATAACAATATTTGTGTGCTGGGCGCCTTCCCGAACCCAGAGTCTGAGGTGCTGAACTTGTTCGCCAACCGTTACATTATCAACAAACAAACCAAGAAGTTGCAGGTGGTGAAGCCCAAAGCCAATCCGATTGCCGACATGCTGAGCAAACGCTTGTCTAAGGAGACTGTGTAACCATGAGTGAATCGACACAAACCGTATTGGTCGGTACTGGCGCTTTGATTGAACTGTTACTCAAGGGCGAGTTTATTTGCCGCACCACTAATGAAGAAGGCTGGCGCGCCCTTAAAAATAGCAGCACCCGCGAGCGGGTCGAAGGCTATTTAAACCAGATCAACCGTACCGTGGCCTCCGCCGCCGAAGGTGATGTGTTCTTCTGCGGTTATTTGCAGCTCGGCGATGCCGAACGCAAAGTGATTTCGTCGCAGTTTAAAGATATCTGTCAGGCATTGATCCCGCTGGTGGAATGGTTGGTATTAGTGCAGGAAGCCAGTGGCCAAGATGCGCCGCTGAGCGAAGGTGCGCCCGTGCGGTTAACTGAGCTACAAAGCCGCATAGAAGACACGCCGGCGTTTCGTGAGCAGTTAGCCAAACTCAGTCAATATCGCCTATTTGGCTCGACCAGTACCAATAGCGATGCGCAAATCAAATTAGTCTTCAAACGCTTAGTCGAACTCGGCTATTTAGTGCGCCCCAATGCGGAGAAGCAAATCTATATCGCTACGGGCAAGCTGGATTATCTGTATGAAGTCATTCGCTTTATCGATGAAACCGAAGGCTTAAGCCTAGAAGCGCAGGCAGAAACGGCGACCCAGCGGGACTTGATATAATGTTAGCACTGTTAAACCTAGGTAAAAGCTGCGACCAAGGAGGCCGTGATGAGCAGTAACTTGCATCAGGCTGGGGTTAAGCTGCTCAAGCAGTTAGGTCGCCATGCTGACATTATTATGGACACCTATTTGGCGGGCTCTCTTAACGAGGATGCGCACGATCCAAGCGTGGTTGAAAAGCTTAAACAGGCGGGGATTTTATGGCGGCCAGAGCCAGATCAGGAGCTGCGGCTTAAGCGTTCTGTGCGAGCCTTGCTCGAAGAAGGCTTAAGTGACGAGCGCAATCGCCAAATCGACTCTAATGTCGGCTCGGCCTTAGCGACCATTAAAACCTTGGCCGATCACTATAAAGAGGCGCGTCATAGCTCAGATTACAGCGCCGCCGAGGCCTATTTGTCAGATTTAAGCGAGCATGTTTATAGCTTTGCCGACAGTCTGCGTTATTCGATCCGTGTGCTCTGGGGCCGCATTAATAACGAGTTCGGTTACGTTGGTACGATCAACGCTAAGATCCGCGAAAACGAATTAGCCCAAAGCCAAGTCTCTGAATTGCTTAATGGCTTAGAGATGTTCCAGTTTAGTGAGCTAGGCGAAATTGCCGGCGATATCCGTGAACTGCGCAAGCTCTTAGTGACGACTTTGCAGGAAACTATGAGCGACTGCGCCCAGGAACTGAGCGTAGTGCAGGGGCGTTTACTCGAACTCTTAGGCCGCTTCAGACAAATCCGTGGCCGTACCCGTTTGCTCAAGGGCTGGTTGCTCTACACTGACTTGCATCCGGATTATCGTCCTGCGGATCATGTGTCGCACAAGGAAATTCCGAGCCTATTCAATCGCGCCGAAGTCTTGCTCGCTCCTGCATCGGTCGACGTGCATAACGCCAGCCAAGAGCTGGAGTTGATGGACATAGTTGCGCATATTAAGGCGATCAGCCGTCATCCTGTGATTGCGGCGGTACGTGAGCATGATGTATCTGTTTCTATCACCCAAAGTGAAGACTTCGATGTACCGGATAATCCGCTTAAACAAGCGGTGGATAAGTATTTCGTCGATGTGATTGAGTCTGGCCTGCGCCAATCAGCTCTGGAATATCTGGCAGAAAAAACCTTGCCTTGGGATGCTGAAAGCTGGATTTATCAAGTGATTGGCGGCTACGAAGGTTTACCAGATGAACATAAAGCCTACTTTGAACTTGAGCCATTAGGAGAGCCACACCCTATCTATAGCGGCAACTTTATTATTCGCGATGTTGAGTTATGGCTAGCCTAGGTCAGCAACAACTGCAGCTGTTGGAGAACGCTTTTATTAAGCGTTCTCCCAAGGTTAAGCTCACGGCTAACTGGCGCGCTATTTACCGCGAGTTAGAAGTGGGTGAGTTAGATGAGTCCGAAAAGTATTTGTGCTTCGCGCCCCGAGATTTTGATCTATTAAGGCAAAGCGTGTTGGCGTTAATGGGGCTTGATTTAAGGCAGCTTGATTTCAATGTCGATCGCATGGCGATGTCCGCCAAAAGTCACGATGAAAAGCTCGCTAAGATCCGTCCCGAAGCCGAATACGTTTTGATGAAGTATCTAGGTTTCGAATCTTCACCAACTGGGATTTCAACTCGCACATCACTGCGTATTCCATTGGATGAAGCACAAAAGCATTGCCATGAACTCAATGTCGCAGCCATCCTCGTGGTTGAAAATTTAGATGTGTTTGATGTTATCCATCAAGCGCGTTTGCCACAGGACTTAAGCAATATCATGGTCATCTACCGTGGCAGCGGTCATCATTCACCCATCGGCGTGCGGCATTTTTTGCGCTCAATGGCAGGGAAACTGCCGATTATTGCCTTTACCGATTTTGATCCTGCTGGTCTGCAAATCGCCCACACTTTAATAGGCATGACTCATTGCGTAGCGCCGCAACTTGCGCTGACTGCACCTGCTGATTTATTGGCGATAGCGCAAATTAATTCCACCCGTGATTTCGACAAGCAAGCGAAACAGGCTAAGTATTTGCAAAATGCCGATTTAAAGCATTGGCAGAAACTCGCTGTTTGGTTGAATCAAAACCACATTAGCATCAAGCAGCAACACCTGCTGGATCGTAAGCTTGAACTAGTGTTAGTGCCATATATTTAGCTGTCATTCATTTTATCTCACTGCTTTATTGTAATTGTCTGGTTTAAAATCCTGTTATAAATTTAAATTTAGTTATTAAATCCAGGGTTTAAATGGAGGGTGTGTTTTAATTGTTTAGATTGTTTATTTTTAGTGTCTTATCTGTGTTTATTTTTGATGTAAAAATGAGTGAGGCTGGTACTTATTTATAAATCTAATATTATTTAACGTTTTAAAATCATTATGTTATGAATTTTTTGTGATATCTCTCGCTGAATTTAAGATGAAAAAAACAAAATTTTTCATTGAATTAACTGCCAGCATGTTTCACTATCCCCTGCCTAAGCCAAAAGGGAATGGCATTTGTGCTCATCATGGAAGATGAATAACAAGAAACTACCTTCCTGGGGAAACTACAAGCATGATGAAATCACTTTCGACGCGGATCTTTATTGGTCTGTTTGCGGGTCTTATTTTTGGCACAATTGTGCAGTACTTTTTAAACGATATTGGCTTTTTCTCGGGTAGTTTAGTCGAGCTGGCAGGTGGCGCTGGCACTATGTTTGTCAATATGATCATGATGCTAGTGGTACCATTGGTGTTTGTGAGTATTGTTTGTGGTGTCTGTGAGTTGCAAGATCTCAAAAGCTTTGGTCGTTTGGGCGGCAAAACCTTCGGTTTTTACATCATCAACACCCTAGTGGCTATTGCCACTGCATTATTGGTGGCGCTGTTACTCAATCCCGGTAAAGGCGTGGATATGAGTAGCACTGACGGCGTCGTTATCACTGCTACTGAACTACCCAGCTTGATGGCGTTAGTGATTGATATTATTCCCCGTAATCCTGTTGCAGCCTTTATGTCGGGCAATATGTTGCAAGTAATCTTTATGGCCTTAATGCTCGGCGGTGTGATTAAATCCCTCGGTGAGCATGTTGCTGGCGCGGTGCAAGGGTTTCAAACCGCGAATAAGATCATGATGAAGCTGATTTCTGTGGTGATGAATCTTGCGCCCTATGGTGTTTTTGCCTTGATGTTTAAACTTGGCGCAACCCTCGAAGCCGCTGTATTTATGAGTGTAGTTGAGTATATGGTGCTGATCCTCGCGCTGCTGCTGCTGTGGATTTTTGTAGTTTATCCAATGGCGGTGGGATTCTTTACCCCTATTTCGGCTAAAACCTTTCGCGAAAAGACCCAAGAGCAAGTGCTGTTTTCACTCTCGACTGCAAGCTCGAATGCCACTATTCCTGTCACTATGCGCACCCTAACCGATAAGTTAGGTGTAAACCGAGCCGTAGCCGGATTTGGTGTACCGCTTGGTGCGACCATGAATATGGGTGGTGTGGCGATTTATATCACTATCGCGATTTTCTTTGTGGCGAACGCCTTTGGCATGCCCATTACTAATGAGCAATTACCTTCGTTGCTATTTAGTATCTTCTTATTATCTGTCGGTGCGGGCGGCGTTCCCGGCGGTGGTATGGTGATGATAGGCGTGCTTATCCATCAAATGGGTCTACCGATAGAAGCCTTTGCCATTGTTGCGGCTCTAGATCGCATTATCGATATGGTACTGACATCCTGTAACGTGGTCGGCGATACTGCAGTATTGACCATAGTCGATCAAACTGAGAAGGCGCATCAGGTGGAGTTTGCTAAGCGCTAATATTTGAGAATAAATTCGAATAAAAAGCCACTTAAATCAGTGGCTTTTTGTTTGGCTATTACTTACTGACGCGGGTAATTCTGTCTAAATATCCCATGGCACAGGCCGATAACACAAAGGTGATATGGATCAGCAGATACCACATTATCTTGTCATTGGAAATGTTCTCAACATTCATAAATATCTTGAGCAAGTGAATGGACGAAATAGCCACAATAGAGGCGGCGACTTTGTTTTTCAGCGAGCCTGAATCTAGCTTACCAAGCCAACTGAGTTTTTCGCTATCTTCGTCGACATCTAACTGCGAAACGAAATTTTCATAGCCAGAAAACATTACCATTACGATAAGGCCACCCACTAAGGTGATATCAATTAGTGATAGTGTGACCAGTACTAGGTCTACTTCGCGCATCTCAAAAATGATGGGCAGAACATGAAAAATTTCTTGGAAGAATTTAATGCCTAAACCCAATAATACTAGGCTTAATCCCAAATAAATCGGCGCCATAATCCAACGCGATGCATACATTAATTTTTCAAATATTTTTTCCATCAAAAATTTAACCCTTTATATAAGATACAGTAGAAGTCAACCTAATCATTTAAGCTAAAACAATAGCATAATGCACTTTCGGTCCGCCATTATACAATAGCCAGGGCGGGATCATACTTTGTTAACTAACGGAAACTTTTAGGCTTAAACAGGATCAGAGCAAGCATGTTATGCTAACGACCTATTCCCTATGTCACTGTTTGAACACTTGA
>NZ_JAKILG010000021.1 GCF_023283765.1 Shewanella profunda | reverse complement strand
CTCTTCATCATTGATTTAATTCTTTGACTGCCAACCCGAAGGCTAAGCAGTTTCGATTAACTCAACACCTGTGAGTGTCCACACAGATTTCTTGTTTTATCTTGTTAAAGAGCAACTCAACCTCGTAAGAGAAGGTGAGTACCACACTGAGCGATGAACGCTTCCAGTTGGTTAGGGCTGACTTCTCGTCAACTCAGGGCTGCGTATTCTACGCATTTCCCGTTTCGCGTCAAGGAGTTTTTAACAACTTCTTGCTGCAATTGAATTAAGTGCCATTCTCAACAGAGAGTAAGCTGCTCAATTCAACCTAACTCGTCAGCTTGCTTTCGCTGTCTGCCGTGTCAGTGGATGCGCATTATAGGCAGCAGGAGATTTTGCGCAAGCGCTTTTTTGAAGAAAATAACGATAAGGCGTTTAGACGGCTATTTATCGAACGAAGCGCATAAAAAAGGGGCTATAAAGCCCCTTTCCTATCGTTTATCTCTTACTGTGACAAAGCTCAACACATCTTACAATGTGTACAACGTCGAGTCTAAGGGCTGAAAAAACGAGATTCTTGCTTAACTTCTACTTCTTCACCGTCAATATGAGTTTTCACTTTTATTTCAATGTTAGTGACAGAGCGAGATAGCTCGACCGGATCGACACCAACACTAATCGGCAATGTGAATACTTCACCTGCGGTAATAGTGACTGAATTAGGGCCGTACCATTTATAGTTGTTTAGGCCTTCAACACTCATAGTGTATTCGTGTGCTTCTTCAGTTTTATTGAGGATCTTAAGGGTAAATGTATTTTCAATCATCCCTTGGTTGTTTTCTCTATATAGCTGATTACGATCGCGAATAATGTCCATGCGTACAGGAGCAATGGTTGCACTGGCATAGATGAATACCAGTATCATTACCACCAGCACAACACCGTACCCCACTAGCTTGGGTCTTAGTACTTTCTCTTTAATACCCTCAAGCTGATTTTCTGTGGTGTAGCGGATAAGGCCTAATGGATATCCCATACGCTCCATAGTTTGGTCACAAGCATCAATACAGGCACCACAGTTAATACACTCATACTGTAAACCATTACGAATATCGATTCCTGTTGGGCATACCTGTACACAGAGATCGCAATCAATACAGTCGCCTAGGCCTATTTCTTTGGGGTCAGCTTTACGTGAGCGCGGGCCACGAACCTCACCACGTTTAGTGTCATAACCAACAATAAATGTATTCTTATCAAACATGGCCGCTTGGAAACGAGCATAAGGGCACATGTGGATACACATGATTTCACGCATCCAGCCCGCATTACCATATGTAGCAAGTGTAAAAAACACCACCCAGAAGTAGATACCACCAGAAGCATTCAGCGTAAAAACATCAATATAAACTTCACGACTGGGCACAAAATAAGACACAAAGGTCATAGCTGTGACTAGGGAAAGCAATATCCAAGCAGTGTGTTTAGCTACTTTTCGCCAAATTTTATTGAAACTCCACGGCATTTGATCAAGCTTAATGCGCTTATTGCGCGCACCTTCGAGCTTTTCTTCAAACCAAATGAACATAAAAGTCCATACCGTTTGTGGACAGGTATAACCACACCAAACGCGGCCCAGATAAGTTGTCACGAAGAATAGGGCAAAAGCAGCTATCATAAAGAGGGCTGCAAGCAAGGTAAGGTCTTGGGGCCAAATGGTTAACCCAAAGACATGAAACTTTTGCTCACCCAAATTAAACCATACAGCTTGGCGATTTCCCCATGGGATCCATGGCAGTATCAGGAAGAATAACATTGCGATCCACCCCATACGGCGGCGCAAAGAGGTCCACAATCCGTCGATAGCCCGGACATAAATCCGGTTGCGAGGATTAAAGCGATCAGCTTTACTCGCATCTGGCTGGTGAATCTTGATTCGATTGGTTTTCGAATAGTCCTTGTTATTAGATTCTGCGCTCATTGTGACAGCCTTTTACTGCTTTAATATTGGACGAAAACTGGCTTATTATACCCATATAACTAATGGTTATTCACTTATGTTGGAATAAAATATGAAAGGTTGGATCATATTAGCGTTACTTGCAGGCGCATTATATTACCTGTACACCGAAACAGACAAACTAGATGCACCAATTGCAGAAGCACAAACGATAATCAAAGATATGAAGAGTAAAGCTCAGTCCATAACTGGGACGCAAATAATTAAGATTGACCAAAGGTTAGCAAAAGCTAGAGCAGAAATTTTAGAGCGCTTATCTGCATCTGAACTTGAGGAATTTAACAAAATCCCCTTCACCCCAGACGCTATCGCAGACTTTAAAGATACTTACTGTGGCACAAAAGCCCCTGAACACCCAGTATTCAGTCGCGATAACCTGCTTTATATATGTGATCATCTCTAGCTATGTCCTCAAAAAGCAAACGGAACTTTGCTATATAACACTAAGCTTTACGCTTAGATGATTGACCTTACAACTGATTCAACCTAGCCTTCTCGGCACTACAAAATATAGGGCTTGCACTATGACCCAACAAGTATCAGATATTTTTGATCCCACATTGTGGGATAACGTCAGTGAATTTAATTTCGATGATATTACCTATCACAGAGCTAAAGCTCACGGCACAGTTCGCATTGCCATCAATCGCCCAGAATGCCGCAATGCGTTCAGACCTAAAACAGTAGATGAGCTGTATATAGCTCTAGATCATGCTCGCCAATGGTCTGATGTGGGTTGTGTTTTGCTAACAGGTAATGGCCCTTCACTCAAAGATGGCGGTTGGGCATTCTGCTCAGGTGGCGATCAACGTATTCGTGGCAAAGATGGCTATAAATACGAAGGCGCCGAAGAAGGTAAAGCCGATCAGGCCAGAATGGGACGGTTACATATATTAGAAGTGCAACGCCTGATCCGCTTTATGCCTAAAGTGGTCATTGCCGTTGTACCAGGTTGGGCTGTTGGCGGGGGGCATAGTTTACACGTAGTGTGCGACTTAACTTTAGCCTCGAAAGAACACGCCATATTTAAGCAGACAGATCCCGATGTCGCCAGCTTCGACTCAGGTTATGGCAGTGCATATCTCGCCAAGATGATAGGCCAAAAACGTGCCCGCGAAATCTTCTTCTGCGGCTTTAACTACAGCGCCGATGAAGCCTTCGACATGGGTATGGTCAATAAATCCGTTCCCCATGCCGAACTAGAAACCGAAGCATTAATGTGGGCCAAAGAGATTAACTCTAAGTCCCCGACTGCTATGCGTATGCTTAAATATGGTTTTAATATGACGGACGATGGTATGGTCGGTCAGCAATTATTTGCCGGCGAAGCGACGCGTTTAGCCTATGCGAGCGCCGAAGCCCAGGAAGGACGCGATGCCTTCCTCGAAAAACGCGATCAAGATTTTTCCGCATTCCCTTGGCATTACTAATTTTTAGAACGGCTTTAATTTATTGCTAAACACTGATCAAGCACCAAAGCCCTCTACACTGAGGGCTTTATGTTTTTTACCGCTAATAAATAGATAAAACCGTTTAAACTAATCTGAAAACACCGCTTTTAATTTTAATGAGAATTGTTATCATCTAAGTATTCCCGATGGGAGCCAATTTAGAGGATAAGATCATGACTAAGACATTAACTTTTGCCATACTACATTTTAGCGTCGCTTTTACCGTAACCTATTTATTAACTGGTAGTGTGATAGTCGGTGGCGCAGTGGCCTTAGTCGAACCCGCCATCAACACTGTAGTATTTTACTTCCATGACAAAGTGTGGAAACGAATTGAGGCAAAAAAGCAGCACGAGCTAGATGCCATTCCAGCATAGCAAGCTAAGCCACCAGCATTCGCTACTGCAATAAGTTAGTCGTCATTCTTGCTCTAAGCTCTAAATAAAAAACCGCCAATAAAGGCGGTTTTTTATTAAATATTTATATTTATTCGACAGTTACAGATTTGGCCAAATTACGTGGTTGGTCCACGTCTGTACCTTTGATTAACGCAACATGGTACGACAATAACTGTAGCGGAATAGTGTAGATCAGCGGTGCCATAAAAATATCGCAGTGTGGCACTGGGATCACTTTCATAGTGTCATCCGACTCAAACTCCGCATCCACATCGGCAAACACATACATTAATCCGCCACGGGCACGCACTTCCTCAACGTTGGACTTGAGCTTCTCTAATAGTTCATTGTTTGGCGCAACGACTATCACAGGCATATCTGCATCGATAAGCGCCAGCGGGCCGTGTTTTAATTCGCCAGAGGCATAGGCTTCAGCATGGATGTACGAGATTTCCTTCAGCTTTAACGCACCTTCCATCGCAATCGGATATTGATCACCACGACCAAGGAATAAAGCATTATGTTTATCGGCAAAATCTTCAGCCAGTTCCGCAATTGCAGCATCTAAGCCTAAAGCTTGTTCCACTTTTGCCGGCATAGATTGTAAGCTTTGAGTGATTTCGGCCTGCATTTGATCAGACATACCATTGTGGCGACCGATCACCGCGGTCAGCATTAACAGGCCTGCAAGCTGTACTGTGAAGGCTTTAGTCGATGCGACACCAATCTCAGCGCCTGCTTTCATCATGTAAGCCATATCTGATTCACGTACCAGCGATGAACCTGGGGCATTACAAATCGTCAATGTGGCTTTGTAACCCATTTCCTTGGCTAAGCGCATGGCTGCTAAGGTATCTGCAGTTTCGCCAGATTGTGAAATAGTGACCAGCAGACTATTTGGGAATAAGTGCGACTTGCGGTAACGGAACTCAGAGGCGATTTCAACATTACATGATACGCCCGCCCAATCTTCCAACCAGTAACGCGCTGCCATGCCCGCATGGTAACTGGTACCACAGGCGATTATCTGTACGTGCTTGATGTCTTTTAAGAATTCCGCAGCATTATCGCCAAAAGCAGTATCTAGCACTTGTTTGTTAGCAATACGACCTTCGATAGTGCGCGTCAATGCCAATGGCTGCTCGTAAATTTCTTTGAGCATGTAGTGGCGATATTCGCCCTTATCACCGGCATCGTGAGTAATTTCAGATTCTTTAATTTCACGCTCAACGGCGTGGCCGTTTAAGTCGAAAATACTCACGCTGCGACGGGTCACTTCAGCCACATCACCTTCTTCTAAGAAAGTGAATGAGCGAGTCACAGGTAACAATGCCAGTTGATCTGAGGCGACAAAGTTTTCACCTAGACCAAAACCAATCACCAAAGGACTACCAGAGCGAGCAACAACCATACGTTCACTGTCACGGCGGTCAATAACCACAGTGCCATAGGCGCCTTCGAGTTGTTTTACTGTGGCTTGCACTGCGCCAAGCAGAGTGTTGTGGGTTTTCAGCTCATGATGTACTAAGTGACAAATCACTTCGGTATCGGTATCTGAGCTGAAGTGATAGCCTAAACCTTTAAGCATCTCGCGCAGTTTATTGTGGTTTTCAATAATACCGTTGTGCACAACCGCAATATCACCTTCCGATAAATGTGGGTGGGCATTACGCTCACTCGGCTCACCGTGTGTAGCCCAACGAGTGTGCGCGATACCCGTTCCGCCCGCTAGCGGGTTAGTTTCAAGCGCAGTCGATAGCTCTTGTACTTTGCCAACACGACGGGTGCTATTGAGCTCACCATTATGAATAACGGCAACGCCTGCGGAGTCATATCCACGATATTCTAAGCGGCGTAAGCCTTCTACAAGAATTTCAGCCACATCCCTTTGCGCCACGGCGCCTACGATTCCACACATAGTCTTTACCTATATACCTATAAATTAAAATGAAGTTGTTAAGCTAATTTGCACTCACTAATGAGCATAGGGCGCTAACATCACTCGCACGCCCTGATCTGAAATTTGTTTTAGGGCACCTTTGTCGATTCGGTCATCGGTAACTAGTACGCTTATTTGTGTCCACGGCAGCTCTAAGTTAGGGATCCGCTTGCCGATTTTGTCTGAATCCACCATGACGATAACATCACGGGAAACTTCAGCCATCACTTTGCTCAGGCCTGTAAGTTCGTTAAAAGTAGTAGTCCCACGTTCGAGATCGATACCATCTGCACCAATAAATAGTTGATCAAAATTATATGAGCGCAATACTTGCTCAGCGACTTGGCCTTGAAAGGATTCAGAATGTGGATCCCAAGTGCCACCGGTCATCAATAATGTCGGCTCGTTTTCGAGTTCATGGATGGCATTAGCAAGGTGCAACGCATTAGTCATGACCACCAGCCCACGCTTATCGTTCAGCTGTTCAATCAAGCCAGAGGTCGTCGTGCCACTATCGATAATAATGCGGTTATGATCTTTAATCAGCTGCGCGGCAGTTTTCGCAATAGAAAGCTTATTTGGCGCAATTTTGGCAGAAAACTGTTGAGTCACTTCGTCAGGAATCGCCACTGCGCCACCGTAACGGCGCAGCAATAGGCCGGTTTTTTCAAGCGCTGACAAATCTTTACGAATAGTCACTTCTGAGGTTTCAAAACGTAACGACAGTTCATCGACACTCACTTCACCCTGTTCATTCAATATGGTGATAATGCTGTGGCGACGCTGCTGTGTGTTTCGTTTATTCATAAAACCTTTCAGTTAAGTTTCGATTCGAAAGGTGCATTATAGTGAAACGAAACTTTTTTACTAGTCATTCGAAACACTCTTTTGCAAATCCCGAGCAATTTTTATCAATTTAACGTCATGAACTTAAAAATCAGCCAATAAAAAGCAGCTTATCCTTTGGGGGGATAAACTGCTTTTAAATAGATTCAAAACTGAATGAATTTTAGAACTTAGCTTCAACGGCAACACTGAAGTTACGATCTTGACCGATTGTGACCATCTTATCGCTACCACCATCTAAATATTCAGTATCGAAGAGGTTTCTGACATTGGCACGAAGGCTAACATCTTTACCCATAATATCCATAGTGTAGGCAGCACCTATATCAAAACGCACATAACCGTCTTTGGTAATGCTGTTCGATGTATTGGCAAAACGCTCACCGACATAAATAGCACCAAAGTTCATGGCAAAATTATCAGTCACTTCGTAACGAGTCCAGATATTGGCCGACCACTCAGGGGCATCGATAGGTGTTTTACCTTCACGGATATCCCCAGTTTGGTATTCAGCATCTAAATACATCATTGATGAAGTCACAAACCAGTCATCGCCTAACTGACCTTGGGCGCCCATTTCAACACCACGGTGTTTCTGCTCACCACCTTGAGTGGTGATATCTTCTTTAGTGCCAGTTGGTACAGGTAACTCTTCTGTAATGGTGATGTTTTCGACCGTAATATCAAATACCGCCGCTGTTAGCAGTAAGCTATCGTCAAACAGTTCCCACTTAGTACCGACTTCATATTGGATGCCGTATTCTGGTTTTAGGTTAGTCCCATAACTAACGTCAGTGATGTCAGTCACTGCACCCTGTGGTGTAAAACTCTTAGAGTAGTTAACGTAAATGCTGCCATTGGTCATTGGTGAGTAGATCACCCCAAATTTAGGCGATACGGCATAACTATTTTCACCAAATCCGTCTTTTTTCTGTTCGTCATAACGTACGCCAGCAAGTAATTTCCACTGCTCATTTAAGGTCATTAAATCCTGTAGGTAGAAACCATAATATTTGTATTCACTTGCATTGCCTTTTTTACCTGTGTGGTAATCAATATCTGGCTGAATAACTGGCTGCCCAGGAATAACGGTTTGAGTTGCACCACGAACAATCTGCTGCTGATAGAAATAATCGAGATAGTTAGCACCAACGAGGAATTGATGATCCATGCCCGCCAAGGCAAACTCACCAGTAAAATCAACATAGGCTGTTTTATGTTGCCAATCATCGTAACGGTCGAATGGTTTAATACTATAGCCATTGATAAAAGGATCCGTTGTATATTGTGGAGCAGAATCAAAACGCTGACGATTAAACTGTTGATCGTTATAGCCAGCTTTGACTTTCCAGTCATTAGTTATCTGCCACGCAATATCAGCACCTAAATTTGATACCGTATTATCGGTGAAGGCCCATGGCGCATCCCATACGGTTTTACGATCGCCTATCACATTACCTTGGGCATCTAACCACCCCCCCGCATCGATACCCGCTTTATCTTGGGTATGATCGTACTTAACCGACAACAGGACATCATCACTGACATCAAACTCTAGGTTTAAGTAACCTAACCAGCGGTCACGCTCTTGATTTTCTTCAGTGGTTGAATATTCGCGCCAGTATTTAGTGTCTTGCTTGACCAGCACAGTGCGATAACGAAGGCTTTGGGCTTCATTTAAGCTACCACCCGCATCGAGCTGTGCACGGGTTGAGCCATAACCATCGGTATCGAAACCAAGATCCAACATGGAGTCATAGGTTGGTTTTTTAGTCACCATATTGACTAAACCACCAGGACCTGACTGACCATAAAGCATACTCGAAGGACCTTTTAATACTTCGACCTGCTGTAACGTTTCGATAGGCTGTACATAGTGAGACCATTGTTGATGTCCATTGATAAGGTAACCGTTACCTGAATCAATCTCAAAACCTCGAATGCTAAAGACTTGACGGTTCCAGCGAGTGGTTCCTGCGGTCACACTTGAATCGTTAACTAAAACTTCGGCTAAGTTAGTGGCAAGCTGTTCATCAGTAACAAAATCAGGAATAACATTGACTGACTGCGGAGTATCCATCAGGTCAATATCACCACGCATAGCGCCAGATGCGGTACCCACTTTATAGTCATTAAAATTACGGCCAGTGACCTTAATACGTTCAATATTTACATCGGTTGAATCATCTGCCAAAACAGGCATCGCCATTAATGCTGCACCAACAGCGAGACCTACAATTGAATATTTAAATACCATTGCCAACACCTCAATTAGACCTTTAGTCTTAGAATTGCTGGCAATATAAATGAGAAGTGTTTTTATTTTAACTTCTTTACCTAAATTTACAATCTAGTGTGATAGCGATCAAATCAACTTAAAAACTACAATTTGCACTTATCATAAAAACATGAATTAAAACTTAACCATTAACTATTAGATAATAATTACGTTTTTTAGAGCTAAATATTGAATATCAATAAAGACAAAAGCGGCACATGGCCGCTTTTATTTATAAAAAATAGCGCGTTTTAGAGTTACTTTTTTATTTTAACTGGGCGCTGCCAACCTATAACATGTTTTTGCTTTACTCGAGTGATCACTAATTCATCTTCACCCACATCATGGGTAATAGTTGAACCCGCACCTAAGGTCGCCCCTTTACCAATAGTCACAGGAGCCACAAGTTGAGTATCTGAGCCAACAAACACATTATCTTCGATAACAGTAAGATGTTTATTTGCGCCATCATAGTTACAGGTAATAGTGCCAGCGCCAATGTTCACGCCATCACCAATGATGGCATCGCCTAAATAAGCCAAGTGTCCAGCTTTAGAGCCTACACCAATGACCGCTTTTTTAACTTCGACAAAATTACCTATATGCGCATCCTGCTTAAGCTCTGCTCCCGGACGTAAACGGGCAAATGGGCCAGCGCTGGCAGCAACTCCTAACTTAGCCCCTTCAATAATAGAGTAAGGCTTGATTTCGGCATTATCGGCAATCTCACAATCGATTAAAATCGCGCCGGCACCGATAGTAACGTTATTGCCAAGCGTAACTTTGCCTTCGAATATTACGTTGACATCGATCATCACATCCATACCGACTGTGACTTCACCACGGATATCGATACGGCTTGGGTCGCGAAGATTCGCCCCAGCTAGCATCAGTTTTTCAGCCTCTCGGGCTTGGTAGGCACGCTCAAGCTGCGCCAGTTGCACGCGGTTATTGGCACCTTCCACTTCAATGGCCGATTGTGGCTGGGCAGTATCAATTGCCACACCGTCAGCATGTGCCATGGCGATAATATCCGTTAGATAATATTCACCTTGGGCATTGTTATTCGATAAACGACTCAGCCAAGCTTTAAGTTGCTTACCCGGAACAGCCATGATGCCAGTATTGATTTCGTTGATCAGCAACTGCTCTGCTGTGGCATCTTTCTGTTCAATAATACCGACCACTTTCCCCCGTTCTTGACCTTCACAAAGAGTACGGACGATACGACCATAACCCATAGGATTAGCTAAATTCACCGTTAAGATAGCAATGCCATTTTCAGGGCGGGCGGCGAGTAATGCTTCAAGAGTCGATGCTTGGATCAATGGCACATCGCCGTAAAGAATAAGTACTGTATCGCTGTCGTCGATATGTGGGCTCGCCTGTGCCACCGCATGACCTGTGCCTAATTGCTCGGCCTGTAGCACCCAATTAAGCTGCTGCTCACCTAAGCTGGCTTGGAGCTTGTCGGCACCATAACCGTAGACTAACTGAATCCTGTCACTACCCACTTTATGAGCGGTATCGATGACATGTTGCACCATGCTCTTATGGGCGATGGGATGTAATACCTTAGGAAGATCAGAGCGCATCCGTGTTCCCTTGCCAGCCGCTAAGATCACTACATTTAATGCCATTGCCATATCCTTGAACAATTACCCAAAAGGGTTAAAAAAAATTAAGGTCTTATACCAATCACATTTAAATATCTAATCAGTTCAGAGCCTCACAGGCATCCCAAAGGGCGGCCGATGTTAAATACATGGCAACACGCTTTATACTGCGTTTAAGGCTTTCGACAGAGCACCACTATGCCTTCAAGCCTTCGCCTTGTCTAAAGCACGTTGAATTCCCGCTGAATGAACAGATATTTAATACGATTGGTATTAGTGGCGCAATTTTAACGGAAAGCACATAGAAAAGCGAAGCGGATAGCGATACCAATAAATCAAAGACATGCAATAACACACGTTTATCCCCATTTTAGACACAAAAAAGGCGACCCTATGGTCGCCTTTTTTCACAAACAATAACCTTATCTGGCAATGTTTTTCTTGATGGTTTCAACAACACGTAATTGAGCCATAGCCTTAGCTAACTCAACCATAGCCGCGTCATAATTGAAGTCAGCACCAGCATTTGCCATATGGGCTTCTGCACGACGCTTAGCTTCTAATGCCGCTTGCTCATCAATATCTTTGGCACGCATAACCACATCAGCCAATACGGAGACAGAAGAAGGTTGCACTTCCAGAATACCACCTGAAAGGTAAAACACTTCTTCACTGCCGTCTTGGTTAACGATGCGCGCCATGCCAGGTTTGATATAACTTAGCAAAGGAGCATGGCCATGCATTATGCCCAACTCACCTTCAGAACCAGTCACTTGCAGCGAAGCTACACGACCAGAGAAGATTTTGCTCTCTGCGCTTACTATATCAAGATGTACTGTCATGGCTGCCATCCGGTTCTCCTTAAAAAACTAAGTATTACTACCTAGTTATTTCTTTTTGTTCGCTTTCTCGATGACTTCATCGATAGAGCCAACCATGTAGAACGCTTGTTCTGGCAGGTGATCAAACTCACCGTTCAAAATACCCTTAAAGCCACGGATAGTGTCTTTCAGAGAAACGTACTTACCAGGAGATCCAGTAAAGACTTCTGCTACGAAGAAAGGCTGAGATAAGAAACGCTCAATCTTACGAGCACGGAATACGACTGTCTTGTCTTCATCAGACAATTCATCCATACCCAGAATCGCAATAATGTCTTTCAGCTCTTTGTAACGTTGCAGTACAGTTTGCACGCCGTTAGCAACGTCATAATGCTCTTGGCCAACAACCAATGGATCTAATTGACGTGAAGTCGAATCCAATGGGTCAACCGCTGGGTAAATACCCAGAGAAGCAATTTGACGTGACAGTACAACAGTCGCATCTAAGTGAGCGAAGGTTGTTGCTGGTGACGGATCGGTCAAGTCATCCGCAGGTACGTATACCGCTTGTACAGAGGTAATAGAACCAGTCTTAGTTGAAGTGATACGTTCTTGCAGAACGCCCATTTCTTCAGCCAATGTTGGTTGGTAACCTACCGCAGAAGGCATACGACCTAACAGTGCAGATACTTCAGTACCGGCTAAGGTATAACGGTAGATGTTGTCAATGAACAACAGTACGTCACGGCCTTCGTCACGGAATTTCTCTGCCATAGTCAGACCAGACAGTGCAACGCGCAAACGGTTTCCTGGAGGCTCGTTCATCTGACCATAAACCATGGCCACTTTATCGAGAACGCCAGAATCTTTCATCTCGTAGTAGAAGTCGTTACCCTCACGAGTACGTTCACCTACACCAGCGAATACAGAAAGACCCGAGTGGGCTTTGGCGATGTTGTTAATCAGTTCCATCATGTTAACTGTCTTACCAACACCCGCACCACCGAACAGACCTACTTTACCACCCTTAGCGAATGGACAAACAAGGTCGATAACCTTAATGCCAGTCTCTAACAGTTCAGTAGAGCTAGATTGTTCTTCGTATGAAGGAGCTGTACGGTGAATTTCATAACGCTCTTCTTCACCGATTGGACCCGCTTCATCAATAGGCTCACCTAATACGTTCATGATACGGCCAAGAGTGGCGGTACCAACTGGAACAGTAATTGGTGAACCTGAGTTTACTACTTCAAGACCACGACGCAGACCGTCAGAAGAACCCATAGCGATAGTACGAACTACACCACCACCTAGCTGCTGCTGAACTTCCAGCACCAAACCATAACAAGGGCCTTCACCTACGATTTTCAGAGCGTCATATACTTGAGGTACGGCATCTTGTGGAAACTCTACGTCCACAACCGCGCCAATCACTTGGACAACAGTACCTGTGCTCATGATTAATCCTCTAAAACTTGTATTCGTTACCTAACCTAAACCGCAGAGGCACCAGAAACAATTTCCGTCAGTTCCTGCGTAATCGCAGCCTGACGAGCCTTGTTATAGACCAGTTGCAAGTCGTTGATCAGCTCACCAGCGTTGTCGGTTGCCGACTTCATCGCCACCATACGGGCAGCTTGTTCAGAGGCAATGTTTTCAACAACACCTTGGTAAACCTGAGATTCTACATAACGAACCAATAAGGTCTCCAAAAGTGCTTTTGGATCTGGCTCGTAGATATAATCCCAACGACGAGCTGTTTCATCATCTTCTGATTTAGGCAAAGGTAGCAGCTGCTCGATCACAGGAGTCTGCGTCATAGTATTCACAAATTTGTTAAATACCACGTACAGACGATCCAGCTTGCCTTCGTTGTAAGCTTCAAGCATGACACTAACTGTCCCGATCAAGTCAGCGAGCTTTGGAGCATCGCCTAAACCTGAAGCGTGAGCAGATACTTGTCCACCGAAGTTTTTGAAAAACTGCACACTACGTGCGCCGATAGGGCAAAATTCAAATTCTGCACCTTGGGCTTTCCAGCTTTTCACGTCTGCGATAACCTTTTTGAAAAGGTTAACGTTCAGACCACCACAAAGGCCACGGTCGGTTGCTACAACAATGTAACCAACCCGCTTAGCCTCTCTCACCTCCAAATAGGGGTGTTTATACTCGAGAGAACCTTGCGCTACGTGACCGATCACCTTACGCATGCTTTCCGCATATGGACGGCTCGCAGCCATGCGTTCCTGCGCTCTGCGCATTTTGCTGGCTGCCACCATTTCCATGGCGGACGTGATCTTCTGAGTGTTTTTAACACTCGCGATCTTGGTTTTAATATCTTTAGCGCCGGCCATCTCTACTCTCCAATCTGGACCTGAGGTGTCTTAAGACACCTCTATCATTGTTACCAGGTTTGGGTTGCTACGAACTTGTCGAGGCCAGCCTTTAATTCAGCTTCGATATCAGCGCTATAATCGCCAGTTTCGTTGATAAGCTTCATTAAAGGAGCATGCTCGCTGTTCATGAACGAGAGCAGAGCGGCTTCGAAATTACCGACCTTATTTAGCTCAACACTCTTCAGGTAACCTTTTTCAGCTGAGAAAATAGACACAGCTTGAGCGGCTACGCTCATCGGAGCATATTGCTTTTGCTTCATCAGTTCGGTAACACGCACACCATGCTCAAGCTGAGCACGTGTTGCATCGTCAAGATCAGATGCAAATTGCGAGAACGCAGCAAGCTCACGATACTGTGCTAGTGCGGTACGAATACCACCAGACAGTTTCTTGATGATCTTAGTCTGAGCCGCACCACCAACACGAGAAACAGAAATACCTGGGTTAACTGCTGGACGTAAGCCAGAGTTAAACAGATCAGTCTCAAGGAAGATCTGACCATCAGTAATAGAAATTACGTTGGTCGGTACGAATGCAGATACGTCACCCGCTTGTGTTTCAATAATAGGCAGCGCGGTTAAAGAACCCGTTTTACCCGTTACTGCACCTTTAGTGAAATTTTCTACATAAATCGCGTTAACGCGTGATGCACGCTCTAACAAACGTGAATGTAGATAGAATACGTCACCAGGGTAAGCTTCACGGCCTGGTGGACGCTTGAGCAGCAACGAAATTTGACGATAAGCAACTGCTTGCTTAGACAAATCATCGTATACGATCAAAGAATCTTCACCGCGGTCACGGAAGTATTCACCCATAGAACAACCAGAATATGGCGCTAAGTATTGCAGAGCAGCAGCTTCAGAAGCCGTTGCAACTACAACGATAGTGTTAGCTAAAGCACCATGTTCTTCTAGCTTGCGTACCACGTTAGCGATAGTAGAAGCCTTTTGGCCAATCGCAACGTACACACATTTAATGCCAGAGTTTTTCTGGTTGATGATTGCGTCGATCGCCAGTGCTGTTTTACCAGTTTGACGGTCGCCAATGATCAATTCACGTTGACCACGACCGATTGGGATCATGGCATCAACGGCTTTGTAACCCGTTTGTACTGGTTGATCAACTGACTGACGTTCAATAACACCTGGTGCGATAACTTCAATTGGCGAGAAACCATCGTTATCGATAGGTCCTTTACCGTCAATTGGCTCACCTAGAGTGTTAACTACGCGACCTAAAAGGCCACGGCCAACTGGAACTTCCAGAATACGGCCAGTCGTTTTCACTTTCACGCCTTCTGCTAAATCAGCATAAGGACCCATTACTACGGCACCGACAGAATCACGTTCAAGGTTCAACGCGATTGCAAAACGGTTACCAGGCAGTTCGATCATCTCACCTTGCATCACATCGGCTAGGCCGTGGATGCGGATGATGCCGTCACTTACCGCAACGATAGTACCTTCGTTACGAGATTCGCTAACGACTTCGAACTGCTCGATCCGCTGCTTAATCAGATCGCTGATTTCAGTGGAATTCAGTTGCATGCTCAAACTCCCAATTACGACTGCAGCTTATCAGACAGACGCGATAATTTACCGCGTACCGAGCCATCTATGACTAGGTCTCCTGTCTTAATGATTACACCGGCGATGAGCGCGGCGTCAGTGCTACAATTCAGCTTAACTTTGCGTGCGAGACGTTTCTCTAAAGAAATACTAATCTGCTGTTTTTGTTCAGAGCTCAGCTCAGTTGCAGAAACCACATTGGCTTCCACTTCTTTTGCCCACTCATTACGGTATTCAGTAAATAACTGAGATACAGCAGGTAGCACCTTTAAGCGACCGTTTTCAGCCATTACCTTTATCAGGTTCTGACCTTGCACATTGACTTGCTCACCGCACACACTAATAAAGAGTGCTGCGAGCTTAGTGCTGGCTAAAGAGCCAGCTAACAGTGGTTGCATTGTTTCGTTTTCACTCACCAATGCGGCAAACGTGAGCATTTCTGCCCAGGTATCCACTGCATCTTGTTCAATAGCAAAGTCAAAAGCTGCCTTTGCGTAAGGGCGAGCGATGGTGGTTAATTCAGCCATAACTCAACTCCCTTATCAAATTTCAGCGACTAGTTTATTAACTATGTCACTGTGGGCGGCTGGATCAATAGAACGCTCAAGGATCTTCTCAGCACCCATGATGGCAAGAGTAGCAACCTGCTTGCGCAGATCCTCTTTGACGCGATTACGTTCAGCTTCAATTTCTGCTTTACCCTGAGCGATGATTTTAGCACGCTCAGCGTCTGCTTCGGTTTTGGCTTCTTCAACTATTTGAGCTTTACGCTTGTTAGCTTGCTCAATAATTTCATTAGCCGTTACCTTGGCTTCTTTTAGTTGGTCAGTCGCTTTCGCTTGTGCCAACTCCAGGTCTTTTACCGCACGATCAGCATCAGCTAGACCGTCAGCAATCCTTTTTTGGCGCTCTTCGATGGCATTCATCAAAGGGGGCCATACAAACTTCATGCAAAACCACACGAAGATGATAAAGGCGACCGTCTGACCGATTAGGGTAGCGTTGAAATTCACAACAGCCTCCTATTTAGAGTTAAGACAGAAGCGTTTTTTTACAGCATTGCACCCAGTGGGTTGGTAAACAGCATAAATAATGCAATACCAACACCGATCATCGTTACGGCGTCGAGTAGACCCGCTACGATGAACATTTTAACTTGCAGCATAGGAGCCATTTCAGGTTGACGCGCAGCGCCTTCCAAGAATTTGCCACCTAATAAGCCGAAACCGATTGCAGTACCAAGAGCACCCATACCAATCAGCAGAGCAACAGCGATAGCTGTCATGCCTAAAATCGTTTCCATCTGTATCTCCAGTATCTAAATCTAATTAGTTGATGATTTAGTTTAAAATTTCTTCAGCAATCCTTAATGATCTTCATGCGCCATGCTTAAATAAACAATGGTCAACATCATGAAGATAAACGCCTGCAGCGTGATAACCAAAATGTGGAATATTAACCAACCTAACTGCAAAGTCACACCTAGGGTAGATAATAACAAGTTGGTACCATACATCAGCGCAATAAGGATGAAGATCAACTCACCTGCGTACAAGTTACCAAAGAGTCGCAATGCCAATGAAATTGGCTTAGCAATTAAGGTAACAGACTCTAATAGGAGGTTGACGGGTATCATTGCCTTATGGTTAAAGGGCTGTAACGTCAGTTCTTTAACGAATCCAGACACACCTTTGACCTTAATGCTGTAGTAAATAATCAGCACGAACACACCAATAGCTAAGCTAAAGGTAATGTTAACGTCAGTCGTCGGAACCACTTTCATGTATTCAATACCCACTAATTTAGCTGCTTCAGGCAACCAATCAACTGGCAACATATCCATGAAGTTCATCATGAATATCCACACAAAAATAGTCAGAGCTAAAGGTGCAATCACAGGATTACGTCCATGAAAAGTTTCTTTTACGCTGCTATCCACAAATTCAACGATCATCTCGACAAAGCATTGAAGCTTACCGGGAACCCCTGAAGTTGCTTTCTTACCAACGCTACGGAAAATCCACAGGAACAGAACGCCAAGACCAACCGAAAAGAACAACGAATCAATGTGCCATGTCCAAAAGCCTTCACCAACACTTAAGTTGGTAAGGTGATGCTGGATATAGCCCTGCGGTGTTAACGCTTCACCAGTTGCAGCCATGATTCATCCCACTTAACTTTGCTTGAAGTATAAAGGAGCTGTCCAATGCACTATTAACGTCAGTACATAACAAACAAAAAGTGGCATAAATGCGACTTTAAGATTGATAAATACTAGCGAAAACATTGCGATGGTTAACAGCAACTTTACCGCTTCCCCCCAGTAAAAAGTCTTAATAACTTTTGCAGCTGAACTTGCTCCCGTGTGGGAGAAAGCGAGGGTTGCGAATACAAAATTAGGGAGCACAGCGATTGAACCACCTGCTAACGCAGAATAGCCAAACTGAGCTCCCCACACGGCGAAAAAGAGAATTGAAGCACCCCCAGCGACCGCCGCCTGCATCATCACCAATTTATAGGCTGACCACCGGCCACGGCGCGCTAAAACCTTACTCAATTCATCCTCTCCGCATTCATACTTTTTGTTTCGATGACCGGATAACAAATATCCGTATCTTTGTCGATGCACAAAAAGCTTGCGAAAGTATACCTTTTCACGCCTTCATTGCAACTTTGAGATCAGTAAAAACAACACTTTTAACGCGATATAGCATCAAAACAGTCAAAATGTAAAATTAACATCTGTCACAAATTTACATTAAAAACTGTTAATCTATAGACATTAATGAATTTTGCTAAGAATTCCGTCTAATTCAGCCAGATTCTGATAGTTAATTACAATTTTACCAGTTCCCTTACTGCTATGAGCAATAGAAACCTTGGCACCTAATCTTTCAATTAACTGCTGCTCTAAACGACAAACATCTTGATCTTTAGTCGTAGTTTCGGCTGGTTTAGACGGATTTAAGGTTTGGTTAATCAATCGTTCCGTTTCACGGACGGTTAACTCCTTAGCAGCCACTAATCTCGCTAGATTTGTTTGTTCTTCACCCTCGATTGCTAACAAAGCGCGAGCATGACCCATATCAATATCGCCATACTCAAGTAAACGCTTAACTGGCTCATTTAGCCCATTTAATCGTAACAAGTTAGATACACTCACTCTTGATTTTCCCACAACATCAGCAACCTGTTGGTGAGTTAGTTCAAATTCTTGCATTAAACGTTGCAATGCTATGGCTTCTTCCATTGCATTAAGATCTTCACGTTGAATATTTTCAATCAAAGCGATAGCAATTGCTGCTTCATCAGGTACTTGCTTAACAATACAAGGGATTCTATCAATACCGGCGAGTTGTGATGCCCGCCAACGGCGTTCACCCGCAATGATCTCATACTGGGTATCATTTACTTGACGTACAACAATAGGCTGAATAATGCCTTGGTTACGTATGGAATGAGCTAATTCTTCTAATGCCTCAGGGGACATATCCTTACGTGGCTGGTACTTCCCTGGTAGCAATAGATCAAGGTGAAGATAAATAAGCTCTTCTTTTTTATCAACAACAGCCATTTCATCTGTATGTTTTTTACTGGCAGCATGACTGTTACTCAGCAGGGCATCTAACCCTTTGCCTAACCCTCTTTTCTTTAACGTCATGGTTATCCTTTACGCTTACTTAGCCTGAGTTTTCTGTTCTGATCGGCGGATCATCTCGCCCGCGAGCGCAAGATATGCTTTAGCACCCGCGCTGGATTTGTCGTAATACATTGCAGGAGCACCAAAACTTGGCGCCTCGGCCAGCCGCACATTACGGGGGATCACTGTGCGATATACTTTATCGCCAAAATGTTGTTTTAACTGATCGGACACATCATTGGATAATCGATTACGGGGATCGTACATAGTCCGTAAAATCCCTTCTATACCAAGACCCGGATTAACAAAAGCCGCTAACTTGGTTATGGTATCGATAAGTGCAGTTAATCCTTCTAGTGCAAAATATTCACACTGCATTGGCACTAGCACTGAATCTGCGGCTGACATCGCATTGACCGTCAACATATTCAATGAAGGAGGGCAATCGATAAAGATATAATCGTACTGATCTTTTATCGGTGCCAAAGCATTACGTAAACGGATCTCACGGGCAAAAAATTCCATCAATTTGATTTCTGCCGCAGTGACATCGCCATTACTGGCAATAAGATCATATTTACCCACGGTATTTTTTACCACGAGCTCATCAAACGGCTTATCTTCAACCAATAGTTCGTAGGCTGTATTTTCAACCTCGTACTTATCGACACCACTTCCCATAGTGGCATTACCTTGAGGATCGAGATCGATCAATAACACTTTACGTTTAGTGGCTGCTAACGAAGCGGCTAAGTTAACGCAAGTTGTTGTTTTTCCTACGCCACCTTTCTGGTTAGCCACGGCAATTACTTTACCCACAATATCACCCTGTATGTAAATTCTGGTTTATTGCCTACTTAAAAATCCACACAATTGGAGGAGCTTTAAGCCTGTTATTCTTTGATTATCTTTAATAAATGACGCTGCTCATCGAGTTTAGGTACTTTAAGTTCGATGACTTCTTTAACAACAAATCCAGCAGGAATTTGTTGTAACTCTTCATCGTTCAATTGACCCTTTAACGCATAAAACTGCCCATGATCGGCAGGTAAGTGATGACACCAGCTCAACATATCTTGAATCGATGCAAAAGCGCGACTAAGAACACCATCGAATTTTTGCTCAGGTTGATAGGCTTCCACTCGACTTTCAACTGAACTGATATTGCGGATCCCTAGTTCAAAGGCAACTTGTTTTTGAAAACGAATGCGTTTACCTAAACTATCGAGCAACACAAAGGTTTTATTAGGATTCATAATCGCTAAAGGAATACCGGGTAAACCGGGGCCTGTTCCTACATCGATAAAGTGTTCACCCTGCAAATGCTTTGATACCACTAAGCTATCCATGATATGACGGATAAGCATAGCCTCAGGATCTCTGACAGATGTCAGATTGTAGGCTTTATTCCACTTGTTGAGCATTCCAACAAAATCAATTAGTTGTTTTTTCTGTTCCGCAGTAGCGGGCAGATTAATATCGGCTAAATAAGCCTCTAACTGGGCTGATAACACTGAGCAACCTCAACAAATATACGATTATAAACTCGAAGGCTATTATGAAGCCCGATAACGACGAAGGGAAGCCTGAATGCTTCCCTTCTGCGACCAAGCAGTCTATTAAGCTAGCTTTTACGCACTCTTACGTAATAAGCCACGCTTTTTAAGATGCACTAGCAAAATTGAAATTGCCGCTGGGGTAACACCAGAGATCCTTGATGCTTGACCTATAGTTTCAGGCTTATGGTTATTCAATTTAGCGATCACTTCATTTGATAAACCTGGAACCTCTTTGTAATCAAGATGTAATGGTAAGCCAGTGTTTTCATTACGTACGGCTTTGTTGATCTCTTCTTGCTGACGCTGGATATAACCCGAGTATTTAACTTGAATTTGTACTTGCTCAGCGGCTTGTGGATCTTCAAGTCCGGGACCAAAACCTTCGATCTGCATCAACTTGCTGTAATCCATCTCTGGACGACGTAGCAACTCTTCAAATGACGCTTCGCGGGAGATAGGTGTATTTAAATGTGGATTTAACGCATGGATCAAAGGTGAATTTGGATGCACCCATTGAGCTCGTAAGCGTTGTAACTCAAGTTCAATCGATTCTAACTTCTCACTAAATGCCGCCCAGCGAGTGTCGTCCACTAAACCTAATTCACGACCTTTGGTGGTTAAGCGAATATCAGCGTTATCTTCACGGAGTAACAAACGGTATTCCGCACGACTGGTAAACATGCGGTAGGGTTCTTTTGTGCCTAGGGTTGAAAGATCGTCAACCAATACACCCAAGTAGGCTTCATCACGGCGTGGACACCAAGCTTCTTTGCCTTGAACCTGCAGTGAAGCGTTCATCCCTGCGAGCAAACCTTGAGCACCTGCTTCTTCATATCCTGTAGTGCCATTGATTTGCCCGGCGAAAAATAAACCATTGATCGTTTTGGTTTCTAATGAATTTTTAAGATCTCTTGGATCAAAATAATCATATTCGATCGCATAACCTGGACGGACAATTTCCGCATTTTCCATGCCTTTGATTGAGCGAACTAGATTTAACTGCACATCAAAGGGGAGGCTGGTCGAAATTCCGTTAGGGTAGATTTCTGTCGTATTTAGCCCTTCTGGTTCGATAAAGATCTGATGCGAAGATTTATCTGAAAAACGATGGATCTTGTCTTCAATTGAAGGGCAATACCGTGGACCTATGCCTTCAATCACACCTGAATACATAGGACTTCTGTCCAAACCACCACGAATAATGTCATGGGTTTTTTCATTGGTATGGGTGATCCAGCAAGAAATCTGTTTAGGGTGATGGCTTACATCACCCATAAATGACATAACAGGTAATGGAGAATCACCTTTTTGCTCAGCCATTTGTGAAAAATCTATTGTATTAGCGTCAATACGTGGTGGTGTGCCTGTTTTTAAACGACCTACACTAATAGGTAATTCACGTAAACGATTTGCTAATGCAATCGCTGGTGGATCGCCAGCACGACCGCCACTGTAGTTTTCTAAACCTATGTGGATCTTACCGCTTAAAAATGTACCTGTTGTGAGTACGATTGCTGGAGATTCAAAGGCTAAACCCATTTGAGTAACGACACCGACAACACGATCGTTTTCTACGATCAAGTCATCTACAGCTTGTTGAAATATCCGTAAATTAGCTTGATTTTGCAGTATATTTTGGATTTTTTGACGATATAAAGCACGGTCAGCTTGAGCTCGTGTCGCTCTAACGGCAGGGCCTTTGCTTGAGTTTAAGGTACGAAATTGGATCCCCGCATAGTCGGTTGCGATCGCCATTGCACCGCCTAAAGCATCAATTTCTTTTACTAAATGACCTTTACCGATACCACCAATTGCTGGGTTACATGACATTTGTCCTAACGTATCAATATTATGCGTTAGCAATAATGTCTTGGAACCCATTCTTGCTGCTGCCAATGCGGCTTCAGTTCCGGCATGACCACCGCCAACAACAATAACATCAAACCGTTCATGAAAATGCATGACACTACCTTTAATAACTTAAGAGACTAAACACGAGCCGAGTATTTTAGCATTTGCTTTGAGCTAGGTGAATGATCATTTTACCTTTGAAGATCGAATGGATCCGGACTAATAGATCTTAAGATCTTTATATAGATCTTCTTATTATGTTTACTATTAGGATCGCGATTTTCTGTGCATAAACCTAATTATTGATATAAATCATAGTATAACGAGATCGCGATCCTGTGATCTGTCAGCGATCTAACCTCATATAAGTTGGGGATAGATCCGCTACTTATCCACAAGGTGGATCTTTAAGCGGATCGGAGTGTGAATAGTACAGAGGTTGATCAGATCTAAATAATAGCTTATCCACATATTTATACCTGAAAATATTTATTTGTGGATAAATAGGATCTAAGCTGTGGGTTGATCGCTATATTATCAAACTTATGCTCTTAAATTATATCTTGCCATTGGGTTAACCACGCGAGGGCTGGGTCTTCTGGGACTGGATCTTGCTGTACATCGATCTGGATCTTATCCACAATAGCTTTTCCACCGCAGCTTTCTATGGCATGGATCAGCTTTTCTGGGCCTTGGCAGAAGGTGTCATAACTTGAGTCACCAATAGCGCATAAGCCGAATTGTACGTGGCTCAGATCTGGGTTTTTGAGCATTATTTCTGTGCACAATGGTTGGATATTATCGGGTAGATCACCTGCTCCATGGGTAGAACAAACGATAATCCAAAGATGTTGTGTGTCTAATTCGCTCAATTTTGGGGCGAGATAAAGGCTCACTTCATGCCCCAATACTTCCAATTGAGACATCATTTCATCGGCAATATATTCACTACCACCTAATGTTGTGCCTACTAATATTGCTATTTTTGTCATTGTTACAGCTCTCTTGATCATTAAATATCTGTTATTTGATATTGTACTTGTTTAGGATTTTCAGGTTATTTTATAAATTTGGTACAGTTAACATACTGTCTGTTAGTATTCTTGGCTGCATATTCTCGCTTTAACACCATGACCTGAAAGTTTTTATAACAATTATAATAGGATAATCGATGACAACTCCTGTTCATGCGCCCCAGTGGCCACGTCAAATCCCTTACATTATTGCCAGTGAAGCTTGCGAGCGTTTTAGCTTTTACGGTATGCGAAATATTCTAACACCATTCTTGATGACCGCGCTTTTGCTGTCTATCCCAGAAGATCTTCGTGGGGCAGCGGCTAAAGATGTGTTCCATTCATTTGTTATCGGGGTTTATTTTTTCCCATTACTGGGTGGTTGGATTGCGGATCGTTTTTTTGGTAAGTACAACACTATCCTGTGGTTAAGCTTACTTTATTGTGTTGGTCATGCTTTTTTAGCCTTCTTTGAACACAGTATTCAAGGGTTTTATACGGGCTTGTTTTTGATCGCATTAGGTTCGGGTGGTATTAAGCCCTTAGTTTCCTCCTTTATGGGCGATCAGTTTGATCAAACCAATAAATCATTAGCGCAAAAAGCGTTTGATATGTTTTATTTTACGATTAATTTTGGTTCCTTCTTTGCGTCATTATCTATGCCGCTGTTACTGAAAAACTATGGCGCTGCAGTCGCATTTGGGATCCCTGGTATATTAATGTTTATTGCAACCGTGTTTTTTTGGTTAGGTCGCAAACGCTATGTGCATATGCCACCTGAACCCAAAAATCCCCATGGTTTCTTACCTGTTATTCGTACTGCATTACTCACTAAAGTGACAGGCCAAGCAAATGTGGGGCTAGTGTTAGCGTTAATAGGGGGTATTTCTGCTGCTTATGCCTTAGTGAATATTCCAACGCTTGGGATAGTTGCTGGTTTATGTAGTGCGCTTGTACTGCTGATGGGATTTACAGGTGTTGGTGCTTCGTTGCAACTTGAGCGTGCGAGAGGGATACATCCAGATATTGCGGTTGATGGTGTGCGTTCAGTATTGCGTATTTTAGTGCTATTTGCTTTAGTTACGCCGTTTTGGTCTTTGTTCGATCAAAAGGCCTCAACTTGGATTCTGCAGGCCAATGATATGTCTAAACCTGAATGGTTTGAACCTGCGATGATGCAGGCACTTAATCCATTATTAGTCATGTTACTGATCCCATTTAATAATTTTGTGTTATACCCAGCAATTGAGCGCATGGGGATAAAGTTAACTGCACTGCGCAAAATGGGGGCGGGTATTGCTATCACAGGCTTGAGCTGGATAGTGGTGGGTAGTATTCAATTAGTCATGGATGGTGGTTCAGTGCTATCGATTTTTTGGCAAATTTTACCTTATGCCCTGCTGACATTTGGTGAGGTATTAGTTTCTGCAACCGGATTAGAATTTGCCTATAGCCAAGCACCTAAAGCCATGAAGGGGACTATTATGAGTTTTTGGACCTTATCAGTAACTGTAGGTAACTTATGGGTGTTATTGGCAAACGTCAGCGTAAAAAGCCCTGCTGTGACCGAGCAAATAGCACAGACTGGGATCAGTATTACTGCTTTTCAGATGTTTTTCTTCGCAGGGTTTGCCATCTTGGCCGCACTGATATTCGCACTCTATGCAAGATCCTATCAAATGCAGGATCATTATCGGCAGGTAGAATAAAACGATAGTTGATAAATATTATGTCCGGTTTTAAATAAAAAAGTAGCCCATTTTAAATGGGCTACTTCTTATATAAAAGCATGTAAAATTTGTTATTTTCCGATACAGAACGAGCTAAATATTTTGCCTAAAAGGTCATCAGAGGTGAATTTACCCGTAATTTCGGATAATGCTAATTGCGCCATTCTCAGCTCTTCCGCTAACAGTTCTCCGGCGAGATAGATTTCTAACTGTTCTTTACCTAATTGCAAATGATTTGCTGCTAGATCTAGGGCTTCTAAGTGACGGCGGCGGGCGATAAAGCCACCTTCTAAGTTACTTTGGTAGCCCATAAGTGATTTTAAGTGCTGTTTTAACTCTTCAACACCCAAGCCTGTTTTAGCCGAGATCCGGTAGACACTAAAGCCCTGTTCATCGGTCATCGCTAAGTTTTCACCCGTAAGATCGGCTTTATTGCGGATAACGGTTACACCTAAATTTGCAGGTAAGCGATCGATAAAATCCGGCCAAATTTCGTGTGGATCAACGGCATCTGTTGTGGTGCCATCTACCATGAAGAGTACGCGATCAGCGGTATTTATCTCGTTCCAAGCGCGTTCTATCCCAATTTGTTCGACTGTATCTGTAGTATCACGCAGGCCTGCGGTATCGATAATGTGCAGTGGCATACCATCTAAGTGGATATGTTCGCGTAATACATCCCGTGTAGTACCAGCAATTTCGGTAACGATAGCCGACTCTTTACCGGCTAATGCGTTTAATAAACTGGATTTTCCGGCGTTAGGGCGGCCAGCAATAACGACTTTCATCCCTTCGCGGATGATAGAACCTTGTTTCGCACTGGCTTGTACTAGCCCAAGTTTGTCGATGATCTTATAGAGTGCATTGGCAATCTTACCATCACTTAAAAAGTCGACTTCTTCATCGGGGAAATCAATCGCGGCTTCGACATATAAACGTAGGTTAGTGACTTGATCCACCAGCTCGTAAACTTCCTTTGAAAATTCACCTTGTAGTGATTGCAAGGCGCTTTTTGCAGCTTGTTCACTGGTGGCATCAATAAGGTCGGCAATGGCTTCGGCTTGCGTTAAATCTAATTTGTCGTTCATAAAGGCTTGTTCGCTGAACTCACCGGGTTTTGCAATCCGAATACCTTCAACTTCCAATACGCGTTTGATCAGCATATCGAGTACGATTTGCCCACCATGACCTTGAAGTTCCAGCACATCTTCGCCAGTGAAGGAATTTGGGCCTTTAAAAAACAGTGCTATGCCTTGGTCTATTACTTTGCCAGAGGCACTTTTAAAGTCGCAATAATCCGCATAGCGGATTTTAGGTAAATGACCTAAAACAGCCATGGCAACATCTGTTGCCTTGTCACCTGAAATACGAATGATACCAACGCCGCCACGTCCTGGCGCAGTCGCTTGTGCCACAATAGTGTCATTTGTCACGGTAATATCCACCAAACTTTATAAAGGAAAAGGCGGCTAATTAAGCCGCCTTTAGTGTTATTTCACACTTTAATGCATTGCTAAACTAAGGCTTATTTTAAGCCTTTTTTCTCAAGACCTGCATAAATAATCTTCTGCTGGATAATGGCAACTATGTTACCTACTAACCAGTACAGTACTAGACCCGATGGGAACCACAGGAAGAATACGGTAAAGATCACTGGCATCCACTGCATCATTTTCACTTGCATTGGATCCATCGTGGGTGCGATAGGTTGCATTTTCTGCATGATGAACATAGATACACCCATTAGCAACGGCAGAATGTAGTAAGGATCTTGTACCGATAAATCGTGGATCCATAACATAAATGGCGCATGACGTAGTTCGAAGCTTTCTAACAACACCCAGTACAAGGCGATGAAGATTGGCATCTGCAATACGATAGGCAAACAGCCACCCATAGGGTTAACTTTTTCTTTCTTATACAGTTCCATCATGGCTTGACCCATCTTTTGACGGTCATCACCAAAACGTTCTTTCAAGTCAGCAAGTTTAGGTTGCAGATTGCGCATCTTAGCCATTGAGGTGTACTGCGCTTTGGTTAGCGGGAACAGTAAACCACGAACGGTTAGAGTGATTAGGATAATTGCCATCCCCCAGTTACCGACGAATGACTGATAGAACATCAATAGCCAGTGGATTGGCACTGCTAACCACCATAGGAAACCATAATCAACCACAAGGTTTAAGGTTTCTGAAATGGCGGATAATGCCGCTTGATCCTTAGGACCAACATAGAATTGAGAGCTAATTTCTTGAGTGGTACCAGGAGCAATATCATATACCGCACCGCGGAAACCAATATTAGCTAAGCCACCTGCGCTAACACTTGAAAAAATGGTATTACTGTCAGTTGCGGGTGGAACCCAAGCTGAAACAAAGTAATGTTGAAGCATAGCCGCCCAACCACCTAGTGTAGGTTGGTTCAGGTTGCTCTTGCTCATATCTTCGAAGCTGTACTTTTCGTAACGAACATCTTGAGTTGAGAATGCACTACCACGGTAGGTTGGCATCATCATGCTGCTTTCAGATGGTTTAATTGTCTGCTTAATCTGACCATACATCTGAACTTGTAGTGATGCTTCAGAAGTGTTGATTATTTTGTAATCTACATCCACATTGAACTTACCACGATGGAAAACAAACACTTTAGTGTAAGTTACGCCATTATCGGCCACGTAGGTTAATGGCACTTCTAAGGTGTCTTGGCCTTCAGCTAATGTGAATTCAGTTGCAGAAGCCGTGAATGCTGCACGACCTTTTGCACTGCTATCTATACCATCACGGCCAATCAGACCACTTTGGGCGATGTAAGTGTAATCCTTTGTCTGCTCAAGCAATACGAAGGGTTGCTCTTTATTCAGTTCCATTTTGTGTGAAACTAGCGCAGCAAAAACGATGTCACCACCCACAGGGTTAATTTGCACGTCCAACTGGTCAGTTTTTACAGTGATAATATTGTTAGTTGCAGCCACTGCTGCTGGAACACCTGTATCAGCTTCTGGAACATCGGCACTTTGAGTGCTAGCCACATTCGCCACTAAGGACGATTCTGTTGCAACGGGTTTAGGAGCTTTGTCTGCTTGCCACTGTTGCCACAGCAAAAAGCTGACAAACAGTAGTCCTATGAGCAATATATTGCGTTGAGATTCCATAGCCTATTTATTACACCTGTCATTTTTAGGGGGGACGGGATCGCTACCGCCGGGATGTAAAGGGTGACATTTTAATATGCGTTTCAATGCAAACCAACAACCTTTCGCTGTTCCGTGCACTTTTATTGCTTCTATGGCGTAATGAGAGCAAGTGGGATTGAAACGACATCGAGGCCCCAGTATCGGGCTGATGAATATTTGATAGCCACGGATTAACGTGGTCGCTAGCCATTGTAGCGGCGACTGAGTTTGCGCCATAGCTTTTCTATCAATTTGTTGATCTCTGCGTTTTCCATTTCCATCACGCCATTTCTGACAAGCACGACAATATCAAGATGAGGAATATCGTGCTGATTTAAACGAAAACTATCTCTGATGATACGCTTAATGCGATTACGTTGATTAGCACGCTTTACGTAGCGTTTAGCCACAGTAAGGCCCAAACGCGGATGTTGTTCCGAGTTAGGAATAGCGAGCAAGGTAATTTCAGCAGAAGATGCTTTGATGGGATTGGAGAATACAGATTTAAATTGCGCGGGAGTTAGCAAACGTAACTCCCGCGTAAAGGTATAGCTAGTCAACTAGTTATCCACTTATTAAGCAGATAAACGAGCGCGACCTTTCGCACGACGACGTGCAAGCACCTTACGGCCGCCTACAGTAGCCATACGAGCGCGGAAGCCGTGAGAACGCTTGCGCTTCAGGTTGCTAGGTTGAAAAGTACGTTTACTCATGATGGCAATCCGTCTTTGTTATTAGTGAACATTCCTTATCTCTGGTATAGAGGTAAGGGCAAAAAAGAGGCCGAATTGTAATCACTTTACTTGGTCCCGTCAACAACGAAAGTCGGTAAGTGGGTTATTTCTGCCAGCGTATCCTTAGATCCATCCCCACGATACACCATAAGATGTGGATAACTCTGTGTATGGACACTACATATAGTAGTGTAGGGGATCTTCAACGAGATCAAAGGGGCGCCATTATAGATCAATGTGGATCGCTTAATAAAGCAGGATTTGCGTGAAATGTTGAATAAAAGGATCGTTTTTGATCTTAGGTGATCGGGGATATCCACATAGAATGATCTTGCTGGGGATAAATATTTTTTAAGGATAGCGATCCTTGAGATCTCGCTATAGAATACACCTCTTTTTGATGATCTTTTGGGGATAACTAAGTGGCGGTTTCACTTTGGCAACAATGTATCGGACGACTGCAAGATGAGCTTCCTGCTCAGCAGTTCAGTATGTGGATCAGACCGTTACAAGCTGAAATGGATGGTGATACTTTGGTGCTTTATGCGCCCAACCGCTTCGTGCTCGATTGGGTCAGAGAAAAGTACATTAATATCATTAATCAGTTTTTTACTGAGCAAATGGGTAGCGATGCGCCTAAATTACGCTTCGATATTGGTAGTCGTCCATCTGCTAAAAAGTTTGAACCCGCCCCTGTAGCGACTGTGCGTGCACCTAATCCTCAAACTAAAGCGACTGTCGGTACATATTTTAATACCCAAGCTGAGCCTATTGCTAATGCTAATCATCGCAGCAATATCAATCCGACTTACCAGTTTGATAACTTTGTTGAAGGTAAATCAAACCAATTAGGTAAGGCGGCTGCATTACAAGTGGCTGAAAATCCAGGTGGTGCCTATAACCCACTATTTTTATATGGCGGAACAGGTTTGGGTAAGACTCACTTGTTGCATGCTGTAGGTAACGGGATCATCAAAAATAATCCCAATGCTAAAGTGGTTTACATGCATTCCGAGCGTTTTGTCCAAGATATGGTTAAAGCGCTGCAAAACAATGCGATCGAAGAATTCAAACGTTACTACCGTAGCGTCGATGCCTTGTTTATCGATGACATTCAATTTTTTGCCAATAAAGACAGATCTCAAGAAGAATTCTTCCATACCTTCAATGCCTTGCTTGAGGGAAATCACCAAATTATTTTGACTTCAGATCGCTATCCAAAAGAGATAGACGGTGTTGAAGACAGATTGAAATCGCGTTTTGGTTGGGGTTTAACCGTGGCGATTGAGCCACCCGAGTTAGAAACCCGTGTGGCGATTTTGATGCGTAAAGCGCAGGAAAGCGGCATAAACCTGCCAGATGAAGTGGCCTTCTTTATTGCTAAACGTTTACGTTCTAACGTACGTGAGTTAGAAGGGGCGTTAAACCGTGTTATTGCTAACGCCAACTTTACCGGTCGGCCAATTACCATTGATTTTGTTCGCGAAGCCTTACGTGACCTCTTGGCACTTCAAGAAAAATTAGTCACTATAGACAACATTCAGAAAACCGTAGCTGAATATTATAAAATCAAGATGGCTGATATGTTGTCCAAGCGTCGTTCGCGAAGCGTTGCACGCCCAAGACAAGTGGCCATGGCGTTATCTAAAGAATTAACTAACCAGAGCTTGCCGGAAATTGGTGATGCCTTTGGTGGTCGAGATCACACCACAGTGTTGCACGCCTGTCGTAAGATTGCTCAGCTACGGGAAGAGAGTCACGACATTAAAGAAGATTATGCTAACTTGATTAGAACCTTATCTTCTTAAAATCAAGGAATTGGACACTATGAAATTTTCAATTGATAGGGATGCCCTATTAAAGCCGCTTCAATTAGTCTGTGGTGCGGTAGAAAGACGCCATAATTTGCCGATCTTGGCGAACCTCCTTGTAGAAGTTAGTGGTCATTCACTCAAGTTGACTGGTACAGATTTAGAAGTCGAACTGGTGGGTCAGGCAACGGTTCATGGTGATATCGAAGAAGGCCGCACTACGGTTCCGGCTAAGAAGTTATTGGATATTGTTAAATCGTTACCCGAGCAAAGTGAACTTAAAGTAGAACAACAAGATAATAAGTGGTTGCTGCGTTCTGGCCGTAGCCGTTTTTCACTAGCGACCTTGCCCGCCGAAGAATATCCTAATGTTGAAGCCTTCCAAGCGGAAATTGAATTTAGCCTAAAGCAGGGCGTACTTAAGTCGATAATCGACTCGACGCAGTTTTCTATGGCTAACCAAGATGTGCGTTATTACCTCAATGGGTTACTCTTTGAAACCGAAGGTAATATGCTGCGTGCGATTGCAACCGACGGCCATCGTTTAGCCTTGAGTCACCGTGTTATCGATGCTCAATTACCTGAAAAACAAGTCATTGTTCCACGTAAGGGTGTTATGGAAATGGCGCGTTTATTGGAGTCTGACGATTTAGATATTGCGATTGCGATCGGTGATAATGCGATTCGTGCAACCACCGCTAACACCGTCTTTACCAGTAAATTAGTCGATGGACGCTTCCCCGATTACCGCCGTGTATTGCCAAAGGGCGGTGATAAAATCGTGATTGCTAGCCGTAATCATTTGAAACAGGCGCTGACTCGGGCGTCTATTTTATCCAATGAAAAATTCCGTGGCGTGCGTATTCAGCTCGAGAATGGTCTGCTAAAGATCACCGCTAACAATCCTGAACAGGAAGAAGCGGAAGAGATAATCGATGTCGATTATAACAATCAACCACTTGAAATTGGTTTTAACGTCAGTTATTTGCTGGACGTACTTAACAACCTTAAGTCTGATGATGTGCGTATCACGCTCATTGATGGTAACTCCAGCGCCCTAATCGAAAACCATTTGGAAGAAGATTCCATGTATGTGGTTATGCCGATGCGTTTATAGTTCACGCCACATACTTGTCCATGTTCACCCGTTCATCTTTATTATCTACGCCGCTTTTTAGCGGCGTAGATGTCCCCAAAGTGCTCCTGTTTCGCTTTCCTTCATTGACTTGGGAGCTTTACGGCTTAATACGGGTAAGTTGCGGTATGATGGGTATTATGAATTTTTGGCCTGCGCCGATTGCTCGGCTTGATGAGTAATGCATGAGTTTAACCCGTCTTAATATTGAAGCTTTTCGCAATATTCAACTGGCACAATTGAGTCCCAGCCCTGGCATTAATCTCATTTATGGCCAGAATGGCAGCGGTAAAACCAGTATTCTCGAAGCGATTTATTTCCTAGGAATGGGGCGCTCGTTTCGCAGTCATCTATCCCAGCGGGTGATCAATAACGAAGAAGATAAACTGACCCTGTTTGCTACTTTGAAGTTACCCCGCGGCGACAGTAAAATCGGTTTACGGCGATTTCGCAGTGGTGAGACTGAAGTTAAAATAGACGGCGAAAAGGTGAAACGTTTATCGACATTAGCTGAGACCTTGCCTATTCAAGTGATCACGCCTGAAAGCTTTTCTTTACTATTTGAAGGTCCTAAATCCCGTCGACAATTTATCGATTGGGGTGCATTTCATGCCGATCCTCAGTTTTATGCCGCTTGGGTGAATGTTCGTCGGGTTCTTAAGCAAAGAAATCAATTACTTAGGAATGGCTCATCCTACGGTCATATTCAATTTTGGGACCAAGAGTTCGTGCGTTACGCCGAGCAGGTCACCGAAATACGAAACCATTATGTAGACTCGTTAAATGAGCTACTTAAGGGTATAATCGGGGAGTTTTTACCGAGCGTAGATGTGAAGGTTTCATTTACCCGCGGCTGGGATAGTAAGACGGATTTTGCAGAACTACTCGAAAACCAATATTCCAGAGATTTGGCCACAGGTCATACCGTCAGCGGTCCCCATAAGGCTGACCTTAGACTTCGTGTAGGCAATTTGCCGGCGCAGGATGCCCTGTCCCGTGGTCAATTGAAATTATTAGTCTGTGCACTGCGTATTGCACAGGGAAAGTTGCTCAAACAACAAATAGATAAACACAGTATTTATCTTGTGGATGATCTTCCGTCCGAGTTGGATGCACAGCATAGGCAGCTATTGCTTAAGCAGTTAACGGATACCGGAGCACAAGTGTTTGTGACCGCCATAGATCCTGCTGCAATAGTCGATTCGTTACACACTCCCCCCAGTAGGATGTTTCATGTGGAACAGGGACGTGTAACGGTAGTTGAATAACCATTGAGAGAATAATATGTCAGAGAATAGTTACGATTCTTCGAGTATTAAGGTCCTTAAGGGCCTTGATGCAGTACGTAAGAGACCTGGGATGTATATTGGTGACACCGACGACGGTACGGGTCTACATCATATGGTGTTCGAAGTAGTCGATAACTCTATCGATGAAGCGTTAGCCGGTCACTGTAGCGATATTACTATTACTATCCATGTGGATGGTTCGGTTTCCGTTAAGGATGACGGCCGTGGTATTCCGGTCTCTATCCATGAGGAAGAAGGCGTATCGGCGGCAGAAGTTATCATGACGGTATTGCATGCCGGCGGTAAGTTCGACGATAACTCCTATAAAGTGTCTGGCGGCCTCCATGGCGTGGGTGTATCGGTTGTAAACGCTTTATCTAAAAAGCTGCAGATGACCATTCGCCGTGCTGGCAAAGTGTATGAGCAGTTTTATACCCATGGTGTGCCAGATGCGCCAATTAAAGAGATTGGTGATGCGACTAAAACCGGTACCGAAATCCGTTTTTGGCCCAGTGAAGATACCTTTAGCGATGTCGAGTTTCACTTCGAAATTCTGGCAAAGCGCGTGCGCGAACTGTCATTCCTTAACTCAGGCGTGGGTATTCGTCTGATTGATGAACGCGATAACAAGAATGAATTCTTCAAATACGAAGGCGGCATTAGCGCATTCGTCGATTATTTGAACCGCAATAAAACGCCAGTCAATAAAGATGTATTCCACTTTATGCAAGAGCGTGAAGATGGCATTACCGTTGAAGTGGCTATGCAGTGGAACGATGGTTATCAGGAAAATATTTTCTGTTTTACCAACAACATTCCCCAGCGTGATGGTGGTACTCATTTAGTTGGTTTCCGTAGTGCGTTAACTCGTAACCTGAATAGTTACATGGAAAACGAAGGCTATAACAAGAAAGGCAAAACCAGTGCCACCGGCGACGATGCCCGTGAAGGTTTGACTGCGGTTATCTCTGTTAAAGTGCCGGATCCTAAGTTCAGCTCACAGACCAAAGACAAACTGGTTTCTAGTGAAGTGAAAACCGCGGTTGAACAAACCATGGGTGAGAAGCTGAACGATTATCTACTGGAAAATCCCGCCGATGCTAAGTTAATTGTCGGTAAGATTGTTGATGCGGCCCGTGCCCGTGAAGCGGCGCGTAAAGCCCGTGAAATGACTCGCCGTAAAGGCGCGCTCGATTTAGGTGGTTTGCCAGGTAAGCTGGCCGATTGCCAAGAGAAAGATCCTGGTCTTTCAGAAATTTACATAGTGGAAGGGGACTCTGCTGGCGGTAGCGCCAAGCAGGGACGTAACCGTAAGAACCAAGCGATTCTGCCACTGAAAGGTAAAATTCTAAACGTTGAGAAAGCACGCTTTGATAAGATGTTGTCTTCTCAAGAAGTAGCGACGCTGATCACGGCGCTTGGCTGTGGTATTGGTCGCGACGAATATAATCCAGATAAGACACGTTATCACAACATCATCATCATGACGGATGCTGACGTCGACGGCTCGCACATTCGTACCTTGCTGTTGACCTTCTTCTTCCGTCAAATGCCTGAATTGATTGAACGTGGTTACGTGTATATTGCTCAACCGCCTTTATTTAAAGTGAAAAAGGGCAAGCAAGAACAGTATTTGAAAGATGAGCCAGCTTTGACTCAATACCTAACGACTCAAGCATTGGATGGCACTGTTGTGTACCCAACGCAAGGTGCGATTGGTATGTCAGGTGAGCCGTTAGAGCGTTTAGTGACTCAGTATCGTGAAGTGGAAGCCATTGTTGCCCGTTTAGAGCAGCGCTATCCAACGCACATTACTAACCGTATGCTTTACCACCCAATGATCACCAACGAGATGTTGGCCGATGAAGGCAAGATGAAAGAGTGGATCGATGCCTTTATCCATGAGCTGGTGGAAATGGAAAACAGCGGCGTACTGTATTCTGCTGAGCCGATTCTCGATCCTGAGCGTAAAGTGTATCTGCCTAAGATCACCATTCGTAAACACGGTATCGATACTAACTATCTGTTTACTTATGATTTCTTCCAATCAAGCGACTATCAACGTATCGGCAAGTTAGGTGCGGCGTTAGATGGCATGATTGAAGAAGGCGGCTATGTACAACGTGGTGATCGGGTTAAAGAAGTCGGCAGCTTCCTCGAAGCGCTAGATTGGACGATTTCTGAAGCCAAACGCGGCTTATATATTCAACGTTATAAAGGATTGGGTGAGATGAACCCTGAGCAATTGTGGGAAACTACAATGGATCCTGAATCACGCCGTATGTTGCAAGTCACGATTGATGATGCCGTGGGTGCCGATCAGTTGTTCACTTGTTTGATGGGTGATCAAGTTGAACCTCGTCGTGAGTTTATCGAGGCCAACGCCTTAAACGTGGCTAACTTAGACGTCTAGTCCACTTTCGCGAATGATATACATAAAAGGGAAAGCTTAGGCTTTCCCTTTTTGTTTGTATATTTAACTCTCTGTTTTATTAGATTTTAATTCAGCATTTTTAATGAGGGTAATAAAAAACGCGCTATTCAGCGCGTTTCATTATTCAAAGCAAGGTTTTTAAGGCGATGACCTTGTTACTGCAGTAGTGATATATCTGCTACGTGCAGGAACTGCTCGCGTAGATTATTCAGTAAAGCTAACCGATTGTTTTTCAATGCTTCATCATCTGCCATTACCATCACATCTTCGAAGAACTGATCGACGCTTTCACGCAGGCCAGCTAACAGCGTTAAGGCTTGTTGGTAATCGGCATTGGCAAACAAAGGTGCCAACTGTGGTTGTAGCTCGTTCAACTTGGCCGCTAATGCTTGCTCTGCGGCTTCGGTCAACAAACTAGCATCGATAGTGGTTGGTAAAGCGCCTTCAACCTTAGCCAGAATGTTGGATACCCGTTTGTTCGCTGCTGCAAGTGCGCCAGAAGCTTCTAGGCTTCTAAAGTGTGAAACCGCATTGATACGGCTATCAAAATCAGCTGGGCGTGTTGGGCGACGTGCTAGCACGGCTAAGATCACATCAACACCAATACCTTTATCTTGATACCAAGCGCGGAAGCGAGCCATTAAGAACTCTAACACTTCGTCGCTTGCATTGGCGTTGCTTAAGTTGGTGCTATGTAGTGCTTGTGCTTTAGCAATAAGATCAACTAAATCAAGCGGTAGTTTGTTTTCCACTATGATACGTAGCACGCCAATTGCTGCGCGGCGTAGGGCAAAGGGATCGGCAGCGCCTTTTGGTGCTTGGCCAATACCAAAGATACCGACTAAGGTGTCGAGCTTGTCTGCTAATGCGACAGCGCAAGATACGCCAGCACTTGGCACTGTATCGCCAGAGAACTTAGGCTTGTATTGCTCTTCCATCGCAACCGCAACGGCTTCGGTTTCACCATCGAGGCGGGCGTAGTGCATGCCCATAGTGCCCTGAGTGTCGGTAAACTCCATCACCATATTGGTCATCAAATCGGTTTTAGATAACAGACCTGCACGGGCTGCATCGACCGCATTCGCGCCAGTTTGCTCGGCAATAAAGGCGGCTAGGGCAGAAATACGATTCACTTTGTCTTTTAAGGTACCGAGCTGCTGTTGGAACAATACTGTTTCTAAGCTAGGTAAACGCGATTCCAGCGTGTGTTTTTTATCGGTATTAAAAAAGAACTCGGCGTCGGCAAGACGTGGGCGAACGACTTTCTCGTTACCAGAGATAATTTGCGCGGGATCTTTAGATTCGATATTGGCCACAAAGATAAAGTTTGGCAGTAACTTGCCTGCATCATCAAAGACTGGGAAGTATTTTTGGTCGCCTTTCATGGTATAGACCAAAGCTTCAGACGGTACACTTAAGAATTTTTCTTCGAAGCTGGCGGTCAATACCACAGGCCATTCAACCAAAGAGGCGACTTCTTCAAGCAGACTATCTTCGATATCGGCTGTGCCACCAATCTTAGCTGCGGCTTTTTCGGCATCGGCTTTGATTAACGCTTTACGGCTTTCGTAATCGGCGATGACTTTGCCTTTTTCTTTTAGGTCGGCAAGGTAGTGATCAGCATGGGCTAATTCAAACTGCTTGAGGCCCATAAAGCGGTGACCACGAACAGTGCGTGCCGATTTGATACCCAGCAATTCACCTTCAATCAACTCACTACCTAACAAGATAGTGGCAGTATGAACGGGGCGAATAAATTGGGTTTTATTATTACCCCAACGCATTGGCTTAGGAATGGGCAATTTATCGAGTGCACGTTGAGCCATAGCAGCGATCAAACTTTTTGTTTCGACGCCTTCAACTTTGGCGTTATGGACTAACCATTCGCCTTTATCTGTAACTAAACGTTCGGCTTGTTCAACAGTAATACCATTACCACGTGCCCAACCTTCGGCGGCTTTAGTCGGTTTGCCTTCAGCATCGAAGGCTGAACTTACAGCTGGGCCGCGTTTTTCAACGACTTTGTCGGCTTGCGCAAGGGCCAGTTCAGTGACGTTAATTGCTAGACGACGTGGCGCTACGTACCAAACTGCTGAGTTGAACGCTAAATCGGCTTTGGTGAGTTCTTCAGTAAAGTTAGCTAAAAAGGATTCAGCCAGTTTACGCAGTGACTTAGGTGGTAATTCTTCCGTGCCTAACTCTATGAGTAAGTTTTCAAAATTCATGTTTTTACCTCTACTTACACATTGGGAAGCCAAGCGCTTCGCGTGCCTGATAATAAGATTCCGCGACCGCTTTCGCCATAGTACGAACGCGTAAGATGTAGCGTTGGCGCTCGGTCACTGAAATGGCATGGCGGGCATCGAGCAGGTTGAAGGCGTGCGAGGCTTTCATCACTTGCTCGTAGGCGGGCAGAGGTAAAGGTTTTTCCAGTGACAATAAATGCTGACACATTTTTTCGCACTGATCGAACAGGGTGAACATAAAATCCACATCGGCGTGTTCGAAGTTATAGGTCGATTGCTCGACTTCGTTTTGATGGAACACATCGCCATAGGTGATGCGGCCCAGTGGACCATCGGTCCATACGAGATCATAAACGCTATCAACGCCTTGGATATACATGGCCAGACGCTCTAGGCCATAGGTGATTTCACCTGTGACTGGGCTGCATTCGATGCCGCCGACCTGTTGGAAGTAAGTAAACTGAGTTACTTCCATACCGTTAAGCCAGACTTCCCAGCCTAAGCCCCAAGCACCTAATGTTGGTGATTCCCAGTTATCTTCCACAAAGCGGATATCGTGGATTTGAGTATCAATACCCAGTGCTTGCAGTGAGCCTAAATACAGCTCCTGAATATTGTCAGGCGAAGGTTTTAACACGACTTGGAACTGGTAGTAGTGCTGCAGACGGTTAGGGTTTTCACCGTAACGACCGTCCGTAGGGCGGCGCGATGGCTGCACGTAGGCACTGCTCATAGGTTCTGGCCCTAAAGAACGTAGGAAAGTTTGTGGGTGGAATGTACCCGCACCGACTTCCATATCTAGAGGTTGAACAATTGCACAGCCTTGCTGTGCCCAATATTCCTGCAGGGTGAGAATGAAACCCTGAAATGTTTTTACGTCGTGTTTTGTCGTCATGTCTACTTGTCTACTGCCGTCAGCCTGAATAGAAAATGGTTTCGATTATACCTTGTAGATATCTGCTTATGTAGGTTATTTTTTACCGTATTAACTAAAACTCACTAGGAAGTGATATGGAAATTGTTCGTTGTGGCTGGGTAAGTGATGATCCCTTGTATCGTGAGTACCACGACAAAGTGTGGGGGCGGCCAGTTTATGATCCAAAGGAGCTATTTGCTAAGTTGTGTTTAGATGGTCAGCAGGCCGGATTATCTTGGATTACGATCCTGAAGAAGCAACAAAACTATGAACAGGCCTTTGCTAATTTTGAACCTGAGATAATTGCGACTTTCGATGAGGCGAAAGTAGAGGAGCTCATGCTGGATCCCGGTATAGTGCGCAATCGCTTGAAGGTGAACTCTATCATCAAGAATGCCAAAGGGTATTTAGCCTATACTGCCGATGGGAAGGATTTCTCTGCATTTTTATGGAGTTTTGTGGGCGGTAAACCCATAGTTAATCAGATTACGGCAATGTCGCAGGTTCCGGCACAAACGCCAGAATCTGAAGCCATGTCAAAAGCGTTGAAGAAACTCGGATTCAATTTTGTGGGTCCAACCATTTGTTATGCCTTTATGCAGGCGGTGGGTATGGTGAACGATCACCTTGTCGAGTGTATTGCTTATCAGGCCTGTGTCGATTCTTGTGCTGAGCATAGCCACTAGAATCATTAATCGTTGAGTTGACTGATATTAAAGAAAACTCTTATAGAGTATCCAAATACAAAAAAGCATGTTCCACGTGGAACATGCTTTTTGAGCTTCGTTGGAACTCATCTTGTTAAACTTAAACGGTTTCAACAGGAAAGCTATTTTCCCTAGACTTGAAAGTAGCCCTTAGAGTTTCTCAAAGAAAAACGGCTTACGCTGTGCTTTATCCCCATTAAGTTCATTCATAGTCTCTGCATTAAATAGCTTACCATTCACCATAGTATGAGTGACTCTATCTGTGACGCGAATGTCGGCTAATGGATCACCATCAATAACGATCAAGTCTGCGAGCTTACCTTCTTTGATAGAACCGAGTTGCTGCTCCATGCCAAAGGTCGTCGCTGGATTAATGGTGGCCGTTTTCAACACTTCCATATTGCTCATGCCGCCTTGGGCAAACATCCACATTTCCCAATGTGCCGCTAAACCTTCACGCTGACCGTGGGCGCCAATATTTGGGTGAACCCCTAACTTATTGAGCTCGTTAGCAACCTTAGCGACATTGAAATGATTGTAGTGGCTATCTGGGGCATGGGGGCGTCGCATCGATCTTGCTTGTAAAATATCGGCTGGCACATACATGGATAGGCGTGGATGGGCCCACACATCGGTTTTATCGTACCAGTAGTTTTCGCCTGAAATACCACCATAAGCGACCACTAAGGTTGGGGTGTAACCGACTTTAGTCTGGCTCCAGAACTGTTTGATATCGTTATAAATAGAACCAACGGGGAGCGAGTGCTCAATCGTAGTATGGCCATCGGCGACCATGCTTAAATTATGTTGCAGCAAACTGCCACCTTCTGGGACAACCATCATCTCAAGTTCACGTGCGGCAGCGATGACTTGCTGCCTCTGATTACGACGAGGTTGGTTGTAGCTTTTTACGCTAAACGCACCAACTTTTTTCAGGCGTTCAAGATGGAATTTGGCATCATCGAGCGAGTCGATATGTGACGTGTAACCCGGTGCATTCGCGCCATAGAGTATGGTGCCGGTGGAGAATATACGTGGACCGACAATATTGCCCGCTTTTTGTTGCTCGGACGCGGCAAAGATTTCTGTGGTGTCATTCGATGGATCGTGAATCGTAGTCACGCCTAAAGATAATCCAGAGTAGAGCGCCCAGTTCTGTTGTGGCACGATTTCATCATCCGCTTGCGGTCCATGTGCATGGGCATCGAATAGTCCTGGCATAATGGATTTGCCTTTGATGTCGATGATCTGCGCATTCTTAGGAATCGCAACATTGGCATCGCCTACGGCGACAATATGATTGTCTTTGACTATGACCACACCATTATCAATCACTTGGTCATTTTCCATGGTAATCACTTTACCACCGACAAACGCGATTGTTCCACGTGGAACATCGGCCTTTTCGGTAAAGCGTAAATCGATAATGCTTGGTTGTGTCTTTTCATCTTTGTCGCGATATTGAGTGTCAACCTTGGCTTGGTACAGCTCGGGGCCAAGAGTCCAATAGAGTTGGTCGCTTTTACTGTTCCAACTGATACTTTCGCCCGCACGGGCACTCAATTGGCTTACGGGTAGATTGCTGGCATTGGGGCCTATCTCAACTGTTTCCCCATGTTTAGCAAAAGGTGTTACCCAAACCTTAAAGCGTTCAGCAAAGGCGAGTTGCTCACCATCGGGTGAAACCCTAAATTCAGTTGCATGTTTGCTGCTGTAATGAACCCGTTTATCGAAGCCGTCTAAGTTGATGGATGATAACTGCGGCGTTTCATCTTCGCTGCTATTCATAAAAAAGACGCGATCGGCATTGGCACCGAATTGAGCTTGATAGCCATCGGCACTGATCTTGCTATTTTGTTTACCTTTAATATCGACTTTATATAGCCCGGGTTCCTGCGACCAAGTTCTTGGGGTGAGGTTACCGCCTTGAGTTTTACGATACACCACGAGTTCACCATTGGGTGAAAAGGTGGGTTCGACATATTTTCCTGGCTCAGATGTTAGCTGCTTAGGTTTGCCACCTTTGGCGCTAATCACTTGTACTGCGCCTTGGTCTTGGTCATTCCAAGTGGTGAAAACAATATTCTTACCATCGCGCGACCATTGGGGATAAAGCTCCGCGATATTGTTATCGAACTCAGTTAAGCGTGACATTCTGCCATCGGGTAAGGATTTTAACCAAATTTTACCCAGTGCTTCGAATACGACTTTGTTGCCATCCGGTGAGACTTGCGCCATACGTAGCATTTTTACATCGAAAACGTCTTTATCGATATCTTGCTTAAAGCGCACTGAGGGCTGTACGGCTAACTCGGTTTTTACACTAAAAGGAATGTCGGTGAGCATTTTATTGGCAACATTCAGGCGGTTAATCTTTCCTTTGGCCCAGAAGAAAATATCCTTGTTATCTTGAGTCCATGCCATTGTTGGGTAGACGCCATGAATGGCCCAAGTCTCTTGCATATCACGGTCAAGTTCGCCAAACAGCTTAGTTGTTTCTCCCGACTTAAGGTCGAGTAGATAGAGTGATGACTGAAAATCATCGCGCTTAATATAGGCGAGCTTAGTGCCGTCTGGGCTCGGCGTTGGCCGAATCGCACCACCAGTGCCTTCGATTAAAACTTCAATCTCACCAGTTTGAGTATCGTAGCGTTTGATTTTATAGATACCGTTGACCGAATCCTTTGAGTAATGGAAGGTTTTACCCGGCGTGTCATCCTGACTAAAGTAGATATAGCGACCATCGGGAGAATACGCGGGTTCACCTAAATCTTTCTCATCATTCGGGCGTTCGGTCAATTTGACGCCTTCACCACCCGCTACGTGATATAGCCACACTTCACCCGCGCCTAAGCTGCGGCTGGCAGTAAAGTGCTTACGGGCAACCAGATACTGGGAGTCTGGGCTCCAAGCTGGACTGTTTAGCAGCCTGAAGGTTTCTTGGGTAACTGTTCTTGGGTTTTTACCATCGGCATCCATAATCCAAATGTTATCACCACCATCGCCATCGGACGTAAAAGCAATGTGCTTGCCATCTGGGCTATAGACGGGCTGCATCTGCCAAGCTATGCCTTGGGCTAATGGCTTAGCTTCACCGCCTGTTACTGGAATTTGGTAGATGTCACCGAGTAAGTCGAAGACGATATGGTTACCATCTGGACTGACACTCAAGTTCATCCAAGTGCCTTCATTAACGTCAACTTTGACTTGTTCTAAGGGAGCATTGGTTGGCGCATTAACATTCCAAATGGGTTTATCGGTTTCAGCGGCATTGACTGTGAGTGTATGCATGCCCAGCATTAGACCAATATAAAGCGGGGTAAGTTTAGAGTTCAGCATGTTACATCCTGTTATCGTTCTTTTGGGTAGGCTTAAGTTGTAAAAATGAAAGGAACTTTGTTATTACATTTGGGTAGTTATCTCACGATTTAGTAACAAGCAAAACCTAAATACTGTTTCAATTAGTGACCGAAGATAATTAAAGCTTATAGAAGGTAGGATTAGCTAGATGGGTAAGCCAAGTTAGAGGCTTGGCAGTAACCTTGATGATTTTTGGGCAGAAGATTTAGATTGATGGAATTTATTCAGCCACTAATAACGTGACAGTATCACCTTGATGGATCATCGCCCCGTTGAGTACACGACAAGTTACACCACCGCGCCAGTCAGGTGTAAGCGCCGCTTCTAAACCTGCATAGGCGGTTTCCATTTTCTTGCAGGGATCGGTTTCACCTGTTATCTCAAGCAGTAAATCGCCAACTTTTAGGTGTTTACCCACATCGGTTTGGCTAAATATGATGCCATCAACGAATAGATTTGCTCTGCGGGTCGTCCAAGGTAAGTCAACATTGATGCTTTGACATGCCACCAGCCATTGCTGCTTTGATAGCACTGTGACTTGGCGTTTACCTAGGTGACCAAACACATCTTTTTCGACACCACTGAGTTGGGTGACATTGGCGTACAGAACTTCATTCATTAAGCCACTCTTTACGGTTTTATAGGCAATCCCTAGCAGCTTTGGCATGGCATCATATCCTCTGTTTACTGTTTTAGTGATTGGTTATACGACCTAGAGTCCTTTTTTGATCAAATATTGATAGGGTGTTTTCTGTGTTTCACTGGCTATAAGTGTATGGTCCATAAACTCGCAAAAGCTGGGAATATCTCGAGTTGTTGCTGGATCATCTGCAATAACCAATAGTGTTTCACCTTCGGCCATTTGTCTTACTGTCTTACGCACCATCATTACAGGTTCTGGGCAGCGTAAACCTAGAGCATCGAGTTTATGCTGTGCGGTTGAGAAAGCGTCGTTCATATTACCTCTACAGAACGGTCAAACAGAATTGACTAATATTACTCTAGCGACTGCGATAAACCAAATTAGCAAATTGAATTTGTGATAGGTATTAAGGTGTTCGTATTCCTATGTCATTTGATTGATGTTTCACGTGGAACATATAATTAACGATAATATAGGTTCGAGCCATCGATATAAAAATGCCGGAAATGAGTTCCGGCATCCTAACATCCCATTATTCAAACTGAGGGATTAAACGCGTTCGAATACGGTCGCGATACCTTGGCCTAAACCAATACACATGGTTGCTAAACCTAAGGTCGCGTCTTTGTCTTCCATTAGGTTGATAAGCGTCGTAGATATACGCGCACCTGAGCAACCCAGAGGATGACCTAGTGCAATCGCGCCGCCGTTGAGGTTGATTTTGTCGTCAACCACATCCGCTAGCCCTAAATCTTTCACACAAGGTAAAGACTGAGCCGCAAACGCTTCGTTAAGTTCAATCACATCTAAATCGGCAACGGTAATACCTGCGCGAGCCAGCGCTTTTTGAGTCGCAGGCACTGGGCCGTAACCCATGATCGCCGCATCACAACCCGCAACAGCCATAGAGCGAATGCGTGCACGGATAGGCAAACCAAGTGCGCGCGCTTTAGATTCTTCCATGATCAACATGGCTGAAGCGCCATCAGACAGTGCAGAAGAAGTACCAGCAGTCACAGTGCCGTTTACTGGATCAAATACTGGACGCAGTGCAGCTAGAGATTCCATGGTGGTTTCTGGGCGAATGACTTCGTCTTGCAGTACTTTAATTAAGGCACCGTTAGCATCGTGACCTTCAATGCCATAGATTTCCTTGGCAAAGCGGCCTTCAACTGTCGCAGCATAAGCACGTTGATGTGAACGTACCGCAAAAGCATCTTGCTGCTCACGGGTAATACCGTGAAGTTTACCCAGCATTTCAGCCGTTAACCCCATCATGCCAGAGGCTTTTGCCACGTTATTCGCAAGACCTGGGTGGAAGTCGACACCATGGCTCATAGGCACATGGCCCATGTGTTCTACGCCACCGATAATAAAGGTATCGCCCATGCCGGTCATAATGGCACGCGCCGCTTGATGGATGGCATCCATTGACGAACCACATAGGCGGTTAACAGTTACAGCGCCAGCTGTCTTTGGAATGCCGGCTAATAGCGAAGCATTACGGGCGATGTTGAAGCCTTGCTCTAGGGTTTGTTGTACACAACCCCAAATCACGTCTTCAATTAGGTTTGGGTCGAGTTGCGGATTACGCAGCAACAGACCTTTCATCAATTCGGCAGACAGAGTTTCTGCACGCACATTACGAAATACGCCAGCCTTAGAGCGGCCCATCGGAGTACGAATACAGTCTACGATAACAGCTTGTTTCATGATTAAATTCCTTTCCCGCTAATTAGGCTTGAGTAGCTACCGTTATTGGCTGCTAATGTGCGCATAGCATCTGTGACTTGATACAGGCCGCCCAAGTGAGCGTATTTATCTGCTAAGGCCACAAAGTTTGCGACACCCATGGTATCCAAGTAACGGAACACGCCGCCTCTGAATGGCGGGAAACCTAAGCCATAAACTAGGCCCATATCCGCTTCGGCAGGCGATGCGACAATACCTTCTTCTAAACAGCGCACTGTTTCGATGATCATAGGGATCATAGTACGGGCAATAATGTCATCGGCTTCAAAGGTTTTTAAGTCGCCAAAGGCATCTTTCAATAGGCCGTAGCTCGTAGGATCGACATCTTTCTTCGGTTTGCCACGGCTATCGACTGAATAGACATAGAAACCTTTGCCATTTTTCTGGCCAAGGCGCTTGTTCTCAAACATCACATCAATTGCGTCGGTGCCAGATTTACCCATGCGATCAGGGAAACCTTCAGCCATAACGGCTTGGGCATGGTGACCTGTGTCTAAACCCACTACGTCGAGCAGGTAAGCAGGACCCATTGGCCAACCGAATTGTTTTTCCATCACTTTATCTATAGCGGCAAAGTCGCCACCTTCGGCAAGTAAACCGTTAAAGCCGGCAAAGTAAGGGAAGAGTACGCGGTTAACGAAGAAACCCGGGCAATCGTTAACAACGATTGGCGTTTTGCCCATCTTGCTGGCGTAAGCCACAACAGAGGCGATGGTTTCTTCCGAGCTGTGCTCACCACGGATCACTTCGACCAATGGCATTTTGTGCACTGGGTTGAAGAAGTGCATACCGCAGAAACGCTCAGGTTTCTTCATGCTCTTAGCGAGCAGGTTGATTGAAATAGTTGAAGTGTTTGACGCGATAATTGCATCATCACTCACGTATTGCTCAACTTCGGCTAATACTTGTGCTTTGATTTTTGGATGTTCAACAACGGCTTCAACGACGACATCACTGTGTTTGAGCGCAGCATAATCTAATGAAGGCGTGATGTTGTTCAGCACCTTCGCCATTTTCTCTGGCGTTGAACGGCCACGGGCAACTTGCGCCGACAGCAGTTTAGCGGCTTCATTGAGGCCTAAATCTAATGCTGGTTGGGCAATGTCTTTCATGACAATCGGCGTGCCTTTACTTGCACTTTGGTAGGCTATGCCACCGCCCATAATGCCTGCGCCTAATACGGCAGCGTTTTTCACTTCTTTGGCTAACTTACCCGCTTTCTTCGCTTTGCCTTTAACGAATTGATCATTAAGGAAGATACCGATAAGCGCTTTAGCAACGTCAGTTTTAGCCAGTTTGATAAAGGCTTGATGCTCGATTTGCAGTGCTTCGGCGCGGCCTTTAGTTGATGCTTGCTCAACTACGCTTACTGCGGCCATTGGTGCTGGGTAGTGTTTACCCGCAACCGCAAATACCATGCCTTTAGCTGTGGTAAATGACATCATGGCTTCAAGTTTTGGCAGTGTGAGCGCAGACAGCTTGCGGTTACGACGCGCTTGCCAATCGAGCTTTTCAGCAACGGCATCTTTGAGCATTTGAATCGCAGCAGCTTCTAACGCTTCTGGCGCAACCACGGCATCAACAGCACCGACTTTCAGTGCATCTTCAGCGCGTTGGTCTTTACCTGTGGTGATCCACTCGAGTGCGTTATCTGCACCAATCACACGAGGCAGACGAACTGTGCCGCCAAAGCCTGGGATGATGCCAAGTTTAGTTTCAGGTAAACCGATTTTGGCCGTGGTATCTGCGATACGAAAATCCGTTGCCAGAATGGTTTCACAGCCGCCACCTAAGGCAAAGCCTTTGATTGCTGATGCGGTTGGGAAAGGTAAGTCTTCGAGTTTGTTGAAGACAGCGTTGGCTTGTTCAACCCAAGAGAGCAGAATGGCATCATCCTGTGCGAACAGGCCTAAAAATTCGGTAATGTCGGCACCCACAATAAAGGTATCTTTATTTGAGGTCAGCACTAACGCTTTGATATTAGAATTTTGCTTGATGCTATCTAATGCGGCATCGAGCGAGGCTAGGGTTTCTCGGTCGAATTTGTTTACCGAGCCGGGTGCGTTAAAGCACAGCTTGGCAATATTATCCTCGAGTAACTCAACCTGAATTGTAGGACTTTGGTAGATCATTGCTTGCTTCCTTTTTGCTTAAAAGTGATACCCACCATTATGTGTTGGTGCTAGTACGACTCTCTATCTCACAGCAGCTTCGGCCATCATTTGACCAGTTGTGTGCCAGTGTGCTTCGAAATTTGATAAATTACAACACCCAATTTAAACGACTGTTTAATTTCTTGTCGGCTAGAGTGATTTTTCACCTTTGTGATACACTGCACAGAGTGTAGACATTCGGATTCCTTTAAGGATTTTTCTTTGGAAATTCGCACTTTTATTCATTGCAGGAGATGACAAATGGATCAGTTGGCTCATCACTATCGTGCCCATATTGCCGAGTTAAATCGTCGAGTCGCAGATATTTTGTCTCGAGAAGCCTTGTCTGGTTTAGTGATCCATTCGGGTCAGCCGCATCGGATGTTTTTAGATGATATTAATTATCCCTTTAAAGCAAACCCGCACTTCAAGGCATGGTTGCCAGTGTTGGATAATCCGAATTGTTGGTTAGTCGTCAATGGCCGTGATAAGCCGCAGCTGATTTTTTATCGCCCTGTGGATTTTTGGCACAAAGTATCCGATGTGCCGGATATGTTCTGGACCGAGCATTTCGATATTAAATTGTTAACTAAGGCCGATAAGGTCGCTGAGTTGTTACCTAAGGACACTGTTAATTGGGCTTATTTGGGCGAACACTTAGATGTCGCCGAGGTGTTAGGTTTTACCAGCCGTAACCCTGACGCAGTAATGAGTTATCTGCATTACCATAGAAGTACCAAGACAGAATATGAACTGACCTGTATGCGCCGCGCTAACCAAATTGCGGTGCAGGGGCATTTGGCGGCCAAAAATGCCTTTTACAATGGTGCCAGTGAGTTTGAGATCCAGCAGCATTATTTATCTGCCGTGGGCCAGAGTGAAAATGAAGTACCCTATGGCAATATCATTGCTCTCAACCAAAATGCGGCGATTTTGCATTACACTGCGCTCGAGCATCAAAGTCCTGCGAAACGTTTGTCATTCTTGATCGATGCGGGCGCGAGTTACTTTGGTTATGCCTCCGATATCACCAGAACCTATGCTTTCGAGAAGAATCGTTTCGATGAGCTGATCGCTGCGATGAATCAGGCGCAGTTTGAGCTTATCGATATGATGCGTCCGGGCGTGCGTTATCCCGATTTACACTTGGCCACCCATGCTAAAGTCGCCCAGATGCTGTTGGATTTTGATTTAGCCACGGGTGATGCCCAAGGTTTAGTCGATCAAGGCATTACCAGCGCCTTCTTCCCCCATGGCTTAGGTCATATGTTAGGCCTGCAAGTACATGATGTTGGTGGTTTCTCCCATGATGAACGGGGTACCCATATCGCGGCACCCGAGGCACATCCATTCCTGCGTTGTACGCGGATTTTAGCGCCAAACCAAGTGTTGACCATGGAGCCGGGGTTATACATCATTGATACTTTGCTTAATGAGCTTAAACAAGATGGCCGTGGTCAGCAGATCAACTGGCAGACCGTTGATGAGTTAAGGCCTTTTGGTGGTATTCGCATAGAAGATAACGTCATCGTGCATCAAGACCGCAACGAGAATATGACCCGAGAGCTTGGCTTGGCCGATTGATGTTTGAAAATAGATTAGGGCAGCTTAGTGCTCGAAAGTTATAACGTTCCCTGCGATGACGTCGTGATCGAAGAAGAGGTAAAGCACAGTCGCTTTATCTCTTTTCTATTTCATTGCGACAGTTTAGATAAACTAAAGTTAGTACTTACTGACATCAAGCGTGATTACCCCGGTGCGAGTCACTATTGCTACGCCTTTGTTGCGGGCGCGCCCAATGATAGCGTCTCGATTGGTTCGAGTGATGACGGCGAGCCTGCAGGTAGTGCAGGTCGCCCCATGTTAGCTGTGTTGCAAGGGGCAAATATTGGCGAAGTGGCCGCCGTTGTTGTGCGTTATTATGGGGGTACTAAACTCGGTGTCGGAGGTTTAGTTCGAGCCTATACTTCTGGTTTAAGGCAAGGACTAACCAAGCTAGCAACGCGAATAAAGCAACTACGTTATCCTGCGAGGCTGCAGTGTGACTACTCGCAACTAAGGGATGTTGAACATCTACTACAGCAAGTGGATGCGGTCATCACCAATAAGCAGTTTGCTGAAGCTATTGATATTGAGTTTGAAATTGGAAAATATCAGCAAGTAATATTTAGCGAATTATTGACGGCTTTGAGTCAAGGCCGTTTAAGCGCCGAGTTTGAACTGTGATGCTTGCGTAAATTATGCCAAAATACTCGGAATGCTGAAAATACCTTTGCAGCCAATGGAATGATTGAATTCGCTTAATGCAATATAAAACCATAATAAGAATCATAGGTCTGTTAATCGGCTTATTTTCCATCACTATGCTGCCACCAGCACTGATCGCTATTTGGTATAACGATGGTGGAGGTACGGCATTTATTCAAGCATTCTTTGTTAGTTTATTTATTGGTTTTTGGCTTTGGTACCCTAATCGCGGCTGTAAAGAAGAACTACGTACCCGAGAGGGTTTTTTGATCGTTGTTCTATTTTGGACTGTACTTGGTTCTATCGGGGCCCTGCCATTTATTTTCTCTAATCAGCCAGATCTTAGTTGGACTGACAGTTTCTTTGAATCTTTTTCGGCGCTCACCACTACAGGGGCTACGGTCATTGTTGGGCTTGATTCTTTGCCCAAAGCCATTTTATTTTATCGGCATATGCTGCAATGGCTTGGCGGTATGGGGATCATTGTGCTCGCTGTTGCAATTTTACCCGTGCTTGGTGTTGGTGGGATGCAGCTTTATCGTGCTGAAATCCCTGGACCCGTCAAAGACAGTAAGATGACACCTAGGATAGCCGAAACGGCTAAGGCTTTGTGGTATATCTATTTACTGTTAACTATTTCCTGCGCAGGGGCCTATTGGTTGGCGGGAATGAGTATTTTTGATGCGGTATGCCACTCTTTCTCAACCATAGCTATTGGTGGGTTTTCGACTCACGATGCCAGCATGGGCTATTTTGATAGCCCAGTGATCAATCTGATTTGTGTGTTCTTTTTAATTATCTCTGCGGTTAACTTCAGTGTGCATTTTGCGGCATTCTCGCGACGAGGCATTAACGTTAGAGTCTATTTTAAAGATGCCGAATTTAAGATGCTGGTGGCGATTCAACTTATTCTTACCGCGATTTGTTTTCTCACGCTTTATCATTCCGGTATTTATGATTCGCCGGAAGAAACCTTCGACCATGCCTTATTTCAGGCGGTTTCAGTTGCCACCACTGCTGGATTCGGCACGGATAGCTTTCATATGTGGCCGCTATTTTTACCCATGTTATTAATATTTTCGAGCTTTATTGGCGGTTGTGGCGGCTCAACTGCGGGTGGTATAAAAGTTATTCGCGTGATTCTATTGCTACTGCAGGGCTCCCGTGAACTTAAGCGATTGGTGCACCCTAAGGCGATGTTTTCGATAAGGATTGGCTCTAAAGCCTTACCCGACCGTGTAGTCGATGCTGTATGGGGGTTTTTCTCCGCCTATGCTCTCGTGTTTGTGGTTTGTATGCTTGCGCTTATGGCCATGGGATTAGACGATATTACCGCCTTTAGCGCCACGGCTGCTTGCTTAAACAATCTAGGCCCTGGTTTAGGTGAGGTAGCGAGTAATTATGCCAGCATTGGCGATGGCGCAAAGTGGGTGCTTGTGGTGGCTATGCTGTTTGGACGCCTCGAAGTCTTTACCTTACTGATTTTGTTTACGCCAACCTTTTGGAAACATTAAAGATGCAGACGTTAATAATTTACTCGACAATTGATGGTCAAACATTGGCAATCTGCCAAAGAATGAAACTGTTTGCAGAGCAGGCGGGAGAAAAAGTTTCGCTGGTCACGTTAGAGCAGGCAGAAGCACTGAGTCTGGTTGATTTTGATAAAGTGTTGATCGGTGCCAGCATTCGTTATGGAAAATATAGGGCTGAGTTATATCAGTTTGTTAATCGTCACCATGCGGTATTAGATACTAAAATTAACGGTTTTTTTTCCGTGAATGTAGTGGCTCGTAAGCCCTTAAAAAATACACCAGAAACCAATCCTTATATGCAAAAGTTTTTAAAACTCTCCCTATGGCAACCCCAGCAGTTGGCGGTATTTGCCGGTAAGATTGATTACCCAAAGTACGGTTTTTTCGATCGTACCATGATACGTTTCATCATGTGGATGACCAAAGGGCCAACCGATATCAAGGGGACTTTTGAGTTTACCGATTGGGCTAAGGTAGATGCTTTTGGTAATGACTTTAGTCAACGTTAGAAAGATTGAAGCCCCAAATCTTGAATAGATAGGGGCTTTAATTTAGCCATTACACCGCGCAGTAGCGATTGTGCAAAATAGAAATCACTTGGGTAACTTGTTCATTCTTCAGTTTATAGTAAACAATTTGCGAGCTCTTACGGGTATCCACTAAATCTTCGGCCCGTAACACAGCTAGATGTTGGGATAGAGCCGATTGACTTAAGGGTACTGTGGCATTGAGTTCTGTTACGCTCAATTCTTTATCTAGCAATAGGCACAAAATCATTAGGCGATAAGGATTCGCTATGGCTTTAAGCCATTTAGCTGCACTTTCCGCATTAGTTACCATTGCATCTACATCTATATCATTTTGCATAAGGTCACTCACTTTATCGCTTATTTTATTAGATAACTCTAATTGGACATATCAGTAAACGCAATCATACTGCTCGACAATGCAGATCTCAATTTTTGAATAACAGAATATGAGATACCGCTGATTTGTGATCCTATCAGAGGATTATTTAACGGAATATCGCCACAATGGTGGCATTACTTCAGTGGATTGAGAACTTCCTATGATACGCGTCCTCGTACTTTATTTTACCCGTGGTGGTCATACTGCCAAGATTGCCAGTGCGATTGCTGATCAATTAAAAGCTCGTGGTGCGCAGGTTGACTTAGTTGATATCAACAGTGCCGCTGCGACTCGGATTAACTGGCCCGATTATGATGTCGTTGCCTTAGGTGCCTGTGTGCTCTATGGCACCTATGATAAGAGCGTGTTCCAATTTATAGAACAGCATGCACAGGCTCTGGGCGCATTACCGAACAGCTTCTTCTGCGTGAACGTGGTTGCAAGAAATCCTGAAAAACGGATCCCAGAAAATAATAAATATCTGCAAAAGTTTATTGCGCTATCGCCATGGACTCCCGCAGATCTGAAGATTATTGCTGGTAAAGTGGATTATCCATCTTGGCCTTGGTATGACAGATTGATGATCCAGTTGATTATGAAAATAACCAAAGGTCCAACGGATCCTAAGGCGGTTATTGATTATACAGATTGGGAAGATGTGAAAGTTTATGCCGATCATCTACTGGAGTTAGCTGAAGTCAACGAAGCCGTCTAGCAAAAAATGCGCTTACAGGTTTAAGCGCATTTTTATTTCGACTCAATTAATATTTCCAGAAACTCGGATGGAAGAGTACCGCGACAGTGAGGATCTCTAGTCGTCCCAATAACATACCGAGTGATAATACCCATTTAGCGAGATCGGGTAAGCTTGAGAAATTACCAGCAGGGCCAATGATAGGGCCTAAACCTGGTCCTACGTTGGTCACAGCGGTGATAGCGCCAGTGAAACTGGTCATAGGATCGAGCCCAGTAAGCACTAAAGTTACTGATAATCCAACAATCACCAGCACAAACAATAAGACGAAGGTAATGAGTGATCGCACAATATCTTCACTAATAATGCGATTATTATAGCGCTCTCTAAAGAGACCATTTGGATGGCACTGTTGCTTCAATTGCTCGCGCATAATGGCGCCTGCAATTTGAAAGCGGAAGATCTTAATCCCCCCCGATGTCGAGCCTGAGCAACCGCCCACAAACATTAAAAACAAAAAGACGATATTGGCAAAAGCGCCCCAAGCACCATAATCAGTTAGGCCATACCCTGTTGTTGTGACAACGGAAACCACGTTAAAGCTGGATAAGCGTAGTGCATCCAGTAGTGCAATATCACGGGTTTGCCAAAGCCAAAATCCAACGGAGCAGGAGACAAAGGTTAGGAAGAATAAAAATCCCCTAACTTGTGCATCATTCCAAATATTTAGATCCCGCTGTTGAATCGTGTGCACAAACATCAATAGTGGCAAACCACCTGCCGCCATAAACACGATACTAACCCAGTGTGCTGAGTTTGAAAAAGCCCCCATTGAGTTATCAGAAGTGGAATAACCACCTGTAGATATCGTTGTCATGGCATGGTTGATGGCTTGAAACCAAGTCATACCAGCCAAGTGGTAGGCAATACAACAAATAATGGTGAGTAAAATATAGATAAAAAATAAGTGCTTAGCCATATTTTGTGTGCGAGGGACTGCCTTGTCACTCCAATCAGAAGATTCAGTACGAAATAACCGCATTCCTCCGACGTTTAAGAAGGGCAGAATTGCAACGGCCATTACAATAAAGCCAATTCCTCCTAGCCATTGTAGTAACGATCGCCAGATCAGGATGCTATGGTCCATGGTATCTAAGCCTGAAAGTACCGTTGAACCAGTAGTAGTAATGCCTGACATAGTTTCAAAAAATGCATCCGTATAGCCAATACCGTGATAGAGGGTAAAGGGCATGGCCGCAAATAGGCTTACGATTAACCAAGTTAGGCTGGTCAGCAAAAACATATCGCGGATATTGAGGTGGATAGTTTTACTTTGACCATTATGCAAACAAAGGCTGGCGCAGATCCCTGTTGCCAATGCGGATATCATAAAAGAACCCACAGTTTCTTCGCCACTGAAAGCGGCAAGGAGCAGGGGGATAAACATAAAGGCTGTTAACATGGAAAGAAACAGCCCTAAAATAAACAATAGTGGTCTGAAATTCAGCATAAAGTAGTGACTTTAATGACCTAAAAAAAGAAAGCACTAGGTTGGAAAAGTTTTTCGACTTCACCGACAAACTTTTTATTCACCAAGAATAAGATGACATGATCTCCCTGTTCTATCACTGTTTTATCATGGGCCATCAGTACTTCATCATTGCGGACAATAGCACCTATGGTCGTTCCTGGTGGTAACTTGATATCACCAATGGCTTTGCCAACCACCTTAGAGGTGCTGGAGTCGCCATGGGCAATGGCTTCAATAGCCTCGGCGGCGCCGCGGCGTAAGGAGTAGACGTTACAAATATCACCCTGACGAATATGGGTGAGTAGGGCTGAAATTGTTGCCTGCTGCGGGGAAATAGCGATATCGATATTGGCTTCTTGTACAATATCGACATAGGCCTCACGCTGGATTAGCACCATCACTTTTTTTGCGCCCATACGCTTTGCTAAAAGAGCCGACATAATGTTGGCTTCATCATCATTAGTGACGGCAATAAACACATCGGTTTGGTCAATATGTTCTTCGAGTAGTAATTCTTGATCCGAAGCATCACCACAAAATACAGTTGTATTTTCGAGTTGTTCCGAAAGCGATTCTGCTCGCTCAAATTTGTGTTCGATAAGTTTTACCGAGTGGGTACGTTCTAGGCGTTTTGCTAACCCTAATCCTATGTTACCGCCGCCAGCGATCATAATATTACGGTAGGTATTATCGAGCTTTTGCATTTCGCTCATAACGGCGCGAATATGGCGACTGTCGGCGACGAAAAATACCTCATCATCGGCTTCAATAATTGTCGTTCCGCGCGGCATAATGGGCCTACCCTGGCGGAAAATTGCTGCGACTCGGGTATCTATATTGGGCATATGTTCGCGTAGCGCCGCTAGTGCATTACCCACTAATGGACCACCGTAATAGGCGCGCACTGCGACTAAGCTTAACTTGCCTTCGGCAAACTCGAGCACTTGCAATGCACCTGGATATTCAACAAGGCGCTGGATGTAAGCGGTCACTAACTGTTCTGGGGCGATTAATTCGTCGATCACGAAGCCACCACGGGGACGGCCGTCACTATTCTTGGTTTCGCTATCAATAAAGAGTTTATCGCGCATTGCCAGATAGGGCTCTGAGCGGATGCGTGCAATTTTAGTGGGAGTACCAAATAAGCTGTAGGCAATTTGGCAGGCGGCCATATTACATTCATCGCTATTAGTGACCGCAATTAACATGTCTGCATCTTCGGCACCAGCTTCTTTTAGCACATCTGGATGGGCTCCATGGCCTGCCACAACGCGAAGGTCATATTTATCCTGTAGGGCACGTAATTTTGATCTGTCGCTATCGACTATGGTGATGTCATTGTTTTCGCCCACCAAATTTTCGGCCAAAGTTCCCCCAACCTGACCCGCACCTAATATGATAATTTTCATGGCCTTGCTTACTTCCTACTTATGGGTCGCTTTCAATAAACGGGCGTAATAAAACCCATCCATATTGTCTTGTCCTGGCGTGATTTGCCAACCTATATCCTGTGGCGAATTTTGCTGGGCGAGTATGTCTAGCTTAGCATCTGCCGTTCTATCTAAAAATGCACTGATCTGGTCGCGGTTTTCCTGCGGTAAAATTGAGCAAGTGGCATAAAGTAGCGTGCCACCGGGCTTCAGCCACTTCCAGCAATGATCGAGAATTTGCAGTTGTAACTGTGCCAGCTCTTCGATGTCATGGTTTTTACGCAACCATTTGATATCGGGATGACGGCGGATCACCCCTGTGGCTGAACAGGGGGCATCCAGTAAGATACGATCAAATAGTCCACCTTGCCACCATGAGCCAATATTGGCCGCATCGCCATGGATAAGCTCCGCTTTTAATGATAGGCGATCAAGATTCTGTTGCACTCGCTCAAGGCGTTTGGCATCAAAATCAACAGCGACTAATTTGATGCTCGGTTCAAGTTCGAGTAAATGGCTACTTTTTCCACCTGGCGCCGCGCAGGCATCGAGTATTAACTCATTGGCTTGCGGGGCGAGTAAGGTCGCCGCCCATTGCGCTGCGCCATCTTGTACTGATGCCGCGCCTTCATGGAAGCGTGGCAGTGTGGCGACATCCTTTGGATGGGCTAAGAGAATGGCATCAGCACTACTGCCTTCGCTCGCTTCAATGTCGAGTTCGGCTAAGGCTGCAAGGTATTCGGTACGGCTCTGGGATAAGCGATTGTTACGCAGCCACATCGGTGGGCGTTCATGGCTTTGTTGAATGATGTCTTGCCACTGCTCGGGATAGGCTTCTTTTAAGCGCTTAATCAACCAAGCAGGTGTGTTGTAGCTTAAGGTGTCTGATTCAGTGCTCAGTGGCGAAAGCTGGCGCTGAATGTTGCGCAGTACACCGTTAACTACCTTGACCATGCCTTCAAATTTTAATTGGCGACAGGCTTCGGCGGTTTCTGAAATCGCGGCGTGGCTCGGAATGCGCGTGAAGTAAAGCTGATAGCAACCTATGATCAGCAGCTGGTGGATAATCCTTTGCTTGCCTTTGAGGGGTTTCGCTAGGCATTCACTGATGCGTTTCTCTATTTGCGGCAGAGTGCGCATCACGCCGTAGCAGAGCTCGGCGAGTAGGGCTTTATCTTTGCCGCTGGCAAGGTGCTTTTGCTGTTCGGGCAGTGCCACTGACAGTGACACGCCTTTCTCTAATACTTCGAAGATGGCTTTCGCAGCTAGCGCGCGCAAGTTCATGATTATTGTGCCTCGTTTGCGAGGCGAGTGTTCGGGCTAAACCATTCACCTCGAGCATTGAGAATATCGGCAACATTGAGTGGCTTTTTCCCCGGTAGCTGCATACTTAGTAGGGTTAATACACCGTCGCCAGTTGCGACTTCTATGCCTTTCTTGCTGGCACTGATGATAGTGCCGGGAGCGGCTGTGCTGGTAGTTTCGCTGACTTGGGTTTGCCACACTTTAATAGTGTTTCCTTGGTGCTCAAAGTAACTCACTGGCCAAGGATTAAAGGCGCGGACTTCTTGCCATAACTGTTTAGCAGATTTATTCCAGTCGAGCCGGGCTTCTTCTTTACTGAGTTTTTCAGCGTAGTTAGCTAAGGCTTCATCTTGTTTTTCAGCGGCTAAGGTGCCGTTTGCTAAACCTTTAAGGGCTTGCAATAGGGCAACGGGACCTTGTTCAGCCAGTTTCTCGTAAAGGCTTGCTGAAGTGTCGCTATCTTCAATCGGCAAATAAGTTTTAAGCAGCATGTCGCCCGTATCTAGACCGACATCCATTTGCATGACGGTCACCCCCGTTTCTTTGTCGCCCGCCCATAGGGCACGCTGAATGGGTGCGGCACCGCGCCAGCGAGGTAAAATAGAACCATGAACATTAATACAACCTAAGCGCGGCGTATCTAGTACAACCTTGGGTAAAATCAGGCCATAGGCAACCACCACCATAATATCGGCGTTGATAGCGGCAAGTTCTTGTTGTGCAGGTTCTTTACGTAATGATCCCGGTTGATATACAGGAATATTGTTGGCGACAGCTAGTTCTTTTACTGGGCTAGCGGTGAGTTTTTTGCCGCGCCCTGCGGGTCTATCGGGTTGAGTGTAAACACCAATCACATTGTGTTGTGAGTCGATCAAAGCCTGCAGATGGCGAGCGGCAAAATCCGGTGTTCCGGCAAAAATGATGTTGAGTTGTTTCAAATCCGAATCCTATGCTTCTTTGGCGTCCAATCGGGCCGCTTTTTCAAGTTTTTGTTTGATCCGCTGACGTTTTAGCGGCGACAAATAATCGACAAACAATTTGCCCTTTAGGTGATCCATTTCATGTTGAATGCAGATGGCAAATAACTCATCGGCTTCAACAATAAATTCGCTACCATTCCTGTCCAATGCTTTTACTGTGACAAATTCAGCTCGATCAACTTTGGCATAGATACCAGGAACAGACAGACAACCCTCTTCATTACAAAAATCACCACTACTGGCGATAATTTCAGGATTGATGAACACCTTTGGGCGCTCGACTTCGTCTTGTAAGTCCATGATGATAAGTTGTTTGTGGTAATCGACTTGCGTTGCGGCAAGTCCAATACCCTTTTCTTGGTACATTGTTTCAAACATGTTATCAATTTGAGTTTGCAACTCAGCATCAAACTCAGTGATGGGTTTGGCTTGGAGCCTTAGTCTTTCATCGGGAAAGCGTAAAACGTTTAATAGTGCCATACTTAAACTCTTAACAAGTCTGTCAAATTTCGGTCAGTTAGTTATACTGACTAATGCTAATGGGCTAATTTTAATCTTTAGTGCCTATCAATAATAGTAAAAGCTCTATTTAGGGCCCAAACAACATGGACCACACCATGAAACGGTTAATTTTACTCGTGTTAATGACATTTAGTTGCACGTTTGTTTCCGCTGATACTCTTACGCTTAAAGCGGGGTATCCAGAGTCATATGTGGTAAAAAAGGGCGATACCCTATGGGATATTTCCGCAACTTTTTTAAATGATCCGTGGAAATGGCCCCGCCTATGGGATGTTAACCCACAGATTGCAAACCCTCATCTAATTTATCCTGGCGATCAACTGACATTAATCTTTATTGATGGCCAACCTAGGCTTGTGCGTAATAGTTCGAGTGCAGGAAAACCCTTTGTAAGAAAGAGTCCAGAAGGGCGCATTATTGCTAAGAGCAACGCTGTTCCAGCGGTAGACCTTGCTCTTATTGAGAATTATCTAGTTCAGAATCGTGTTGTCGATTCTAACTGGCTTGCCGAGCAGCCAATGGTATTAGCGGGTGAAAGTCCTTCACGTCACCATATTATTGGTGACGTGGTTTATATCAACAGCATATTACCTCTACACCAAAAGTATGGTGTTTACGAACGTGGTAGAGCATTTTTTAATAAAGAGTCGGGTGAAGCGTTGGGACAAGAGGCTATCTTGGCATCCACTGGGCAAGTCATTGAATCTGGGAAAGTGTCAAAAATTAAATTACTGAGTAGTTTTCGAGAGACAAAAGCGGGTTTTAAGGTGCTACCAATGGAGGACGACTCCCTGATGTCAGCATACTTTACCCCCAAGCCTGCTCAGTTAAAAAGCCCTGCCTCAGTTTTAGCGACCGAATCTGCAATGCGTGAAGCGGGTAAGCTGAATGTAGTCTATTTAGATAAAGGAGCCCAAGACGGTGTCGAGCCTGGCAATGTGTTCTCAATTTACCGTGATGGTGAAGAAATAGTCATTAACCATGACGGCTCACCTGTTCCAGCGCTTGAACGTACCGCCTATGACAACATAGTGGCATCGGTCTCATCGGATCGCGCGATTAAAATGCCGGACGTTTACCATGGCAAGCTATTGGTATTTAAAGTATTCGATAAAGCGAGTTTAGGGTTAATTATCTCTACTGAACGCCCTGTTCGAGTTGATGACAAGCTAATTTCGCCTGATTCTTTAGCATTTAGAGGTCAATAATTACTGAAAATTTGGTCGATTGGTTAGTTGTTAGTGCTGTATCTGGGCTCGGACCCGCTCGGATCCAACAATTATTAATGCACATGGATGTGGACGATCTTAGACAGAGGTTAGAGCACGAAAGACAAGCACTACCTCTATCCGATCAACTACTCCATAGCCTTAGTATTGATTATCAAAAAGTGGATCTGGCCCTCGAATGGCAGCAATACTCCTCTGAGAATTACTTGATTTGCTTCTCCGATCCGCTTTATCCACCGTTATTAAAGCAATTGTCCGATCCACCCATGGTACTCTTTGTTAAAGGTTGCTTGGAGGCATTAGCTCTTCCTTACCTTGCGATTGTCGGGAGCCGTAATGCTTCACCTGGAGGCTTACAGGTCGCTTATCAACTGGCTACTGAGATGTCATCCCTTGGTTTTGGTATCTGTAGTGGTATGGCAATGGGCATTGATGGTGCGGCGCATAAAGCCTGTGTTGACCACAATAAGAGGACGATTGCTGTACTGGGAACAGGTATTGATACCGTCTACCCCCGCAGACATCGACAGCTTTATGAGAATATTCAGCAGCAAGGCTGTATACTCAGCGAGTTTTGGCCGGATATTGGACCATTTGCGGGCAATTTCCCAAAACGAAATCGTATTATAAGCGGTCTTTCTCTTGGTACGCTGGTGGTTGAGGCATGCCGTAAGAGTGGTTCATTAATCACCGCTAGGTTGGCTATGGAACAAGGGCGCGAAGTGTTTGCAGTTCCTGGGTCCATTTTGGGTGGTTACCACCAAGGTTGTCATGATTTATTACGCGATGGGGCAAAACTTGTGGAAACCGCGGCCGATATAGTGGAAGAGTTGGGAAGTTTAACGGCTTTTCACCTTGAAGAATTGAAGTTATGCCACCATATACAGCAGAGTGATATTTGTCATTTGCCATTTTCTTCACTGTTAGCTAGTGTAGGTTATGAAACTACAACAATTGATGCTGTGGTCGAACATAGTGGAAAAACGATAGATCTGGTGTTAGAACAAATGCTTGAACTTGAGTTGCAAGGTTGGGTTATCGCAGTACCCGGTGGTTACGTCAGAGTAAAGAGGAGCTAGCCATGTTTGATATCCTCATGTATCTATTTGAAAACTATGTTCACAGTGAAGTTGAACTACTAGTGGATGAAGACGAGTTAACCAAGGAACTCACTCGTGCCGGATTTCATCAATCCGAGATTTTAAAAGCATTAACTTGGTTGGAGCGTCTAGCTGAGTTGCAGGAAGGTGATAAGCCGTACCTATGCAACCATGACCAGCATTCATTTCGTATCTACACTAAGGACGAAATGGAAAAATTGGATGTGGAATCTCGAGGTTTCTTGCTGTTTTTAGAGCAAGTCAAAGTGCTGAATGTCGAAACCCGTGAAATGGTTATTGACAGAGTGATGGAGCTCGATGAACCCTCTTTGATCCTTGAAGATCTGAAATGGGTTATCTTGATGGTGCTATTTAATGCCCCTGGTCATGAATCAGCCTATGAGCAAATGGAAGATTTAATCTTCGAACAGCCCGAAGGCCGACTGCATTCTTAATTGTTGTGAAAGATGAATTATGAGAGAAAGGAGGCTAAGACCTCCTTTTTTGATGCCATAAATTCCTTGATGGCACTGCGCTTGATATCCTAATGCGCTACGACAGGTGGTGAATGATTATGTCTAAGATTGATGAACAATTATTTAGTGCCCACGAACACGCACTGGAAAAAGAATACGAACTTTGCCCTGAATGTGGCAGCGAGTTGTCGGTAAAACACAGTAAGCACGGCGGTTTTATTGGCTGTAATAATTACCCTAACTGTAATTACACTCGACCTTTAGTGCAGCACGAATCGATTGAGACTCAGGTAATTGAAGGTTCGGTTTGTCCTGAATGCGGCCACGAATTGGCGGTCAAATCTGGGCGCTTTGGGATCTTTATCGGTTGTACTCAATATCCTAGCTGCACGCATATTGAAAAACAGGATCAAGCGAGTGATAAGCCTGAAATTCCTTGCCCTGAATGCAAAGCGGGTAAGCTTGAGCACAGAACGAGTCGCTTCGGAAAGAGTTTTTATGCCTGTAGCGCTTACCCTAAGTGCAAGTTTATTGTGAATTATCCACCGGTTGCTGAAGATTGCCCAAGCTGTGGTTTTGGGATCTTAGTCGAGCGTAAAGGAGCCGCTGGGATGCGTTTAGAATGTCCGCAAAAAAGCTGTAAATACAAAAGAGCACTTTAGTTTATTGTGTGATCTGCATCTTAATATTTGGCCGATGAAAGTGGCTTGAGTATAATCCTCGGCTGACCGCAGATGGGGCGGTCAGTATTCGAATTTATCCAATAATTTGATTGTTGAAATCGACAATACTCAAAAGGTGATCCTAAGATGCTGCAGCTGCACCCATCTGACATAAAAGATATTGTGCTTAACGGTGGCGTTATCGCTTATCCAACCGAGGCGGTTTATGGCCTAGGTTGCGATCCTGATAACGACACAGCTATCCAAAAGTTATTGGCAGTTAAACAGCGTCCATGGCAAAAGGGACTGATCTTAGTCGCCAGTGATTTTCAGCAGTTGTTACCCTATGTTGATGAATCACAATTGACCGCAGAGCAGCTCGAATTAGCATTCTCCAAGTGGCCAGGGCCATTTACCTTTGTGATGCCAATCAAAGCGCAGGTTTCAAAATACCTCTGTGGCGAATTTGACTCTATCGCAGTGCGAGTATCGGCCCATGCTGGAGTACAAGCTTTGTGCCGCGCGCTCAATAAACCTTTAGTGTCGACCAGTGCTAACCTTGCGGGTGAAGATCCAGCATTAACTGCCGATGAAATCCTCGCAGATTTTACAGGTAAAATTGATGCACTCGTATTAGGTGAACTCGGTGAGCAACGTCAGCCCTCGACCATTATCGATGCGCGAAGCGGTAAGATTTTACGAAATGGACAATGAGCAAACCAATAATAAGGATAACAAGATGAGTGTGCCTGATGCTTCTGTGGTAAAAGCGTTTTTACTCGATCTACAAAACCGAATTTGTGCTGGTTTACAGACACTGGATGGCCAAGCAACGTTTGCCGCCGATTCATGGATTCGCGCCGAAGGTGGTGGTGGCACTAGCCGAGTATTAACTCAAGGTGCAGTGTTCGAGCAAGCTGGGGTGAACTTTTCCCATGTGACTGGCGCGGCTATGCCGGCGTCGGCAACGGCGCATCGCCCAGAGCTGGCGGGTCGCAGTTTTGAAGCTATGGGCGTTTCTTTAGTTATTCATCCTAATAATCCTTATATCCCAACGACTCACGCTAATGTGCGTTTCTTTATCGCCCAAAAAGAGGGCGCCGATCCCGTGTGGTGGTTTGGTGGTGGCTTTGACTTAACGCCTTATTATCCCTTTGAGGAAGATGTGCGCGAGTGGCACCAAACGTCTAAGGATATTTGTGCGCCTTTTGGGGATGAGGTTTATCCCAAGTATAAGAAATGGTGCGATGAGTATTTCTTCCTGCCGCATCGTAATGAAACTCGCGGTGTGGGTGGACTGTTTTTCGATGACTTGAATCAAGACGGATTCGAGCAAAGCTTTAGCTTTATGCAAGCTGTGGGCAATGGCTTCTTAACCGCCTACGCGCCGATTGTTGAACGTCGTAAAACAACTGAATTTGGTGAGCGTGAGCGTCAGTTCCAACTCTATCGTCGTGGCCGTTATGTTGAGTTCAACTTAGTCTACGACAGGGGCACTTTGTTTGGCCTGCAGACAGGCGGGCGTACCGAGTCTATCTTAATGTCGATGCCGCCATTAGTGCGTTGGCAATATGCTTATATGCCAGAGGCGGGAAGCCCAGAGGCGGACTTGTACGATAACTACCTCAAACCCCGCGACTGGGTTTAGTCGTTAATCTTATAAAGTGGATACTGCATCCACTTTATTGATTACGCATATGATCGGCCAGAGTTGAAATCGCCTTATAAATGGCGGCTCGATGCTCTGGCTTTTTAATATTCTCTTCAATTGCAAACTTCATACAAAACAGCCATTGATCACGCATCGCCTCATCGACGGCGAAATGCATGTGCCGTGCTCGCAATGCGGGATGACCATACTTTTGCTGATAAAGTTGCGGCCCGCCGAGCCAACCACTTAAAAATTCAAACAACTTCTGCTCTGACTCCGCGATTGGCGCCCTGTGAATGGCAAATAGTGTTGTCGTTTCTGCCGAGCTTGCCATCTTCTGATAAAAGCATTTTGTGATAGCGCGGATCACTTTTTCACCGCCGATTAAGTCGTAGGCGTTAGATTGGCTAGGATCGCGATCATCCTGCGGCGGAGTGTGTTTACTAAAAATCTTTTTAAGCCAGTTCATTGGAATAGTCGTTCACTAAAATAGAAACTCTGAGTCGATGGCGCATTATAGCGTGAAACCTAGCGTGAAATTTAGTTGAGCATAATTCGACTTGCGTGGGCTCAAAAGCGCGCTAGACTGCAAAGCCATTGAACCTAAAATTTAATATCGCTATGACAGACAGATACGCAGTGTTTGGCAATCCAATTAGCCACAGTAAATCGCCGTTCATCCATGGACAATTTGCCGCGCCTACCCAAGAGTCATTAACCTATGAAGCCATTCTCGCTCCGGTCGATGGTTTTGAAGCCTCATTGACGGCGTTTTTCAATGCGGGCGGCAAGGGTGCCAATGTCACTGTGCCTTTTAAGGAGCAAGCTTTTGCGCTGTGTAACAGTCTCAGCCCCGAAGCCAAACTCGCTGGCGCGGTAAACACCTTAAGTTTATTGGCCGATGGCACAATTCGCGGTGATAACACCGACGGCTTAGGGCTGGTGGCCGATCTCATCGCTAACTTAGGCAGCCTGCAAGATAAACGAATCTTACTCATTGGCGCTGGCGGCGCGGCGCGCGGTTGTATTCTGCCGTTATTAAATGCGGGAATTGCACAATTGACAATCAGCAATCGCACTCACACTAAGGCGCAACTTCTGGTCGATATTTTTACCTCGGTGGATGAAGGTGTCTACGCGAGTAAAGTCAACGCCGTAGAAATGAATGAGCTTGCGGGCGAGTTCAATATCGTCATTAATTCAACCTCGGCTAGCCTTGCGGGCGAGTTGCCACCCGTGCCAGCGCATATCATCACCACGCAAACTGTTTGCTATGACATGATGTATGGCGCCTCAGTTACCGCTTTTAACCAATGGGCACTCTCCCAAGGTGCTGCGAAGGTTATTGATGGGCTCGGCATGTTAGTCGGACAAGCGGCTAAGAGTTTTACCCTATGGCGAGGTATCGAGCCCGACACTCAAGTGGTATTAAATCTTTTGAGAGATAAGCTAATGGCTGAGCCTAAGTAGGAAGCATGAATCAAAGTATTCTTTTCCCCGAACTGCAATATTGGGACGACGCCCACAAGCGAGTCTGCTTTATAGCGCAGTCACAGGGGATGAACATCAAGTGCTATATCAGTGTGAATAAGTTAGCCGAGCTGAATGATTTCTCCAAGCAGCCGAATGCCGATGAAGCCGCCGCTATGCTGGCATTGTTTGATGCGGTGAGATTTGATGCCGAAGAAATGGCGGAAGACTTAATCGAAGCCGAAGAGTTTGATGAGTTTGGCGCAGTACACTTAGGCTAAACTTATCGAGCTTAGATAGTTTTCTGAATCAGCGAATAGCAAAAGGCGGCAGAGACTGAATGAGTCTTTGCCGCCTTTCTTATATAGCTATAGTGACGCTAAGCGATTAACAGTAAGCGACTAACTAAAAGTGACTAGAGGTTTTGTAGCTCAACTAAGTATTCGTTTTTCAGTCTGACATAGTTGTCGGCAGATTCTGGCAAAAAGGCTATCTCGGCAGCCGTTAGTGGGCGAGCCTGCTTAACTGGGCTCCCCACATATAAATAGCCACTCTGTAATACCTTGCCCGGCGGCACTAAAGAGCCCGCACCTAAGATCACATCATCTTCTAATATCGCACCGTCGAGAATAATCGCACCCATGCCCACTAATACTCGGTTACCGACTTTGCAACCGTGAAGCATAGCCTTGTGACCAATAGTCACATCATCACCAATAATCAGTGGATGACCATCGGGACGAGAAGCTGACTTACGGGTCACATGTAATATGCTACCGTCTTGGACGTTCGAGCGCTTACCAATACGAATATGGTTAACATCACCACGCGCCGCCACCATAGGCCAAATACTGGCATCAGTATCTAACGCAATATCGCCAACAAGCACCGAAGCTTCATCTACATACACGTTATTGCCTAATTGAGGATGAATACCTTGGTAAGTTCTGAGTGGCCCTGACATAGAAAAGTCCCTAATTGAGTGATTTTTAGCATTATAAAGGTTAAAAACTAGCGGGTCAGGTCAAATATCCAACGAACAGTGAGAAAATGACAATTATCTTAAAAATAGGGGTTGCGCAAAATCTCCTGCTGCCTATAATGCGCATCCACTGACACGGCAGACAGCGCAAGCAAGCTGACGAGTTAGGTTGAATTGAGCAGCTTACTCTCTGTTGAGAATGGCACTTAATTCAATCGCAGCAAGAAGTTGTTAAAAACTCCTTGACGCGAAACGGGAAATGCGTAGAATACGCAGCCCTGAGTTGACGAGAAGTCAGCCCTAGCCAACTGGAAGCGTTCGACGCTCAGTGTGGTACTCAAGTTCTCTTACGAGGTTGAGTTGTTCTTTAACAAGATAAAACAAGAAATCTGTGTGGACACTCACAGGTGTTGAGTTAATCGAAACTGCTTAGCCTTCGGGTTGGCAGTCAAAGAATTAAATCAATGATGAAGAG
>NZ_JAKILG010000020.1 GCF_023283765.1 Shewanella profunda | reverse complement strand
GTTCTCATTAAGGCCAGAGAACAAAGATTCTCACAAACAGGTCGGATATACGTACGCAGTATTACTTTCTGTTACTCAAAAAGTGGTTGATCTATTCGAGGTGTCCATATACGTACTTGCCGCGAGTCACTGGAATGACAGTGCTTAATCATTGTATTGCCATACCAAGGACTTAACTGGTTTTAGCTCTTTCATATCACGCTATGATCGACAGACTCAATCAACACCAGCTTTTGACTGCGGCTCAGCTTTTTAACTGCTATCTCACGGCGCAATGCATCGCCACGACTCCCGACCGTTTCTTGATACATCAGCGTTAACGGACCTTTACCGCGCAGATACTTAGCGGATTTGATGCCACCAGACTGATGCTCGCTAAAACGTCGCGCCACATCGGTGGTGACGCCTGTGTATAAATGGCCGTTGGCGCAGCGCACTAGGTACAAAAACCACTGCGGCGAAACCGTATCAGACGGCTTCGGCATCACTGGCGCTGATTCTGCCAGTGATGCCGTGTTATCGGTTTGAAATTGACTAACTGCTTGTATCACCGAGGACAGCCTACTTCACCATACCAAGCACACTTAAGAAGAACGCATATTCTTGGGCTGTGTCTTGGTATTGGCGATAACGGCCACTCTTACCGCCGTGACCAGCTTCCATATCCACATTGAATAACAATATCTTATCGTCACTCTTATACCATTTATTATTAACATCGCGCAGCTTAGCGACCCACTTAGCGGGTTCAAAATACTGCACCTGTGAATCATGCAAACCCGTTGTTACTAAGATGTGGGGGTACTCTTGCTCGGTGACGTTGTCGTATGGCGAGTAACTCAGCATATAATCAAAATAAGTTTTCTCGTTGGGATTACCCCACTCATCGTACTCATTAGTCGTCAGCGGAATTGATTCATCCAGCATAGTGGTTACCACATCAACAAAGGGCACGTGTGCTGCAAGGGCGAAGTACTTATCTGGCGCTTGATTGGCAATTGCGCCCATCAATAAACCACCTGCACTACCGCCAGAGGCAACTACCTTGTTTTTGTCGCCATAACCCTGAGCCGTTAATGCTGTGGTCACATCGATAAAATCATTGAAGGTATTCTGTTTATTCAGTAACTTGCCATCGTCATACCAGGGGCGACCAAGCATTTCAGAGCCACGCACATGGGCGATGGCATACACAAAACCGCGATCGAGCAGACTAATTACCGATGATGAAAAGTCAGGTTCTACCGTGTAACCGTAAGATCCATAACCGTATTGATACAGAGGGTTAGTACCATCTTTTTTGAACTTATCTTTTCGATACACCAAAGAGACTGGCACTTTCGCACCGTCGCGGGCAGTGATAAATAAACGCTCGGCTTTATATTGGTTAGCATCGAAGCCGCCCAACACTTGATCTTGTTTGAGCAAATCCCGTCTATCTGGATTAGTTAGGTAATACTCATACACCGCCTCTGGCGTGGTCAGACTAGAGTAATAGATACGTAACTTATTGCTATCTTGCTGGGCATTAACATCTAATCCAAGCACATACGCGGGTTCATCAAAGCTTAGCTCAAAGGGCTTTTGACCATTGAGCGGCATAACTTTAATCCGACTTAGGCCATTTTCACGGGTTTGAATGATGACATAATCCTTGAGCACCAAGTCGTCTTCGATACGGGCATTAGGATTATGGGCAACCACTTCCTGCCACTTAGATTTATCTGCCGCATCCTTGATGGCAACCTTCATCAAGCGGAAGTTAGTCGCCTGCCAATTAGTCAAAATGTAATAGGTATCACCCAACTTAGACACGCTATATTCATGGCCTTCTTCCCTTGGTAATACGGGCTTAAATAAGCCTAAGGGATCATTAGCATCCAGCACAGAGACTTCACTGGTGGTGGTATTCCCATGGAATAGCACAATCTGCGACTCATCTAAGGTCTTACCGAGGGAAAGGTAATATGAGTCGTCTTGCTCTTCATAAACCAAAATGTCCCGCGACTGCGGCGTACCTAATTCATGGCGATAAACCTGGTAGCCTAGCAGGGTCTTAAGATCTTTGGCGATGTAGAACACGTGCTTATTATCGTTACCCCAAACCACACGACCTTCCGTGTTTTCAAGCACATCAGTAATCATGTCGCCAGAGGCTAAGTCTTTAAAATAAATATGATAAACACGACGACTTAGCACATCTTCACCAAAGGCCAACATGGTTTCATCAGGGCTGACACTGGCGCCGCCTAATCCATAAAACTCATGCCCCTTAGCTCGCTCATTAACATCAAGCATCACTTGCTCAACGCCATCGGCTCCCTTGCGGCTAATCAATGGATATTCGCTGCCCTCTTGGTATCTATGGTAATAACTGTGCTGATGCCATTGGTACGGTACGCTGGACTCATCGGCCACTAAACGCTCGGTTAACTCTTTATAAAGACCATCTTGCAGCGGCTTTAATGGTTTGAAATAGGCCTCGGTATAACGATTTTCGGCTTGGAGATGGGCCAACATCTTAGGATTTTTACGCTCATCGTCCCGCAGCCAGTAGTAATCATCGGTGCGAGTTACGCCATGCAAGGTCATCACATGGGGAATTTTTTCAGCAACAGGAGCCGGAACTTGCCCTTTGGAGGTTGAACAACCGGATAACAGCATGGCAATACCTAAAGTGAGTAGCAGAGATCGCATTTATACGTCCTTGTGACGTCCATAACAACCGTCGATGAATATGACGGCAAGTACAATTAGCTTATATGCTCAATATGATAGTGGTGAGGTGTGCACTAGCGCAAACATTGAACGTGAGAAGTTGCCATTCGCGGTAAATAAGAGCAACATAACCGCGTTTTTTGGCCTAAACGGCCCTAAACAAATTCTCAGGGCGGGGTGAAATTCCCCACCGGTGGTAAATGAGTGACGGCTAAGTGATGATGTGACTTAGTGTGACCCAAAGCCCGCGAGCGCCCGAAATACTTCGGGGTCAGCAGATCTGGTGACTTAGGTTTTGCCTAGTGCAAATCTGATATTCCAGAGCCGACGGTAATGGACTGTGACCTTAATGGCGGCAGTGCTGAGTCCGGATGGAAGAGAATGTAAGACGGCACTTTGCGGCACCCGTGTATAAACATGCTCAGTATCGCGCAGTGTTAGCCTCATGTTTTGCAATAACTTCACCCAAGTGAAGTGATATTGCTACAGCAAAATTGAGCCATTAGGTTTGGTTAAGTTGTATTCCTGCACGCCCTGATTCTGGATATTCCAATGTCGTATTTTTTTAAGGATATTAACCATGAATCAGTCTTTACTTGCTCCTTTTGGTACTGCTATCGAACGCGTTGAAGCGGGTCTTAATGCCCTGCGTCAAGGCCAAGGTGTGTTAGTTGTCGATGACGAAGATAGGGAAAACGAAGGCGATTTAATTTTCGCTGCCCAGACGCTGACTAACGCTCAAATGGCTATGCTCATCCGTGAATGTAGCGGTATTGTTTGTCTGTGTTTACCCGATGAAAAAATCAAGGCCCTTGAGTTACCGCCGATGGTGGAAAACAACTCGAGTCAATATGGCACGGCGTTTACAGTCAGTATTGAGGCAAAAGTCGGTGTGACGACTGGAGTTTCTGCCGCCGACCGCGTGACCACCATCAAAGCGGCGATTGCCGATGGCGCTAAGCCAAGCGATCTGGCGCGTCCTGGTCATGTGTATCCACTTCGCGCACAACCGGGCGGCGTACTCACCCGCCGAGGTCACACCGAAGGCACCATTGATTTAATGCAACTGGCAGGCTTAAAGCCCGCTGGCGTATTGTGTGAAGTGACTAACCCCGACGGCACAATGGCGCGTTTACCCGAAATTATCGCTTTTGGCGCACAACACAATATGCCCGTGCTAACGATTGAAGATATCGTCGTTTACCGTAAATCTCTGCTAGCCAATGTAGGCTAAATCAAATCTTAATCGCACATTAAACAGCAATCGCAATAAATGTTAAGGACGCTTTCGAGAAAGCGTCCTTTTTCTTTTATAAGCTCAATAGCACTACAAACTACCTTAGAATATTCGCTGACCAACCGCGATAAGCATTCCATTTAACCATCTAGTTACCATCCCACTATCTTGTAAGATTAAAGTGAGATCAGGTAAATATCGCGAATGCTCAAATGCAGCTCAATATCACAGACAAACACCCAGTTTGTTTTATAGGCAGTAAATACGCCTTTTAAAATAATACTTTAGACATATATATAACAAACCGCTTAATTTCGTGACCTAGATTAGATATCAATAAACTAAAGGTCGCGGGCATTCCTTGTCTATGTTAAAAATCGTCACCCTATGCCTAGCCTCATTTTCACCATCCAAAATAGTATCAAGGCGATTGCCTTGATTTTTTATATCTCCAACTAGGCAAATGTGTAGGAGTAAGCTTGTATGCCATCAAAGCTACATCATCTCAGTTTGAAGCAAAAACTCATTCTGTTTTCTTTGCTTCCCCTATTGATGATGAGCTTCTTCGTATTAACTCGAATGTATGTTCTGGCTAAAGAATACCGCGCAGCGGATCATAGTCATCTGGCAATCCAAACGACGGCACAAATTACTGATTTACTTTATCAATTGCAGAATGAATATAGTCTCAGTGTCAATTACAGCCAAGCGACAACTCCACCGGATGAAACGGGGCTGCAGCAACAGCAACAAATCACCAATAACACCTTAAATGATCTACTCACTAGCCCATCATTAACAGCGTTAATTGATGCACTAAAGAGCGATCAACAAGCATCGATGCAACTACAAGCACAACAAGAAGCTCTTGTGCTTTCGAGCCACAACTTAGCATCGGCTCGTCAAGAGGTGTTAAACAAACATCCACAAACCTTTAGTGAACTATATATTCAGCTTAACCAGCAGTTATTAGAGCTACTACAGCTGTTACAGTTGCAAACCAACGACATAAACCAATCCCTGGCTTATGCCGATTTATTGAATCTTATTGCTGTGCAGGAACTGGCAGTGAAAGAGCGCAATGTGATTAATCGAATGCTGTTGTCAAAAATACTCAATATCCATGATTACCGCACCATAAGTACCGTTATCTATGAATACGGCCAATCGATTTTACACGCCGGTAATGTATCCATTTCGGCTAAGCAATCCCTTATTCATCAGGTTCAAACCTCCCCAGAAAGTCTACAAATTTTAAAAATCAGTCAGCAGATAGAGCAACAGTTACGCATCAGCGCCCTAGCGCAAAATATCAACACACATTTAGGCTATGGCGGTTTAATCGATAGCTTTCAAGATTACTTACTCACAGGTAATGATGCTGCACGACAAAAATTCGATAGCGCCCTCTCTATCATCCATCTCAATTTAACTGAATTGAACGATGAAATTCGTCATCTGCCCGAGTTAGCGGCCCCATTAAATGTGGTTGAAAGCAATATAAATCAATACAAATTTAACATGGACAGATTGCTGGAGCTTAAACAGCAAAAACGCTCCCCTGAAGAAATCGCTGGGTTTGCGAATAGTAAAGAGACCGGTTTAAGTGAAGCGATAGATAAACTGTTAATGCCGCCTCATCCGGTCACGAGTCAACTCTGGTGGACACTGACAACAGATCGCATCAACAAATTACACGCCATCAGCAATGAAATGACTCAATCCATGGCGCTACAGAGTGAATCCCTTAAAACGAAAGCCTTGACCTTACTTGGGCTTTATTTATTCTCGGCATTTTCAACCGCGACAATAACACTCTGGCTTGGCCGTAAAATCATTAGTAATTTTATGGAGAAAATTACCAGAATTGCCAATGGGATGCAGCAAATGGCGACAGATCCTAAGCTCAATATCAAGATCAATATTTCAGGTTCAGATGAACTCGCCCGTATGGCCCGCGCCATGAACCGCATGATTAGCGAACGCCAAAAAGCAAACCATGCCCTAAGCCGTGCGGCCGCGGTGTTTGATTATTCCGCCGAAGGCATAGTGGTAACGGGTGCCGATAACCATATTGAACTTGTTAACCCCGCCTTCACCCAGATCACAGGTTATACCCTAGATGAAATCAAAGGCCACAGCCCATCAATTCTAAGCTCTAAACGCCATCCGCAACATTTCTATACCGCTATGTGGCAATCGCTTCAGAAAGAAGGGAAATGGGAAGGTGAAATCTGGAATAAACGCAAAAATGGGGAAGTGTATCCCGAGTATCTCGCGATAACAGTGGTTAGAAACGAGCAGGGAGCAATAATCCAACACATTGGTTTATTTATGGATATCAGCAAGCGTAAGCAATATGAGCAGGATCTCTGGTATCAAGCCAATTTCGACACCTTAACGGGCCTACCCAATCGCAAACTGTTTAATGAGCGACTACAACACGAAATCCAGCTGGCTCAACACGATTCGCGTAAACTGGCCATTTTGCTGATTGACTTAGACCAATTCAAATACATTAACGATGTGCAAGGCCACGCCACGGGCGATTTGTTGCTTCAGGATGTCGCCAAACGCTTAGAAAATATTAGTGGCAAAAACGACTTTATCGCGCGGATCGGTGGCGATGAGTTTGTAGTTATCCTACCGCGCCTCACCAATGAACTTGCGATTGAGCATATGGCGACGCGCATTATCGAAACCCTAACCACTCCTTTTGACCTGAATGAGCGAGAGATCCAAATCTCCGCCAGCTTTGGTATCGGGGTTTACCCTGAGGATGGCCTCGATGTCAGCTCCCTCACCCGCAATACCGAAATGGCAATGTATCAAGCCAAAGATGCGGGGCGAAATAACTTCAAATACTTTACCTCGGGAATGAATCAAACCATGTTTGCCCGCATGGAGCTGGAACAACGCCTACGCCGCGCAGTGGCGCAGAATGAATTCACTCTGCATTATCAACCTATTGTGGATATGAAAACGGGCCAAGTGTGCAGTGTTGAGGCGCTTATCCGTTGGCAAGATCCTGATTTTGGGCTGATACCGCCAGATCATTTTATCGGTATTGCCGAAGAAACAGGACTCATTGAACCTATGGGGGAATGGGTGCTAAATCAAGCCATGCTCGATCTCAGGCAATGGCAGAAAAGTGGCTTAAATATCAATGTTGCTATCAATGTTTCTGGTCGCCAATGCATTAATACCCGCGGAATGGGGTTTGATCAGGTGCTGCAGGAATGTTTCAATCGTCACCATGTTAATCCGAGAAATGTTCATATTGAGATCACTGAGAGTATGCTGATGGGTGATGCCAGCGACTGCCTTAGTACCCTCAATTCTATTCGTCAGCTAGGCTCACAGATTTACATTGATGACTTTGGCACAGGCTATTCATCCCTCAGTTATTTGAAGAAATATCCTATTTCTGTCATAAAAATTGATCGCAGTTTTGTAGAAAATGCCCTCGAGAGCACTTCAAATGCAAACCTAGTCAAAGCTATCGTGATGATGGGCCAAAGCCTTGAAATGAAATTAGTCGCCGAAGGGATAGAAACCACAGCACAATGGGATTTTCTAAAAGACTTAGGCTGCGATTTCGCCCAAGGTTATTTAATTTCTAAACCCCTGCCCTTCGACGAAGTCACGCCATTACTGAAGCAAAAATATCAATTCCTACTCGATTCAGATTGCGAAGATGAGTGCAGTAATTTCTAAGCACAAAAGCGCCTAAAAACAAAAGCAGCCTAGGCTGCTTTTGTTTTATACGTGAGTATTTAGGCCTGTGGTTGGCTCTGACCATTCATAATGCTTTCGCCGCCCTTAGAGGCAAGCTTTGCTAAGTCTTTATCAATAAAGAACAATGCTTTTCCATCTTCGCCTACTAAACGGATTTTATCGACAATCGACTTGAACAGTTTCTCTTCTTCGTGTTGCTCAGCGACATACCATTGTAGGAAGTTAAAGGTTGAGTAATCTTGGTTAGCAAATGCTGCATGGGCTAATGCATTGATCTGGCGAGTTATCAATTGCTCATGTTCATAGGTGAGCTCGAACAAGGCTAGCAAGGATGAAAATTGAGACTGTGGCGCTTCGATAGCACCCAATAAAGGCAAACCACCGGTTTCGCTCACATAGGTGAACAGACGACGCATGTGGCCCATTTCCTCATCGGCGTGCTCACGCATAAACTTAGCTGCACCTTCAAACCCTTGATCCTCACACCATGCACTCATTTGCAGATATAAGTTTGAGGAAAAGAACTCCATATTAATTTGTTCATTCAACTTGTCGATCATGGCTGCTGACAGCATAGTAAATCCTCTTTTGCACTCGAACTGAATCATAGGTTCACATTGTCATTAAGGGTGCCAACAAAAGCAACAAAATTTACCTTTCATACTTATCTAAGTTAATGATTCCTTGATAAAAATGATTTTCATTTGTTCATAGACTCGCGTTTAACCCTGTGGCTTGACACTTAATCAAGCCAATATTTACCTTTAAATCGGCAGTAAAAACTGACAGTCCTATCACAGAAACAGGTATACAGATCATAGCCATCCCAGATCACCGTGGCATAATAGACCACCCTACTCAGGTGGAAACTCATCCAGCGTTGTCCTAGACAACCCACTGCATATAAGGAAGACCCGATGTCCGTAAAAGCCGATCCTTGTTCGCAACCTAGCCTTATGCATCCCGATCAGGCCATTGCTCTTTTGCTCGAACAAGTGAGTCCAGTGTCAGACACCGAAGTCGTACCATTGCCCCAAGCACTAGGCAGAGTATTAGCCGAGAATTTAGCCTCTTGCATTGATTTACCGCCCTTCGACAACTCTTCAATGGACGGTTATGCCTTGCGTTTTGCCGACTTAAATACACAAACCAATCGCACCTCATTGCGACTCATAGGTAGCGCGTTTGCAGGCCATGGTTTTGAAGGTAAAGCCAAAGCTAACACTTGTGTGCGTATTATGACTGGTGCACCGGTGCCTGTGGGTTATGACACAGTACAAATGCAGGAAGAAACGGAAGTTCAAGGTGAACTCGTCCTTATTAATCACCCCAAAGGCAAAGGTGCAAATGTGCGTTGTAAAGGTGAGGAACTCACCCAAGGCACCAAAGTACTCACGGCTGGGATTCAAATCGGTGCAGCAGAGTTGGGGGTATTAGCCACGATTGGCGTGAGCCAAGTACGGGTTTATCGTCAGCTAAAGGTCGCCTTTTTCTCTACGGGGGATGAACTACGTCCCGTAGGCAGCGAGCTCGCCCCCGGTCAAATTTACGACTCTAACCGTTACTCAATTCAAGGTTTACTCAGCCGGGCCAATGTGGAGTGGATTGACTTAGGCGTGATAGCCGACGATCCAGAGGCTATTCGACAAGCATTTCGTACTGCCGCCAGCCAAGCAGATATGGTACTGACCTCGGGTGGCGTATCCGTGGGCGAAGCCGACTTTACTAAACAAATTCTCGATGAAGAAGGCCAAATTACCTTTTGGAAACTCGCGATTAAACCGGGTAAACCCTTTGCTATGGGGCGTATAGGTAAGGCCGTATTCTGTGGTTTACCGGGTAATCCCGTTTCTTCAATGGTGACTTTTTATAAGTTAGTGTGGCCCATACTGAACAAGATGCAGGGATTAACCCCTGTAACGCCTTTGATGTTGGATGCAATACTGACAACGCCAGTGCGTAAACATCCTGGCCGAGTTGAATATCAACGGGGAGTGTTAAGCCGTAACACCCAAGGAGAACTTGAAGTCGCTATTACGGGCAGCCAAGGTTCTGGCATGCTGACCTCAATGAGCCTCGCGAACTGTTTTGTACTATTAGAGCAATTCCAAGGTGATACTCCCGCAGGTTCTAAAGTGACGGTAGAACCTTTTAACGCAGTGCTTTGCTAGGATTAGCGCAATATGAATGATCAAGTCGATATCCTCAGCGACAGCGAACTTTTAAGATATAGTCGTCAGATCTCCATCAAAGCCATGGATATCGATGGTCAAGAACGCTTAAAACAGGCCAAAGTACTGATGATAGGTGCAGGCGGCTTAGGCTGCGCTGCCAGCCAATACCTGACGGTTGCGGGCATTGGTGAGCTGACTCTAGTGGATTTTGATACGGTTGAACTATCCAATCTGCAACGCCAAGTGCTGCATCAAGATGCCAATGTCGGCCAGCCTAAAGTGGAGTCAGCTAAACAGAGCCTCAGTCAGCTCAATCCCTTTATTAAGATCAATATTATTAATGCTGTATTAGATGATCATGAGATTGACGCCCTAGTCGCCGATCACACCCTAGTGCTCGACTGTACCGATAATGTCAGTGTGCGCGAGCAACTTAATCTCAGCTGTTTTAAGCATAAAGTGCCCTTAGTGTCTGCCGCCGCGATCCGTATGGAAGGCATGGTTACAGTGTTTGATTATCATAGTGAAACGCCTTGTTATCATTGCTTTAGCGCGCTATTTGGCGAGCAACAACTGAGCTGTGTCGAGTCGGGAATTCTCGCGCCTGTGGTCGGCATGATAGGTTGCTTACAGGCGGTTGAAGCCATTAAAGTAATAACAGGAATGGGTAAGACCTTAGCGGGACGTATTTTGATGATCGATGCCATGACAATGGAATTTCGCGAAATGAAATTGCCCAAACAACCCTGCTGTAAAATCTGTAAAAAACAGCCCTAGCCAAGCAAGCCGCTGAAGAAACGTTTTATATTAACCTAGCTCTATACGGCTATCGATTATAAGGATATGAAAGATAATATGGATTCAGAGAATAGCGTTTTTGACCGAAGCTCCACTAATGACACTATCATAGGTGCAGGGCTTTATAACCTCGTTATAGGCCTAACGCTTGTATGGGGTTTTGCGGTGAATTATTGGATGGTAACCAATATCGACCCTGAGACCATTGCGAGTGTTAACCCTTGGGTTTTCTTTATCGGCTATTTGGCCTCCTGTTTCTTCGGGATTTACCTGTTTCAAAAATCAGCCAATCCCGTTGTCAGCTTTATTGGCTATAACTTTGTCGTCGTCCCCTTTGGCTTAATTATCAATATGGTGGTCAGCCAGTACGACCCCGAGTTAGTGACAGAGGCTATCCGGATAACGGGGTTAGTGACGGTTGCTATGATGTGTTTAGGCACGCTTTTTCCTGCTTTTTTCCAAAAAATTGCAGGGGCACTGACTATCGCATTGTTGCTCGTTATCGTGGTTGAACTGATTGAAGTCTTTATCTTTAATACCCACCACGGCATTTTAGATTGGATAGTAGTGCTTATTTTTTGTGGTTATATTGGATACGACTGGGGGCGGGCGAATCAAATCCCCAAGACGATAGATAATGCCATAGATAGCGCAGCCGCTTTGTATATGGATATCATCAACCTATTCCTGCGAATTTTGCGAATATTAGGTCGTAAATAAGTTAAGAAAACAGGCGCTTATCACGCCTGTTTTTGTATATTAAGGTGCTCAGTACGCCATGACTGACGCTTAGCCGCCGAATGAAAACTCCAAGCCAATACCCGAGTAATTTTATTCCCTTGCTGCATTTCTATGGTTTTGACTGTATCTACAGCCAATTTAGCTAACGCTTGATAGCAAGGTTTTAAATTTTCCTTCTTGGAGACCAGACTCGTAAACCACAGACATTGATCGGCAAATGCTTGGCTCTCATTGATCATAGTAGCTAAAAACTGCTGCTCACCGCCTTTACACCACAGTTCTGCACCTTGCCCTCCAAAGTTCAGTTTAGACGCAGCCTTCACTGTGCGACCGCTATTGAGCTGAAGATTGCGTACCTTACGCTGACTCCCCTGCGCGGCCTCGGCTAAAGAAGCATGAAATGGTGGATTACAGAGCGTTAACTCGAAGCGTTCCTGAGGCTGAATAATTCCCTTAAATACGGATTTTTCATCGACTTGTAATCTTAAGCTGAGGCGTCCTTGTAGTGCGGGGTTTCGCTCGACTATCCGCTGCACGTTCGCTAAAGAGTGCGAATTGATATCCGATGCCACAAAGTGCCAACCATAAACTTGGCAACCCAAAATGGGGTAAATACCATTTGCGCCAGTACCAATATCGAGTACCGAAACATGCTCCATTGCTAAGCTGCTATCCCCTTCAACTAAAAGATCTGCCAAATAATGTAGATAATCCACCCTACCGGGAATGGGAGGACATAGCGCGCCTTTAGGGATATCCCAAAAATCAATCCCATAATGATATTTAAGTAGCGCAGTATTCAGGGCTTTAACCGCCTCTGGATCCGCAAAATCTATGGATAATCCACCGAATGGCGTCTGGCGAACAAAGGCATTAAGCCGATGAAATGCTTTGATCAGAGCGTTGAAATCGTAGCCATTAATATGGGCATTACGTGGATGTAGCGCTTTTTTTATCTCAGCTATCGAGCGGGTTTTAACGGGGCCCGTTTTCGCCTTTGTCCCAGCTTTAACTTTAGGACTCGGATTTCTCACTTTAGGCTTGCCGCTAGGAATGTCACGGGGTGGCATCTTAGTAGAACGGGGATATTTTATGGCAGATTTAGGCATAGCAACTCAATACATTGGGCCGATTCTGACTCGGCCCTTACGCTAATCACGAGATTAATCGTAGAGATAGGAAGTAAATAGTAAATTTAAAATCAAAGACTTACCAGACTCTTTAATAAGGAGATTATTCAGCGTATCAAAGCACTCACGGCGGATATCTTCCCGACCCGTTAAGGATTTAACTTTTTCTTCCGATTGATTTCCCAAAATCTCGACAATCGCGGCACGCAGCAATGGATCGTGGCGCTGAACAATCAGTAAATCTTCTGGGTTTTTAACCATTAACTCGACACTGATCTTCACAAAACCGAGCTTTTTACGGTTAGAAATATAATTGGTCACAATCTCAGGATCAAAACCATAGTAAGCATAGTTACCCGTAGGCGGCGTGACAGGAGGCGCTTCTTTTTCATCGGCTGCATAAGCATTAAAAACAACACCAAACAAAATCAGGCAGGCTGTTAGTAATTTCTTCATAGTGGCTTATAGCTCCCTAACAAGTGTGGTTAATGGAAAAAACTTCCCAATTTATACCCAAACAACCTCAAGATGCAGGATTCAGCGGGGCGCAGTTTGCTTGGGTATATATGCTCGCACCGCGACATGGTAGACTGCCGACGTTTGCTTATATTGTAACGAGTATTTAATGAATGTGACTAGCTTAAGCTTCCCTTATGGTGAATCTATTCAGTGGTTTTGTGCCGATCGCGCCGATAAACTTCCCCCGTCACCCCTAAAAGAGTGGTTACTCGCCCCGGGCAGCCTGACAAAAAAACTTAAAACCTGCTGCCATCAGTTTGAAGTCAAAATCCTCGGAGAGGGTCAACTCGCTCCTTTCAAAGATGAATACCCTCAGCAAGGCTCTGTTTGGGTTCGCGAAGTATTGTTGTGTCTTGATACTGTACCTTGGGTGTTTGCCAGAACCTTAATCCCGCAATCTTTGATGTCTGAGCGAGAAGCGGATTTTCTCGCTTTGGGCTCCCGCCCACTCGGTGAACTACTCTTTAGCCAAGATAACTTCGTCCCCGGCAGAATAGAAGTCGCGAACTTTGGCACCTGCAGTCGTCTCGCGCACTTAGCAGAAAGTTTAGATCAAAAAGTTGAACATAGCCTGTGGGGACGCCGTCGCTATTTTCACCACGGTCAGGATGAAATGATCGTCAGTGAGATTTTTCTGCCTGCGGCAGAGCAGGCGATTAGCCAGTTGTAAACTCTAGATTTTGCTAATTCTTAGCCAAAATACAGATAAAATGCCTCTAAATAGAGGCATTTTTTGATCTAGCATCGCCTAGTTAATTTAGCGGATATTTAGCTGACGACGCCAAGCGAGTAAACCGAGGAAAGCAAGGCTTAACCAACCTAAGCTACCACCGCCCCCACCAGAACTATCACTAGTTGGAGGAGTAACCGGAGGCGTTACTGGCGCTGTCACAGTGACAGTTGAACTGCTACTGGCTTTAGTATTTTGTGTGTCTGTTACCGTGAGTGTCACAGTGTAAGTCCCGGCCGCCGTATAGGTATGGGTTGGTGCCGCCGCAGTGCTTGTAGTGCCATCTCCAAAATCCCAATCATAGGTTAATGCTCCCACACCACCATCAGCATTACTGGTAAAGTTGACGGCTAATTGATTCACTGTCTTAGTAAAACTGACCGTTAATGACGCTATAGCATCAGAGTTCGCATTTGCTAGCCGAATCACAGCTGTGCTGTTATTGCTGGCTTGGGATAAGACTTCCATCATTAAGCCTAACTTCTGCAATACCATACCTGACTGGGGTTGTAGCGGCGCACTGTAATCTAAACTGTCATCGAACAGGCTCACTGCATCGAGATTATTGTCACCTACATAGAAGGTTTGTTTCACAGTGCTAAAGGCCGCATCGCGGATTTGCTTATCGGTAGAAAGAGTGCCGATCATATTTTGGTCGGCATCAATTACCCCAATCAAACTATGCCCAGGATGATCAGACACGTTATTATCGTAATAGCCTGAATCCTCTAACCATAGCAATACACCAGGGTCAAAGCCTTCCATTTTCAAACCTGCATCCACATCATTATGACTGCGTAGTTGAATAAGATAACGGGATGGTGCGCCCGGACGAGAATCTTGGATACGACTGTAGCCGTTGAATGTCACTTTATCAGCGACTTCGGCGTTATCAGTATATAGCTCAGTAGTATTGTATTTAACACTGATGTTATCGATAGTGATCCCCGACTTTGAGGTATACTCATCGGTGACATAATTGATCTCCACCGCAACAGATTTTCCAGAATATCCAGATAAATCATACTCTAAAGTTACCCAAGCATCGTTACCCTCCGCCAGAGAAATATCTGCCGATTGCCCCGTAATAATATGGCGAGCGCTATTCATCGCGTTAACCGACTTTGTATAATTACCGGAAATTGCCGTACCATTTACTTTTACCTGCATATAGTCGTAATTCGTTTCAATGCTCCAACTCGCTTTCATCGTTAAAGTGAGTTTATCGCTTGTTACCGTAGGTAAATTGACATTAAAACTCATACTGTTATTCAGCATATTCCCTTGACCAGAATAGTACTGGTAACTGCCTTGATAGGGAGCCTTAAAAGGAATAGATACCGCAGGAAGTGGAATAGAAATCTGATTCACGGCTTGATGATTAACCGCCTCATTCAGGGTCAACTCCATCCCCGACTTAGGAATACTCTCTAGGCTTATTTCACGCTCATTCAACCATTTACCTTTGTATTTTTCCTGCAGGTAAGAACGAGCATAGGGGCTAAAGCCACTCGGTTGGGCACCAGCAATACTTCCAGCCCAACTGCCACCAGACATCAGTGACCATAGGCCCACAGGTGAGCCATCTTGATCGGTATTATCGCTTGTATCGTACTCATCGGGCAGACCTAAGTCATGACCAAACTCGTGGGTACAAACTCCAATTGCGGCATCAATTGGTTGAATAGTATAACCAAACACTTTTTTGGTTGAGCCAGGAATAGTGTAACCACGAGTACCTTGGTCGACAAAATAGCGGTGCGACCAGATAGCATTAGCTCCCAATTTGCCTCCCCCAACTTCTTCACCAATGCTAGAGTGAAAAATCATCACATGATCGATAATACCATCAGACTCATCATAGTTGTCGTTATTGTTTAAATCATATGGATCTTCAATATCATAGCTGGTCAACTCAGTAGCAGACATAGATGCCGCTGCTTGAGTAACGGCCTCTTTAACCAAAGCTGAAACTTCAACATCACTCGTAGTAGAGTCATTGGCACCATAGTATTCCGCATTTTGACTCGCGGTATACCAACCTTTTGTATTGCCTGTGAAGAAGAAACTTTTACCAGAAACCGCTTGATAATACTGATAGGCCGAATCTAAAGTCTGCCCCTGTGGGCCTTTAAATCCCGAGGTAGAAAAGAGTAAATCCTGATAGTGAGATACAGGATAACTCGGGTAATACATGTCTGTATTACTAGAGGTTAAGCCATTGTTATTGTATCTTAAGTTTGGAAAATCAATCAGGACTGCCAGTACTTTAACGGTTTTAGTCACATCGGCATCGGCGACTAAACGCTGCGCAGGGGAACGCATCACTTGGGATGATTTAGCTCTTTGCGCGCGCGCATGTTCGGCTTCAACTTCAATACGCGGCGCCTTAGGTTGAGCTAGGGTGGCACGATGAATATAAGCCTCAACCGCTGCCTGTTTGACACTATCACTCGCGTCTACAGAAACCTCACCGCGCTCAATCAGCCAATATAAAATTCGATCTTTATTAATCACGCCAGCATCCGCAGGCGTGTGATTTGGCGCCGCAATACTCGCGCCGCTAATCAATGCCAACATCAGTCCAAACGCCGTAACGCCTTTTGTACTTCGCATTTTTAACATCCTTCTGTAACAGCTAACGCCGTTTACGCCATTCTATTTATTAAGGCTAGTGTCTCTTTGAATTAAGACAAATATACTTTTATGGGCAATCTACTCAGGGTTTATCCATCTCAAGATATAGAGACAGAGTTTTCGACATTATCAGCACTGCATGTCAGTAACAATTTGATACATTTGTTCGCTGGTAAGATTTACACTTTTGTCAGCATTTATTCAGCAAGCCTTTGTGCCCACGACACTCAGACTGCTATCTAGACCATAAAAAAGCCGTATTAACTTTGAGCTAATACGGCTTTATGTCATTTCGGACGACTTGAATATAATTTATCCAGCGGTTTTCATATAGTTTGAAACACCATCGAGGAACATTTGTACCGATATCATCACCAGCACCATGCCCATAAGACGCTCGACTGCAGTTAAACCCTTTTCACCTAACATACGGGTGAAGAGCTTATAAAACATTAAGATAACCGCACTTGCAGCCCAGGCAGACACTAAGGCAATCGTCCAATCTCCCATACGTGAACTATCCGTATGGGCGAGTAAAATAAGGGCTGCCAAGATCGATGGACCAGCCATCAAGGGGATCGCCATAGGCACAATAAAAGGTTCTTCACCTGCCGCTAAACCCACGACACCGCCGGGTTGAGGGAAAATCATTTTAATTGCGATGAGGAACAGAATAATCCCGCCAGCGATACTCACAGACTCGGATCGTAAATTGAGGAAGCTTAAAATGGCCTCACCAGCATAGAGGAAGGCGAGCATGATAACCAATGCGAAGAGTAATTCGCGGATCAATACCTTACGACGTTTTTTAGGCTCGATATGACGTAGAATCGAGGCGAAAATCGGCAAATTCCCGAGAGGGTCCATAATCAGAAATAACATTACCGCAGCAGAAAATATATCCATTTAACTTTATCAATGCCCAAACCAACATAAGCCCATATTGTATAACCTTTTCTCGACACGGGTATGAAAATTTACGCCCTATACCCAACAATCTCAAGATACGCGTTTCAGCGCGCCTAGGTACTTCAATTAAACACACATCAATGACCGAATACCCGCCTTCTGAGTTGATGCAACACAAGAAGTAGAGTCTCCCAGGCGCTGCGCTTAACCGCATAGTAAAACGCTCGCTGAGTCCTGCACATTTATAGATGGGTAAGCCGAGTAAAATCTCCACGACATTGACGCAAATATCATTGGAACGTCAGTTTGGTAAATTGCCAACAAGTCACTGCTCATTTACATTACAGCTGGTATACTACGGCGTTTTTTCAATAAAATTTGTGGAACCCATGCTCTATCTTCTCGCTAGTTGTCTTGCACTCTTAATCGGGCCACTGTTTTATCGCTACTTTTCATCGGGCAGCGGTCTACAGAAGGGGCTCGACGGCTTTATATTCGTCTCTTTGGGCGGGTTAGTGCTAATCCATATCTTGCCAGAATTACTCGAACATGGCGGCATGCTCGCGATCGTCTTTGTTATCCTCGGACTTTGGGGGCCTACGGCGAGTGAGCGATTGTTCCATCGTTACTCTGAAATCACTCATAATTTCGCCCTTTTTCTCGGCATTAGTGGCTTATTGCTGCATACCATGACTGATGGTAGTGCCATGGTATTAGCACAGCAAGAGGGTAACTCCATTTTGTTAGCGCTGGGGGTTATACTCCATCGGCTCCCCGTGGGTTTTGCCGTTTGGTGGATACTTAAACCCCATCTTGGTATCCGTTGGACGCTCATTATATTTGCGGCCATTATGCTATTCACTGGCATAGGCTATTTTGGCAGCGAACAGCTTCTATCACATACAAGCATAGATAAAACAGTTTATTTACAAGCATTTGTAACAGGCTCAATTTTACATGTTGTACTACATCAACCCCATGGTCAGCATGAAACAGATACACAAGGCAAATATGAATACCAAGCTGGGATTGGCAGCTTATTAGGTATAGCCCTGCTAATGGCATTGCTGTTGATCGATACTGGTGGTCATGAGCATGCCCACCATGATCACAGTACTGAGCAGCTAATACCTTGGTTGCTAACACTCGCTCCCATACTTCTGCTTAGTTATGCAGCAGCGGCACTTCGATTTAAATTTGGTCTAACACCTCAGGATAACAGCTTAGGTCGCCGCTGGTTTCAACGCTTAGCAGGGCCAGAAGCGTTAGTGATCACGACCCTACTGCTCGGGCCTTGGTTCGCCTTATTTCAATTAGCTGTGACCTTTATTCTAAGCGCCTATTTAAGCCATGCTAAGGTTCAGATAACCGATCCACACTCTGAATTACCAAATCATGCCCTGCATTTTGGTTTTGCGCACTTAGTCGATCGCAGCGCGCCATGGATCCTACTGAGCCTAGTGCTAGTTAATCTTATAGGTCACCCTTCGGTGCCGCTAAGCCATCCTCTATTACAACTCGTGGTGTTGTTATTAGTCTTTTTGCCCATGCGTTTCTGTAACTTAGGCGCTGCCGTATTAGCCTTAGCGCTTGCCTACAGTGGCTGGAACCCGCTTGCGATCATTCTGCCACTTATTGCTGCGCCAGTGCTTAATATTGCTCAGCTTAAGCTAATGACTTGGCCGCAAAGAGGCGTATTGCTCTCTATTATTGCTATCGCTTTGTTTGCTGCCCTGCGTTTACCTGTATGGTTTTCGCTAGTAACTTTACCTGAAATGATCAACCTAGTGGCACTGCTGATACTATCGGCACTTTTTGCCGCTAGCCTATTGCGTTTAGGCCCTCGTCAGTTTTTACGTCGTCTTATGCTGGGTAGAGCAGAATCCCATAAACATGGGCATTCCCATAGTGAACACAGCCATGGACACCAACATGAGCACTCGGTAAGCCAATCTCAACCCCATTCACATACCAAGGCTGACAAAGACTCACACCACCACTAAAGCTGTTCATTTGCGAACAGACAGGCTAAGTTAATCTAACATTTAGATTAACTAGCCTACTATGTGCATACTTTTTGTGGCTATAAATGCCCATCCACAGTACCCCCTCATCATCTGCGCTAATCGCGATGAGTTTCACCATAGGCCAACGGCTCCAGCTCACTATTGGCCACCAGAGCACAATATACTTGCAGGCAAAGATATGCAGGCGGGCGGTACTTGGTTTGGCGTCAACAGACAGGGACAAGTCGCGGGAGTCACCAATTTACGTGTGCCGCAAAAAAGTCCAGAAGCGATGCGTAGCCGCGGCGAACTTATCACTAAGGCGCTCAGCTCGGGTTCGCTGATTTGCCCTAACTGGCTTGCCGAACATAGCGACAATTATCAGCCCTTCAACTTGATTTTTGGACAAGGTGTAAATCTGTATTGCTTTAACAGCATAAATAGGCAAACCACAAAATTATCCGATGGATTTCATGCAATTAGTAATGGGTCACTCAATGATATTTGGCCCAAAATGGCAAAGGGACGACAAGCGTTAGAGGCATTGATCAATCAATCGCAAAGCATAGATGTGCCTGCGCTGCTCCAGCTAATGAAAGATGATTCCCAGCCACTGGATAAGGAGTTACCCAACACGGGGATAGGACTCGAATGGGAACGACGTTTAGCGGCAATTTATATTCGTCACCCCGATTATGGCACGCGTTCCACCAGCATTTTGCTTGAGGATATACAGGGTGGAGTGCACTTTACTGAGGTAAGGTACGATGGTAAAGGCCGGCAGCTCGGACAGCAGGATTTTCACTTCACCTTACCCGCCACAACGAATACGGACAGTTCGAGCAGTACTTAGTCTGAACTGTGATCCATAGTAATCACCCAGCGATCATCTATTTTTTCCACCAACAGGGTAAACACGCCGGAGGGAGCATCCTTTGAACGGCGTAGATCCCAACGTCCGACAACCATAGCGGCATAGTTGCTAAGCATCTTAATTTCTTTAATTGTAAACTTAAGCTCGCCAAGGGCTTCTTTATTAGGATAATTTTTCTTATAAGCTGCGAGTGTATCCTCCCAGCCATAGCTAAATTTTCCATTAGAGACAAAACGTAATTGCTCGTTCTTCCAATAACCTTGCATATAGGCGTTAAGATCACCGCGATTCCACGCATCTTCTTGACCTTTAAGCATTCTGGTGATGTCCTCAGTTGGCACCGCATTCACATGACACGCCACCAAGAGTAAAAGGGCCGCAAATATTCGTCCCATCGCGTTGTTCAATAATCCTTTTTTCAACATTATGTCGCTCCCTAACAAACAAGTTAAACTCTACTATAGCGAATTTAGCGTCGACTATCCTGTCTAAGCCAATTTAATCCCTCAAAAAGCTGATGATATTATTCATTTTTTGACTGTGAGCACTAAGCTATGTTTACAAGACGATGGTCTACACACAAGTATGCCGCTTGCGACTCAAATATCGGGCTGGCAGATTGAAGAGAAACGGCCAGCACAATTTCACCTCAATATTTAGCCTTCAACCTTCACCGATTTTAAGCTGCGAATATCGTTGCCTGTAGGTGCTTGAAATGCCTGTAGGCCGAATTCTGGTAATACTGCAAAGATATGGTCAAAAATATCCGCTTGTATCGCTTCATAAAATGCCCAACGGGTATCATTAGTAAAGATATAAATCTCAATAGGTAGACCCTCGGTGGTAGGTGCTAACTGGCGTACCATCAAGGTCATGTCCTTATGGACTTTATCGTGGCGCTGTAAATATTCCTGCAGATAAGCACGGAACGTCCCAACATTGGTTAAATGCCGTCCATTTACCACCATATCGAGGTCAGAAACCTTGGCATTTGATTCGCGGATCTCACTAATTTTTGCAGGAAAATATTCTTTCAAACAGTTGATTTTACTCAGGCGATTTCGATCATCCTCGGTCAAAAACTTAATGCTGTTGATATCGATATTCACCGCACGCTTAATCCTACGTCCACCAGATTCGGACATACCGCGCCAGTTGCGAAACGCATCCGACACTAAGGCGTATGCGGGGATCATGGTGATGGTTTTATCCCAATTACGCACTTTAACTGTGGTAAGCGAGACTTCCTCTACCGCACCGTCGGCACCGTATTTGTCCATTTGGATCCAGTCACCCTTACTTACCATACGGTTAGCCGCTAACTGAATACCTGCCACAAAACCCAAAATAGTATCGCGGAACACCAACATCACAAAACCCGTGGCCACACCTAAGCCACTGAGGAAATACACTGGCGATTGATCCGCCAAGATAGAGATAGAGACTATGACCCCAACAAAGAACAAAAACAGTTTAGTTAATTGGACAAAGCTTTTAACTGGTAGACGTCGTCCCACTAGATTCACATCTGAGATTTCATCAGCCGCATCTAGAGCAGCATAAATGGCAGTGATAATCAGTACCACCAGCCAAATACTCAATAGTCGGTCAACCAGACCGCTTAGCAATGGATGCTCAGTTAGGGCGATAGGGATCAACAAATTAAGCACTATGGCTGGCACTAACATAGCCAGCTTTTCAAGCACTTTATAGCGCATAAAGACATCGTCCCAAGTCACCTTAGAACGTTGGATCACCATATTGACAGCTCGAAGAACGACGCGACGTACAATGAAATAGGCTATCCCAGCCAAAAGTAAACAGGCAAAGATGATAATAATGGTAGATATACCATCAGAGGGTTGACTATCAATCCCAAAGCCCGCTAACCACTTAGAAATTTCGAGCCTTATTTCTTGATCCACAGTTTCACTCCTAACTGGCTAAACATCACAACTCCCACAAAGCTAATCACCGAGTTCGGTTCGTTACCCTAGTAAAAGCCCATCACTGCTCAAATGAATATTTTACAAGATATTATTTTAAAAAGATTTTATCATTTCAATTTAACTCTTCATAAAGGGAAATAAATAATATCCCCTTACATTGCCATAGGTGACTTAGCGCTCTAATTCGGCCCTAGCCTTGGCAAGCTCAGCCTCAACTTCGGCAACCTTCGCCTGTTTTTTACTGACTTTCTCCATCAATTGACCTTCTTTTACGGCTTGAGTCAGTGCATTTTGACGTTCGATTAACTCACTCTCCAAGGCCTCTACTTTTGCCCATCGCTCAGCGTATAAGTTGTCGTCGTTGCAGTGAGCTAACACTTCTTTATGGGCCTTTTCGAGCCCAGCAACTTTATGGCTATTACCCGCAGCTTTAGCCTGCTCAATTTGCTGATTAATGGATTCTAACTTTGCCGCACAGCCGCGTTTGGGCACATCATCAGCGAAGACAGACAAGCTGAATGCTGCACCTATCACTAATCCCAAAATCATCGTCTTAGTTTGCATACTTATCTCCTCTGCTTTCAATGCGACATAGTGCTTAAAGATGCGAGCAAACTCAACTAATGCAGTTACCAGATTTTGCTTTGGATCCACTGTACTTGGGCAAGTCCCTAAGCACCTCCGGCAAACTGCGTTCAGGTTAAGCAAAGATCATTCGCCACCACATTCCTGGCAGACTGGTAAAGCCCGTAGTGTAGTGTTTTAACTCGCCATCTTTAAAGATCATGATGGTTGGCGTTGCCTGCAATGACCAATCACGGGCAATTTTGTTGTCGCTATCGTTAATAGTGTCAAACCCATAACCCTTATGTTGAAGATATTTCCTCAGCTTATCATCCTCACCAGAACTCATGGCAACCGTCACTACTGGGTAATAGGCCAACATTTGATTCACCGCGGGACTAACAAAATTACACACAGGGCACCATGTACCCCAAAAGTACACTAGTACCGCTTGATCTTGGCTGAGTGTGGCAATATCAACCTCAGCCCCTGCCAGCGTGATACCTTGAAGTGACGGTAAATTATCCCGTGGGATATCTTTGCCGCGCCAGATGTCCATCACGCTCGTTACCACTAGGGCTAACAATAACCAGAGTAGTAACTGCTTAGTCCAGCCCCATATGCGTTTAGGTAAGGATATCGAAACCTGTTCGGCGCTCATATTTTCAGTTTCTTTTAGCTTCATCTTAACTGTTCTTCTGCGTCTTATCTTTGGCGGCTATCGCGGCTTCAAGCTGCTCTTTTAACACTTCGTAAGGCACTAATCCGGGAATAACCGTATCGGCAACTATCATACTTGGGGTGCCACCTATTCCTAACTCATTCATTAAATTGATATTGTCATCGACCATTTTAGCGACGCGCTCATCAGTGTTACCCACCCAGCGCTCAGTTGCCGTCAGCTTAGCGACCTTAGCAATGGCAGCCGCATCCAGCCCACGTGGACTCGACATCAACATATCCTTCACTTTGAGATACTTTTCAGGCTCGTTTAACCAAACCGTTTGGGCAAAATCGACCGCCATTTTGGAACCTTCACCCTGCAGTGGCACCATTTTGATTATGATCTTCAACTGCGGAAACTCTTCAATCAGCTTGTTCAACAAAGGCTCGATTTTCTTGCAGTATGGACAGTTAAAATCGGTGAAATACACCATAGAGATCTCTGGTGTCGCAGCACCCTTCCATGGATCGCTTTTGGTTTCATATATAGCTTGCTGATTTGCGGCTATGCTCGTTTGCATCGACATATCGGCCCCTTCTTGCTCTCTTTGCTGCAACGCAATAATCGCCTCTTTCAATAGATCAGGATCATTGATCAAGGCATCTTTAAGAATCGCTCGCACCTCTTGCTGCTGCGCCGCCGATAAACTGCTGTCCTTGGCATAGGCCATGGTGCTCACCGAAGGCAAGGAAACCACTAGCATTGCCATGGCGACACCCGAGACAGCAAACATCTGCAACTTACGACTGCCAAACAAGGAGTTAAATAAAGAGTTAAATTTCGACATGCTAGTGACTCCGTTTGAGTGGATTGCATTCTCTGCATAAGTTGCTTTCGTTGATTCCGTTAGGTTTTGTGCTTGAATTGTCGGTTTCATAATCGATTTCCATTGTCTTAGATCAGAGCTCTCCCTGATCAGAATATGTAAAAGTCACTCGGTTAGTTACCGAATGAATTGATGTTTACTAGCGTTATTTCCCTGCCGCAGCAGATGACTTTTCATTTGATGCTGAGGGCTGACTTTCTATTGATCCTGCAGGCAACATAGATGCTTGTTCAATCGCAGCAAGCACGAGATCAGTCGATAGGATTTCTGGCAACTCAATGCCTTGCGGTGCACCCGGGCCGTACACCACGTTGAATGGCACCCCGAAACGATTATGGCTTTGCAGGTAGTGAGTAATGGGCTCAGAAGGCGTAGTCCAATCACCCTTCATCGGTAAAATATGCTGCTGTTGCAACAGGCTATAAACAGGGTCTTGTAGGATCACGCCGATTTTATTGGCCTTACAGGTGATACACCAATCGGCAGTCACATCGACAAATACAGTCTTGCCTTTGGCAACCTGCTGATGAATCAATACTTGATCCAATGGCGTCCAAGCAAGATCCGCAGGTAAAGGTTTAGCCCACTGGTTCGCCGTCATAAATGCAATAACCGCCAACAGTAAAATGCCGATACCGAAGCAGCTCACAATGGCAATCGCGCCATATTTTTTAGCCATAAACACCATAAATATCAGTGTAATAATACCAGCTAACGGCCACAGGTAGAGCACATCAATAAAGCTGGACAACAGGCTAATGAGCCATAAACTGGTGAGGAGCAACATGCCAGAGAAAAACACTTTGACTGTGTTCATCCAGCGACCGGGTTTAGGGAAATAACCCGCCACCTGCGGAAATGCCGCCACAATCAACCAAGGCAACGCCATACCCACGGCCAACGCGGTAAAGATGGCAAACAAGCTCAGTACATCGGCGCCCAAAGCGAAGGCGACCGCAGTACCCAAAAATGGTGCACTGCACGGTGTCGCCAGTAGCGTAGCAAACATGCCCTGTAAAAAGTGGCCGCTGTTATTATTGCCGCCCGTTGTCGCTAACTTGGTTTGCACGTTAGAGGGTAAGTTAATCTCAAACACACCTAACATATTGAATGCAAACACTGTGGTCACAAGCGCCATAAAGCCAATAAACCAAGGGTTTTGGAACTGCACACCCCAGCCAATCGCTTGACCCGTGAGCTTAAGCATTAGGATAAAACCAGCCAGTAACCAGAATGAAGCTAATATTCCCAGCGCCGATGCGATGAACTGTTGGCGGATTTGATTACGCTTAAGATCAGGCGCGGCAACCACTGAACCGAGCTTCATGCCAAGCACTGGTAACACGCAGGGCATGACGTTTAAGATCAAACCACCAATAAGCGCCAGCAGTATTATGCTAAATATCGAGGTACTTTCCTGGGTAATCACCACAGGCTTAACTTCGGCACTGTATTCCAGTGCTCGCTCGCTATCGATGACAGTAATGTTCAGCGATTTACCTAAGACTTCTGGCTCTCCAAGCCAACTTTTACCGCTAAAAATACCAATCAATTGTTTGCCGTTAGTATCACTTTCACTTGGCTTTAAGCTCACTAGCTTGAATGTGGTATCTGGCTCGCCATCGATAATCACGCTTGGACGCTGCCAGTTGGCATCATTAAGCCTAACTTCAAGTTGACCTTTGGCAGCATCCCAACCCATTGTCATCGCAGGATTTTGACCCTCTTGGGTCAACACTTTTTGCGGCACAAGCGACACGGCCTTGTTGTAGGCCAACATAGCATCGGTATCCGCTTGCAGCGCATTGGGCGTGAAATCGAGACTTAACTGATAATCCGTCAGTACGCAGATGGTGGTACAGGTCGACAGCGTCACTTTGCCGCGCAGCTGAGTTGGAGTGGCGATATCATCGACTTTTAGGGTTAATGGAAAAGTTGTATTCCCTTTGTAACCAAAGGTTTGTAATCCCAGTAATGAGAATTCCTCTGGCGCCGGCCATCTCCAATCCACCTGTTGTAGATTGCGTGAGCCATCCCACTTGATAGTAGGCGCGATACCGCCTTCTCCAGGACTACGCCAATAGGTTTTCCAATCGCCCTCAAGTTGTACTTCAAGTACGGCGGACAAGGTATTGGTTGCAGGATCTACGGCACCGGTCAGCATAAACCGCACCTTAGCTGGCGGGTGATTATCATTAACCAACCACCCCGTCGATGCAGCCAATAACGACGGACTCGTCACTACTAAAGCTAGTATCCAGAATCTGGTTAACATGGATTTTAATGTACTCATTTTGTCCCCAAAATATGCATTAACTTTATGTTATTCAATTGCATATTAATCTCTTTGATATTTCGTCAGCATTTGCCATTGCAATACTTAAGGTGTTGAATCGCCTCTAACCGTATTTTCAAAGCCAAACTAAGTTATACCGAGCAAATGCTTATGCTTACCTTGCTTCTTAACCATTTAAATACTGGCCAACGCTATGTTCTGGTTACAAATATCGTAACGGCTTTAGAAATATCAGCGTGATAGAAGGTTTGGTTGAAGAAGTCTGATAGGGAGATGTGATGTGTAAAACCGGATGTTCAGCAGCCACTTAGTTCTATTTTCTACCGACAAACGGGCGAGAAAAATAAAATATCGAGCTAGTAAAAGCATGCATAAACAAACTCACCTATCAAATTGATAAATAAGTTATTTTTATTCTTGAAAGCGGCAGAGCGTAAGATGTATTCGCCTAGGTTTAGCTTGATAACCCTGTATTGGTAAAAGTGTTATCACGCGAGAGGCGCGGGGAAGTAAAGGAAGTAGGAACAACAAGATAAAAAATGGGATGGTACTAGGGGCATCGATACAGGTACGGATCGATTTTTTAGACAATTCACATTGCTTAGGCTCAGTTTTTACTAACTCAGCGCCTGCCGCTTGGGCGTCGACACTGCTAGTCATATTGCTTGAGCTTGAAACCGAGTTAGCGTTTGGAAAAGACGTAGCCGAAATCGCTTGCGCACTCGTATCCTTGAGCAGCAAGTTAAGCATTCCACTATTTTGAGTCAAACAGAACAAGGTCAGAATGGTAAATACCATCACGCCCCATACGTTGCCTGTTTTCTTAGCCAATAACGTAAAAATTTGGATTTCTCTTTGTCTTATTATTTGATAATTAAGATAAAAAATTGGCGTCAATCAACGGATAGCTGAAGATAGGACCGGGGGATTGTAACAATAGTTCATAAAAACTTAAAACTTTTAGGATGATTGAGATAAAAGGTCATTAGGCGTATTTATAATCAAGTACTTAGCAAAGTAGATTTTCTTCACCAAAACACAACTTAGTCAGTGACTGATACAGGGTAAATAAATTATGTTAGTCCCCAATATTGATTCAGACGGATATCGGAGCCAGAAACCAATGCACACTTTACTACGCCTTAGCGCGCTTAGCTCATTGCTACTACTATCCTCATCGGCAATTGCGGCTGATGTGGCAAATATCACCTTAGAAAATGGCGCTCAAGTTAGGTTAAAAGATGATTTTACTTGGGAATATGTGCTTACAGAAACCCAAGCCGCACCGAATGTTTTAGCCACTGAAGCGGTGGTAAGTGCATCGAGTACGGTTAGCGGCGCCCCTAGTATGACCACAAGCTCAGCTGTCATCGTGCCAGTAACGACACTTACCGCTACCGCAATTGCCAAACCCGAGCTGCTAGGTTCAACCGCTAAAGACGGTATTAAAGTCAGCTTTACTGACAGCCAATGGAAAGGCGATAAACTCGGACTCACGTTCGAACTTACCAGCACCAGTAATGAACACGTTACCTTAGTCGAGGTCGAAGCCCGTTTCTTCGCCGATAATGGCACACTGTTAAAAACCGATAAACTCGAAGTTTGGGAAGCTATTTTCCGCATGCCAGAAACCTATCTTCGTAGAGGTGAACAGCGTAAGAGCAGCATTATTTGGGTTGAAGGTATAGATAAGAGCCTGTGGCAAAAGCAGTTAATCGATCTCAAAATCACCGAAATTAACTCACGCTAACCCTTGATAAGCTAACCTTTGCGCCATTGGATGCTGCACATTAAGCTGCAGCAAATCCCAAAGATTACCGTAGAGATCTTCAAATACAGCAACAGTGCCGTAATCTTGTTCCTGCGGTTCACGTACAAAGTGGATCCCATCGGCAAGCATGCGTTGATAATCACGCCAAAAATCATCGGTATTTAAAAATAAAAATACCCGCCCGCCGGCCTGATTGCCAATAAAGTCAAATTGCTCTGGTTTTGAGGCCCGCGCCAACAAAATGGAAGCGCCTCTAGACCCCGGTGGCGCCACGACGACCCAGCGTTTATCTTGCTCGGCTTGATAACTGTCTTCCACTAATTCAAATTTTAGCTTATTCACATAAAAATCAATTGCTTCATCGTAATCTTTTACGACCAAAGCAATATGGACTAATGCCTGTTTCATTGTGGACTTCCCTTCAATCAATGTTAATTTCTGATGCATTGTAGCCCCAAACGACTTTAGCTTTGTTGATGCTCCCACAAATTGTCGTTCTGACCTTAGTTGAAAAAACCTAACTATCCCCCATCTTATCAAACTCTCATTTCTGACAAATGAAATTGATGACAGAAAGGTTAATTTTTGCTTAATCGGCTATAGAGATTGAATTTCCTTGGAAAATTGACTATTTTCACGCCGCTTATCATTTCACTAGGAAAAGGATCAACATGGAACAAGTTATTACCGCAGGGAACGAAAAACCCATCCAAATAGCCGACATTGTTTACTCAAAGGAAAAATCACTGTTCACAATATTAGCCATCATTTCAGGACTGATTTGGATCGCGATTATCTTCGCAACTAAAGGTCTTGCACTAGTTTATGTGCTGATGTTTTTTATTATTTATCTCTTTAGCCACTCCGCTTTTATTAGCTACCTAAAAGGTACGGCTGTCGAAATCAATCCAGAGCAATTCCCTGAATTACATAAACAATATTTAGCCTGCTGCGAACGCTTAGAAATCAGTCAGCCACCACGCGCTTACTTGCTGGCTGCCGATGGCATGCTTAACGCACTGGCGACGCGTTTTCTACGCCGTAACTATATAGTGCTGTTTTCATCGATTGTGGATGCATTAGAGTCCGATAAAGATGCGCTTAACTTCTATATCGGCCACGAGTTAGGCCATATTCGCCGCAATCATATAGGTAAAGCGCCCTTCTTAGTCTTCGCCACTTGGTTACCTTTAGTGGGTGCAGCCTACTCCCGTGCCTGTGAATATACCTGTGATCTCCATGGCCTACGTTGCTGCAATAGCTTACGTTCTGCCACGAATGCCGTTGCTGTTTTAGCCGCAGGTGTTGAACAGTGGAAACGTATGAATGTGGATCAATATATCCTTCAAGCCCGTGAATCGGGTGGATTTTGGATGTCACTGCACGAGCTTAACGGCAGCTACCCTTGGCTAACTAAGCGTATGGCAAGAGTACAAGCCAAAGCGCAAGGAGTGGAATATGCGCCGCCATCACGCAGTGCATGGGCCTATGTATTTAGCCTCTTTATGCCACGCTTGGGAACGGCTGGCGGAGGACTCATTGTATTTGCTGTGATTATTGGTATTGCTGCGGCGGTAGCGATTCCGGCGTACAAGGAATATCAAGAAAAAATGGGCGCAACCATGAGTTATGAGACACCAAGCGATACGCCAACACTGACGCTGACAGTCCCCGATGCCGCGCTGGCAATGGAACGTATCGACCAACTGCATCAATCATTTACGCCGATCACAGACACATTAACCCGCTACTATCAAACCAACAAAACCTGGCCTACAGAATTGGAGGTGCTTGGGCTAACGGATGAACAATTAGCGACATTTAATCTATACACTGATGGCATAGTCGGGTTTGTTGGGGGCGAAGCCCTCGGTGATTACCAAGATTATGAAGTGTATTTATCACCCCAAGTTGATGAACAGAGCAATATCACTTGGGTTTGCAGCAGTAACGGTATTCCCGATACCTATCTACCCACTTATTGCCGAGGATAATACCAATAAAAAGCGCTGCGATTGCAGCGCTTTTATCACCTCTTTAGGTTAGCGAATCTAGACAGTAAGCTGAATTCCCAACGCTCTTAATGTAAATATTCCGTATTTCATCCCACTATTTTATGCTCTTCACTACCGAAAAGCGGGATGAAAATGCCTTGGGAATTGGTCTCTACTGGTGTTGTTCCTGGGCTTGGCGATAGGATCGAGGCAAGCATTAGTGTGTATTTATACGCTAATGCTTGCGCAGGCTCGATAACAGTGCCGCCTGAAGCTGTGCTCGCCCGATATGCGCTGTGGCAGCCCAGAAAATCACACCCACTATGCTGATGGTTGCGCCCAAAAGGCATACGCCGTTCCAACCAGCACGCTCGTATATCGCCGTTGAGGCAATAGCTCCGATGGCGCTTCCGATAGAGTAGAATAGCATGTAGCCGGCAACCAGTCGGCTATGCGCCTCGGGCCGGATGGCGAAGATCATACTTTGATTGGTCACGTGGACGGCCTGCACAGCCAGATCTAGGATGATCACCCCCATCACCAGCGCCAACATTGAGGAATCAAGAAGGGCAATCAATCCCCACGATGTGAGCAACAACAGCAGAGATATCCCGCTCGTCCATTGCCCAAGACCCCTATCAGCCAAACGTCCAGCTCCGCTGGCGGCGAATACCCCAGCCAGCCCTGCAAGACCAAACAGACCGATTTGCGTATGCGACATAGTGTAAGGCGGTGCGCTAAGTGGCAACACCAGCGCGGTCCAGAATGTGCTGAAAGCGGCAAATATTAGTAGGGCAAGAATGGCACGGACCCGCAGAATCGGCTCCTCCACAAACAATGTTAGCACCGAGCGAAGTAGTACTGGATAGGAAACCGAGGAGCGAGGGGCAGCCTCGCGCGGCAGAATGCGATAGAGGACTGCGGCCATGAGCAAGGTTGTTATGGCAGATGTCATATAAACCGTGCGCCAGCCGCCGAGATCGGCAAGCACTCCAGACACGAAGCGGGCCAGCAACAGACCGACGACTATGCCACTGGTCACCATCCCGACCGTCTTTCCTCGCGTCGTCGGCGAGGCGAGCATCGCAGCAAAAGCCACCAAAACCTGCACGACCACGGCCAATAGTCCTACTGCGACCATGGCGATAAACAACACTGTTTCATTTCGTGTCGTCGCAACAACTGTCAGTGCGATAGCGGACAGCAGGCCCTGAGCTACGATAAGCTTGCGGCGATCGAGAATGTCGCCCAATGGCACAATGAACAAAAGCCCGCATGCGTAACCGATTTGCGTCAGCGTAACGATCAAGCCAATCACCGAAGGACTTATGCCGAAGTCAGCGGCCATAGTGTCCAGTAGAGGGTGTGCAAAGTAGATGTTGGCAACGCTTAGCCCGCAGGCTATTGCAAAGATTATAGTGGTCCCCATCGATATGCCGTGGGCATTTGTAGGGGCTAACGGATCGTTGGGTTCTGTCGTTGAGTGACGATCGTTTATCTGGCAGTTCATATGATATCCTGACAAAAAAGTAGCGCTTAGTTGCGCTTAGATGCAAAATGAGTCCTATAATAAGACCAGATACCAATGATAACCTAGTCTTATTTTGAAACTTGTTTTGCAAAAGCAATAAAGTTTGGTTAATGAAACAGTTGCATGAACTAGGAAGGACGACGGAATGAAGCGCAAGAACTTCAGTGGGGCTGAATGCCCTGTGGCACGCTCGCTCGATGTGATAGGTGACTGGTGGTCGCTTCTGATCATACGAGATGCACTCGACGGTATAAACCGCTTCAGTGCATTCCAGAAGAATCTCGGTATTGCCCGCAGCATGTTGACTGCTCGGTTGCAGGATCTGGTGGACCATGGAGTATTGGAGACTGCGCCAGCCTCTGACGGCACTGCCTATCAAGAATATGTTTTGACAGAGATGGGACGCGGACTTTTTCCTGTGATTGTCGCTTTGCGCCAGTGGGGCGAGGACAATCTCTACCAGCCGGATGAACAGCATTCAATATTGGTCGAAACTCAAACTGGCGAGCCTGTAACACGCCTTGAATTACGATCTCGAGAGAACCAAGTTCTCGAATGGCAGGACACTAAGGTTCGTAAACTCTCGCCGGATGAAAAATAATAGGTAGCTGAGCTTGAAGGTGGTGTTGCACATACCACCTAGGAGTACATTTCATCGTCGGTGGATTGCCAACACAGCCCTAGTATTCTGGCACATGCAGGATTGTCAGGCATTTCGGTTATGCGGCGTGCTCCTTTATAGTGTTGACGCCATCATTTTTAAATTTCGGCTATGCCTCGGCTATCAAAAGTTGAGGTCAGTTTCTGTAAGCTCTAGGTTAGCCTTAAAACACAGACGTACGCTTCTCCCGTCTCGACGGACTATGTTGTCGAATCTCCACCCAAGCCTCTGGGTTAGTTTTTCAGTTAACTGTAGTCCGAGCCCAAAGCCAAGATCTTCATTCGCTTCTGTTTCCGACGCTTGGAAGTTGTTTATCTCGATCTTCCCGTTTTCTTGAATAATCTGGACTCGCCCTTCCCATGTATGCTGGAACGCATTGCGAACCAAGTTGCCTAAAATGATGCGAGCCGCAGTTTCAGGAAGTTCGCAGCTGCAGGGTTCGGTGTGCACAGATAGCTGAACGCTTTTCCCATCCAAAAGGTATTTTAGGTCACTGATAATATTTTCGATAAAGCGATCCAACTGCACTTTGCTCTGCGAGAGTTCATTACAGTCTTCTCGCCCTAGCCACAACAGGGTTTCGGTCATGTGCTTCATCGTTAAGCTAGCTCGATCGATGCGTTCTACTGCGGCATTTTCGCGGGAATCGCGTTGAACATTGGGCTGAACGCTTTTGAGTTTATCCAACAGTTGAATGTTACTGCGTATGATACTGATCGGGGTGCGCAATTCATGGCTGGCCTGTCGAAGAAAGGTTTGCTCCCTATCCAGCCCTTCTTTCACCGAGATCAGACTATTACGCACCACTTGGGCGAAGTCGTTCAGGTCTCGGAAGCCGAAATCTGGAACATTTTCATCAAGTGTTTGTTCATTAAGTCCCCTCGCCCAAATACCCAAGCGAGTTACGGGTTGAGCGATCCTATGTATCAACCACCATACAATCAGCGCTACGACGATACCGGACCCCAATCCGATCACTAGCAGAGTCACCAGTGAATCTCTGGCATTACGTAACGCCAAATCAGATACTCGGTCAGATGAAGTTTGGAAACTGACGTAAAAAGGCCCCTTAGAGGTAGCCGCGCTCATGTAAAAAATCAACTGCTGAGACTGCTGTTCCGTTGTCTGTAACTTGACTTTGTGAAGCTGGTTATCATTTTTGGGCGGCGATGGTACTGCCGCGATAATCGAATTCGGCTGTTCCGTCCATTCGCGGGTTATAGTGTAACTATCTAAGTCGTTAACATCGATATAGCCTTTGTCATTTGCAACCGCAGTAGCCACCCGAAGTAGGTTGTCGGCAATAATGGTATCCATGCCTTTTAGAAAATATTGGACGGACAGGAAACTGTATCCCATGACGAGTATCAGGGCGATGGTTGTAAATGCGAGGATCAGCGATCCTCGGAGACTGTAGTTAAGTTTGATCATCGCTATCTCTTAACGCGAAACCGAAGCCTGGTACGGTTTGGAGCATGGGGAATAAAAAGTCAGCATCTATTACCTTGCGTATATGGTGGATGTGTACTTTCAAAGCATTGCTATCAGGTAAGCTATCGCCCCATATGCTTGCCTCCAGCTTGTGTCGAGATACCGCTGCTGGAGCGCCTCTGAGAAGTGCCTCCAGCAACTTCCAGCCAGTCGGGGATAGCTTCAGGGTGCGACCTGCGCGACAAACCTCTCGCTTGTTCAGGTCCATAGTCAATTCACCGTAGCGCAAAATCCGCACCTGGCCACTGCGACGGCGAGTAAGGGCGTTCACCCGAACCACCAATTCGTCAAGCTCAAAGGGTTTGGTCAAGAAGTCATCGGTACCTGAATGAAAGCCATCTAGCTTGTCCTGAAGTTGATCCCGAGCCGTCAGCATCAACACCGGAATATCGTGCCCCATATCCCGCAGCCTCCGGCAAAGAGTAAGCCCATCGAGCCTTGGCAGATTGAGATCTAGCAGGAGCGCATCGTAATTATGTTCTTGAAGGAACTGAAGTCCGCAAACTCCGTTGCTCGCGTGATCGCATCGAATGCCTTCAAGCTCTAAGTACTGCACTACTGTGGTAGCGAGGTCATGATCGTCCTCGACCAACAAAACATTTAACATGGCTTTTGGACTCCTTCGCTATCTGCCTTACCTGTTGTCACTCGCTTCAGGAAAATAGTCATATCCTCCTGAATGGCGATAAGTGATGGTATCAGGATAAGGGTTATCGCCGTAGCAAATACAATCCCGTAGGCCAGTGAAACGGCGGCAGGGATCAGGAACTGAGCTTGCATGGAGGTTTCACTTAGTATCGGTATGAGCCCGGCAAACGTTGTTGCCGATGTAAGCAGCACCGGCCGTAGACGACCTGTACACGCACTGATCATTGCTTGTTTACGATCGTTTGTTTGGCGAACTTCCTGATTATACTGACTAACTAGTAGTAGGCTATCGTTTACAACCACACCGCTGAGTGCAATCACACCGTTAAAGGATAGTATACTCAGCGGCAGATCATTCAACCAGTGACCTAGGATAGCACCAACGATGCCGAAAGGAATTGCAGTCATAATCACGACTGGCTGGATATAGGATTTCAAAGGAACGGCCAGCAACATGTAGATCGCGAGCAAGGCCATTATAAACATGCTAGCCATGGACGATGACGTTTCTTGCTGCTGCTCCGCCTCGCCGCCAAACTGAATATCTAAGCCGGGGTACTTTTTCTGCAAGTCACTGGCGATGGTCATTTGTAGACTCTGGACCAGTTCAGTTACGGATCGGGCTTCCTTGTCTACGTCGGAGGTTATGTAAACCGCCCGTTTTCCATCAATACGGGTGATACTATCGCGGGAAAATCCATAGGTGACTTCCGCTACAGTGGAAACAGGAACTACATCGCCAGATGAGGTGCGAACATTGGCCTTTAGCACGTCGGCTGCACTGCCCCGCTCGACTTCAGGATAACGTACTTTAACTTCCACTTCATCACCACCACGCTGGTAACGCTGAACAACCTGGCCGCTGAAGGCTTGGTATATCTGCGCTGCCAGATCATCGGTTGTGATACCTAAAGCTTTACCCTGATCAGTCAGCTTCAGGTTGAGCTGAGGCTGAGTCGGCGTGAGGTTGTCATCCAGACCGCTGATCGCCGCGATACCCTTAAGGTGTTCTTTCAATTCATTGCCCGCGAGATTGAGCACATCGTCGTCGCTGGATCGAAGCTCAATGCGTAACGCGTCCACCATCATTTGACGACTTTGAATACTGAGGGTTTTTGCGCCCTCGGGATTGCCTGCCAATGCTCGCCAGCGCCGGGTAAACTCGTCTAACGTATAAGGCGCGTTATCCGTCAATTCGACAGTCACTGAGCCGCTCTGGTCAGCTTCAGAGATGACTTGTAGGTTAGCGATGGCGACTTCGTTATAGTCGCTGTCTGCTCGCAAAGCTCCATCAACCTGGAATGCCAGAGCTTCCAACTGGCGCAGTGCGTTGTGAGTGAGTCCATAGCTTGCGTCTTTTTGCATGGTCAAACTAGCAGTCACAGTCTGGGCAGGTACATCAGGAAAGAAGCTGGTTCGAACAGTGCCGTTGAAGGGCATGGAGATGACTAGGGCAAAAATGCCAATGCTGAACAGAACAACAGCATAACGGTGGATTATCGCTTGCCCGATGAGAGGCGTGTATATGCGGTTCTTGAACGAGGCTAACATCCTGTCCGCACCGTTCTGTATTTTTTGCCAACCACGAGTGGCCCAGTTTCCACGTTCTCCATCACGATGAGTGCGCAGGTGGGACAGGTGAGCCGGAAGGATAAGCTTCGATTCCACTATAGACAGTAACAAGCAGATGGTGACTACCACCGCGAACTGCGCGTATAGCTGTCCAAGCATACCGCTGATTTGCGACAATGCGGCAAAAGCGGCCACGGTAGTCAACACCCCGAATAGCGTTGGCACTGCAACTGCCATTGTGCCTTTAACAGTGTTGGCCAGTGTGTCGCCATACTTTTCCCGTGTGGCGTAAACGCTCTCGCCCACGACCACTGCATCGTCCACCACTATCCCCAGGGCCATGATAAAGCCGAATGTAGTGAATTCATTCAGGCTAAGATCGGTGAAGCTCTGCCCCATGAAAAAGAGCGTTCCAAAGAAGATAAATGGCAATCCCATCGCCACCCAGAAAGCCACTTTGAGGTTAAGGAAAATAGCCAACAACAGGAATACCAGCACGATCCCCATCACGGCGTTTTCGACTAACAGTGTCAGCCTGCTGGAGATATTCTCACTACTGTCGCTCCAGCTCGCCAACTCTATCCCTACAGGTAACGTTCCGCTCTCCCGCCATTGCTTAATCACTTCTTCGGTAGCGGCGACTGTTTTCAAAATGTCATCATTACCAGTACTAACGACATCCAGAGCAAGGCTGTTGCGCCCATTAAACCGAGACAACACCGGTGTGGAGTCATCGAAGGTGTCGCGAATTTTGGCCACATCGCCCAAATAAACGATACCCTGCCGAGCCGTAGTGACCAGGGGGATTTTTGCAAATTCTGTGGCGTAGTATGCTTGCTCTGATGCTTTAAGTTGCAGGAACAAACGCTCATGACGAAGAATGGCCGTCGAAGTATTCGAGGAAAACTGATTGATGGCATCCTGAACGTCAGTCAGAGACAGACCATAGGCTTGTAAGTTCGCCTCTTCTATCTCGATAGCCATGATCGGATCAATCCAGCCGGAATAGGTCACACTGCTGATATCCTGCTGAGACAGAAGATCTGCCTTCAGCCGATCACCTAGCTGCTGCAGGGTATGGCGACTAACATCGCCATACAGCTGGAGGGTTATAGCATGGGACTCCCGCTGACCTTTTTCCACCATAGGTTTTTCCGCACTCACCGGAAAGTTTGAGATACCATCGACTTTATTTTTGACATCCCGCAATAGCGCATCCAAGTCGTAATCTGACTGGCGTTCGACGGTGACTGTGACACCTTGGCTATTGGCGGTGGATGTGATGGTTTTGACACCAGTGACACCTTCTAAGGCATCCTCGATTTTGATAGCGACACCTTCCTCACTTTGCTGTGCGGACCCGCTGAGATAGGTAACCGAAACCGTGATGCTCTCAGGATCGGCTGCCGGAAATGCTTCCTTACGCAAGTCTCCTACGGTCAACAGCCCTGCGACGATAATGATGATCAGAAGCAGGTTGGCAGCAACCGGATTGGCGGTAAACCAGGGAATCACACCCTTATAGCTATGTAGATCACTCATTGGATATCTCCCTTTGAGGCACAACCTTCATGCCTTCGCTGTAATTACTCAGTGGCTGAACTACGACCTGTGCCTTTTGGTATCCATCGGGGGGGTCCACATAGATATGTTCTGGATCGGAGAAACGGATGTTAGCGACGTGGGCTTGCAGTAAAGTATCGGCAGTGACCGTCCAGATCTCGCCGCGTTGACTCACTGCTGATACGGGCAATCGCCACAGGTTCGTCACGGCTTGACCCGGAACTCGCGCTTTAAGGAAGGTGCCAGGATACAGTGGTACGTCCTGATTTAATGGACGTTCTACTGTGACAATCAGCGACCGCTGGCGAGTGTTAGTGTTCAAACTTTTTTCGACACGAGTCACAATCCCGGCCCACTGATCACCGGTCTCGGTTTGCCACAGCTCGACTGAATAATTCCCCGATAGAAGTTCAGCCTCACCAGGTAGAACCGACCAGTCGCTCGCCGACAGCGGAATAGCGATCTCCACTGTATCTATGCTTAACAACTGTCCGATATCATTACCAGCCTGTATGTAGCTACCAAGCGCAATATTGCGCGTCACCACAATGGCGTTGAACGGCGCTTTGATTCGAGTGCTGGTCAAATCTTCCTCTGCTGCTGCAACGGCATTTTGTGCACTATCCAATGCGGCTTTGGCCGCGGCCAGTTGCGGTTCTCGCAGCACCAGAGGCGACGTTGGCTCACCCATCAATCCAGACGATGACCATTCCTGCTGCGCCTGCTGCAACTCTTGTTGTTCTTCCAGATAACTGACCCGAGCACTGGCCAAGGTTTCACGGGCCGACGCCAGTGACGCTCGAAGTTGGCTGTCCTCCAAAGTAGCGAGAACTGTGCCACGGGTAACCAACCGACCGGATTCAAAACTGTCGTGAACTGTTATAACCTGACCGCCGACACGACTATTCAGTGCCAGATCAAATCGGGCCTCAGCGCTACCGACTCCCTCTACATAGGCTTGGTGCGTAGCAGCCGTCACTTCTACTACAGCAACGGTTGGACTTTGAGGCTCTTGGGATGATGGTATCTGCTGCATGGTTTCCTCATGCTCAGCCATTTGCCCGCTGTTATAAATCGTGACGGCGACGACAAACACTGCGGCTATCAACAGGACAATTTTTTGAATAGTTTTACGACTCATTCGGTGACTCCAAGTCCCAGGGCAAGTGCCAGGGTGATGCGATTATTGAGGCGGTTGAATGTAAGGGTGTCGAGTTGTGCTTCCAAATCGTAGGTTTGCCCCTGCACGTTCAGAAGCTCCAGTATCGTAGCGTTACCTGCTCGGTATTTATCCTGATAACGCTTTAATGTAAGCCTTTGCTTTTCCAATGCTTGTTGTATATAGGTCTGCCTTTGGGCAAGCGCCTGTTCACGGGCTAGGGCATTACGAACTTCTTCAACAGCAGTTAGTAGCGTTTCGCGATAATTCTGGTATTGAATAGCACTCTCCAGATCAGCGATTTCGGCGGCGGCTCTGAGCTTGCCACCTTGAAACAGCGGTGCGGTGAGATTAGTTAATAAAGTCCAAGCAGGGCCAGTCAATAGTGCATCTCTAGCAGAGGTCGATGTATCGTCCAAGACGGCCTGAATATCAATCCTTGGCAGCAGATCCTTGTAGGCAACGCGAGCGTCACTTTCGGCTGCAGCAATGGCATGCCACGCCGCTTGCAGATCAGGGCGACGCGCCAGAGTCTGTTCCGGCAATTCGGTCAGCGGCTGTTCTACCATGGGGTACTGATCCGGCACCTGATATTGGTCATCGGTCACACGGCCCAGCAAGCTGTTTAATGCACGCTCACCCTCACGAATAGACTGCTCCAACTCACGTACCGAAGCACGCGTGCTGAAGGTTGAGCTGCGGGCGCTATCAAGGTCATCCAGAGTACCGAGGCCTCGCTGATACCGTTGCAAGATCACTTCCTCGTTCTTTGCTAAGGTGTTAAGCCGTTGCTGCTCTATCACCAGAGAGCGTTTTTGTGACACTAGGCTAAGCCAGCTACTCATCGTTTCGGATGCTAATGTGTCCCTGGCAGCTTGGTAAGTCGCCTGTTGTCGGAATAAGCTTTGTTCTGCCCCATTAATGCCATCTTCAATCTGCTGCCACAAATCCACCTGCCAGCTAAGGGTCAGTGATCCAGTGTATTGGTTGTCGGTGTCCTTGGCGTTGTTTGCGCTGAATCCAGCTTCGAGTTCTGGGTATCGATCACCGCGTTTTTGGCGCAGCTGAGCTTGGCTCTGTTCAAGAATCAATAATGTTTGCTGCAGTCCAGGATTATTATCCAGAGCTTCGAAAACCAGTGATTGAAGTTCCTGACTGGCTATCAGTTCAGTCAAATGGGTGGCAGAACCCGCCGAGTCATCATTTGACCAGGCAGGCACCTGCGTTGGTATATTGCTGGCATCGGAGGAATAGTCCTTCTGATCACCAATGCTTGAACAGCCTGAAAGCAGGGCGAACACCAAGGAGATCGAAAGTAGAAGGTAAGAGTGCATGAACTGTGTCCACCAGAGGTATTTAGGTCTTGATGGGCAGCTTAAAGATAGAGGGGTTAAAGAAGGGTTAAAATCTCAATATCATCAACTTTCTTTTCCATTGGGAAAGCGAAAACGTTCCTTTGGGGAAGCCAAGCATTAACCAGATATACTGGATACTTCATCATCTCCTTTGGAGGTCAGCTAGCGAGCTCTCTGTTAGATTCAATATCAAATTTACGAGTCAACCATTTGATAATAATATTAACTATTGCCAGATATTTAAATAAAACATTCAACTCAGTTTGAGCCGCTTAACTGGATTGGTGTACCAATGTTGACTAAAACCTTTGTGGCTAACTTTATTGTTATTGCAGTAAAAATTGATAGTTATAGCAAAATTAAACATTACTCCATTTCAAAGAATGTGCTCCAAGGATTGACTTCAAAGCACATCTCTGAGTAAAAAGCTAATTGCGATATTGATTTATATAGGTTAATTGCAACAAAACGCCTATTACAGCTACCACTCCAGCACCGACAGGCAATACCCACATTGGCAATGATAAGCTTAAAGCCATTCCACCCAGTGCCGCACCAATAGCACTGCCTAAATAAAGGGCAGATTCATTAAGCGCAACAGCGAGATTTCCATCACCATGATGCTCTCGAACATGTAGCAATTGATTGTTTTGTGGAACCTGTAAAGCCCAACCAACCACACCCCAAATGGCAATAGGTGCCATAGTCAACCAAATATTCCAAGATGCGATAAATGGCAGCATAATTAATGAGATTGCCAAAATTAGCATTATCGATAATGTCATTACGGAGTTTTGAATGCGATCAGTCAAAGGTCCGACCAAAAAACTTCCTGCAATACCACCAAGGCCCCAAATCCATAGATAAGGTGTAATCGAATGTACGTCACCATATTCTGCAGACGAAATAAAAGGCGCAAGAAAGGTATACATACCAAGGCTTGATATAGCTGCAAGCAATGACACAGCCAAGATAGTAGTTACTTGACGATCAACTAACAGTGACAATTTTTTGCGCAAAGGCACTGAGTCATAACTCGGTAGCTCAGGCAACCATAAAATTAATCCAAGCAGCGTTATCAACCCAAGTATAGTGACTAACCAAAAAGCGATAGCCCATCCCATGTTTTCCGCTAGTACGAGTCCAACAGGTACGCCAAGCACCGTTCCGGCAGCCATTCCGCCCATAATTAATGCAATAGCTTTACCTCTACCGTTAGGGGATATCGATGCTGCTGCGGCAATGCCCATCGCAAGGTAAACACCCGCACCAATACCTGCTAATGCTCTAAATACCAACAGCCAAGTAAAATCCGTAGCAAGCGCACTGGCCGCATTGGCGAGAACAAACAATCCTAATGCAGCCAAAAGCCCATTTTTCTGGCGATTGGCAGGCAACACGGCAACGGCTATTGGTGAACCGATGCCATAAGCCAATGTAAAAGCTGTAACTAACTGAGCAGCAAGACCCACAGATACGTTGAAAGCCTGCTCAATTAACGGAATGAGCCCAGCGGTAACATAGGAAGCCATGCCTAAGGAAAAAGCCCCTAAAGCGATCAAATAAACGCTTAGTGAACAGGTATAACACCTTGTGACTGTGGCAGATTTTTGCTCACAAGTTGGATCATTAAAGCTCATATTGAGTATCTCTAACTAGGAAAACATCATTTTACTAGCTGATTTATAGTGGTACAATTTAACAACTTATACTATTACTAAACCTGATAGGATACTGATGAGCAAACTAGAACGAACTCGCGAAGAACTAGCAACATTTCTAAAAACGCGTAGGGAACGTCTATCTCCCGCTGATGTTGGTTTACCCGTTGGAGGACGCCGACGTACTCCAGGGCTTAGACGCGAAGAAGTTGCAGCCCTTTCAGGAGTCGGTCTCACATGGTACACATGGCTTGAACAAGGTCGAGATATCAAAGCTTCATCCACCTTCCTCGATAGCCTAGCCAAAACGCTCAAACTCGATGCTGCAGAACGTAGGCACTTATTTTTACTCGCGCATAATCGGCTTCCAACTGAATCAGGAAAAACCTTTTGCCAAGTGCAACCCTTGATTTTAAGGCTGATGAACGATTTATCTCCCCATGGCGCTTTTGTACTCAACTTACGCTGGGATGTATTAGCTTTTAACTCTCCGGCCGACCAACTTTTTGGGTTTGAGCGCCATCCTGCAGGCCAGCGCAACTTATTGTGGATGCTATTTACTGACGCAGAGCTAAGAGAACGGTTACATGACTGGGAAAGTCAAGCCATACAGATGCTTTCTAGCTTTCGACGGGATTATGCTCTTGCTACCCAAGAATCGGATATCCAAGCTCTAGTCACAAATTTACAAAAAGTATCACCTGACTTTAGGGAATGGTGGAACAGGCACGATGTTCATGCTCCATGCCATGGCACTAGGAGTTTTATAATTGATGAGCAGAATGTCTCATTTGAACATACATCAATGACGGTCGATGCAGATCGCCACCTGCACTTAGTTGTTTACGCTCGAAAAGATTGAAATTTAATCAAAAGCACAGGCCGTGTTTATGGCACAGCCTGAGCATAGGCAAACACTCGAAGGCATTCCTTAGCGCCTTCGAACAGGTATCCCTTGACGAGATTTACCCAAAGAGTTTGGTTATTGGAGTACGTTATTTATAACTGTAAACTCCAACGATAAATTGACTGTGGGTACACCTTCTAGAGCATTATTCGCATCAGCCACTCAGTGTTTACCTAGATGCACACTACCAGCCCTAGTCTATTCGCCACCAGCACTGGCAATTTCAGTGAGATTTAATTGAAGGAGTGCAGATGCTATCGGCTTCTGGGATATTTCATCTCATTTCCCCTCAGACGCGGCTATTCGTAGAATTGCATGGCCCACACTCCTCGACCAGTGGTAAGGCTGGATTTCCAAAGCGGAGTCTTCACCCGCAAAATACCTCAGCATCGACACATCAATGGTGGTCAAACCCACGCTCCCAAGCGCGTCCCACAACTCCGAGACATAACTGGCACAGCCAATGATGATGAGATCACCGGGCTGAGACTTGCCGTATGCATCGCGTATCGCCGCACGAATATCAAGATGGGTGTGAACCCATTGCTGCCCGCTGGCCGCATCGGTCTTGCTTTGTTGAGCAGTCAGCGCGCCTCGGGCGATCAACTCAGCGGTTAGCCCGGGCGGCTTATCGCGAAGGTCATCCATCTCATAGATCACCAGTTCATCAAAACCTGCGCCGCAAAGCTGACCGATAGCAATGAGGTCGGTTTCACGCCGGTCGCAGGGGGCTGAAACGACGCCGATGAGACGACCCTGAGTCAATTGCCGTCCTGTGGTGATAATGGCTTCGTAAGCTGCCGCATTGTGCGCATAATCCATCATTAGCGTGACGCCGCCAGCCTGATAGAGATTAAGCCGCAGAGGGGTCTGGCTTTCATTTGGGCTAAAGCTCGCAAGCGCCGCAGCAATATCTTCTGCTGGCACATCCAGTGCCAACAACGTCGCAAAGGCCGCCATCGCATTGGCAACGTTATGTCGAGCACGACCGTCGAGCGTGTTTGGCAATCGATCGATGGAAGTCAACGGCTGGTGGTTATCGCCGTCTGCCCACATCAACATGTCATTGTCTAGGTAGACCGCGCGTCCTTTGTGTGCCAGATGCTGCGCCATAGCATGATGGGTCACGTCGAAGCCAAAAAAGATGACTTCAGTGCCTGATGGCGCAGTGCATGCAAGTTGAACACACAGAGCATCGTCGGCGTTGAGTACCACGGCCTTGCGAGCGGTCGCCACTAAAAGTCCTTTAACCCGCGCCAGATCTTCCAGCGTTTCGATGCCATCCTGACCGAGATGGTCGTTGTGAATATTCAGGACTATGCCGACATCGCATTGGTCAAAGCCGAGGCCACGTTTAAGAATGCCGCCACGGGCCGTCTCCAGCACCGCGAACTCTACTTCCGGTGAATTCAGCACTGTGCGCGCCGACCAGTAACCTGAGCAGTCGCCATCTTTGATATGCTGTCCGGCAATGGTGATGCCCTCGGTTGTCGCAACGCCGGTCACATAACCGAGTTGCTCGAGGACATGCGCTACCGACAGCGTCGTTGTCGTCTTGCCGTTGCTGCCAGTGACCGCAATAATGGGCACACGCCCGTCGTTGCCGGGCGTAAAAAGAGAGTCGATAATCGCGCGGCCGACATAGTTGCGTTCGCCGCAACTCGGATGTTCATGCATGCGAATGCCAGGCGCCGCATTCACCTCGATGATAGCTCCGCCCTGAGCAAGCAAAGGGTGCGAAATATCACTGCACACCAGGTCGATGCCTGCCACGTCTAGGCCGATCTTCTGGGCTGCCCGCACGCATGCAAGCGCAGTATCAGGGTGGATCTCCCGGGTCACATCTTCTGCAATGCCGCCAGTCGAGAGGTTGGCGTTGCCACGTACACTGACGACACGCCCGGCACAGGGCACAGAGTCTACGTCGAGTCCTTGCTGGGCTAATTCAATCACAGCCGTCTGGTCGAGGCGGATCTTAGTGAGCATGTTCTCGTGCCCCTCACCGCGGAGCGGGTCGACATTGATCGCCGCGACCAGATCACGAATATCCGAATACCCGTCACCGACAACCTCTGGCGGTACACGGCGGGATGCAGCGACGACCTTGTCGCCAATGACCAGCACGCGGTAGTCATTTCCTTCGATATGCTGCTCGATGATCACCTGAGAGCCAAACTGTTGCGCATAGCTGAATGCTGCATCGATGGCCTTTGTATCCGACACTGCGGTCGTCACGCCTTTGCCCTTGTTGCCACAAAGCGGTTTGACAGCTACAGATCCATACTCGCGAAGTGCCGCATGGGCCTGTTCGAGCGTCAACACGACCTGACCTTGTGGAGTAGGAAGACCCGCATCGTTTAGCAGGCATTTGGTTAAGTGCTTATCGCTGGCAATGCCAACGGCGATGTGGTTGGTATTGCTGGTCATCGTGGCCTGAATACGTTGCTGTTTAACTCCCCAACCGAGCTGGAACAGGCTTGCGTGTTCGGTAAGCCGTAGCGTCGGAATACCTCGCTTTCTGGCGGCTTCGATGATAGCGCTTGTGCTTGGGCCGAGTGCTTCGGCCTGCGCGAGTTGTCGCAACCGAGTCAGTTCGGGTTCCAGCGTGATAGGTAGCCCCGCGGCGAGCGTTGTCACCAGTTCGATCGCGAGATTAAAGGCCGCCTCGGCAACAGACTCTGCCTTGTAGGCAAAAATCACCCGGTAGTAGCCTGGCTTACCCGGCACCATACGCGCTTTGCCAAAACCGACCGGTAAACCTGCAAGACACTGTAATTCGATCGACAGATGCTCGACGATGTGGGCCATGTAAGTGCCGTCCTGCAGGCGCTCAACAAAGCCGCCGACATAACCCGGTGAGCAGCGATGTTCATGCAAAGTGGGTACGGCCGCCAGAAGCGACTCTGTGAAGCCGGGGATCGCCGTGGAAGGCACATCGTTCAGGGCTTCGAGGTCGATAATGGCGAGGTAGATAGGTCTGGCCGAATAGATGTTTGGTCCGCGCAGCACGCGCCGTTCGATCACTTTCATGATAACTCTCCGCTTGACTTGTGTTTGGTCGGTTCGCGATATAAACCGCACCACGAGGTAACCGCGGCAATTGCGTCACCCAATCCTGGGGAAAGCGGCATTGTGGCCCCATCCTTGTCGTCATCCTCTGTAAAAGAGGCAAGATCATAGCTGACGCCTGCGGGTAACAAGTGCAAGCGCACGTCGGCCAGCTCGAGTGTCTCTGTGTTTTTCACTTCGGTGAAATTTGACAGCATTTCCCGGCCGTCAATCAGCGTGACGGCACCATCACCGATCACCTCGAGGCTTTGGCCAGGCCTGACGATTAAGGCGGTGTTTTCGTCTATCCCGGCACCCAGCAGGTAGGGGTTTTGCGCAACCGCCGACAACAACCTGCCGAGCCTTTGCCGTTCTGAAAAATGTTGATCTATGATCACCCTACGCACTAATCCAAGCCCAGCACCCAGGTGAACCGAACCCTTCTGCGGCAGCAGGTCGTTTGTACCATTGAACAGCATATGCTGCGACATCGCTGATGCCCCAGCGCTGGTGCCACCGATGCAGGCTCCCCGCTCACGCAATGCGCGGTGCATCGCATGATCAATGCGGGTGCCACCGATCAGCGCCATCAGTCGCTTTTGATCACCACCTGTCATAAAGATACCATCCGCTTCGAAAAGCATGGCCGCTGTCGCTTCCTCGCAGGCATCTTCACGGTTTTTTATGTTCGATGTGGTCACCTGACGCACTCCCAGTCTAGTGAAGGCATTTTCGTAGATGTTCCATATGTCATCGTGCTTATCACTTGCGGCAGTGAGCACGAAGATTTTCGCATCAGGTCCTCCGGCCAAAGCAACAAAACGCTCAAGAATGACCATGTCATTAGTTCGATTCTCTTTGCCACCCACGATCACCAGATGACCTATGCCCGGGCCGTCCACAGCATTACTGGACTCATTTTTCATCATTTTTCCTTATTTATATTGTGTCACGCTGACACTTCACGCGCGATCCGATCAGCCTCGGCTGGATTCTTGAGTCGAATGCCTTCTACAAGGTCTTCGAAGGTTCCGGCACAGGTAAATACCAGCACATCACCTGCTTTCGCCGCAGTCAGGCCTAGCCACAGTGCGTGCCGAATTCTGGGTTCGCCGTGCATTAATTTGTTGGGGGCGATACTTCGGGCGCCCCGTAGGATTTCGGATGCAATACCGCCGGTACTGCGGCCACGGGGATCATGTTCGTAAACCACCAGTTCATCGAAACTCTGGCCGCACACCTGCCCGGTCTCGTACAGATCTTCGCTACGGCGATCTCCCGGAGCCGTGACAACGCCTAGCAGTCTGGCGCTACCCTGTCGCATCGACTGTGCCATTTCACACAGCGCACGATAGGCAACGGCATTGTGCGCATAATCCACTATGAGTTGAACTCCATCGACCTCGAACAAGTTGCCACGTAACGGATTGCTTTGCGCATTGGAGATGAAGCATGTCAAAGACAGTGCAATCGCGGCGGGCTCAAAGCCGATGCAACACATTGCTGCGAGTGCCGCGAGCGCATTGGCTATGTTGTAGCGGGCATGGCCCTGCATAGTAAAAGGAAGATCCACAGCCCTTATCAACGTTGAACACTCACCGCCGTGACACCAGACAAGCCAGCCGTCATCGTTGAGAAAGGCACCGGCGCCGCCATTACGCAAATGTTCAACAAGTACTGGATTGCGCGGGTCCATGGCGAAGAATACCGCTTTGCAATCGGGTGCAAGCGTGTCGCGCATCAAAACGCACAAGGCATCATCTGCGTTCAGCACCGCGGCGGCACGGGCGCACCGCGCCACCAGACCTTTAACGTGTGCCAAATCCTGTAGTGTCTCGATACCATCAAGCCCCAGGTGATCACTGCTAACATTCAACACGACACCCACATCACAGTAGTCGAATGCGAGGCCACGTTTTAGGATCCCGCCACGTGCTGTTTCAAGCGCCGCGACCTGCACAGTGCTATTGCTAAGCACCCTGCGCGCCGACCAGTAGCCTGAGCAGTCGCCCGTTTTCACGCACTGTCCATCGATATAAATGCCCTGTGTCGTTGTTGTGCCCGTACGCAAGCCGCAGGCGCGAAGCACATGTGAAATCAGCAGTGTCGTGGTTGTCTTGCCGTTGGTGCCGGTAACCGCCACCACAGGAATTCGACCGTTGTTATTCAGTGGAAAGACGGTTGCGGGAGTCAGGGCACTGGCGTCGGCAATTTTCTTCAAATGATCGAGTCGCCCATCAACGTCAAACGGCTGCTGATCCAGTATCGCCATAACGAACCCAACCGAAAATCGAAGCGCTTCTTCGGCTACGGCTTCGTGCTGATAGCCGCATAACAAGCGATACAATTCCGGTGCTGAAGGCGCAAAAGCCACTGCGTAACAGAATGCAGCAGGATTGCCAACCCAGACCTGTGCCGCAAATGTCAGTCGTGCGAGTAGCCGTGGCACTTCGCACTCGTCAATAAAAACAGGGGGAAAACGACCAGGCATTAGCATCTGTAAAAGGTCAGCGGCGCTCTGCAACGCTTCGACCCCGACCGTTCGATAGCCTTCAAGGTCAACCACAGTCACAAAGCATGGTTCCATGCCAAAAATATTCGGTCCCCGCAGGAAGCGGCTGTTGAGGAGCTTCACAACCTTATCCTACGGACGGTGAGTAGAACGGCGGCAATACGATCGACTTCCGCATAGGCTGGCTCATCCAGTTCTTCGCCGAATACATCAGGGTCGAGCTCCATATAGTCCCATTCGAGGGCTGAATCATCGAGCAGCGATGCGACCGCAGCGCGGAAGCGGTCATTGCCATCGACGATAGCTGTGCCTGTATACAGCAACAGCGTGCCGCCGTGGGCCAGCCTCGTTTTAGCCAGACTGGCAATCGAAAGGGAGAGTCCCTCGCCAAAGCTACCACCACCGTGCCGATAAATGCGTTCGTGCACGTCGAGCAGATAAGGAGGATTAGCGACAATTAAATCAAAGCCACCGTCAACCCCGTTAAGCAGATCGGAGTGTTTAGTCACAACTCGCGTAGCACCAGCAAGGCCAGCGTTGACGGCACTGTACCGCAGGGCCATGTCGTTGATGTCCACAGCAAACACCTCGGCCAGTGGCCGTTCGAGTGCAATGACCACGGCACCAGGACCTGCTCCGCAGCCTATATCGACGGCACGCCGAACGGGCGTGTTACCGGCAAGATGTCGGACTATTGCGTTGGTAAAACGGTAGGTGTCAGGGCCGAAGAAGATGGCGTCAGAGGTCGTCGTCGGAAAAGCCGAGTGCAGAAAAAGTTGCCCGTGCAGGGTCGAGGCTCGTACCCGCGAGATCCAGCCATCCCCCTGTGGATTCAGTACATCGGCATTGCGCATCGCCTCAAAAAGCTCCGGTGATATCACCCCCTCCCAGAAGGGACAGCTCCAACCAAAGACGTCGGTTAGATTACGTGCCCACCTGCCTTGCAACCTTGAATTGACGCGAGCGTGGGTCGCTGGTGTTACTGTGGTAAATGAGTACCCGGTCATTTTCAGCGTCATTGCCAGACGCAGCAGATAATAGTTCTTCATGGTCAGGTTACGTGTTGAAAAAGATCGGCATACAGCCTTGTTGCCGCTAGACCCGCGGGCGTCGGATGGTTCGCTGGCGAGAGCATGCCAGTTAACACGGCGAAGGCTTGCTCTTTGGTATCGACCCCGGCTAACTGCTGGAAAAGAACATCAACGTCTGCGCAGCTGTTGGGCTTCGGTTCCCTGCCGATGTGATGGGCGATGATTTGTTCGATCGTAGCATCGCTTTGCGGCACTACCGTCACTTTGACGTGCCCGTTACTGGGGCGAATGCGAAACCGCTTGAGAGTTGGCGTCCTGTCTGCGTCATCTAGGATCCAGTCCTTGAGGAGCTGCAGCTCGTAACCGTCGAAGACACCGAACATCGGTGCCTGCTCGTCGGTTAACAGGCGCCAGAAACGGCTTTGCTCTAGGCTCTTACCACGCCGGATCCAGCCAGTGGATTGCAAAGTCTGCAGCAGTTCTGAAGTTTCGCCAGATGAAGAAAGCCATTCACTCACCAATCTGCCCCCGACGAGGCAATAGTCGGAATGCAATTTTGCTCCGCTCAGGGCCTTGTCAGCGAGAACCCGCAGCAGTTCTTGCTCGAGATTGAAGGATGCGATCGCCTCCTCCGTGCCCATGCCGACGAGGTTTAAATGGTAGCCATTACCGACACGACGATAAAACTCTGCGGCATCACCGAGCCTCGGCGTGCAATCAAGCACGCTTTGTAAGGCCATGCGCGCGTGGCCGATTGAGGCATTATCGATAGACACATGCAAGGTAAAATAGTACGGATCGATATCCAGTTCATTCAGTTCGTAGGCGGTGATGAGCAAGTGCAGTGGCAACTGTTCGTAGCCGAGATTAAAACCAATCAATTCTGGCAAAAACTCATCGGCGTTATGGGCAAGAGCGAGCTGCACAGCGCCTTGGGTGAAGTGCTCATTTGGGCCGTCCTGCCATTTATCACAACCATATCGAGCGAGTAATCGTTTGTAGATTTGCACATGGTTTTGCAACAGATTGCCGCAACCGAGCTCTTCAAGATAGGTGCGGATAAGCGGTGCGAGCCGTGGATCCTGCCAGCTCTGCAGCAAGCCATAGAGCCAAGCGCCGTCCACAAGCTTAGTGGGTGCAACGGTACGAAGAAAATACATCGCATGCGAGCGGCAACTGAAGTAGCGCCGCGGCGACCCCGTACCCCGCTCGTCGAGGTAGCACTGGTAATCCTGCGCCACTTGATCGTGGGCACTGCGCAGCACATCGGGCAATGACCGCATTTCGGCAGGAAAGTCTGTGTGGATAGCAGCTGCCACGCTAAGTTGTTCCAGCAGGAAGCCGCGTGATATGGAGCCTGATAATTCGTCGATTTGGCCCACGGTGCTACAGCGCTCGTCTAACATTGCGAAATAAAGCTGCCTGCTATCCATTTGCTGTGATGGCAAAAGGGCGAGCGTCGCCCGCTGAGTGTTAGGTACTGAATCCATCATATCCATATCCTCTGATCTATATCCTATTACTCGCCAGAATGTTGTTAGTCGGCAACCTATGGCTTTCTTATCCTAATCTGCGGAGATTCAGAGCCACTTCAAAACGGCTTAGGTTCCCGACTCTATGGTGCTCGCGAGGGTAGTTAATGCAGAGCGAACCGATCACCTCGAAGGTATATAGTGCGCTGCAACAACTCGGGAGTCTGTTCGGTGCCGTACAAGCCGCTGGCCTGCTGTCGTCAGGAAGGTAGTCCTATTGATTAGTAAGTGATTAGTAAGACTGATTGATAGTGGTGCCGCAGTTTGCTTCGCGTTCACAAAGGTATCGGGAGTAGCAGATTGTGGGATTTGCCCGTTGTGACGTGAACCATAAGTGACTTTTCCGCTGAAAACCTAATAGGCCATGCGGGAGAAATCAGAATGATGGGAATAATAAATATGGTGCCGACGAATGCAAATCCCTGGCTTTCTGGGGGGAAGCCGCTGCCAAATAGTTATCGAGGGTGAATAGTATTGAGCTGATATTGGGCCGCAAGCTGATACCTAGTCCGCTATAACCGAGGAACACCCGCGTTAAAGTGAAAAAACAGCTGTATCTGCTTTCGTTGAGCAACAGAGCATATTAACGAATAGGTAAATGCAAGCACCAATACGGCAACCGGAGAAAACCAAAGAATATTTGGCAAAGAAAACCAACGCTCTGCAATCCTAGGATCTCTGACAAGTGTGCAAATTTACTATGCCAGTACAAACACCGAAGGTACGTGCTGACTTGCCTTGTTAGTTTTTCTTGGTCTCATGCAGCTCCTGTAATGCAGTTTCTGAATTAACCAGTCCAAGCGAGTAATTGCCAGAAATACTAGAAACGCCCCCAACATAAGCTGCATTGGCAAGCTCAGCAGTTAAGCGAACAAAATATGTATTATTGGCTTGAGCGTCAAAAGCGATTTGCAATGGCCCTGATCGCCAGTTGGACATTATCCCGCCCTCTTCTTTGACAGAGATTATCGTGTTACCAGGATTAAGGTCCAAAACATGATAGCCACCATTACTGATATTAAAACTGTCGACACCATTTATCTGTACCGTAGGAGCTGCTGCGCCATCTAGCATGGCCCAAGGACGATAAAAATATACTTTAGCTTTATTTGCCTCGGGCGCTTCCGTTTGAGTAAATTTGGGGCCTGTTGCACTACAACCTGTAAGTGACGCAATCACAACTAACGAAGAAATAAATTTCTTAAACATCTACAAAGCTCCATCTCTACAAAAACTAACGCCCTAATCAACCGCGCCACTGTTTGGCGTCGGATGAATTAGCTTGTTAGCAGTGCCTTTAACTTGGCTCACGGTTGATAGCGCCACTAAAAAAATTAGGGCAAGAATATCTACACCAATATATTGAGTGGGTGAGTTTCCGGTGTACTTCAAAAAAGAAAATCCAGGTGAAAAATATGTAGAAAAACCAAACTGAACTTCATTAGTCCAGTTTATGTAAAGGTAGATACCACCTACCCCTGAATAAGCCGCTTTGACCGAACCAATAGCCAAGCTAGGAACTTGAAGTAATTGGTTTAGAACAGAAATCCAATATTTATCATGCATTTCCTTTACTGCGGTATAACCAGCGACTGCATTCAATGCTATCGCGACAACAGCTATTGAAGAGCTTAATATAGTCACTGAACCATCAATCACTAACAGCATGAACATGATCAGTATTACTGCCGCAGCTGCTAGCTGGAAATAGCCGATAATTTTTACCCTATTTTCCGCTATCGAGAATTCTTGCTGTTCTTTTTGTATAGTGAATTCATCTATTTCCTCTTTTCTGGCATCCAGCTCTGCCATCAACGCAGGATAGTTTGGCGAGTCTGCAGATATGTGATTTTTCACATCCAGCAAATCCTCGACAGAGTATTTAGAATAATCAACTGCGATCATAATATTCCTTGTACTGCTAACGTCTTAGTATTTATGCGTTGCGCTGTTTGCAGGGCATAAATCGCTTGTTTACTAAATCTCAAATATGGCCGCTGCCACGCCCATGTAAATGGTATGAATGATGCTATAGGAATTTGCTTTTTTGCGGTAGCGGTTTGTATACCGTTTGATGGGTAATCACTTGATATCGTTTTAGCTTTCTCATTCTTTTAAGCTCACTTTTAACTGACTAATGCGCGTGGGTCATTGCATTCCAGCTCAAATTTAGGGTAACACTCACACCCTATCCCCTCATCGGCTTAACCCCATAAGGTTTGCTTCTATAGTGACTTTCTATCACATCGCAACAGAGGTTATCCTGACATGCGTACTGGCTGACCTTGGTTGTTTATCATCACTACCGACTTCGGCCTTATCAGCCCAATAAGCTGTAAATGACCTAGCTGGCATTGCGGGCATCACCACGAACAGTCCTCCTTAACCAAAGGGTTAACCAATGTCGCCTGCGGTTTGCGTAATTGCGGTTGGATTAGCGCTAACTTTTTGCGGCGGCAAGCATTGGCGAAAAACCAAAGTGTCTGACTCGCATCAACCCTTTCGGCTGCACATGCAATAAATAGCGGCGGATAAACTCATCACTGCACAATTAAGCTCTTTAGGACAGGCTTCGATATTGAGAACTTACTTGAGATTGGCATTGCTGTACCAGTGACCGTTGGCGACATGGATGTCGCCGTCGAGCCTATAGGGGCACCTCTTGTTAAATAAATAGGCGGCGAGTCACTGGGGAAACAATGACAATTCATACAGCACAACTAGCGACAAAAGTTATCTTGCTTTGGGGCAAAAGCGTTTTATCTATTTCATCGCGGCTTTTACATAGACATCGAAGCGATTTTTCTTAGTGTCAATTACCATACTAGGTTTTACGCCATCTAAATCTTCGGCATAGTCTGGGCGCTTTACTACTACTCGCTTGGTTGCTAAGGCTAAAGCGGGGGCGAGCAAACCATCGGCATCTAAGTCCGCTCCGACTAAGGATTGAAATACCCGCATTTCCTTTTTAACGAGGGCCGACTTATCACGGTGGGGATACATAGGGTCGAGGTAAACCACATCGACCTCTTGCTCCAATTTCGACAGTGCTTCTAGGCTAGAGCCATGGAATAGATGCATCCGATCACGCATCCAATCACCAATTTCGGCATCTTGATAGGCGCGGCGTAGCCCATCCTCAAGTAGTGCGGCAACTACGGGATGACGCTCAACCATAGTGACGGTGCAACCTAGGCTGGCAAGTACGAAAGCGTCCCGCCCCAAACCCGCAGTGCCATCGACCACACTTGGCGTCACGCCTTGCTTTAAGCCCACGGCTTTAGCGATAGACTGACCTCGACCACCGCCAAATTTGCGACGATGGGCAACGGCCCCCGAAACAAAATCCACAACAATGCCATCAAGTTTAGGTTCATCGCGCTTATGTAGCGTTAAGGTGTCCGATTCAAAACGCAATTCGAAAGGGGCATTGGCATCGTAAATAAGTTGCCAACGCGCACAAATGTCTACCAGTGTTGGGTATTGCTGATTAAAAAAAATCGGAGTCACGGGCTGTCTTCTAATCAATAAAATGGGGGTTATTATGCCTAATAATTTGATTGATGAATACTGAGTATAACCATCACTATCTGATACATCAGCGCAGGATAAACCTTAAAACTCAAACAAGTATCACAATGTAATATACTGATTTACAAAGATAGAAATCTATTTGTATAACAATACAGTGATTTATGATATATGTTACATCCCCCTGCTGACTGGTGCGATTTCCGTACGGGATAAGGATATTTTTTGTTTCAATGGCTCAAGGGTTTTTTGTTTATCAGGGAGCAAGACTTCTTAAATCCCGATAGAACATTACTAAAAACTAGCTTACTACGGATTATTTTGCTCAGTGGTGCCATCTTGACCACCAGCATAGTGCTGCACAGTTCTTTGATAGCGTACCAATTAAACCTTAGCTTCATCATTATCATCACGGTCAGCTTTTTGATTGTGCTAGTGTTTGCTTTGTGGTTCACCCGCCAATATTTAATTCTGAGTTCTATCAGCCTGTTAGCTATGGTTGTTGCGGCATGCATATGTATCTTGTTGTTTGTTCCTGATTTCAATTTGTCGCAGGCAGGTATTATTTTTTTATATACCCTACCCTTGATGGCACTTTTTCTGTTTGGTGGAAAAGCTGCCATCATAATGATGTTTTTCAATGTATTACCATTTTTACTGCTACTGCAAAATTGCAATCTCCCTACCATTATCGATATTGATATCAGTCTGCCTGCAACCCATGCCTACTTAAATGGTTTGCTCTTTATGTTTTTTAATATCTGTATTCCCTTGTCGGCAATGCGACTATTAAAAACCCAAAAAATTCATTCGCAGCAGATGATTAAGCATCAAGAAGCGCTTCAACACACGTTAGAGCAATACACTGAAATATTTGAAAATAATGGCACTGCCTCCTTCTTTTGTAATGAAGATGGGATCATTCTCAACCTAAACGATGCAGCAAAAATAATCGCCAAAGATATCAGCGTAAACCACACTCGACTCGCTGATATTTTTGAGCTCGCGGAAGATACCCCCATCAATTTATTCGCGGCATCTTTCCCTACGCATTTGAAACATAACCCCAAAGCAAAATACCTACTGCAGAAAGCCTCATTGCAGCACCACGATACCTTACTGTTTCACTGCCATGATGTTACCGAACAAGCAAACTACGCCATTGAACTGAGTCGGCTTAAAAAACACCATATCAGCACACATTTTTATGACTTAGTCACAGGACTACCCAACGAGAATCATTGGTACAATCCAGCGCCAAGTGTCATCCAGCAAAAAATGACCGTCGCAATCGTTAAAATTGATAACCTCAGCCAAATTAATGCTGCATTCGGTATTCAGATAGGGGATGCCCTGCTCAAAACCTTTGCAAATGAGCTAAAACAGCGTTTCGGCCAACATGCAAAAATATATCGCTTTAGGGGCGCTTCCTTCGCGTTTGAATTTACAGGTTTGCCACTCATTTCCCCTGAAAATCTCGCCCAGCAATTACGTGAGCGTATCCCAACACATTTACAGCTTAAAGAACAACAAGTTAAATATCATCTCGAATGCCGAGTGGGTTGTAGTTCAGGCACTAAAGCCTCACCACAGCAAGCCGCGGAACAATGCCTAATTGCGATAAAACAAACGACCCAAGCAAGTCCTGTGATGGTGTATTACATTGGTCTGATTAATAATTTACTCGAAGCCTCATCACAAAAAGCCAGGATCCGCGAGGCGTTAAAACACAACCGTCTCGAAATGTGGCTACAACCTCAAGTAATGGCTAATGGGCACATTATAAGCTTTGAAGCACTCGCCAGAATGTTCGACGAAGATGGCACAATGATAATGCCCAACACATTTATTCCCATTATTGAGTCATCTCAACTACAGGCAATCTTTGCCATAAAAGTATTCAGACAACTGCTACAGTTGATCCGTTCTTGGCCTAAAAATGTGCCTCCGGTAAAGATTGCTTTCAACCTGTCAGGACAAGATATTCTGTCGGATCGATTCTTTAAGGTGTTGATACAAACCTATATGAATCATCCTGAACTCATCCCATTATTAGAAATTGAGATCACCGAAACCTCTGTATTTTCAACATATAAAGAAACCGGTCGCCGTCTAAATACGCTTGCTCGCATGGGTGTATCTATTGCGATTGATGATTTTGGTACAGGGCATGCTTCATTGAGCCAACTTATCGATATCAGCGCAGATACGATTAAAATCGATCGTTACTTTGTCAGCCAGCTTGGGATTAGCGAGCGCCATACCCAAATCGTGAATGCGGCGATCTTGTTAGCGAAGAGTTTAAAACTGAACGTTATAGCCGAAGGTATAGAGACTGAAGCCCAACTAGCGCAACTTACCGCTTTAGGGTGTAAGCAATTTCAAGGTTACTTATTCGGCAAACCCGCTCCGGCGAATCTTTGGTTGAAAACCTTTCAAATGCAAACACCCATGCACTGGTTCCCCGATAAAAAGAGTGCCAACTAAGGCATTAAATTTACGCCTATGACCATCGCAGGTATAATTAGTCACTGCCATTTGCCTCCCTTGGCTCTGTTTGCAAATTACTAGGATCCCCCATGTTAAGTTACCGCCATGGTTATCACGCAGGCAATTATGCCGATGTGTTAAAACACACTATCTTGTTACAAACCCTGCAGTTAATGCACAAGAAAGACAAACCACTCGTGTATATCGATACCCATGCTGGTGCAGGTGGTTATACCTTAACCGATGAGTTTGCACAGAAAACGGGCGAGTATCTCGACGGCGTGGCTAGACTTTGGGATAAAACAGACCTACCACAATCACTGCAGGACTATGTCGCAGCAGTACGTCACTTTAATGAAGAAAATCCAGAAGAACTCAACTTCTATCCCGGCTCACCCGCCATTATTGATATGGAACTTGGCCCAAAAGATCGCATGGTGCTGCATGAGCTGCACAGCACTGATTATGTGTTACTGGACGATTATTTCTGTGAAGACAGGCAAGTCAAAGTCATTAAGGGTGATGGGCTAAAAGGCCTTATCGCCGCAGTGCCGCCCCTAGAGCGCCGCGCACTGGTGTTAGTTGACCCAAGCTATGAGATGAAAACCGACTATCAAGATGTGGCTGAAACGCTGATCAAAGCTCACAAACGCTTTGCCACTGGCGTATTTGTGCTTTGGTATCCGGTTGTGAATCGCGCTCAGACCGAAGGCATGTTATCGCGCCTCGCCAGCAGTGGCATTAAACGCCAACTGAGAATTGAGCAAGCAATTAAACCCGATTCAGATGAGTTTGGCATGACAGCCGCAGGATTATGGATCATTAATCCACCTTGGCAATTAGATGAAATCGCAACTGAATTAATGGATTACTTGGGTAAAACGCTCGGACAAGCGGGCGGGAATGTCACCGTAAAATGGGAAGTGGGCGAGTAATAAAATCTATGGCAGCGATGCATTTTAGCCAGCTGCCAGCAATATGCGCACTGTACCCCCTAGACCCGCTTTTGTTCACGATAGCGTTTCAATAAAATTTGTACCCGCTCAACATAGGCTTGAGTCTCAGGATACGGCGGAATGCCATTGTACTGTGTCACCGTCGTCGGCCCAGCATTGTAGGCAGCACAGGCCAAGGCAATATCGCCATTAAATTGTTTTAGCATTTGGGCCAAATATTTACTGCCACCAAAAATATTTTCCTCAGGCAAAAATGCATTTATAACGCCCATTTCTTTAGCGGTTTCTGGCATCAATTGCATTAATCCCATAGCACCACTACGTGATACCGCACGAGAATTGAAAGCCGATTCGGCATGGATCACCGCGCGAATTAATGCGGGTTCCAACTTGTGTTTATAGGCTGCTTGAGAGATTAATGAATCATAATTTGCACTAAACAAACGAATGGCATTCCAATCGATATTTGAATCGGGACGGCAGGCAAAACATTCGTACAACAAAATTTGATATTGGTTATTACTGGGAGCCTTATCGGTAAACACAGTAACGCCATTAGCTTGTTGATATTGATAGACTTTAAACTTCTCCAGCCCTTCGCTGCTAAGGATACCCGTTTCAGAGTAACGTGCCACGATTCGAGGTTTTGAATTGGCATCCTGTGCATTTGCCGCCATCACCATATTCGAAAGCAGTAACAAACACATTCCTAACAACCTCGAGTTGCTAAGCCATATGAACAGTGCTGACATAAGTGTACGAGTGCGGAGCATCAAGATCCTATACATTCGTTAAGAATAAGTTACTCAATAATAGCAAAGCATTGTGGATCTGACGGTTTACCCTATAAATTTAGCGATCTTATTTTTATAAACTCCACACCCTATTTCAGCATCCAACAAAGGTTACAACGTCAGCCTTATAGATAATCAACGGCATCCATTGGGGCTTTAGGAACCTCAGTCAGCTCAAAGAAAGGCATCACCTTAATACTCGCCATAGAGGCAATAATAGAACCGGGAAATATTTCAACCGCTGCATTTAATTCAGATACCGCGGAGTTGTAAAAACGACTGGCATTAGCAATGTCAGATTCAGTTTCACTATAACTTTGTATCGCCTGCAACATAGTATTATCGGATTTAAGATCGGGATAATGATCAATATTGGCTACTAACATAGCCATTTTATCGTTCAACTGCTCTGCATTAATAAAATGCACTTTAACTTCATTGGGGTCAATCGTGCTATAAGCTGAAGCAGACTGCGCCAGCAACCCATTAATTTCTTTAAATAATAATTCATCATGGTCATATTGATCAGCCATTTCGAGGATCCGATATACAAATGCATTACGGCTGATGAGTTGTGCATCGATACCAGATAACGCTTCGAGCACAGTATTGCGTTTTTTCACTAGGCTGACGTACCAAAGGTAGGTCACGATAAAAACCAGCGCTAACCCTAAAAAAAATTTATCCATCTTCCATCCTTAGTCTTTTTTTCGTTCTAATGGGTACAGCTAATCACAAATGGGCAAGAATTTCATCTAAAGCACAGTGTTAGGTCATGAAATAGTGGCATGCCAGACATAGATTTAGACTTTTTTAGCCGAAAAACGCTTCAAAAATCACCTATAAATTGCAGAGGCTGAATATTCAGCTCCGATACAGAAAAAATGGTCTATAGTAAAAATGCACAACGTTAGAGCAACCCATTTTGCTCGTGAATACTGGACTCCTCGAGAGTCCATTTTTTTATCCTGAGCTTTGCAAATCGCCATAGCAGCATCATTTAAGTTTCAATTAAAGCTTAACAATCATACTTCCCAACCATTTTTTAACTTTTGCCTTAGCTTTCATACACAATCATATTCATCTTAGCTATGTCATTTCCGGTTATCAGCACTTAAAGCCAGTTTTAGCGCTAATGATAATACGATTGGCAAAGGTCCATATAAAGGAAGGACGATAGTTTGAATTCCGACAATAAGTTCACCCCAAAGGTGCCAACGCCTAAAGCCCATCAACCCAGTAGCGATATAAGCAGTAGTGGCTGGTTTGTGCGTTTCCTCAATATTGTCGAGCGTTTAGGTAATTTACTGCCCCATCCTATCACCCTGTTTGCCCTTTTCTGTGTCGCCGTTATTCTTATTTCAGGGATTGCAGGCTATTTTGAACTCACGGTTGTCGACCCTAGACCCGTTGGAGCCCACGGCCGCAGCGCCGATGGTTTGATCCATGTGGTGAGCCTAATGAATGCCGAAGGCTTGCGCATGATAGTTTCGCAGTTAGTCACTAACTTCACTGGTTTTACTCCACTTGGTACAGTGCTTGTCGCATTGCTTGGCGTTGGGATCGCGGAACGCTCAGGCTTATTATCCGCGGCAATGCGCGCCTTAGTCATGGGTGCATCTAAGCGACTCGTGACGGTCACCATAGTGTTTGCGGGCATTATGTCCAACACTGCAGCAGAACTTGGATATGTCGTATTAATTCCGATGGCTGCGATGATTTTTCATTCCTTAGGTCGCCATCCTCTTGCAGGTTTAGCCGCCGCCTTTGCTGGTGTATCTGGAGGCTATAGCGCTAATCTATTACTCGGAACCGTTGACCCTTTACTATCAGGTATAACAGAAGCCGCAGCGCGTATGATTGATCCCGACTATAGCGTCGGCCCCGAAGTAAACTGGTATTTTATGTTTGTCTCGACTTTTTTGATCACTTTTCTTGGTGCGTTCGTCACCGAAAAAATTGTCGAACCTAAGTTAGGAAAATACCAAGATGATGATGCGGATGAAACGGTTCTACAGTCGATGGAGTCAGTGAGTGCCATTGAGAAGCGTGGCTTAAAATGGGCAGGATTATCGGTATTTATATTGGCAATAATGTTAGCGCTTTTAGTTGTGCCAGAGGGTGCGCCACTGCGCCATCCTGACACGGGTTTAGTTTCAGGCTCACCATTTCTCAAGGGGATCGTTGCGTTTATCTTTATCTGCTTTGCTATTCCCGGTTTTGTCTACGGCAAAGTCGTCGGTAGTATTAAGAATGATAAGGATGTAATTAATGCGATGTCCCACAGCATGAGCACTATGGGGCTGTATATCGTCCTCGTCTTTTTTGCGGCGCAATTTGTCGCCTTCTTTAACTGGAGTAATTTAGGTGCCGTATTGGCAGTATTAGGTGCCGATGCACTGCAATCCATTGGCCTAACAGGCCCAATCCTATTCCTGTTCTTTATTATGCTGTGCGGATTTATCAACTTGATGCTCGGCAGCGCTTCGGCGCAGTGGGCCATTACCGCCCCAATTTTTGTGCCTATGTTGATGTTGGTCGGTTACGCACCAGAAACAATTCAAGCGGCATATCGTATTGGCGATTCGGTAACAAACTTAGTCACGCCTATGATGAGTTACTTTGGATTAATCCTTGCGGTGGCCTGTCGTTATCAAAAGAACTTAGGCATAGGTACGCTGATCGCCACTATGCTGCCCTACACTTTAGTGTTTTTCGTGGGCTGGACGGCGTTTTTCTTCCTATGGGTATTCGGCTTTGGTCTACCTGTGGGACCAGGAGCGGCAACTTACTACACACCATAATATTGATTTATAAAAGATAGGGCGTCGGAGGTTAAAAACGGCGCTCTATATTGGATAATTTAGGGATATAACCATTCCATCAAAAAACTGCATATCAGTAGAAAAATACCAAGATTAAATACATAAGCCTGCACTTTTGATTTTACTGCCGTGTTCTCGGTTTGCGATACTATCTGACTGACGGACATGAAAAATAGCTTAGGGGCCAACCCCATCCCTATCAATAACACGGCCACAGCAATAGAGCGTATTAGTTCGGGTAATACGAGTTCCTGCCAATAAAATTCATACACACCATAGGCTAACAAACCTAGGGCAATCGCATGGCATACAATCCCCACGAGAAGTTGTTTAGTTGCAAGATTACCCCACGAAAACACAATGTAACCCCTACTTCGACTTGACTAAAACTATTGACGATATTCGGCGCAGTTTATCTCGTTTACGATGAGTCCGCACCACACATCCCCAAGCTACCTGAAAAGGTGCTCCGTCCCGGCGGGTTTTAACGTACTTGCCGCGTTGGCTATTTTTAACTTAGCCCACTAGGCCTTCAAATTGCCGTCTTGCCTAAAGTGCGTTAAATTCCCGCTGAATCCTGTCTCTTCAGGTTGTTTGGGGATATCCAACCGAACAAAATCCCCGTTATAGGGTAAATATAGAGTGCTCTTTGCAGTTCAGTCCAGAATGGATCGCCCAAGATAAAATAATGTATTAGAGCCACAACGAGAGATGTCAACATACCCCAAAGTACGCCAACAACTAAAATGAAGTACAACTTACCCTTACCAAGTTGCGCATCTAATTTTTGCAATTTCAACGCAGAGTAGCCCATGTTTCCTCCTTTTAACGGCCTAAGCGGCAATATGCCAGAACTCCTGCACAGCGACTATCCATCCTTATGACTAATTGCATTTAAATAACAAAAAGCCCTGCAATTACAGGGCCTTTTGATTCGCATTTCTTATGCTTATTCCGCTGAGTTTGGCTTGTCTTCTTTACCTTTCTTCTCTCGCTTACTGAAGATACGCTCAACAATAACGAAGAATAAGGGCACGAAGAAGATACCTAAGAAGGTCGAGCTCATCATACCACCGAGTACACCCGTACCGATGGCGTTTTGGCTACCAGAACCCACACCCGTACTAATGGCTAACGGCACAACACCTAGGCCGAAGGCTAAGGACGTCATTAAAATAGGGCGCAAACGCACACGTACCGCATGCAGTGTTGCCTCTACTAAACCAGAACCTTTTTCGTAGTACTCTTTGGCAAACTCCACAATCAAGATGGCGTTCTTAGTCGCCAAACCAACTGTAGTTAATAGACCAACTTGGAAGAATACGTCGTTTGGTAAACCTCGACCATTCATCGCTATTAATGCACCGATAATCCCCAAAGGTACTACTAGCACAACAGCAAATGGTACCGACCAGCTCTCATAAAGTGCTGCAAGTACGAGGAATACAACTAATATCGACAACGCATATAGTGCGGGAGCTTGGTTACCCGACAGACGTTCTTCGTAGGATAGGCCATTCCACTCAATACCAAAACCAGGAGGCAACTGCTTAACCAAATCTTCCATAATATCCATGGCAGCACCAGTACTAAATCCTGCCGCTGTTGCGCCTTGAATATTCATCGCGGGCAAGCCGTTAAAGCGCTCTAGACGTGGTGAACCATATTCCCATGTCCCTCTCGCGAAAGCAGAGAATGGCACCATGTCACCATTATTGTTACGTACATACCAAGAGTCTAAGTCACCGGGTTGCATACGATACTGGGCATCACCTTGCACATAGACTTTTTTAACGCGGCCACGATCGATAAAGTCGTTCACATATGAACCACCCCATGCCGTTGCAAGTACACTGTTAACATTACCGATTTCAATGCCTAGCGCGCTTAATTTAGCGTGATCTATATGTAATTGGTAAATTGGTGCGTCTTCCTGACCATTAGGACGAACGCCCACTAGATTTGGATTTTGTGCCGCCATACCCAATAGCTGATTTCGTGCAGCCAGTAACTTTTCATGGCCTTGACCATTCTTATCCTGCAGGAACATATCAAAGCCGTTAGCCTTACCCAGCTCAATAACCGCAGGCGGTACGAAGGCGAATACGAAGGCATCTTTCATCTGACTGAATGCACCCATAGCACGCCCAGCAATAGATTGAACATCCATACCAGACTCACGCTCAGACCAATCCTTCAGCCCCACGAAAGCGATACCCATGTTTTGCCCTTGACCCGCAAAACTAAAGCCCGCCACGCTAAATACCGATCTCACACCGTCTTCAGCCATAAAGTGTTCAGACACTTTATCCAACACTTTTATGGTACTTTCTTGGGATGCGTTCGTCGGTAAAATTGCCTGAGTAAACAAAATACCTTGGTCTTCATCTGGCAAGAAAGCGGTTGGCATACGCATGAAGATCCAAGCCACTGCAACCACCAGTGCAACGTAAATCATCATTACCCTAAAGCCACGCTTGATGATGCTAGCGACACTCGATTCGTAACGATTCGTTAATTTATCAAAACCACGGTTAAACCAACCAAAGAAGCCTGTTTCAATGTGCCCATGGCCTTTCTTGAGTGGTTTTAACATAGTTGCACAAAGTGCTGGCGTTAAAATTAAGGCAACCATCACAGACAGTGCCATCGCTGACACAATAGTGACAGAGAACTGACGATAAATAACCCCGGTTGAACCAGACATAAATGCCATTGGCACGAATACCGCGGACAGAGTCAAACCGATACCTACCAAGGCGCCGGTGATTTGATCCATCGATTTACGTGTAGCCTCGAGTGGACTTAACCCCTCCTCAGACATCACCCGCTCGACGTTTTCTACCACCACAATCGCATCGTCTACCAGCAAGCCAATCGCCAGCACCATAGCAAACATGGTAAGTGTATTGATCGAGAAGCCCGTCGCAGAGAGAATTGCAAAGGTCCCGAGTAATACCACTGGCACCGCGATAGTTGGGATTAAAGTTGCACGGAAATTTTGCAGGAAGAGGTACATGATGAGAAACACCAGTACAACGGCTTCTATCAGAGTGTGCACTACGCCTTCGATTGATTTTTCAACGAAAGGTGTTGTGTCGTAGGGATAAACCACATCCAACCCTTGCGGGAAGAAAGGTTTCATCTCAGCGATTTTAGCGCGAACGGCTTCTGCGGTATCGAGTGCGTTTGCGCCCGTTGCCAGTTTAATCGCTAAACCTGTGGCGGGTTTACCGTTATACGATGACACGACTGAATAGCTTTCAGAACCTAACTCAATGCGCGCAACATCACCTAAGAACACAATAGCGCCAGATGTATCCGATTTAAGAATAATCTTGCGAAACTCCTCCGGCGTTTGTAAACGGCTTTGGGCCGAAACGGTTGCGTTTAGCTCTTGACCCGCTACCGATGGTGTACCACCGAGTTGACCCGATGAAACTTGCGCGTTTTGAGAACGGATCGCCGAAACGACATCTATGCTCGTCAGGTTGTATTGGGTCAGTTTTAACGGATCTAACCATATACGCATCGCGTATTGAGCGCCGAATAACTGAATCTCGCCCACACCAGGAACACGACTCATAGGATCTTGTACGTTAGAACCTACATAGTCGGCGATATCACTCTTATCCAGAGAACCGTCAGTTGATACAAAGCCTAAGAGCAATAGGAAGCCACCAGAGCTAGACTTGTTAACATTCACCCCCTGTGATTGCACTTCCTGTGGTAACAAGGTCATAGCACCTTGTAACTTGTTCTGAACCTGAACCTGCGCAATATCCGGATCGGCTTCTGCGTTAAAGGTTAAGGTAATAGACGCATTACCAAAACTATCACTGGTTGAAGTGATATAACGCAGATGGTCAATACCCGTCATGCGCTGCTCAATCACCTGAGTCACAGAGTCCTCAACGATCTTAGCAGAAGCGCCAGGGTAATTAGCGCTGATCACCACTGTTGGTGGTGCAATGCTCGGATATTGGGATACTGGCAGAGAACGGATCGATAGGATCCCCGCCAACATAATAATTAAGGCGATCACCCACGCAAAGATGGGGCGATCAATAAAAAAACGTGCCATAGCTATGCCCTATTGTGCTTGCGTTTCAGAAATAACTTTGGGTGTTACTGGCGCTCCGGGGCGAATTTTTTGCAAGCCTTCGACAATCAACTTATCGCCAGCAGCAAGCCCTTCAGTAATACGCCATTCGTGACCAACAGTTTCTGCTGTTGTCACTGTTTTCGCTTCCACAACACCTTGGTCATTCACTACCATAGCCACAGCTTCGCCTTTAGAGTTACGGCTAATGGCTTTTTGCGGAACTAGAATAGCTTGAGGATCAGTACCCGCATTTAGCACTGCGCGAACATACATACCGGGTAACAAGATACCATCAGGGTTTGGAAACTCGGCGCGCAGAATAACGGAGCCAGTGTTCTCATCCACACTGACTTCAGCAAATTGCAACTTACCTAAATGACCATAGGTTGTACCGTCTTCCAATACCAACTGTACATCAGCATTATCCGCAGCCTGTAACTTACCTTGTTTTAGCTTAGCTTTAAGGCGCAGTAGTTGTGCACTCGATTGCGCGATATCCACATTGATTGGATCAAGCTGTTGAATCGTTGCTAAGGTTTGGCTTTGGTTCGCTGTCACCAACGCCCCGGCTGTGACACTCGACTTACCGATACGACCGGAAATTGGTGCTAATACTTCTGTATATTGCAGGTTAATCTTAGCCGTATTGATTGCGGCTTCAGCCACAGTGACACTGGCCAATGCCTCTTTGTATGCAGCTTCGGCTTCGTCGAAATCTTGCTTACTGATCGCATTCGTTTTCACTAATTGCTGATAACGAGCCGCTTTAGCTTTCGCCGATGCTAGACTCGCATTCGCTCTGGCTAAATCTGCATTCGCACTGACGAGTGCCGCTTTGTATGTCGCTGAGTCTATTTGATATAAAGACTCGCCCTGCTTCACATTGCCGCCCTCTACGAAGCTACGCTTAGTGATAATACCATTTACCTGCGGGCGAACTTCGGCCTCGAGGAACGCTTTACTGCGACCCGGTAACTCCACTTGGATAACCTGAGGCTTAGCAACCACATTGAGAATTCCCACTTCCATGCTCTGCGGCCCAGCCCCTGTTTGAGCTGTCTCTTCTTGAGGGCTGCAAGCTGCCATCCATAACGCCACGCTTATAACTGAGGCAAGTTTAATTGTCTGCCGCATGAGAACTCCTTCAAATATTAACGACCTACACACCAGTACACTTATTTGTGCTGATACGGTCGTAATTATAACTCAAATAAAAGATGTTACTTATCGCATACTCTATTAGGATCAACAAGGAAGATAACCCAACAAAAGTGTAAACTAATGCAAATATTGACACCTGCGGTTATACCAAATTCACTCAGTTGTTATTCCATTTAAAAAGTATGCTAACTATGGTTAAGATTGTTAGATAAATACAGGGTATAGCTCTTAATCAGCCTACTCTATATCTAGAATGTTGCAAATCTGTTCTATCCCACGGCATCGTCAAAGACTGACATTTGATAGCAGTCTAACTGTTGAATATTGCAAGAATTTGTCTTGCATTAACCCAAATTAATCAAACAACTATGCATATACAATGGGTACACTAACCCTTATCCGCTATATTGTTTACCCATTTTCAACTTAATGCACTGCCTTTAGCGAAACTAACACAACAAGCTCAGGGCAACTTGCGATATATCCAAGTTATCTGAGGTGCCGATTAGACAACATCTGAGGTTTGATCCGTGAAAATAGAGAGTTAAACTAGAACAACAACCTTCAAACACGCCATTTTAGTGTTAAGGCTAATGGAGGGCAAACCTGAAATCATTATTTATTCCCGATTAAATGAAACTCAGACTCCCACAAATAATGCTTCTATAAATGCGCCAATTGGTTACACATCTCAGGACACATCAAGGTGTATGGATTATTTCAAGTTAACTTTTAAAGCGCTGTTTACAATGTAAATCCAGTATCAACTAACTTATGTGCCTTAAATACACCTGTGAATAATTAGCGCAATTACAATTAAATAATTTGCTGCCAACATAAAAGGTATGGCGTATGGTTATTTTTACAGGGAAATTCCTACAGGGCGGGATTAAGCTTTGTTAAATCTCTTAACCAAAGAAAATCTCGCTCCTAAAATCACCATTCCATGCTGCCTTTCTTATTTTGGTTGGTTTACTGGCTTTTAGCGGA
>NZ_JAKILG010000019.1 GCF_023283765.1 Shewanella profunda | reverse complement strand
CAACTCGTTAGTCATTCGACAGGAACCAAAATGTGGTATCCCCTAGGGGATTCGAACCCCTGTTACCGCCGTGAAAGGGCGGTGTCCTAGGCCTCTAGACGAAGGGGACCCCGGACATATTAATTTGAACTTTCGTTATGAAAGGTTCCCGTTTAACATCTACGGTGTCCTAGGCACTCTCTTCTAAAGAACGAAGGGGACCCGGACATATTAATTTGAACTTTTCGTTATGAAAGGTTCCCGTTTAACATCTACGGTGTCCTAGGCACTATCTTCTAAAGAACGAAGGTGATCCGGACTTATTAATTTGAACTTTCGCTCCTGCTTAATAAGGCAGTTCATTTGGTGGAGCTAGACGGGATCGAACCGTCGACCTCTTGCATGCCATGCAAGCGCTCTCCCAGCTGAGCTATAGCCCCAAATTTTTGTCAATCACCTTACTTTAACAGTTAGGATATCGGCAGAAATTTAGATTTTGTTCTTACCAAACAACTCGTTAGCCATTCGATAGGAACCACTCTCTATAAAATATAGATGGTATCCCCTAGGGGATTCGAACCCCTGTTACCGCCGTGAAAGGGCGGTGTCCTAGGCCTCTAGACGAAGGGGACCCGGACATACTAATTTGAACTTTTCGTTATAAAAGGTTCCCGCTCAATATCTGCGGTGTCCTTGGCACACTCTTCTAAAAACCGAAGCGGACCCGGATATATTAATTTGACTGTTGCTACTATGAACAACATTCCCGCTTAACATCTGCGGTAAGTTTGGTGGAGCTAGACGGGATCGAACCGTCGACCTCTTGCATGCCATGCAAGCGCTCTCCCAGCTGAGCTATAGCCCCAAACTTATTAAACACAATTAAGTGCACCGCAAGCATCTGCCAGCCTGTGTCTCAACTGCGTGGCGCATTCTATGCAGCACACCTAAAAGTGTCAACTCGTTTTTTAGGAATTTATTCTATCTGCTACAAATTCAATCGCTTTGGATATTCTTTGCTCAGAGCGACTTCTTCCTATTAAAAATAATGTGATATCTAAACCTGGGGACTGCCCTGCCCCTGTTACAGCAACGCGAAGTGGCATTCCCACTTTACCCATACCCACATCTAGCTCAGCTGCAGTTTCTTCAATCGCTTGGTGAATAGCTTCGGCTGTCCACTCAGTTAATGCTGCCAATTTCTGTTGAACTAATTGCAGGGGCTCTAATGCAACACCACGCAGATGCTTTTTAGCCTGAGCATCATCGAACGCTTCAAAGTCTTCATAGAAATAGCGACTAGAAGCGGCTAACTCTTTTAGTGTTTTAGCTCGTTCAGCCAATGCGGTAACAACATCTGCCAATGCAGGGCCATTAGAGGTATCAATTTTTTGATCGTCCATATGCCACTGTAGATGTGAGGCGACATATTCTGGCGCGAGACTCTTAATATAGTGTTGGTTCAACCAAATTAGTTTATCTGTATTAAAAGCAGAAGCCGCTTTGTTGATATCACTCAACTTAAAGAATTGCTTCATTTCTTCTAATGAAAAAATCTCTTGATCGCCATGTGACCAACCTAAACGTACTAAGTAGTTCAGCAGCGCCTCAGGCAAATAACCGTCATCACGGTATTGCATCACACTCACAGCACCATGACGCTTAGATAACTTAGCGCCATCATCACCTAAAATCATTGATACGTGGGCATATTCAGGGATTGGTGCCCCTAATGCTTTGAGGATGTTAATTTGACGAGGCGTGTTATTGATGTGATCTTCACCACGCACCACACAAGTAATCCCCATATCCCAATCATCAACGACTACGCAGAAGTTATAGGTTGGCACGCCGTCGGTACGGGCGATGATCAAGTCATCTAATGCATCATTTGAAAATTCGATGCGGCCACGTACATGATCATCAAATACGACAGAGCCACCAATGGGATTTTTAAAACGTACAACAAATGGTTCATCACTCTCACCCGCCGACAAAACACGAGCAGGCAAATCTCGGCAGCAACCATCATACTTTTGAGCTTCACCGTTGGCAGCTTGTGTTTCTCTTAAGGACTCGATGCGCTCACGCGAGCAATAGCATTTATAGGCTGTGCCCTTTGCTAACATTTGAGCAATGATCTCGTTATAACGATCAAAACGCTTAGTTTGGTAATATGGCCCCTCATCCCATGTTAGCCCTAACCAATTCATACCTTCTAAAATGGCATCGCAAGCAGCCTGAGTCGAACGTTCAATATCTGTATCTTCAATACGTAATACGAATTCACCATTATTAGCACGAGCTTGTAGCCAAGAATAAAGTGCAGTACGGGCACCACCTACGTGTAAGAAACCTGTTGGACTGGGAGCAAAACGCGTCTTAGTTGTCATAATGGAACACTAACCTATATAAAGTCGTCTAAAAAAGACAAGCACGATAAAAAAGTGGGCTTATTCTAACAGTCAAAGCAGGCCCTGCAAATGGGACAAATATCCCATCTCATTAAATTGGGTCTCTGAATCTCTGCCTTTATATATGAAACCGAAAGTTTGATGATGACGTCACTGACTTTATCTCACCATATATGGATTAATTAGTCGGTCAGTCGCTGCAAGGTAAAACCCCATGAAATAACACTTTAATCGGTGATATGTTTAACATTAAGTCAATGCGAACAAAAATAGCACGACCAATGCTTTTTTCACTAAAAAGCGTTGACACTCGATCGAACCTCCCTATAATACGGCTCCACACAGCGAGGTCGATTAGCTCAGCTGGGAGAGCACCTCCCTTACAAGGAGGGGGTCACTGGTTCGAGCCCAGTATCGACCACCATAATTCGTTTCAAAAACAAGTTATGGTTTACATGTAGTTATATCCCAGGTCGCTTAGCTCAGCTGGGAGAGCACCTCCCTTACAAGGAGGGGGTCACTGGTTCGAGCCCAGTAGCGACCACCATATAACTTAGTAATAACAGTGTAAGTCATTCCCAGGTCGCTTAGCTCAGCTGGGAGAGCACCTCCCTTACAAGGAGGGGGTCACTGGTTCGAGCCCAGTAGCGACCACCATTCTTCAGTGAATAATGACTTAAATTGCGTAATGTAAGAATGCCCAGGTCGCTTAGCTCAGCTGGGAGAGCACCTCCCTTACAAGGAGGGGGTCACTGGTTCGAGCCCAGTAGCGACCACCATATTCTGCAATACCTAATCAAAATCCCAGGTCGCTTAGCTCAGCTGGGAGAGCACCTCCCTTACAAGGAGGGGGTCACTGGTTCGAGCCCAGTAGCGACCACCATAATTTTCCCTCTTAAGCATTATCCTCAGCGTGACTCTACTATGCTTGATCTAAATTGGCCGCGTGCGAGATTGGGTATTTGATATTCTATTGATAGCCAGCTTTGTTGTCACTGATGTCTGATTTCACTTTGCCTTTAGCATATGAGGAGATCACTATGGTTAGCGTTAGACAATCAGCTTCACTTATCAATATTTAGGCGAGGGCTTAAAGGCATAAGTAGTGCTCGGCTATTGTTTCCTGCTTCCATAGACTGCTTCGCCCTACCTCCAAATCCATTTTGTCGCCAGTCGAAAGCTTTTAACGCTTTGCCATATCTTTAAACATCAGCCGTCCTACGGAAGCCAATCAGGGGTTCTGCTCCTATGTTACCTTGATTCAGAAATGACATTTTGATCTAAAAATAACTAGTTCTGCTCACTTAATCAGCACTCACTGTTAAACCATCAATAACAACCGAATCTACTTTTGGGTGGGTTTCCACCCAACTCAGCCGCAAACGTGAGCGAGATCTCACCCATAAAACTAAAAGTGTGACAAACATCAAATGAACTACACTTTGTTAACCAAACACTTACAGAGCTCAATGTAAGTTGGCGTGGTATTTGCCTTAACTAAGATAGACCTCAGGGAAATCAAGGCTGTATTCCTACTCACACTTGGTAACAAACTAACCAAGACTGAGGACAAATCCTAACAACAGAAAAAGGAACTCAAAATGATATTGAATCAACAGATTGGTATGGCCCACCCATTTAAAACCGTTGCAAAGATGCTCGCGCTTGCGTCTGTTTTTGCCACCAGTTTTAACGTATTTGCGGAACCAGTCGAAATCAAGTTCTCTCACGTGGTTGCGGAAAATACGCCTAAAGGCCAAATGGCTTTGAAGTTTAAAGAATTAGTTGAACAACGTTTACCGGGTGAATACAAAGTAAGCGTGTATCCTAGCTCACAGTTATTTGGGGATAACAACGAGTTAGCAGCATTACTGTTAAACGATGTGCAATTTGTAGCACCTTCTCTTTCAAAATTTGAACGCTACACTAAGCGCCTACAGGTATTCGATCTTCCCTTCTTATTCAACGACATGGATGCAGTAAACCGCTTTCAACAGGGCGAGGCTGGTCAAACATTATTGAACTCTATGACTCGTAAGGGCATTGTCGGCTTAGGTTATTTACATAATGGTATGAAGCAATTCTCCGCCAACGCTCCGCTCAAACAACCTTCCGATGCAAAAGGTTTAAAGTTCCGCGTGATGGCATCGGACGTATTAGCCGCTCAATTTGATGCCATTGGTGCTATTCCTGTGAAAAAACCTTTCTCAGAAGTGTTCACCCTGCTACAAACCCGAGCTATCGATGGTCAAGAGAACACGTGGTCTAACACTTACTCACAAAAATTCTATGAAGTTCAAAGTCATATCACTGAAAGTAATCACGGCGTACTTGACTACATGGTCGTGACCTCAGATACCTTCTGGAAAGGGTTGCCAGCAGATAAACGTAAAATCATCAAAGATGCCTTAGATGAATCAATCGCATTAGGTAATAAAATTGCCGCCGAGAAAGACAACGAAGACAAACAATTAATTCTCGACTCTAAGCGCTCAAAGTTAGTGACATTAACGCCAGCAGAACGTCAACAATGGGTAGATGTGATGAAACCTGTGTGGACTAAGTTCGAAGATCAAGTAGGCAAAGATGTTATTGAAGCCGCCGTTGCTGCAAATAAACAATAATTAAAACAAACCGCTTAACCTCCATTGGGGTTAAGCGGTATTTGAGCGAGGGGAGTACAAACTGTGATATCACGAATATTTGGTTATTTTGAAGAAGGTGTGCTCAATTTATTGATCACTTTGATGACATTATTAGTGTTTTCAGAGGTCGTCGCACGATTCTTCTTCAATACGGGTTTTCTGTGGATCCAAGAACTTACATTGACCCTGTGTGGTTGGTTTGTGTTGTTTGGTATGTCATACGGAGTTAAGGTAGGCGCGCACATAGGTGTAGATGCCTTCGTAAAAAGCTTGCCTCCAAGGGCAAAAAAAATCACATCCTTAATCACCACCTCAATCTGTTTAATCTACTGTGGGTTGTTTTTAAAAGGTAGTTTTTCATACCTATCACAGATGTACCACATTGGCGTCCCGATGGAAGACATCCACTTCCCAAAAGTGCTACTGAACAATTTAGATGCTGATTTTGCTTGGAACACCCTAAGAATTGACGTGGAAGATGGTGCGGTCCCCATTTGGTTATCCCAAAGTATCCTGTTGATTGGTTTTACTATGCTCACATGGCGCTTTTTAGAACTATTTATCGCCATTCTACGCAACCAAGTATCAGGCTTAACATTTGCCGATGAAGCGAAAGAAAGTATGCATTTAATCGATGAAAGTGCTCAGCAAACTCCCACAGCTACAGATAACAAGGAGGTAAAATAATGGCTATTGCAACCCTGTTTACCGCCCTACTCGTCTGTATGTTTTTAGGCATGCCTATCGCCATCGCGCTAGGATTTTCCAGCATGCTCACGATTTTATTATTCTCCAATGACTCGCTAGCGTCTATTGCCCTAAAACTCTATGAGTCATCATCGGAACATTACACCCTACTGGCAATTCCCTTCTTTATTCTATCTTCCGCCTTTTTATCAACGGGTGGTGTAGCAAGGCGTATTATTGATTTTGCCATGGACAGTATTGGGCATATCCGCGGTGGTCTCGCCATGGCGTCAGTTATGGCCTGTATGCTGTTTGCTGCAGTATCGGGATCATCCCCCGCTACAGTAGCTGCCATTGGCTCTATTGTGATAGTCGGCATGGTAAAGGCCGGATATCCAGAAAAATTTGCTGCAGGGGTAATTACCACCTCTGGCACGCTTGGGATTTTGATCCCCCCATCGATTGTGATGTTAGTGTATGCGGCAGCGACTGAAGTTTCAGCAGCCAGAATGTTTATGGCAGGCTTAATTCCTGGCTTATTAATGGGTTTACTACTCATGGTAGTAATCTATATCGTTGCCCGTTTTAAAAATCTACCTTCACGCCCCTTTCCTGGCATTAAACAACTAGGGCTTTCCAGTGCTAAGGCCCTCGGCGGATTGGCGCTGATCATTATTGTATTAGGATCAATCTACGGTGGCGTTGCCAGTCCAACTGAAGCCTCTGCCGTCGCTTGTATGTATGCTTATTTAATTGCCGTATTTGGTTATCGTGATATTGGGCCTCTGAAAAATGTAGCATGGCGTAATCCAAGCGAAAGCCTGCCCAACGCCGTTACCCGTAACCTGTGGCATATGCTGTTAGGGTTAATTAAAACTCCCATAGACCCAGAAGTACGAAATGTTGTGCGCGATGGTGCCAAGGTCAGCATTATGTTGCTCTTTATCATCGCTAACGCAATGCTGTTTGCGCACGTGCTAACAACGGAGCGTATACCCCATATTATCGCCGAATATATTGTCAGTATGGGCCTACCTGCTTGGGGATTTCTCATCATAGTTAACTTGATGCTGCTTGCTGCGGGTAACTTTATGGAACCTTCTGCAATTGTATTAATTATGGCGCCCATCCTATTCCCCATTGCGACTCAGCTGGGAATTGACCCTATTCATTTAGGGATTATCATGGTGGTGAACATGGAAATAGGTATGCTAACGCCGCCGGTCGGGCTCAACCTCTTTGTGACTTCGGGGATCACTGGGCGCAGTATTGGCTGGGTTATTCAATCTGTACTCCCGTGGCTATTGTTGATGCTAGTCTTCTTAGCCTTTATTACCTATGTGCCACAAATATCCCTGTTTTTACCCGAAATGCTGGATAAGTTAAGGGGATATTAGTAGAAGGATTTATCAAGGGGCCAATATTATTCCTTGATTATAGATAGTTTTTAAGCGAGCCTACTTAGGCTCGCTTTGTTTTAGATTAAGTGATTATCAGGATCGCCCGCTATGCTCCCCATGACGCCAACAGCCAAGAAACGTCTCCTTCTGACGGTAGTGCTACTCGCAGGATTATTCGCAATCCTAAAGTTGACCTATTGGGTTCATTTACATCAAGGTAAAATTGAAATCCAAACCCAGTCTGAAAAGCAATTAAAGGAGCTCGTCAGCTTTCTGGATGGTGCGCTCTCGCGCTATGAGAGTATTCCCCATGTGCTTTCGACCAACCCTATGCTGGCTCATGTACTCAACGATCAGCAAAACCCTAAAAAAGTTCAAGAACTGAATCTCTATTTAGAAGAAATCCAGCACGTTACTGAAGCATCGGATATTTACCTTATTGATGCGCTTGGCATTGCCATTGCCGCAAGTAACTGGCAACAGAGTTTCTCATTTATTGGTAAAGATTATTCCTTTAGACCCTATTACACCGATGCCATTTCAGGAAATTTGGGACGCTACTATGCGGTGGGTACTAGCTCGGATAAACGCGGTTTTTACTTCTCTTACCCTATTTACCAACAAGGCGGAAAAGGCATACTCGGCGCCATAGTGGTTAAAGTCAATATTGCCGATATAGAGCAACAGAGCACCAGTATTGCCATTGCTGGCCAGTATCAATTTGTGATCAGCGATCCCGATGATATCGTTTTTATTTCCAGTATTGATGAATGGCGCCTCACCTCCTTAACGCCGCTTACCCAAGCTAAACAATACGCGCTAAATGCTTCAAAACGCTACGCCGAGCGCCCTATTAGTGAACTGTTAATCAAACCCCATTACCAACATGACGGCGAAAATACCGATCATATTTACCAAATTCGCACAGGTACTGCCCAAGCCCAATATATGGATACCCATCACGAGATGACAAAAGCCGGTTGGCGGGTTCATATTCTTGCGCCAATGAAACCATTACACGAATCAATGCCCGCCCTTATGCTGCTTTCCGCTTCGATTTATCTGTTACTCGCGTTAGGTCTTTTATTTAGCGCCGAGCGGCGGCGTAATTTACAACGAATGCAACTTGCACAAAGTCTACTCGAACAAAGGGTTGAAGAACGTACTCAAGATTTACAGCAAGCCAACGAGCGGCTAAAAGATACCCAAGATGAGCTTATCCAAGCCGCAAAGCTGACTGTTATAGGCAGCTTATCCGCCAGTATTAACCATGAACTCAATCAACCCTTGGCGGCATTACGCAGTTATGCGCAAAATACTCAGACGTTTCTTGCGAGGAATATGCAAGATAAGGCATTGGATAATCTTAAAATCATTATCGAACTCACAGATAGACTCGCCGATATTGTCGGCCAATTTAAAAGTTTTACCCGTAAAAGCCAAGGCACTGATAGCGCAACAGATATTAATCGCTGTATCAAACAAGCATTAACCATAGTCCAACCCGAAATTGATAAACAGGGCGTACAATTGGATGTGCAACTGCCCGACGGCAATTATCAAGTGTGGGGCGATAAGGTCAGACTACAACAAGTATTTGTCAATATTATGAGTAATGCGATTGTCGCCATGCAGCAGTCGGTCAAACGTCGTTTGATTATTCGGGTGAGCAGCCAAGATAAATTTTGTATTAGTATTCAAGATACAGGCTCAGGTGTCCGCGAAAGCCAAATGGAAAAAATCTTCGAACCCTATTTCACTACAAACGAGCGCCATGGTTTAGGATTAGGCCTATCGATTTCACAACGTATCATCGAGTCTATGCAGGGTCAGATCAATGTCGCCAATGCCGAAAACGGTGGTGCCATTTTCCAAATTATTTTACCGATTTATTTGCTCGAGGAACGTCCGTCAATATGAATGTGCCCAATTCAATCCAAGACTATTCTGTGCTTATCATCGATGATGAGCCGCATATAGGTACAGTTTTAGTGCAATTATTTGAACTAGAAGGTATTAAAGCCATCACCCGCACAGAACCTAAAGATATTGCCAAACTGCTTGATAAAGATTGGGCCGGCGTCGTGATCTCCGATGTGAATATGCCACAGCTCGATGGCATTAGTCTTATGCAACAAATTCGCCAGCAAGATCCTGATTTACCCGTAGTCCTACTTACAGGTTTTGGCGATATCGCCATGGCAGTCAATGCGTTAAAACAAGGCGCTTATGATTTTCTCGAAAAACCCTTTAATAATGAACATATGCTCGATGTGGTTAAACGCGCCTTAGATAAACGCAGTTTGACCCTAGAAAACCGCAAGCTGAAAAAAGAGCTAGAGAGCCAAAGCGTTCCTGGGCCACGTATTTTGGGGCACAGTGTTGGCATCAACCGTATGCGCCATATTATAGAACAAGTGATAGATACCCCTGCCGACGTATTAATTGAAGGCGAAACGGGCACAGGTAAAGAACTCGTTGCCCGTTATCTGCACGATCACAGTAACCGTAACCAAGCCAACTTTGTTGCAATTAACTGCGGCGCGATCCCCGAAAACCTTATCGAGAGTGAACTCTTTGGTGCCGAAGCGGGTGCCTTTACGGGTGTCGATAAAATGCGGGTGGGTAAGTTTGAATACGCTAATGGCGGCACATTGTTCTTAGATGAAATTGAAAGCACGCCGTTATCGCTCCAAGTAAAACTACTACGGGTATTAGAAGATCGCAAAGTGGAACGCTTAGGTTCCAATAAGAGCATCAATTTAGATATTCGTGTGATTGCGGCCACCAAAGTCGATTTAAAAAATCTGTGTGATACCGGAGAGTTTCGACAAGATTTACTCTATCGCTTAAATCTTGTTACTGTCCCCATCCCTCCGCTTAGGGATCGCCGTGAAGATATTCCGTTACTCTTTTTACATTTTGCTCGAGTCGCATCTGCTCGATACCACAAAGCACTTATCGCTTTAAATGCTGAGCAAAATGCCATTCTCACCTCACACGACTGGCCGGGCAATGTACGTGAATTACGTAATCTTGCTGAACGTTATGTATTACTCGGCGGAGAAGCCGCTTTTGCAGGCTCTCTGGGCAATACTCCGAGTCTGCACTCCAGTATGTCTTTACTGCAACGGGTAGAGTTTTTCGAGCGCGTACTGATAGAGGAAGCCTTAAGTCACAACAAAGGTAGTATCAAACTCACCATGGAACAGCTCGAATTACCCCGTAAAACCTTATATGACAAGATGCGGAAATATGATTTAGACCGTAAGCAATATGTTAATTCAGATGACTAGTGCGTGTTGAGGTTTCAAGACCACATTCTGTTCAATCGCGTAACAACTCAACCTAATAAAAAATCCCCACTTAGATTTCCCTAAGCGGGGATTTTTATTAATAATCGCAAAACCTGTGTTTATTCTGCCACCACACACATGCCCTTTGGCGTTGTGACATAAGGTGACAGTATAGGCATCATCCCTTTCATCACTTGCAGCGGTAACGCTGAAGTAAAACTAAAATCATCGGACTTACTGCCAGGCACAAAAGCAGTTAAGGTGCCAAAGTATTTATCACCTAAATAGAATACAAAGGTAGCAGTTCGGTTCATGGCAGTAGTAGCAACCTTCTTACCCTGCTGCATCTGGGTCACAATACGGTTATCACCTGTCCCTGTTTTCCCACCGATGGGCAACATAGCGCCTTGTTCATCAACGAAAATACCTTTTAAACGCCGTCCAGTACCATTTTGAACAACATTCGCCAGCGCCGCTTTTAAAGCCTGTGCAACTTCATGGCGCATAACACGCTCACCTTGAGCGCTCTGGTTTTGTAACATCACCTCGTAAGGTGTATCAACGCCAAAGTGTAATTGATTAATACGCACTGTTGGCAATCTGTAGCCATCGTTTTGGATAATACCCATTAACTCCGCAAGGGCTGCAGGTCTATCCCCTGAGCTACCGAGCGCCGAACCTAAGGATGGCACCATAGTCTCAAAGGGATAACCTAGACGCGCCCAGCGCTGGTGAATATCTAAGAAAGCTTCAACTTCTAACATCACTTGCACACGAACATCGCGCGCATTCTTATGTCGAGTTCTAAATAACCAACGGTACACCTCTTGGCGTTGCTGTTGACTGGCTTCTTTAACTTCATTCAAATTAGCATCGGGATGATGGTTAAGATAATTCAAAACCCATAACTCCAACGGATGCACACGTGCTATATAGCCTTGATCGGGCAAATTATACTTATCAGGCCCGTACTTATTATAGAGGTCCTTAATCCGGCGTTCGCTATAGGTTGTCTGCGGTATCCGTTGCTGTAAAAATGCCTTAAATGACGCCATAGACTCATCGGGGAGCAAATAACGATATGCCGCAGTGAGCTGTTGCTCCGATTGGGATTGACCATCGAAGAACATATCTAAACGCTCATTGGCCGCCACTTTCCTATATTTACGATAAAATTTAGTGACAAAGGTATTACCTTCTCTGTCGGCAAATACCCGTAAATACTCTTCGCGGCGAGGATCTTTGTCATTACGTAACAACTGGGCAATATTGCCCTCATTTTGCATACTGCTACTGTAATTGACTATGTCGCGCATAAGACGCACGAAGGGTAAATTGATTGAATCCTGCAGGGCTTGATACAATGTTGGTCTTTTCAAGTCCTCTGCTTTTTTAAAGTTATTAAACACATGTAAACCACCACCCGTAAAAAATTGCTCATTAGGTGAGGCGGAATATTCACGTTGAAGCGCCGCATCTAACATACGATCGAGGCGCCTATCAGGATTGACAATCAGATAATCGATTGCCCAGCGGGTTAAGTGATCCCGAGGCTCGATAATAATCGACTCTAATTCTATGCCATGCTTTTTGGAATATTTATCGTGGATCTCGGCAATAATTTCCAAATAGGTTGCCATTACCCGCAATTTAGCCGTAGAACCGAGTTCTAACTTACTCCCTTCGTTGATATCGAAGGGTTGATCTGTACTGTCTGTCTGAACCCTAACGCGGTTAGCGGTATCTGTACGTTCATATAAGGTAAAGCTGTAGAGCACATTTTTCAGTTGGTTAGGCTCAAGTAAACGCTCCCCCAATAAACCGACTTGCTCCGCAGTGGACGCCTGGGCAAGACTGCGCAAGTATTGACTCACTTGCTGCTGTAAATCACTGTGTAAGCTGCTATTTACCGTCAGATCGAGGCGATCTAAATCGTAAAGTCCCATATTAAGCATACCAGCGGTACGAATACGAATAGTATTTATGCCTTTATCGGCCCCCGATTGCACATTGCGTTGTGGCTTAGCCACTTTAAACTCTAGGCGTTGTGCTAACGCAGCATCACGCAGATGGCGATCGATTAAATAATATTCCCCGAGTAAACGAATATGGCTATCAACCAGATTTTCTAAATCCTCATGGCCCTGTAATAAGTAGTAGGATGGGCGACGCTGGGCAATCATCAAAGCAACCACTTGACGGAAAACCTGACCTCGTTTAGCCGCATTGGCTTTGATCTGCGGTGCCGATAATAGCTTGTTAGCCATATCAAAATCAGTACCAAACCATGCCCACAAACCATCACCTATACCATGTACTTCACCGTGATTTGGTGCTGAGGATAGGGGGACTGTGTTTAAATAGTCCTGTACGATGCGCTTGCGAGCAGGTTCCGTATTTTCACCTTGTTGGTACACTCGCACACTGGCGGAGCCAATTTGCAACAATTTATCTTTAATACTCAAGGTTAAGCCCTGTGAAGAATGGCGAAACTTTTCAATTTGAGTCGCGAGGGTACTTCCCCCGGCTGTTGCAACATTAAAACCTAACATTTCCGCTATTTGACTGATCCCTGCGACCACAAAGCGCGGCCAATCTATAACAGGGTTGAGTTTATCTTCGGTTGTCCAAAGCTCCCGGTTTTCGATAAACAATAGGGTATTCACAATCTCATTGGGGATCTTATCCTCATCCTGATAAACCCGCTTAGGATAGGCAAACTCATAAAGATCAGTATTACGGCAATCGAGCAGCGTCAGCCCGGATTGCGCTTTCTCATGGTAAGGAGGGAAAAAACCAAATTGGGTATACTCTTGTAACGCTGGTGAAAATGCCACTTGCCGAGTTATCTGAAAGTTTCGCTGCAACAATCTGTCAATATAATTAGGCAACTTGCTATAGCCATGACGCTCATCAAAGGGACCATAGCTTGGATAAATCACCGACTGAGTTGGCTCATTTTCTAATTCATAGGTGAGCGTTTTAGCATATTGATGGATAAATGTTGCCTGATAGAAGGAAGTCTTTATTTCTTGGCCAATCAAAATGACCAAACACAAAATGAGAATAAAAAAGAGAAACCAAACACGTCCCTTAGATCTGACCTTAGGCTTAGGCTCAGACTTAGCTTTAGGCTCAGGTTGCGGTGGACGAGGACGGTAATTTTCGAACTTAATCTCTTGCGTAGAATTAGGCAAAACTGCTCCAAAAAATCATAAAGCTAGAACTCATTTTATTCACTATTAACGACTTTCGGTAAAATCTAGGCACCTTAAATATCGATCTTGCCTTAATCCCAGATAAACTCACGAAAATGTTTGCGACACACAGATTCATAGCTTTCGTTACCGCCTATAGCGACTTGCTCGCCCTCTCGCATCACTTTACCTTCACCATCAAGGCGAACCACCATATTCGCTTTGCGACCGCAATGACAAATCGTCTTCAACTCGACTAACTTATCGGCCCAAGCCAGTAAATAATGACTACCAGTGAAAAGTTCGCCTTGGAAATCTGTTCGCAATCCATAACACAACACAGGAATATCTAATTTATCAACAATATAGGTTAATTGTTTTACTTGTTCCTTACTTAAGAACTGGCATTCGTCCAATAATACGCAACTTAGTGGTGTAGCTTGGTGTACAGTTTGGATCATTTCACTCAGGTTATCTTGGCTACTAAAAATTTGTGCATCAGTTTCAATACCAATACGGGAGGCTACTTTACCTTTTCCATATCTATCATCAATAGAGGCAGTCATCACTAAGGTATGCATACCGCGCTCACGATAGTTATAGGAAGATTGCAGTAAGGACGTGGATTTACCCGCATTCATTGCCGAATAGTAAAAATACAGTTGTGCCAAAACTTATACCCTTTAAAAACATTATCTCTTACGTGTCAGTCACCAGAGCAAATTACATATTAGTTTAACATTGCCTACCCCATCAAAACACTATCCGTATCTAAGCTTTTATGACGAATTAAGATAATCGCACTAAATTGCGCCAAAATTTTAAATTCCATACCCGTGACGTCAGTATTTCTGCTTACGCTAATTTAAGCCTTGCCGAACAATATGTAATGGAAACGTGAATAGTTAACAACTTGTAACCACAACCTTAAACCAAACTTAAATGTTGTTTTGTAAGATAAAAGTAATCGATGTTAAATTCTAAAAGTGAGATCTACCTCCAAAGTAATAGGCATAAATGCGGTAAGGTTCAAAAAATAAACAATAAATTAACAGTATTATTCACCTTGAGACAATCAAGTGCTCAATTTTAAAAAAATAAAGTATTCGATAGCTTGCAAATTAAAATCAGCGGTTCAAAGCACTAATCTCCCCTGCAAACTTTAGTGCTGCAATCCGTCCTTTATTCGCATATTGGATCAATTGGAGATTATGATGAGAATTTTCACCTCTAAAAAACTGGCATATGTAGTTGCCTTAGCCTTAACAGGCGCCCTTGTTGGTTGTGGGGATGATGGCAAGGATGGCGCCGATGGTGCACCAGGTACGCCGGGGATCCCAGGTACACCTGGTACTCCTGGTGACCCAGGTACTCCTGGCCAACCATGGACACCAGCGCCAGTAACCAAATCGACCGTAACCAATGTCAAAGTGATTAACTACAGCTTTGCTGAAGGCAGCATTAGTTACGAATTCGAAATTACAGATGAAAACAATAGCCCAATCAACGGACTGTTAAATGCTCAAGCCAAAGTGGCAGCATTAACAGATAAAGGTTTTATCACTAACCGCGATGAAGCTGATAAAAACGGTGTTGCAGATAATGTTCATGTCGGTGGTGCAGTCACTCAGGCAACTGCGGGTGCTGAATTAACCGCTTTAGCTGACGGCCATTATCAATTTAAAGTGCCAATGAAAGGGGTAAACCCAAGCACTGAAGGTATCGTTTGGTTACGCGTCGGTGGTAACGATGGTATTGCTACGTCTGAACCTTTAGTCGTTAACAAACCTGAAGGTACTCATTCAACCACAACCGATAGCTGCTACTCTTGCCATATCGACTACTCTACAAGCCCACGTCGCCATGCAAGCTATGTTGCAACCGGTATGGACAGTGAAGTTACCTTCGTAGAAGGCTGTTTAGTCTGTCACGGTTCAGTAAGCCGCACCGTTTTAAATGCTGAAGGTTTCTCAACAGGTAGCTATGCTACTAACACACTATCCAAAATTGGTCATATCAATCACCAAGATTTCACCAAAGATTTCAGTGTGATGAACTGTACTTCTTGCCACGTTGAAGCGCCTAATAATATCAACGTATCAGGTCCAGGTTGTATTGACTGCCATAACAGTGGTGGTGTACCAGGCGTTGTGATCCCAAGCAATGGTGCGGATCTGCGCATTATGCACGAAAGCAAAGCGGGTTTAACAGAACGCCAAGCGATTCGCGCTAAGTACAAATTGGAATTATCAACACCAGTAAAAGTAGATGATATCTCTACCAAAACTGACCACTATGCGCCAACAGGTGCTGCGGCCGCAGTAGCCGCACCAGGCTGGTGTACTACGTTAACGGTTAAAGATGTTGATGGTAACATCTTCAACATTAAAGATAACTTCAACTATTCAGACCCTCTAGTCTTTAACGCTAATAAGCCGATTGTCTATGCAGGTGCCTATTTACATTCCTATGAAAATGGCAGCTTAGTGGGCCGTCCAGGTAACCGTACTAACTACTACTATGGTTATAACACTGATGGCACTAAGAATATCTGTCACTTACTCACAGATATTGCAGCCGTGAATGCTAACTATGTCTACTCATCCCGCGTGACGTTTAGTACCGCAGGTTGGATGGAATATGATGGTAAAGCACGTTATCAAAGCAGTGGTAACCTAAGAGCTGACGGATATGACGGTTCTATGGGTATATCTTTCACCGCTTACTCTGACGTAGTTAACCCAACGACTGGCGAAAAAGTATCAGCCTTTGGCCGCCGTTCAGTTGTTAGCGATAACAGCTGTACAACTTGCCATAACGATGCAACTGCCTTCCACAAAAATGGTGCCTTCGATGAGGGTGGAGATAGCTGTATCGCTTGTCATGACAACGGTATGTCTCGTACTTCAGCAGCGATAGGTGCAGGTTTTGGTCCTATGGTCCACAGCTGGCACTGGGGTGAAGGTGCTAAAGTGGGTGAAGTTGCAGCCGACGGAACTCAAGCAAAAACTGCTAACGGTGCGGGCGCTATCGACGCTGCCACTAGCTGTGTTGCCTGTCACGAAACTGCTATTGATTTAAACAAAGTGCCAAATCAATACATTCTTGAGCCAGGTAGCAAAATGACAAGCCCTGTAACAGCTAACTGTTATGCCTGCCATACTAGCGATTCTGCTAAGGCGCATATGGCAAGCAACGGTGGTGAAATCAGCGTACCAAGTGTAGCTGACTGGTTTAAACAACCCACCTCTGAATCTTGTGCAGTATGTCATGACACAGGTAGAAGTACTGGTATTGATAAATACCACAAGTTTACTCGCTAATTAATCAGCCCATCATCGCGTGATTAAGAAGTAAGTAAAAAAGCGGTACCTATTTTCCCTGCAAGGAAATAGCTCAAGGAGTCTCGCTAGCGCGAGGCTCCTTTTTTATGGCAAGATAACCAAGCACAAACATTTTCAGTCCTATTTAAGTTATTAACGTTAGAGTCCTAAAAAAACAACAATTCTAAGGAAGTCATTTAATATGCGTAAAAGTTTTATTGCCATTGCCATCGGCGCCACTCTCACCGCCGGATTGACGGCAGGTTGCAGCAACACAGAGAACGCAGCAACTAATGCTATTTCAATACCAGCCCAAAACCCTTTGCTACAAGCCAGTACGCTGCAATACCAAACGCCAGACTTTAGCCTCATCAAGGATGAGCATTTTAAACCAGCACTCGAGCAAGGCATTGCCGAGCAATATCAACAAATTCTTGCTATCGCCAATAACCCTGCGGCGCCCACCTTTGAGAACACTATTGTTGCAATGGAAAAAAGCGGTGCACTACTGGACCGAGCATCCAGCGTGTTTTATAACTTAGCGGGTTCAAACAGCAATCCTGAGCTACGTAAAATCCAAGGGGAAATGGCCCCAAAAATGGCAGCTCACTCGGATAATATCAATTTAAATCCCGCCCTATTTGCCCGAATCGAAGCCATTTATAATGACCGTGCCAACGTAGGCTTAACCCCAGAAGCCCAGCGCTTAGTTGAGGTTTATCACCAACGCTTTATCATGGCTGGCGCTAAATTGACTGACGAACAGAAAGTCAAAATTCGCGCATTAAATGAAGAACAATCAACATTAACGAATGAATTTTCCCAGCGTTTACTCCGCTTAACCAAAGAAATCGCTATCGTCGTTGATTCAAAGGATGAACTGGCAGGATTAACCGACAGTGAAATCACTTCGGCCGCCAACGATGCCAAAGCGGCAGGTCACGATGGTAAATATCTTATCAATATCACCAACACCACTCGTCAACCTGTGTTGGCATCACTGGAAAACCGCGAGCTGCGCCAACGTATTTGGGAAGCCTCTGCTAATCGTGGTTTAACGGGTGAAAACGAAACGGCATCGCTCGTATCGCGTTTAGCGCAGCTTCGTGCCGAACGAGCGGCATTGCTAGGATACGAAAACTGGGCGACTTATCGCTTAGCGCCGCAAATGGCAAAAACGCCTGAGGCGGTTTACAGCATGTTCGGCTCTATGGTGCCAGCGGTTGTTGCCAATACCCAAAAAGAAGCAGCCGACATTCAAGCCATGATCACTAAAACCGGTGGCAAGTTTGAACTAGCCCCTTGGGATTGGGAATTTTATGCTGAAAAAGTTCGCAAAGAAAAATACGCACTCGATGCCAACAGTGTTCGCCCTTACTTCGAGTTTAACCGTGTACTAGAAGATGGCGTGTTCTACACACTTAAAGAACTTTACGGCGTCACCCTAAAACCACGCCCAGATTTACCCGTGTACCATCCCGATGTAAAAGCCTATGAAATGTTTGATGCCGATGGTTCAAGCATGGCCATCTTCTACGCCGACTATTTTGCCCGCGAAGGTAAACGTGGTGGCGCTTGGATGAGTTCGTTTGTGGGTCAATCTTTCTTAGAAGGCACTAAGCCAGTTGTCGTCAATGTGATGAACATTAAAAAGGCGCCAGCGGGAGAACCCACGTTTGTCAGTTATAACGAAGTCACCACTATGTTCCATGAAATGGGTCACGGTACCCATGGCATGTTCTCAAAAGTGACTTATCCAAGTCTGGCTGGCACCTCGGTTTCCCGTGACTTTGTCGAATTCCCATCAACATTTGAAGAAGATTGGGCCGCCCATCCAAAAGTGTTAGCGAACTACGCGAAACACTACGAAACCGGTAAACCGATCCCCGATGAACTACTGCAAAAGTTACTGAAATCCGGCAGCTTCAACCAAGGCTTTGACACTCTGGAATACATGGCCGCCGCATTAGTCGATATGGAATGGCATTCATTAAGCCCAGATACGCCGCTACAGGATGTTGCCACCTTTGAAGCCAATGCACTTAAAAAACACGGTTTAAACATCAGTGCCGTACCGCCACGCTATAAGTCGACCTACTTTGCCCACGCCTTCCCCGGCGGTTACTCGGCAAGTTACTACGCTTACATGTGGAGTGAAATTTTAGCTGCCGATGCCTTCGCCTATGTGCAAACTCAGGGGGGGCTCAATCGTGAAATTGGCATGAAGTACCATAAGACAATCCGTGAAGTGGGTAATAGTATCGCGCCGATGGAAGCCTACAAAAACTTCCGAGGTCAAGAACCAACCACCGAGGGTTTACTTAACCGCCGCGGGTTAAATACCGCAAATAAGTAAAGCTGACGTATTAAACTATTAGTGTCCCTATTCGTCCTATAAAAAATCAGCCAGCAATTGCTGGCTGATTTTTTTATACCAAATAAACTCCGTACTATTTCACAGGGCCGGTTGATTTTATTCTCAACCAAATAACACTCACCACCAACAACACACTACAGGTCGCTAAACCTGCACTGACCGATTCTGTAAACCCGAGTACTAGGTATCCCATCAGGCTGATAAAAGCTACTATCAAGGCATAGGGCAACTGAGTGACCACATGATCGATATGATGGCAGCTCGCGCCCGTTGACGACAAAATCGTCGTATCTGAGATAGGTGAACAGTGATCGCCAAAAACCGCGCCAGCTAAGACTGAGGCCAACATAGGTAACATCATCCCAGTATGACTCCCCATCGCCATATCGGCCGCAATCGGTAGCATAATGCCAAAAGTACCCCAACTCGTACCCGTAGAAAACGCAGTTAATCCCGCCAGAATAAACATAAGCGCAGGTAAGAAAGCAAAAGGAATATTGCCCGTCGCTAGACTCGCCATAAACTTACCGGTTTCGAGTTGACCAATAATGCCCGCAATCGTCCAAGCAAATAACAGGATATAAATCGCGGGTAGCATAGAGCGAGCGCCCTGCACTACGCCTTTTACAATCATCGACTTTTCAACCCCTTGTACTATGTTAACCACCAAAGCAACGGCTAACCCGAACAGGGAACCCAAAAATAATGATGAACTCACATCCGTTTTTTCAAAGGCTGAAATAATACTAAACTCAATGCCTTCAGTGGCGAGCACCTGCGCGCCGCTGTTAATCATAAAATATAAGGTTGCGAATACCAGCACAGTGATCGGCAGGAATAATCCTAGAATTTTACCCGTTTCAGCCTCGGGTAAATCCGTATTAGCGCCAGGTGGTAATCCTTTCGTTTCATCGTATAAATTCCCCCGTTGGGCATTTAATTCATGCTCACGCATCGGCCCAATATCGAGGCCCATAAAAGCCACACAAAGTAATAATAGCAAAGAGAAAATAGCGTAGAAGTTCATTGGGATCATTTGAATAAACACGCTCAAATGTCCAGAATCCGCAAAACCATGGGCCGTTAAAATACCGCCTATTAAGGCAATAATATAAGCACCCCAGCTAGATACAGGTGAAATAACGCAAACGGGTGCTGCAGTTGAATCTAATAAATAAGCTAACTTAGCGCGGGAAATATAATAGCGATCAGTCACGGGTTTTGCGACTGACCCTACAACTAAGCTATTGAAATAGTCGTCAATAAAAACAACGCAACCTAAAAACATGGTCAGTAATTTGGCATCGCGCTTATTACGAATATGCAAACGAGCCCAATCAGCGAATGCACGGGCGCTGCCACTAACAGTAATTAATGCCGTGATCATTCCCAATACAATTAAAAAACCGAGAATATATAAATTCCAAGCATTCGCAGCGCCATCAGCCCAAAAAAGGCCTTTTACGCTACTAAATAAAAACTCTCCACTGGCAATGGGCGAATATTGATTGAGCAATAAAACACCAATTACAATTCCTAATCCAAGGGAAAGTAGGACTCGGCGAGTAAAAATCGCCAATACAATCGCTACCACAGGCGGCAGCAAAGAAAGCGCCGAATCGGCATAACTCATAACAGTCATTGATTATTTCTTCGTCAAAATACGAATGGAGGGCGACTGAACTGGTGGGGAAAGGCAATAGATACCCAGGTCACCTGTCCTATCAGTAGCGCTCCATAGTAACTATTTCCAATATCCATATTAGAAAATACTATGGCAGTGCTGCACCTATTCGGTACAACCCCAGCAGTTGATCGTGATAAATCCAACCACTTCGGCACCAAATCCTTTCGTAATCGATCACCGGAATCACCCTACTGATCACTACTGATATTTGGCGCGCCTCTACTTCTAAGAACGCCCATTCACGGGCGTGAGGCACATAAAAACATAAGCGGCTAAGCAGATGCTACCGCAAAGCCGCTTACTGTGACCGAGATCACAGATAAAATCAACTTAGACTTGCAATCAGCTCCGGAACAGCCTCAAACAAATCCGCTTCGAGGCCATAATCGGCGACTTGGAATATCGGTGCTTCAGGATCTTTATTGATAGCAACGATGACTTTAGCGTCTTTCATCCCCGCTAAATGCTGGATTGCCCCTGAAATACCGACAGCAATATAGAGATTTGGCGCGACAATTTTACCCGTCTGACCCACTTGCAAATCATTAGGCACAAAACCCGCATCAACCGCTGCTCGCGAGGCTCCAACGGCAGCCCCAAGTTTGTCGGCTAATTGCTCTAACATACCGAAGTTTTCACCACTGCCCATACCACGACCACCTGACACAATAATGCCAGCATTACCTAATTCGGGACGCGCTGAAACGGTAAGTGATTGAGAAACAAATTGTGTCTTAGCTTCAAATACTTTATCGAGCTTAGTCACAGCAGCACTATTCCCTTCTGGCACAGCATCAAATGCACTGGCGCGCACTGTCATGACTTTAATCCCATCATGGCTCTGTACCGTTGATAAGGCACTACCTGCATAAACAGGGCGTACAAACGTATCTGCACTAACGATGGCAATCACTTCAGAAATTTGTGCAACATCTAAAAGCGCCGCTACACGTGGTAAGGTGTCTTTGCCCATGCTCGATGCGGCAGAAAGAATATGACCATACTGAGGGGCTAAATCCACCAGCAGTTTAGCTACATTTTCAGCTAAATGTGCTTCATAGGCGCTGGCATCGGCCACTAACACTTGGCTTACACCTTGTAGCGCCTGTGCAGCTTGCACTACAGCGCCACATTGGTGACCCACAACAAGTACATGGACTTCATCACCAATCGCACGTGCCGCGTTAACAACCTTAGCCGTATCGAGTTTCAACGCCGCATTATCATGTTCAGCTAATACTAAAATGGCCATTTAGATCACCTTCGCTTCATTTTTTAACTTTTCAACTAGCTCAGCTACCGACGCTACCATGATGCCAGCTTTGCGTTCCGCAGGGGGCGTTACCTTTACCACTGATTGATGATTTTTTAACGTCACGCCTAAATCAGCGACAGTCATCACATCCAATGGCTTACGTTTAGCTTTCATTATGTTGGGTAAAGAAGCATAACGAGGTTCATTCAATCTTAAGTCGGCGGTAACAACAGCGGGTAAGGGTAAATTCAGCGTCTGCATACCACCATCTATTTCGCGGGTGACCTGCACAGAATGACCATCAACTTTGATTTGTGATGCAAACGTGGCTTGTGGCATATCAGTCAAGGCTGCAAACATTTGTCCCGTTTGGTTGTTATCACCATCAATGGACTGTTTACCAAAAATCACTAATTCTGCTTGTTCTTTTTCCTGTACCGCTTTGAGTAGCTTAGCAATAGAAACTGGAACTAAATCATCTTCAGTATCGATATGAATTGCTCTGTCTGCGCCGAGAGCTAATGCGGTACGCAGTTGTTCTTGAACAGCTTTATTACCAATGCTCACGACCACCACCTCAGTAGCACTGCCCGCTTCTTTTAAACGAACGGCTTCTTCTACTGCGATCTCACAAAAAGGGTTCAACGCCATTTTTAGGTTTGCGGTATCAACGCTTGTGTTGTCAGCTTTGACCCTGACCTTCACATTGGCATCAACTACACGCTTAACAGGCACCAATACTTTCATAGGGTTTCCTTCCTACACTTTCATGTACATGGACAAAACATTGGCAACAACCAATGCAGATAGAGCAACTTTACGTCCTGTTGACGTTAACGTCAATCAAACTCAAACGACTGTTTGCATTTTTTGATACAGTGTACTGACCACTTTTTGAACATCTATTAGCCATATATAGAAAAGTTCAAAATTTAAATAATATTTAATTTCGCTATATTGCGTAATTTTATTTGATTCGAGGTCTATTAGTTTCTATCATTTAGAGGTTGTTCACCATTATCCTGTATTAAAAATTAAAGTGGGACGAAAATAGATATGAGCGATTTTTTAGAAATATTAACTCACGGGCGTCGTTTTAAAGCTGCGGTAAAAGATCTCAGCATTGAAGATCTACGTGATTTAGCCTCAAAGCTCGATAAAATTTTATCTGAGCGTGAGTCAATGGCTGAAGAAGAACAGCAAATTGTTGCTGCTCGTAATGCTAAGATTGAAGAAATCCGTCAGCAAATGGAAGCTGTCGGTTTATCCATTGATGACCTCGGTGGTGTAGCAGTTAAAGCACCAAGCAAAAAACGTCCACCTCGCCCAGCCAAATATCAAATTGAAGTTGACGGTGAAATGATCCAGTGGACAGGTCAAGGCCGTATGCCAACTGTATTTAAGAACGAAGTCAACAAAGGCCGTTCTATGGATGATTTTTTAATCTAATCCATACAAACTCGCAGTAAATAGGGTAATCCTAGTTCATGCTGCTGAGTATCATAAAAAAGCTCGCCGTTTAAGCGAGCTTTTTTATGTCTTTAATTTGACTAGAAACACAATTCTCCCTTCTAAGTAAACGCTAAAATTGCGTTACAATTCAACCTTAGTATTTACAATCGCTTTAAGTTACTCTTTATCACCACTCTTTTAAAATTGAATAAAAATGCAGATAAACAATAAGATAATAATAAGCTGCAGCATAATAAGCAGCTTAGTATCCCAGACGATATTCGCTGCGCCAAATCCGGTAACGCCTGTAAGTAAGTTAACGGCACTTACCCATGCAGAATTAATTATCTCTCCGGGTAAACGGCTCAATAATGCAACTTTATTAATTGAAAACAATAGAATTAAAGCCATTATTGAACAGGGTGATATCCCCGCTGCCGCTTTACAAATCGATCTAACGGGTTACACCATTTATCCAGGATTTATCGATCCTTTTACCGATTATGGGATTGAGTTTGAATATCCTAAACTTGGGCTAACACGCCCTGTTTATGATATTAAACGTATCGGTGGAAATGCCGAAAATGGGGCGATTCATTCTGAAAAAGAATGGTTTAATTATGTTTATCCGAATAAAGAACGCGCCAAAGACTGGATCAATAATGGTTTTACTAGCGTCCAAACTAGCAAACTCGATGGTATTTTTCGCGGTACAGGAGTGAGTCTCTCTTTAGCGGATAAAACGGCTAACGAAGTGATTTATCGTGCCCGCAGTCAACCTTTTATGGCGTTTGATAAAGGAAGTTCAGAGCAGGATTATCCGAACTCATTAATGGGCAGTATTGCGCTCATCAGACAAACTTTTGCCGATGCCAACTGGTATAACCAAAATAAAAACAAATCCGTAAATGGTGTAACGAGTAGCCAAGTTGAATTTAATATTGCCTTTGAGCAACTCGATAATTTAACCGAGAAACCAATCGTCTTTGAAACCAACAATCTTAACGATCTATTCCGTGCTGCTAATTTACTTAAAGAGCATAAACTCTCTGGCTACTTACTGGGAAATGGTCAGGAATATGCCCGGATCAGTGAATTGAAGGCATTTAATTACCCTTTGATCCTGCCGTTAAACTATCCTCAAGCACCCGAAGTGGCAACCGATGATGCTGAGCGCGAAGTCTCCCTTGCAGAATTAAGACATTGGGAACGGGCGGCAACAAACCCCGTCGTCGTTGCCAATGCAGAACTTCCCTTCGCATTCACCCAATATGGGATTAAAAGCGATGCCTTCTGGCCTCGCCTACGTCAAGCCATCGCCCAAGGGTTAACCGAAGAAAAAGCCCTCGCAGCGCTCACGACTCAAGCAGCCGAAATGATAGGCACCGCTGAGTTTGCAGGAAAACTCGCTCCCGGTTATATGGCTGACTTTGTTGTTACAAAAGGCAATATTTTTAAGGATGGTCAGATTTATAGTGTTTGGCTGCAGGGCCAAGAACAGAGTATTAACTCGCTATCGCAGGAGCAATTACTCGGTGATTATCAACTCAGCTTTAACAACTTCAGTTTAGATTTGTCCCTGCAAAAAACCGAAGTAAAAGCAGGAGATTCCAGTATTAAAGGCACCCTAAGCAGTGGTGAGCGAAGTATATCCCTTACCCATATTAAGTTAGAGGATAATGGCAGACTCAGCTTCAATGCCGATCTTAGCAGCGCGGGGATCATTGGGATCAGCCGTTTCACCCTATGGTTAGGCACAGATGGGATCCAAGGCCGCATGGTCGATGCACAAAGCCGCACCACTAATGTAGCAGGTGTGACTATCGTTCAAAGCGCAGCAACAATTAAAAGCGCAGCAACGGCTAAAAGTGCAATGTCTGCTACCGACCAAGAACACAAACAATCAACCAAAGTGGATATCAGCGCAAATCTCGTGAGTCAACTCACCTTCCCCAATGTGGCTTATGGACTCAGTGAGGCACCAAAAGTCGAGAAGCTGCATATCAAAAATGCCACCCTGTGGACATCGGATAAACAAGGGATTCTCGAACATGCCGATCTTTTGATGGCTAATGGTCGTATCGAAAAAGTGGGTCAGCAACTAAGCACACCTTCAGGCTATCAAGTGCTCGATGCTACGGGTAAGCACCTTACGGCGGGGATTATCGACGAGCACTCCCATATCGCCATCAATGGTGGAACAAACGAAGGTACCGATGCGGTCACCTCAGAAGTGCGTATTGGCGATATCATTAATCCCGAAGATATCTCAATCTATCGCGCCTTAGCCGGTGGCGTCACCAGCGCGCAATTACTCCATGGCAGTGCGAACCCTATTGGCGGTCAATCCCAACTGATTAAAATGAAATGGGGCGAGAGTGCAGAACAACTTAAATTTGCCAATGCGCCTGCCAGTATTAAATTTGCCTTAGGTGAAAATGTTAAACAAAGCAATTGGGGTGAAAAATTTGTGCAGCGTTTCCCGCAAACTCGCATGGGGGTTAAAGCATTATTCGAAGAAACCTTCGATGCCGCACTTGCCTATGAAAAGGTCTTAAAAGCCTATGATGATCTGCGTTCAACCGATAAGAAAAAAGCCATTGCCCCACGCCCAAGTTACCGTCTTCAAGCGGTAGCCGAAGTCTTAAAACAGCAACGAGATGTGCATATTCACTCCTATGTACAATCTGAAATTCTGATGTTTTTACGTTTAGCCGAGGCCTATCGCTTTAAAGTACAAACCTTTACCCACGTACTCGAAGGTTACAAAGTGGCGAGTGAACTAGCGGCCCATGGCGCGGGCGCATCCACCTTTGCCGATTGGTGGGCCTATAAATTCGAGGTGTATGACGCCATTCCCCAAAATGCTTGCCTGATGCAAAACAAAGGAGTACTCACTAGCATTAACTCCGATGATTATGAAATGCAGCGCAGACTCAACCAAGAAGCGGCTAAGTCCATGATGTATTGTGATATGTCGAAGGAAGATGCTTGGAACATGGTCACGATAAACCCGGCTAAGCAATTAAGAGTCGATGAATTTGTTGGCTCACTCACCCCAGGGAAAATGGCCGATCTCGTCCTATGGAACGCTGAACCGCTGTCAATTTACGCCAAAGTGACTCAGGCATGGGTGGAAGGTAAACGCTATTTTGATCGCGACCAAGACCAACTCGCCCAGCAAGCCGTGGTGAACGAGCGCGCAGCGCTTATTCAAAAAATTCTCAATAGTGATGATAAAGCTAAAGCCGGTGAAAAAGTCACACCGCTAAACGAGCCACAATGGCACTGCGATACCCAGTATAATGCCTGGGGCCACAATCATCAGGGAGCACAATAATGCAATATTTACCAACGACACTCCTTCTTACGATGTTAATGGTGGCAATGCCCGTCATCGCCAACGATATAGTGCCCGCACCAAAACAAAGTCGTAACGTACTGATTAAAAACGCTACCGTGCACACCGTTAGCCAAGGCGTGCTCAGCAATACTGACGTTTTGATTGAAAATGGCAAAATTACAGCGGTGGGCTCCCACTTAGACTCGACGCCCACTACGGCAGAAATTAACGAGACTCAAATTGTCGATGCCAGCGGTAAACACTTATATCCCGGCCTTATTGCCCTCGATACTAGCCTAGGTTTAGTTGAAATTGACATGAGCCGCCCAACGGTCGATAAAGCCGAGGTGGGAGATATCAATCCACATATCAGTGCCGCCAGTGCCTATAATCCAGACTCAGAACTGATCCCAACGATTCGCTACAACGGCATAACCCATGCCCAAATCGTCCCGAGTGGTGAGGGTTTAGCGGGGCAATCTGTCGTTGTAAACCTCGACGCTTGGACGATTGAAGATGCGCTCACCCCCAGCACAGCACAATTCCATGTCTATTGGCCGCAAATCAAACGCATGCCAGAGGATGACAAGGAAAAAATCAAGGTCATAGAGAAAAATCAAGACGCTATCAATAAGCTCAATATCGCCTTTGAAGATGGCTACCGTTACTTCTTAAGTGATAAAGCCATAGGTAAAGATGAGACATCCGCAACTCATAATCTACGCTGGCAGGCCATGTTGCCACTATACCAAGGCAAAGCGACCCTATTTGCCCATGCCGATAGTGTTGGGCAAATTGAGCAGGTTATTGCTCTGGCTAAAAAATACCAATTCAAACTGGTGATTGTCGGCGGGTATGATGCATGGCGTTTAGCCTCAAGCCTTAGGGAAGTTAAGGCGAGTGTCATTTATCCCCACACCTTCAGCCTGCCCAAACGTAAAGATGAACCCATAGATTTACCCTTTAAAATTCCATCTTTACTCACTAATGCACAAATCCCCTTCGCTCTTGGGTTCTCATCGGACTGGGATAGCCGTAACCTGCCCTATGCCGCAGGTTATAGCGCGGCCTACGGCCTAACGCCTGAGCAAGCCCTTAAATCAGTAACCTTAGATGCTGCAACACTTTTAGGTATTGATGACCTAGGGGCTATTGCCGTAGGTTATCGAGGCAGTGTAGTGCTTTCTGAGGGGGATATTCTCGATCCCATGACCAACAAAATCGAAGCTATGTGGATTGATGGCCGGCAGATAGATTTGAATAATCGTCATCAGCAGCTTTATCAAAAGTACCTTAAGCGGTAGAATTTGCTCAGATAAATAATATCGTATCGCGCAGTCCACTGGACTACGCAATTTTCCCTCAACCTCAGGTCAAACCATGAAAATCATCCTCTCAAGTGCATTAGTGTTACTGCTCAGTGCCTGTGCAAGCGATTACAGTTTTAACAGTAATTTGGACGGTGAGGCGATTAATGACTACTTCAAGGCATCCGATGTCACCCTCTACGAAGGTGATACCCTGCCTAAAGGCCATTATGAATTAAAAGGTTTAGTGCAAGGCGAATCTTGCCAAGCCGATGTTAATGCTGTGCCCGCATCGCTAGCCGATGCAAGAACCGAAGCCCGTAGAACTGCCGCGGATAAAGGTGCGAACGGTATTATCATCAAACAATGTGTCATTTTTGAAGAAGCCGCCCAAGGTTGTATTAGCCGCGCACTATGCGTTGGTCAAGCAGTAAAAACGGCTACAACAGAGTAAGCCTCACGCATATTAAGCATACTGCTCGCGGCGTGATCCTATAATGATCTAAGATTGCCCCTATCAACCGCTTAATGGCTAACGCTTCATGACCAACGCTGCATTATTAGCGCACAAAGATGAACTCTTAATAATGAGATTAAGCGGTTGTTATACTTACCCTTTAGGTAATTTTTTGCATGACATTCACCAACCAAATTGTCGCCGTTGCGATATGCCGCACGCCCTATAAACAAAAGTTTGGCATTCCAAGACAACCGGGACTCGTTGAAGCACGCGGCTATGTCGAACTCGAGCCCCATGTGAATCATATCGATGCGGTGCGTGGCATAGAGCAATATTCCCACCTCTGGTTGCTGTTTTGTTTCCATGAGAATCTTGCCCAAGGTTGGAAAACCACAGTGCGGCCACCACGATTAGGCGGTAATGAAAAACTCGGCGTGTTCGCTACTCGCTCCACTTTTCGCCCCAATGGCATAGGTCAATCTGTGGTCAAATTGCATGGCGTAGTGCAACGCAAGGGCAAAGTGTGTCTCGAAATTTCCGGCATGGATCTCGTCGATGGTACGCCGATTATCGATATTAAGCCCTATATTCCCTTTTCGGATTCAATTGTCGATGCGATTGGCGGGATTGCCCAAGACGCGCCTAAACTGATTTCAGTGGTGTATTCCGATAATGCCAAGGCACAGATTGAACATTATACCCAGCAGGAAACCTACACAGATTTAGCCGTACTTATCCGTGGAGTATTGGGACAAGATCCGCGCCCAGCCTACAAAAAAGCCAAGGACGATCCTAAGTTATATCAAGTCGCCCTCTATGATTTAGATATCTTCTGGCAAATGGCGGTCGATGACAATGATCAAGAATACATCTTGGTATTAGAACTCAAACCGGGGAAATGTGGCTAAATGTCCGCGCTAACGCCTTCATCAGAGCCTGATTATCAACGCCAACATAAGAAGCGTCTTTCTTGGATGCCATGGTTGTATTTTTCTTTAAAAGAGAAACATTTAGTCTGGGCAAAACCTTGGCAGGATGATACTCAAGCAAGACTTTGCGCCCTCGAAACAATAACTATCGGCGAGCAATGCTTTATCGCCCCCGAAGCCCAGTTATTTGCCGAACCCAATCGTGATATCCGCATGGGTAATCGTTGCATGATCGCCGCCGATTGTTTTTTACACGGGCCTATCACGCTAGGGGACGAAGTGGCGATTAATCATGGTTGCTCCTTCGATGGCGGCAGAGTCGGTATTCAGATTGGCAGCCAGACCCGCATCGCCAATAATGTCACTCTTTACGCCTTCAATCATGGCATGGCGCCCGATACGCCCATCTATCAACAGCCTGCCAACTCCAAGGGCATTATCATAGGTCAAGATGTGTGGATTGGCGCTCAGGCAGGCATAGTCGATGGTGTGACCATTGGCGATCACGCCGTGGTCGGTATGGGCAGCATAGTGACTAAAGATGTGCCCGACTGGGCGATAGTGGCGGGCAACCCCGCCAAAGTGATTGGCGATAGGCGCGATAAAGCTAAATCGACCAGCACAAATCGCCGGTAAAATCGCTTTCCTTTGCCTCAGTAATCTTCTCAAAAATGCTATTTGTCTCCCAGCTAGTTGAATTTAACCTAAATCCCTAGGTGACATCATCAGAGCAGGTGATAAAATGGCGACCATTCAACTCAAATTTGGACATCGGTAATGCGCGTCAGCAAGTACCTGCTATCAACACAGAAAGAAACTCCTGCCAACGCAGAAGTCATTAGTCATCAATTAATGTTACGTGCGGGCATGATCCGTCGTAATGCGTCGGGCCTTTACAGCTACCTCCCCACAGGCCTGCGCGTATTGCGTAAAGTCGAAGCCATTGTTCGTGAAGAAATGAACAAAGCCGGTGCAATTGAAATTCTAATGCCTATGGTACAGCCGGCAGACTTGTGGGTAGAAACGGGTCGTTGGGAAAAGTTTGGTCCTGAACTGTTGCGCTTTAAAGATCGTCATAATCGCGACTTCGTACTGGGCCCAACCCACGAAGAAGTGATCACAGATATCATTCGTAAAGAAGTCAGCTCATACAAGCAATTACCGCTGAACCTTTACCAAATCCAAACTAAATTCCGTGATGAAGTTCGCCCACGTTTTGGTGTGATGCGCTCACGCGAATTCTTGATGAAAGACGCCTACTCTTTCCATCTTGATGTCGATACCATGAATGAAACCTATGAGGCCATGTACACAGCCTATAGCAACATTCTATCGCGCATGGGTTTAGCTTTCCGTCCAGTTTTAGCTGACACAGGTTCAATCGGTGGCAGCATGTCACACGAGTTCCACGTACTGGCACAAAGCGGTGAAGATTTAATTGCTTACTCAACGGGCAGCGATTACGCGGCTAACATTGAGAAAGCCGAATCACCTATGCCAACTGAACCACGCGGCGCAGCAACCGAAGAATTGCGTTTAGTCGATACGCCAAATGCGAAGACGATTGCTGAATTAGTTGAGCAGTTTGATCTTGATATCACTAAGACAGTCAAAACGTTAATCGTAATGGGCGCAACTGAAGCGACTCCTTTGGTAGCATTGATTGTTCGTGGCGACCATGAACTCAACGAAATCAAAGCCGACAAGTTAGATTTAGTCGCATCACCATTGGAAATGGCGCCAGAGGCCCTGATCCGTGATGCCATTGGCGCAGGTCCTGGCTCACTTGGCCCTATCGGTCTTAAAATCCCTATCGTTATCGATCACAGCGTTAGCGTAATGAGTGATTTTGCCGCTGGTGCAAACGTTGATGACAAACATTATTTTGGTATCAACTGGGAACGCGATCTACCAACAGCACAGGTTGCCGATATTCGTAACGTAGTCGAAGGCGAGCCAACACCCGATGGTTCAGGCACTTATGCTATGGCACGCGGTATCGAGGTGGGTCATATTTTCCAACTGGGCACTAACTACTCTAAATCGATGAACGCGACTGTACTTGACGAAAACGGTAAGTCACAGGTGCTACTAATGGGTTGTTACGGCGTTGGCGTGAGCCGCATTGTGGCAGCAGCCATTGAGCAAAACTTCGATGACCGTGGCATCATTTGGCCAGAAGCGATTGCACCATTTAGCGTGGGCATTCTGCCAATGAACATGCACAAATCGCACCGCGTAACCGATATCGCTGAGCAGTTATACAAAGACTTAAGCGAAGCGGGTATCGACGTGTTACTGGACGATCGTAAAGAACGCCCAGGTGTGATGTTTGCCGATATGGAACTGATAGGTATCCCACATACTGTTGTAATTGGCGATCGCAATATCGATGCTGGCGTATTTGAATACAAAAACCGCCGCACCGGTGAAAAACAAGATATCCCATTCGATCAACTGCTCGACTTCCTGAAAAACGCAGTCAAAGGCTAATAAGCCTTAATTCAACTCGAATAGAATGGTAAAACGCACTTAAGCTAAGCTTAAGTGCGTTTTTTATTGTCCTTAGAAATGCAAAAGATAAAGCACTTTTAAATTAATCACATGAAAGCAACTCAAGCATTCCACTTGGGTGTTACATTGATTTAAAAGGGAATGACAATTTCTGCATCCATGCCCGATCAATTGAAAAGCTTGGGTGACGCTGAACTGATTAAATATTTAGTGTGACTGGTATAAAAAAGTCTTTTTAGAAAAATTCACATAAATCCTCCAAAAATCAACTGTTCAGACTTGCTTTTTAACGAGAGGCATTGCTTTAATAAAATTATTAAAACAATCAATAGGGTCAGCAGATTGCCAACATCTACAGCTTTAGTCCTAGGCGGCGGTGGTGCACGGGCCGCATATCAAGTGGGCGTGTTAAAAGCACTCGTCCAGCTTTATCCACGCAATCAAGGCATTCCCTTTAAAATTATTTGTGGTACATCCGCAGGGGCAATAAATGGCACGGCCATAGCGACACATGCTTCATGCTTTCACCTTGGTGTCAGAAAACTTGAGTGGGTATGGCGCCATTTTGAAACTCGAAAAGTCTATCGAGCCTCTATTTGGGGCGTATTGAGTCATCTAGCCAAAATGGCACTCAAGGGCATGCAGGACGATAAAGTGAATACCGATGCGGGGAGTTTGCTCGATAATGATCCCTTAAGACATTTGCTCAACGAGCTTATCGACTTCAAACGCATTGATCGTAATATACGCAGCGGCTCACTCACGGCTCTAAGTGTTGATACATCTTGTTATAACAATTCCCGTTCGGTGACCTTCTTCCAAGCCTCACGGGACATAGACAACTGGACGAGGGCAAGGCGTAGCGGTGAACGCATGATGCTCAACACTGAGCATTTATTAGCCAGCTCAGCGATTCCTATGGTATTCCCATCCATTAAGCTCAATCAGGCTTACTATGGCGATGGTTCGGTTCACCAACTTGCACCATTGTCGAGCCCGATCCACTTAGGTGCCAAAAAACTATTAGTGATTAACTTAGATAGCCCACATAAACATTTTCCGATGGAATTGGAATATCACCCCAAAACAGCCACCATTGCAGGTCATCTGCTTGATACTATCTTTTCGGATACCCTCAATAGCGATCTGGAAAGATTAGAGCGGATCAATAACACCTTAGGTCAGATCCCCGAAGAAAGCCGTGAAAAACTAACTCTGCAACCCATAAAAACCTTAGTAATCAAACCGAGTGAAGACTTAAGTAAACTGGCTGCTCGATTTTATGATGACATGCCTTGGGCAATAAGAATCCTACTTGGTTTTATTGGGATTAATAGGCAATCAGATTCGAGTATTGTTTCTTATTTATTGTTTGAAAAATCCTATACCAGTGCATTAATCGATTTAGGTTATAAAGATACTATGGAGCAAATAAATGAGCTTAAAACGTTTTTTAGCCTGAGTTAACAACACACTGCATCATGAGCCCAACAACCCAATGGAATGACTTTGATTATATACATCAAAAATAATATAAGCCGAAGGCACTCACTTGATCGGTATATGCTTCTTCGTAATGACACAAACCTATTAATAAATAAGGGATATTTTGTAATAGCGGGATGCAATATCAGTCAAAAGTTTTAAGACTTGTTAGGATTTAACATTGATCATTTGAATTGAATCACCTATCATGCCGTACTAGATTAGCTAAAAATTAGGTTAATTTTTTCTAAAAGGGAATCACTATGAAAAAAACTTCATTAGCACTTGTTACTGCTTTAACTATGTTAGGTTCTGTTGCGGCTAACGCTGCTGACACTGGCACTACTACTGGTGGTGCAACTACTGGCGGTGCAGTTGGTACTATGACTGCTGGTGCAATCGCAGCAGGTGCTGTTGTTGCTGGTGTTGTTGTTGCCGCTAACGGCTCTGATGGCAACCCAATCACTAGTACTAGCACTAATTCAACTACTGGTTCTAACTAATCCACCTTGGATAAGCGAAAACAACCGCCGATTGGCGGTTGTTTTTTTTAAAGCATATTTTGAGATAGATAAAACCCATTCTATGGGTTGAAATCACACTCACATCTCTCTACATTTGATATTTATTATTGAGAATAAGCAACTCGGATGCGTATAAATAAAAATCTATTGTCACTACTAACTGTCTCCGTCGTGTTGATGGGTGTTACTGGTTGTAGTCAAAGAATTAGTGCTCTCAACGATACCATTAAGTTAGCATTTATCGGTGAAGATGACGTTAAACTCACGACTGAACAAGTGAAAGCCAATCCCTATGCCAGCATTTATGCCAAGATAGGTGACACCCCTCAGGCATTTGTGGTTTTAGCCTTTGCTGAGCCTAAAGCAACCCTTTCTCATATTAGGCCTGCCCCAGACACCACAGAGCTAAAATGGTTATCTGCAGATAATGGCATGCTAGTGACAGTCAATGGTCGCCTAGTCAAAACCCATAATCTGCTTGATGGTAATTTAGCCGCAGTAGAAAGCCGCGACCCTGATCCTATTCTTTTAGGTTTGCATGTAAGCAGCACCCCAAAAACCTGGACTCGCACCATCGACTGGCAACCCGGTTACCACTACGGCTACAAGGCCAGTTCGCAGTTTAATTTTATTGCCGAAGAAAATATCCTTATCAACGATACCCCAACGCAGCTACTGCACTACAGCGAGGCAGTATCTGTTGAAGGTCTAAATATCCAATACCAAAATGATTTTTGGCTAAGATCAGACAATGGGCATGTTGTAAAAAGTCGTCAGAAAATTGCACCAAATCTGCCTTTTATCGACATCACCTTACTCAAGCCATTTGCGTCTTAGTGGAGGCACTATGAAATCCTATTTAACATCTTTGGCGCTGCTAGTAAGTTCAGTGTTATCGACTGCTGCCCATGCTGAAACTCAGCTGTTTGTGACGACATCCTCTCATCAGGAGGCACAACTGCATATCGTTTACCCTACGGGCATTCGTATTGGGCAAGCCGTGCAAGATGGCATACAACAACTCCCTCTCTATAATAAAACCAATAACAAAGAAGTTGCTCCCATTTACTGGTTAGGTGCAGCCTTACTCGATATTGAAAATACCGCAGCATTAGAAACTAAACGTCAACAGATACTCTCTCAACTCGCTCAAATGGGAGAAGCCACCAATGATAGTCGCTATATTGCTAAGCTTGCCCAACTAGCGCAGTTTTTACGCGGTATTAAGTTAGGTCAGCGGGTAATGCAACCCTTAGATATTGATGTTATTCGTATTACCGAGTCTTATAACGCAATTATTGATGGTAAATATCAACTCGTCTTACCACCCCGCCCAACGACCATTACGGTACTTGGCGCAGTGACTCAAACTGGCAATATGACGTGGCAAAGCCAAGCGAGCAGCAAAGATTATCTTACCCAAGCAGGCTTACTCGATAATGCACAAACCAGCTTAGTCTGGATTATTCAACCCGATGGCAAAGCGATTAAACAACCTATCGCCTATTGGAATCACCAAGCGCAGGATATCGCGCCCGGTGCAACACTCTTTGTTGAGTTTTCAAGTCTATTTGATGGCTACGCCCATTTGAATGAAAACATCATTGAATTACTCAGGAATCGGGCTCTGTAATGAAAAAGTCTAGCCATTCAATCCATACTTTAGGCCGTCTATCTACGCTTACACTGGCGCTCTTGCCACTATTACATGCGTCCGCCGATGAATTTTCCTATCCAACCCTGTTACCCTCGCAATCGGATTTTGGTGGTGTTGGCTTAATGCAAATGCCAACGGGTCGCATGGCCGCCGAAGGCGAGTTTAATTTCTCAACCACTTATAACGATGAATATCAGCACTATAGTGCCTCAGTACAATTATTTCCGTGGTTTGAGACCACTGTGCGCTACACCTTAGTGCACGATCTGTTTTACAGCAGTGATCCTAGTTTTAGCGGTAACACTAAATACACAGATAAAGGCATAGACTTTAAAATCCGCCTACTTGAAGAAAGTAACTGGCTACCCGAAACTTCTTTCGGTGTACGCGATCTTGGGGGGACGGGATTATTTGATAGTGAATTTATTGCTGCCACTAAAAGAGTCGGTCCACTGGATTTCACCTTAGGTATTGGCTGGGGTTATATAGGTAATAGCGGTAACTTAACCTCGGATAAAAAGGACCTCAATTACGAGTGTGATAGAGATACTTCCTACACTGGTAAGGGTGGCGAAATCGATTATCAGCGCTGGTTTAAAGGCTGTGCAGCGCTCTTTGGCGGTGTTGAATACCAAACCCCTTGGGATCCACTGCGGGTAAAAGTGGAATATGATGGTAACGATTACGAGGCTGACTTTCCCGTCGTGCGTGGTGGTATAGATATGACCCAGGACAGCAAGTTCAACTATGGCTTGCTGTACCGCTTTGGCAACTGGGGAGATCTGCATTTAAGCTATGAGCGCGGTAATACTTGGACACTAGGCTTTAGTTTGCAAACTAACTTCAATGAGTTAACCCAAATTAAACGCGATCCGGCAGCGGCTAAATATAAACCGCTCCCAGCAGCACCTATGACCCAAGTGCAATTAGCACAAACCGAAGAAACACCATCAAGCACAACGACGGTAGATACCGCTTCGTATCGCGAAACAAATACGATCAGCGCTAAAACTGATGCTGCTGTTAGCATTGATAGCACTGCCAGTGCATCAAATTCAGTTAATGTTGCAACTATATCTACTGCGGCAAAAGAGACGATCGACTGGGATAAGGTTGCGCAGGATCTGCAACGTATCGCCGGCTACAATAATGCGAAAATTTATCTGGGCACAGATAACATTACCGTTGTTGGTGAACAAACTAAGTTTCGCGATAGAAGCGAAGCGCACCACAGAGCGGCAACGATACTCGCCAACAACTGTTCCCTCACGCAAATCAAAGAGTATCGCCTGATTGAAACCCACTACAGTCAGCCAATTACTGAAACCCGTATCGATGCAGAAAAATTTGCAACAGTTGCCAATTTTGCATACCTCAATGCCAAAGTTAGCGATGCAAGCCAGGTCAAAGTTCCTAGTGAACCACAGGGCACACTCGTTACCCAAACAAACACAGATTGGTTAGACAAGCTTGGCTTTGATATTTCCCCAACCATGGTGCAATCTTTTGGAGGCTCAGAGGGCTTCTATATGTTTAATATTGGGGTGACTGGCAGCGCAAACTATAAATTTACCGATAACGTTGAATTTGGCGGTTCCCTCTACCTCAACTTATACGATAACTACGATAAGTTCTTATATGATGTGCCACCAGATGGTACTGATTTAAAACGTGTTCGTACTTTGATCCGTCAATATGTTCACGATAACCCTGTAAGAGTAAATAACCTACAGCTCACTTGGATGGATAATCTTAGCGATAATGTCTCCTACCAAGCCTATGGTGGTTATTTAGAGATGATGTACGGCGGTGTGGGAACGGAATTCATGTATCGCCCACTTGATAGTCAATGGGCCTTTGGTGTCGATGCTAACTATGTGAAACAACGGGATCCAGACAATATGTTTGGTTTCTTTGAGGATGAACATCAGTTCGATCCACTCACAAATCGAGCCTACCGAGTACAAACTGGTGCTGTGACTGGACATGCCACGGTTTATTATCAACCCGAGTGGTTCCCTAATACTTTACTCAGGGTCAGTGCTGGACAGTATCTCACTGAAGATAAAGGCGTAACGGTTGATTTCTCTAAACAGTTTGATAGTGGTGTCATTGTTGGTGCATTTGCAACTAAAACGAACCTTTCTTCGGATGAGTATGGTGAAGGTAGCTTTACCAAAGGTTTCTATATTTCGGTTCCATTTGATCTAATGACCATTAAATCAACTCACAGTCGTGCCTTCCTATCTTGGATACCATTGACCCGTGATGGCGGCCAAATGCTCGGCCGTAAATACAGTCTGTTTGATGTCACAGATGCTCGTGCACCTTGGTACACCAAACCGAGTGTCGAAAAGTAGGATGCAATTAGAAACTTAGTTGTTATCCCAGTGTACACACATAATTGCAGGAACCGTTATCTAGGCGGAACTTGCAATTATTTTGAGCTGTTATATCACCCACTAATAATCGTCATTCTAGTATTACCGCCATCCTCCCCTTAGCAGTCATCCTCGCGAACACGGGGATCCAGCTTTTAAGTTCTTACTTTATATTCCAGATAATAAAAGACTTTACTGTGGATTCCCGCCTTCGCGGGAATGACAGAGAGGGCGTAATTTTCGCCTTTGCCGTCATCCTCGCGCACGACTGCATGGTCAATTTTGTTCCATACAAATATGACATTTCCACCCTCCATGGTGGTCAGATGCAAAAGGTAGAATAACGCAGGAGCAGTTATCGATGCGGGGATCCAGCTTTTAAGTAATTTGCTTTATATTTTAGATAATAAAAAATTTTGCACAGGGTAATACTTTAGTTGAAATGAAAAGCCAATTGAACGACCGATAATCAGGGCTGTGCGTTGCATATCAGTGTGACTTGCTAGGTTCTTGCTGCCATTGCATCTCTATCTGATAGAAGCGGCTCGGCAATTAGCGGCCAATCTATAGAGAAATCAGTATTATTCCACCCGAGCACATACTCATCTTGAGGGGCATAATAGTCAGTACAGCGATAAATCACATCGGCAAACTCACTAAGCACATAAAAGCCGTGGGCAAAGCCTGGTGGAGTCCACATTTGTAAACGATTATCCGCCGATAACACTCTCCCCACCCATTGACCATAGGTAGGAGAGTTTGCACGAATATCCACAGCCACATCAAAAATACTTCCAGTACAAACCCGTACTAATTTACCCTGCGGTTGCAAGCGCTGAAAATGTAAGCCACGCAATACATTTTGCTGCGAGCGGCTATGATTTTCTTGCACAAAGATAGGGAGACTAAAACCTCTTTCAGTAAAACACGCATCGAAATAGGACTGCCTAAATGTCTCCATAAAAAAGCCTCGCTCATCTCCAAAGCGCTGCGGCTCAAACACTAAAACCTCTGCTAATTCCGTTTCAATACACTTCATGAAAAACCTGCCTATCCAGTAATCCGAGCAAATACTCACCATAACCACTTTTAACTAAAGGCAGTGCCAATTGTTCAGCCTACTTCAGATTAATCCCCCAATGCGCCACATCACCTAACAGGATATTAAATAACACTAAATCCTGGGGGAATATCCCGAATCCCCGCCTGCATAAGCGTAACTAGAGGGTAATAAATCATAGGTTATCCTAGATATGCAGTAGCGGTTCACACACAAGCTGCGTCATGGGATAAAGACGGTAACCTGTTCCTGCCAGTAAAATGCCTTTTCTCATTGATATATTTAGGATTGATAAGCCATGGTTAAGTGCCCAAATTGTAACATAAAAAATCAGAGCAAACGGATGAAACAAACTGAAACTATTTAGTCCCCCTTACTCCTGTGCCAGCACATGTATCAACAATACTCTTGCTCGTAGCCACACTCTCGACATCCTCGCGAACGACTGCATGGTCAATTTTGTTCCATACAAAATATAACATTTCCACCCTCCATGGTGGTCAGATGCAGAAGGTAGAATAACGCAGGAGCAGTTATCGATGCGGGAGATCTGTCTTTTAAGTGTTTTTTCGCTTCCGCCGTCATCCTCGCGCACGCGGGGATCCAGCTTTTAAGTTCTTGCTTTATATTCCAGATAATAAAAGACTTTACCGTGGACTCCCGCCTTCGCGGGAATGACATAATGGAACGTCATTCCGATCTTTGCCTTCATCCTCGCGCACGGGGGGATCCAGCTTCTAAGTTCTTACTTTATATTCCAGATAATAAAAGACTTTACCGTGGATTCCCGCCTTCGCAGGAATGACAGAGAGGGCGTAATTCTCGCTTCTGCCGTCATCCTCGCACACGCGGGGATCCAGCTCCATTAAGACCATCCAAACCATTAAGACCAGCGTCATCCCCGCGCACGCGGGGATCCACCTGTGATTGTAAGAAACCTCAGAACTTAAATCGCGTCATCCCCGCGCACGCGGGGATCCAGCTTTTAAGTTCTTACTTTATATTTCAAATAACAAAAGACTTTACCGTAGATTCCCACGTTCGTGGGAATGACAGCAAGGGCATAATCCTCGTCTTTGCCGTCATCCTCGCGCACGGGGGGATCCAGCTTCTAAGTTCTTACTTTATATTCCAGATAATAAAAGACTTTACCGTGGATTCCCGCCTTCGCGGGAATGACAGAGAGGGCGTAATTCTCGCTTCCGCCGTCATCCTCGCGTATGCGGGGATCCAGCGGTTCGGGTTCCAGTGACACCCGAACTTTGGCCGTCATCCTCGCGCACGCGGGGATCAGCTGTTAGGTAATTTGCTTTATATTTCAGATAACAAAAGACTTTACCGTAGATTCCCGCCTTCGCGGGAATGACAGAGAGGGCGTAATTTTCGCCTTTGCCGTCATCCTCGCGAACGCGGGGATCCAGCTTTTAAGTTCTTGCTTTATATTCCAGATAACAAAAGACTTTACTGTGGATTCCCACGTTCGTGGGAATGACAGAGAGGGCGTAATTCTCGCTTCTGCCGTCATCCTCGCGCACGCGGGGATCCAGCTTTTAAGTTCTTGCTTTATATTCCAGATAACAAAAGACTTTACTGTGGATTCCCGCCTTCGCGGGAATGACAGAGAGGGCGTAATTCTCGCTTCTGCCGTCATCCCCGCGCACGCGGGGATCCAGTTTTGACATCAGTCTTAGGCTTCTCAACAGGACCGTCATCCCCGCGCACGCGGGGATCCAGCTTTTAAGTTCTTGCTTTATATTTCAAATAATAAAAGACTTTACCGTGGATTCCCACTTTCGTGGGAATGACAGAGAAGGCGTAATTATCGCTTCTACCGTCATCCTCGCGAACGACTGCATGCTCAATTTTGTTCCATACAAAATATGACATTTCCCCCTCCATGGTGGTCAGATGCAAAAGGTAGAATAACGCAGGAACAGTTATCGATGCGGGGGATCTGTCTTTTAAGTGCTTTTTCGCTTCCGCTGTCATCCTCGCGAACGCGGGGATCCAGCTTTTAAGTTCTTGCTTTATATTTCAAATAATAAAAGACTTTACCGTGGATTCCCGCCTTCGCGGGAATGACAGAGAGGGCGTAATTCTCGCTTCTGCCGTCATCCTCGCCTTTACCGTCATCCTCGCGCACGCGGGGATCCAGCTTTTAAGTTCTTGCTTTATATTCCAGATAACAAAAGACTTTATTGTGGATTCCCACGTTCGTGGGAATGACAGATAGGACGTAATCCTAGTCTTCGCCGTCATCCTCGCGAACGCGGGGATCCAGCTTTTAAGTTCTTGCTTTATATTTCAAATAACAAAAGACTTTACTGTGGATTCCCGCCTTCGCGGGAATGACAGAGAGGGCGTAATTTTCGCCTTTGCCGTCATCCTCGCGCACGCGGGGATCCAGCTTTTAAGTTCTTGTTTTATACTCCAAATAACAAAAGACTTTACTGTGGATTCCCGCTTTCGCGGGAATGACAGAGAGGGCGTAATTCTCGCTTCTGCCGTCATCCTCGCGAACGCGGGGATCCAGCTTTTAAGTTCTTGTTTTATATTCCAGATAATAAAAGACTTTACCGTTGACTCCCGCCTTCGCGGGAATGACATAATGGAGCGTCATTCCGGTCTTTGCCGTCCTCCTCGCGAGCGACTGCGTGAAATAATGGTATCTGGCTTAACCACGAAGCGTCGGCCCTACTGCTCTGGGATCTGTATTTCGATTTTTACACCTTGATTTGGGCTGGAAATAAGCGAAATGCTGCCATTGAGTTTTTGCGTGACGAGATTGTTAATAATCGACATTCCTAAACCTGTACCCCCGGATTGTCGAGCAGTAGTGAAAAAAGGTTCAAAGACTCTAGCTTTAACATCATCTGACATACCGACACCATTATCCTGATAGATCATCTTGATGCTAGAGTCCATTTTATCTACAGCAACGATTATCTGTTTTTCCCCAGTAAAATTATCGGGGAAACCATGGCGAAAACTGTTAGAAACCAAATTAGTAAAAATCTGAGCAATTGCACCAGGGTAAGAATCAATATAAATACTGTCATCAATATTAATTTTTAAGCTGATATTTTTTTTACGCATAAGCGGTTTTAACGAGCTAAAAACCTGCAAAATATATGCTTTTAAATTAAATCGCTCTCGCTCCCAAATCGATTGATCCGCTGCGGTTCGCTTAAAATTGTGCACTAACTCCGCAGCCCGTGAAAGATTACGGTCAACAAGGGACAAGCCATCTTGCATCGTATTGATAAAATTTAAAAATTTATCTTCATCTAGTTCATTACGCTCAAAGAGCTTTTTAAGTAAAGCAAGCTCATCCAAACAATGGGTCACGGAGGTGACTGCAATCCCTAGAGGTGTATTAACCTCGTGGGCAACTCCCGCGACTAAACTGCCCAATGCCGCCATTTTCTCGTTTTCAATCAAATGATTTTGCGTCGCACTTAAGTTAGCTAAAGCGGTTTCTAACTCCTGTGTCCGCAGTGCTACTTGGTGTTCTAAATCAGCATTAACCGCCTTTAACTGCTGCTGATAATCTAAAATTTCCTTAGCGCTCATCGCTCGGCCAAACAAATCTGCCAAGCTCGAAGCAAACGCTTTTTCATCCCGTGTCCATTCGCGCGGCTCACCTTGATGCTCAGCGCAAATAATGCCCACCATTTTGCCACGGTGTCGTATCGGGCTATCTAGAATAGAGGTGATATTGTTAGGAATAAAATAACTTGCGACTAACTCTTGGGTTGCCAGCTCCATTTGCACAAGATTAAGCACTATCGTGCGCTCACTATCTAACAAGCTAAAATAGCGGGGATATTGTGTACGAGTAAGTGCTAAAGTTTGCTGTAACTGGGCATTATCGAACAGAAAAAAACACGATATAGTTTGCCTATCTTCACTCAATAACCAAATACCCGCCCGGTTAACATCCAACCCCTTACAAACAGAAGATACAATTAACTCCGAGGCCTCTGTTAAATCTCCTTTATCAATCAGATGCGACTGACTGACATCAAATAAGATCCTGTCTAACATGCGTGTCATAGTGACTCATCCAAAATACTGGCTGGCAAAGCAGCAGAAGCCTTAAGTAATCCAAGCCATGCATTACATAATTTAGGATTAAACTGCTTACCAGATTGCTCAATCATGCCATCTCGCACAGCATCAATAGGCCAAGCCTCTTTATCACTAGCTTGTTTAGGTTTAACTGACTGGCCATCCAAAATATCTGCACGTTTTGTAAATAACGCCACAATAGCACCACGCAAACGAGAAGAAGTTGCTTTTAGTATAGATTCAATCTCGAAAGTGATTTGTTTTAAAGGATAAAACCGTGACTAATTGATGAAATAAATACGCTAACGTCAGCAACCTTTGGCTAGCAATAAAAAATCAACAAGCCAACATAAAACACAACTAACCTATTGTTGTAACATTAAAATAGGACGGATTTGGTTCGATAAAGATTGCCGAGTATGATGGTTGCTCACATTCCAAGTTTGAACTCATACGTTGGAGCCAACATGAAAAAATCACTTTTCGGTATCGCCCTTTTAGCCCTATTTACCACAGCATGCTCAGATCCAGCACCTACGCCAACAAACACTGCACCGGCCCAAACTGAACCCGCGTCAAGTACTCCTCTTGGGGATACTAGCCAAAACTCACTCGATTGGCCCGGCGACTACGAAGGCATACTTCCCTGTGCCAGTTGTGAAGGCATTGAAACCCATATCAGTCTACAGGCCGATAATAGCTTTGAAGTTAAAACCATTTATTTAGGAAAAGATGAGAAGATTTTGAAAGTGACAGGTACCGCAGTATGGGATGCTCAAGGACAAAAAATCACCTTGGCCGATGGTAGCCAGTACTTAGTTGGTGAAAACCAACTCATCATGCTAGACACCGAAGGTAAGCGCATAACTGGCGACCTAGCCGCAAATTATGTGTTGAAAAAGAAAAGCGAATAGTAGTCTCAATCCACGATTGACGATAAATCCCAGTATTGATAACAGCACATACATTACGCGGCATTTTTACTCTAATGCCGCACAAACCTTTAGCCGTCATCCTAATACATGCAGGAAACCCTTTCGTTTCGCCGTCATCCTCGCGTACGCGGGGATCCAGCGGTTCGGGTTCCAGTGACACCCGAACTTTGGCCGTCATCCTCGCGTATGCGGGGATCCAGCTGTTAGGTAATTTGCTTTATATTCCAGATAATAAAGACTTTACCGTGGATTCCCGCCTTCGTGGGAATGACAGCAAGGGCATAATCCTCGTCTTCGCCGTCCTCCTCGCGTATGCGGGGATCCAGCTTTTAAGTTCTTACTTTATATTCCAGATAACAAAAGACTTTGCCGTAGATTCCCACGTTCGTGGGAATGACAGAGAGGGCGTAATTCTCGCTTCTGTCGTCATCCTCGCCTTTGTCGTCATCCTCGCGTACGCGGGGATCCAGCTGTTAGGTAATTTTCGCTTCTGTCGTCATCCTCGCGTATGCGGGGATCCAGCTATTACCGTGTACCATAAATCTTGCCACTTTGGGTTTTGTGAATTAATCAGATCAATTTTCCATTCACGGCGCCATTTTTTTAGCTGTTTCTCACGACAAATAGCATCGTACATGGATACATGAGCCTCAAAATAAACTAGCTGATCAACTTTGTATTTATGGGTAAATCCATCAATAATGGCGTTTTTATGCTGCCATACTCGCTGCTCTAACTGGCTGGTTACACCAATATATAAAGTACCATTGAATTGACTGGCCATAATATAAACATAGGGTTGCATAGTTCATCCTTGAGTAGTGGCAATCCATTTTATAAGTGATTTAGATAATAACTCAAAAGCTGGATCCCCGCGTGCGCGAGGATGACAAAAGGAGCAAGAATGACAAAAGGAGCGGAGATGAAAAAATAAACAAAGATCAAAAAATAAGCAAAGATGACATACTGAGTTAAGTTCACCCCTTGCTATAATGAAACAGTACAAATTCAGATCCGTAGCAGTACAGTACTGTAGTGTTCCTAAGTCTAAGCTCTAAGCTCTAAGCTCTAAGTCTAAGCTCTAAGCTCTAAGTCTAAGCTCTAAGTCTAAGCTCTAAGTCTAAGCTCTAAGTCTAAGCTCTAAGCTCTAAGTCTAAGCTCTAAGCTCTAAGCTCTAAGCTCTAAGCTCTAAGTCTAAGCTATAGGCTCTAGGCTCCAGGGCAAGCGAAGCGCTCTAAAAAAGCAAAGTGACGCCCTAGCTATAAAATTTGAGAATGCTTCTCTTAGCTTTCAACAAAGCCATTTAGCCGCCAGCTTACGAGCGTACTTCATCGCTCTGTTCAACTATCCATTTAACGGTTTTTCTTAGGCCAGACTCAAAAGACTCATACGGTTGCCACCCAAGTTCATGCTCAAGTTTACTGGCATCAATTGCATAACGAACATCATGGCCGGGACGATCTTCAACATGCTGTATTAAACCTCGAAAACCAATCCCATTTACAGCAAATGCATGGGGATGAGTAGGCGCTAACTCCTCCAATAAATCACAAATTTTCTGTACTACCTCAATATTACTGCGCTCATTCGAACCACCAATATTATAGGTCTGCCCTAGTCGCCCCTGAGTTGCGACTAAAAACAACGCTCGAACATGATCATCCAAATAAAGGTTGCAATTAACCAAAAGACCGTTAACTTACTTTATAGAAACTACGATACCAATCAACCACGCTTTGCACGCCTTCCCTAACACTAACTTTAGCCTTGTAGCCGGTAGCCTCGAATAAATCCTCGGTATCTGCATAGGTTTTATACACATCACCAGCCTGCATTTCCCTAAAGTTTTTAATGGCTGCGATACCTAACGCCCTTTCAATCTCTTGAATAAACTCCATCAAGTTAATCGGGCTACCATGGCCAATATTATAAACTTTATAAGGAGCTGAACTGCTGGCAGGCGTTCCAGTTTCAACTTTCCAGCTCGTGTTGCGCATAGGCACCACATCCGCAATACGTATTACACCTTCAACAATATCCTCAACATGGGTGAAATCGCGCCACATATCACCGTTATTATTAATATCGATTGGCTGACCTTCTAGTATTTTCTTGGTGAAAATAAATGGTGCCATATCGGGTCGTCCCCAAGGGCCATATACAGTAAAAAACCGCAAGCCAGTGGTAGGCATATCGTACAAGTGCGAATAACTATGAGCCATTAACTCATTAGACTTTTTAGTCGCCGCGTATAACGAAACGGGATGATCAACAGAATCAGCGGTAGAAAATGGCGTTTTTTCATTCAGTCCGTAAACAGAGCTGGACGATGCATAAATCAAATGCTGTACTTTATCGTGTCGACACCCCTCTAAAATATTAAGGTGACCAACTAAGTTACTATCCGCATAGGCCATTGGATTTTCGATTGAATAACGAACCCCTGCCTGCGCAGCTAAATGTATTACACGATCAAAATTCTCATCAGTAAATAAGCGGGCCACTGCGTCACGATCTGCTATATCCAACTTAATAAATGTAAATGAAGTATGATTATCGATAAGTGCTAATCTAGCTAATTTAAGTGATACATCATAATAGTCATTTAAATTGTCGATACCAATAACAGTATGACCACAAGCTAACAACCTTTCACATACCTTTGCACCAATAAAGCCTGCGGCACCCGTCACTAAATACTTCATTTTAAATTCCCCTCCAACCCAAAAACTTAAAGTAGCAAACACCGCTAATGTAGGAATCTTTAGCTTGTGTACGCCCTACCGCAAATAAAAACAAAAATGCCAATTCAAATGAATTGGCATGGCAAAACCTTCAACAACTAAATAATCAATCCTTGCGAACCCAAGTCAAGATCTGCCATACGTTTGACAATGCCCAGTTATAGCAGGCAAAAATAGCTAAAAATGTAACAAACATAATCCATTCAGGAATATGCGAAATTTCGGCAGCGACACCAGTAGCGGCAAGTAAAAGTGAAGCAAACGTAATTCTAATTAATGTTTGTTTACGATTGTAGCCTGCTCGTTCGAAGATATGGTGCAAATGATCTCTATCGGGCTTAAAAGGGGACATACCTTTTTTTACTCGCCTATACATAATGGCGGTCATATCCATTAATGGAATGGCGATTAAATATAACGCGGTAACTGGACTAAATACACTCGTCTGAGCTTGAGTACCAATCACTAACATCCAAACAACGGTTAGTCCTATTAACATACTACCGGCATCACCCATAAAAATTTTGTCAAATGATCGAAATGGCCATTTTAAATTAAATAATAAGTAACCAATAATCGCTCCGATAAACAATAAAGGCAGCATAAACCAGTTGTTTCCCGCCCAGTAAAATAAAAAGGCTAAAGCTGAAAAAGTCACCAAGCTCAACATGCCCGCTAAACCGTCAATTCCGTCTACCATATTAAAAGCGTTAATAGCGCCAATAACCGCTAATACAGTGACAAAGATGCCTACATAACTAAGCTTGAACTCAAAAAAGTACAAAATATCACCAAATGAGGTTAAATACAGACCAGCCCCAAAGATCAGTATAGAAGCGGTGATAACCTGCGCAGCCATCCGAACCCTTACTGAAAGATCATACTTATCGTCAAGTACACCAAGAAAAAGGATTAACGCAGCAGATATAAGATACAGGTTAAAAACTTGGCTTTGTTCTATCACAATGCTCGAAACTAGCAAGACACTACAGTAGATAGAAACACCACCAATCAATGGGATAGCACCGACATGCAACTTACGCTCATTAGGCAAATCGACCAATCCCATACGTAGTGCAATTGGATTTAACACTTTAATAGTAATACATGTTAGACAAAAAACAGTAATCAGTGGTATGAGGTATTCCATAAACTCTCTTCCTTAAGCCAAATACAGAATTTTCAAATGACTTTAAAAACATACTATTTCAAAAGTATGACAGCGAATTATAGCACTCGAACCTTTGCGCGATAACCCATAATGCACAGAAATTTATGCAGCGACCTAAGTTTTTAAATTGGCTTCGTAAAATTAAAATCTCTACGCAAAAACGCAGTAATGCGCCAAATATTATTCATGACAGTAAAATACAAAGCAAAAGTTGCTAAAAATGCTAAAAACATAATATTTTCATCTACTTTAGCTAAGTCTGACCAAATACCGACTAAAGCCATCAATGCAGCTGCAGTACAAATAACCAATAGTGATACATGGGATGACATGCCCAAACGTTGACAAATATGATGTAAATGCTCTCGATCTGGCTTAAAAGGCGATTGTCCTTTGCGAATGCGGCGTATCATGATGCACACCATATCCATAAGGGGCAGAGCAATTAACCAAAGTGCGGTAACTGGCCGAATTGCAGTAGCACGTTCGCCTTGACTAGCTACAATTAGCAGCCATATCACGGTAAAGCCAATGAAAATACTGCCCGCATCCCCCATAAACACTTTAAAACGTTTACCGAATGGAAACCCTAAATTCAACATAATATAAGGCAGCATTGCGGTCACAAGCAGTCCACAGAAAGTCGCAAAACTATGCATACCATGCAAATAAAATAAAATACCCAAACCACCAAAGGTGACTGACGCTAAACCACCAAGTAAACCATCAATACCATCAACCATATTAAAGGCATTGATTGCACCGATTACAGCAACAACGGTTAAAAAGTAACTGGCAACTTCAGGAATACGTATCGCATCGCTACCCATTAGATAGCCAAGATTATGCAAACTCCGTTCACCAAGGACAATCATCACAATTGAAACTGCCGCTTGGATAACAAGCCTCAACTTGAAACTAATATCATAGCGGTCATCAATTGCACCGATAATAACGAGTATAAGAGCACAGCCAACATACAGTTTTGGTGCCAGCAATAATGCAGAATTCAGGTACAAGATCAGCATCATGGTAAAAAAAACCGAGATCCCCCCAACTAAAGGGATCTGACCAGTATGATGTTTGCGCTCATTAGGTTTATCAACTAGCCCTATTCTTTGGGCGATCTTGCGAAACACAAACAAACTGATAAAAGAGACAAAAAACACAAATAAGACTGCGATGTTTGCTGACATAAAAACCACTTAAAAAATATGCAGAAAAGGAAAATGCAGAGCGGCTTCGCCCTTCTAGACCCTAGAAGCGGTGCTATTTTCTGCGCTCTAGTAGCCATGCAAGGGCGTTCTAGCAGGCCGAAGGCCGTCCTGATTCTATCGCCATCATCCTCCGCGAACTCAACCGCCGTCATCCTCGCGAACGCGGGGATCCAGCTTTTACAACTCTAAACTCATGGCGACTAAAACTAAGATATCGCGAAGAAGAATACTCACAACTCACCATTTACCACTGACATTCAGTCACTTCCAAACAAATCGCGGGTATACACCTTATCAGCGACATCAGCCAGTTCCTTTGCCATGCGATTTGAGACGATCACATCAGCCTTGGCTTTAAACTCGCTAAGATCTGTCACCACGCGGGAGTGGTAAAATTCGGCCTCTTTTAACACAGGCTCATAAACGATAACCTCAATGCCCTTAGCCTTTAAGCGCTTCATGATCCCTTGAATACTCGAAGCACGAAAGTTATCAGAACCCGATTTCATAATAAGGCGATAAATACCCACCACTTTAGGATCGCGACTTAAAATAGACTCAGCGATAAAATCCTTACGGGTAGTATTTGAATCCACAATCGCACCAATAATACTATTAGGCACATCGGCATAATTGGCCCGTAACTGCTTTGTATCTTTGGGTAAACAGTAGCCGCCATAACCAAAAGAAGGGTTATTGTAATGATTGCCAATACGCGGATCTAAACATACCCCTTCAATAATCTGCCTCGAATCTAAGCCATGGGTTTCAGCATAGGTATCTAGCTCATTAAAATAAGCAACACGCATAGCCAGATAGGTATTCGAGAATAATTTTACTGCTTCAGCTTCAGTCGAGTCAGTAAATAATACTTGAATATCTTTTTTTATGGCCCCTTGTACTAATAAATCGGCAAAGACTTTAGCTCGTTCACTGCGTTCCCCAACAATAATCCGTGATGGATGCAAGTTATCATAAAGCGCTTTACCTTCACGCAAAAACTCAGGCGAGAAGAGTATATTCTCGCAATTAAACTTTTGCTTAATCTTAGCCGTAAAACCCACCGGCACTGTTGATTTAATCACCATTACAGCATTAGGGTTTATCGCCAATACATCTTGGATAACAGATTCTACAGAGGAAGTATTAAAGTAATTAGTTTTAGGATCGTAATCCGTAGGGGTGGCAATGATCACAAACTCAGCATCTTGATACGCAAGTTGTTTATCTAAAGTAGCAGTTAAATTAAGATCACGATGCGCCAAAAACTCTTCAATTTCACTATCAACAATCGGTGACTTACGATTATTGATTAACGCTACCTTAGCAGAGATAACATCAACAGCGATAACTTGATGGTGCTGTGCTAAAAGCACTGCATTAGATAAACCTACATAACCTGTACCAGCAATAGCAATTTTCATTTTAACCTTTTAATAATTAAACAAATCACGTTGAAAAATATGAAAGATAGCCATAAACATTCATTTAGACAATGCGAGTAAGTATATTTTAATTGAACACCCAGCGAATAATAAATATGAATACTGAATTTTTTAAGTGTAAGTTGATTCATACATTTTATTTATTACACGCCAAGTATATCGATTATTAGCAATGTCTTTCATTCTTGCAGATGTAAAGGATAAGTTTTCTACACTAAAAATAGATAATTTTTTTTCTAAATCTTCGGATGACGAAAAATAAATTGCACTATCTTCTGTAGTATACCGATTAAAATTACAATCAAAGGCAAAAATGGGCTTTTCGAAATGCATAGCTTCGACTAAAGAAGGATTTGTTCCACCGGCGGAATGACCGTGAATGTAGCCCTTACACTCACTTCTTAACTTAAATAAATTATTAAGATCGTAAATAGGATCAATAAGCTCTATATTAGAATTATCTGAAAATAAAATCTTCAGCTTTTTTCCAAATTCGCTAGAACTCCAATTACCAATAAACTTTAGTTTTTTATCTGTACATTCAAAGGCTTTCAAAATCATCTCAACATTGTTTTCCGGTTCTATTCGACACAATGATAAATAGTAATCTTGCTCACTTCCTACGTTTACACCATCAATAATAGCATTATCACCACCATACGCAATAACCAAGTTTAATTTGGAATATTCTATATCAACATAATCACCAATCGCTTTATTATCAGTGATAATAACATCTGAATATTTAACGGCCATAGATTCGGAAAATTTGAGGAACTTTTTGGCGAAAACACTCCATTTAGCACGTTTCCACTCTAAGCCATCTATATTGGTAATAATTTTAGATTTTGAGAAACATTTAAAAATTGGTAAAAACAAACATCCAGAAACACCTAAAACAAGAGTCACATCAGGTTTTTTAAAAATACATAAAATCAACGAATATATATCATAAAAAATACTATTAATTCCATTTGCGCTTAATGGGATATAAGTTAACTTTGCACGATTATGATAATATTGTTTTTTAGAATAAGATTTAGCTGAACAAAATACCTCATATTGAATATCATTACTAGCATGGAGAGTCAAATTCTCGACTAATGATTCAAATCCACCATAAACAGCAGGGATCCCAACAGTACCTACAATAGCAACTTTTTTCATTAAAAACCCATGAATAAAATAAATATACGAACATTACAAAAACTACAATGAGGAAACAAAACTGTGAATATTTTTCTGTCTCAGCAGAATGCTTTTTAAAAAAACATTTCCGTTGAGTCAAATAAACCAGCATTTAGGTAGCTACCAGTTCAACCGCATGGCCGAATTTAAATCGCAATCTGTTTAATAAAGTAACATAACTAGTAGAGCTATAAATTGAAAATCAGGTTCCATTAATACAATCAAATTATCCTTCATTAAATAGTATAATTATGCTCAAACATTAATTTACCCTGCAGTAGTACACCAACTGGAATCTGTGTTTCGCTACAGGAGTCACTAAAGATTCATGGACGGTCATTAATCATTGAGAAATTTTTTATGGAATAACTTAGTCAAGCATGGATAATTTTGTGCATTTGGCACTGTGATAAGCAGAAAATTTCATTCTGAATTACAAATGAATCTCAGCATCACATCAACCACCAGAAAAATTATATTAAGTAACTAGTTGCTCAATTGGATGCAACTATTGAGATTAAAAGCAATGATTTCATATCTCTAAACCCAGTAATCAAGCATAGCTTCGGTTATTATCATACTTTAAGCCGTAATAAGTTAAAAACAAAATTGAAGCTAAAGAGCTGACCATTACGGGGTTAGTGAATCCACTCAAACAGAATAAGATAAAAGATATAAAATGCAAATATCTAGTACGTCCACTATGATTTGATAAGATGTAACATAGAATAGGAAGAAACATAAATGAAATTAGAAAGAATAAAATTGGTAAACCAAATTGATATGCATAAGAGAACCACATTACTTCATAACCAAACTTGAGCCTACTGTTTCTAATGTAATCTTCTATATAAGTACCTGCACCTTTACCTAAAATAGGATAAGTAGAAATTTCTTTACCAAGTATATGGAATTGGAGATACTTTTCATTAGAAGATCCAGCCCCTTCAACGAAAAGTCTGTGCTCGATTGAATCAATAATTTTAAAAGAAGTGGTTGCATTCAGATAAAATAAAGAAAAAATAATTAGAAAAGATGACATTATAAGTTTTAAGTAAGACTTTCTAATGACGACGGCTCTAAAGATAAATAATATAGAAAAGACCAGCCATGCGTATCTAGTAAATGATAAAGCAATATCCAATAAAAAAATCCCTTTTATGTATTTATTATTATAATCACTTTTTTCAATTAAAAAATAAATGAAAGGGAATAAAAAATCATTTGCACTAACAAATCTAAAAAAACCGGAAATACCTATTTCACCCAAAGGTTTCATATCACTTGAAATCAAAGTTATAAACCTTACATCAATAACATTAACAAAAACCAAAAACACCAAAGCAAATTTAACAATCGCATACAAAGACAAACCTAAAACTACTGAATTAATCAATGATTTGTAACATATCAAATTACTTTTAAGTAATATAAGACCTATAGATACAATTAGCACCATTGTTAAAATACTCTTTAAAACAACGAAACCACCTCCGTCATTTTGTGAAAATACTACGGTGTTAAAGTATGTAAAAAAAATCAAAATCAATACAGCCAACACTAAAACTAGGTAATACTTTGACAAATATAAAGCAGACTTTAAATATAAAAAGCTTACAAATAAATAAATAAATACCAACATAAGTAAAAAGTTTTTTATCATAGTACCAGAACCTAAAGGTATCGATACCATACTGAAAACAAAAATGTAAAATATATAATTATATTTAATCATGAGCGTTAAAAATCGCACTATAAAATAAGGCTAGATTACGTTTGTTACCTTGTAAACGAATACCATCAACGAACATTAAGCTAAACAATTTAAAAACATTACTTCCTAATTGAATTTTTTCCAAGGAAATAAATAATTTTTTGTCATGTTCCGAAAGTTTTGAGTAATTAAGGTTGAAAAATGACCTTGCTTGAAGATAAACAATATTTCTAAAGCGATTAACACGAACTAAGCCATTACCACTAAATAAAGAATTCAAGTATCGACCTAAAGAGTTATCTGATGCACCAAGAACATTAGAAGAATGCTGTCTATATTTAATAGTAGGTATATCTAAATAATATAGTTCTCCGAAAAATCTAGCGGTTAAAGCGAACCACCAATCATGCATAGCAATCGATTCTATAGGAATTACATTCAAATTTAGAATGTCAACAAGCTCTTTATTGAAACAAGAAGTACATCCAACTACATAGTTCTGAATTATAAGTCTTTCTTTTTTATGCGCTAAATATGGATCAAGTGATTGAAATACATAAAAAGATTCCGAAATATTCTCCAGTTTATCATCAACAATTATCAAATCTGTATGAATTAAAGCAGGACCAGGCTGTAATTTACTAAACGCATTTAAAGTTAACTCTATCTTTTGATTTAACCAAACATCATCCTGATCACAAAAGAAATAATAATCACTATCTATGTACTTGATCATTTGTATAAAAGAACCAGCTGCACCATTATCGTTTGAAATGTTTTCTATAATTTTTATTCTAGAGTCAGATGAAACTATTGTATTAAGATATTCAATCGTGCCGTCTGTAGAGCCATCATCACGTATATACAAAGTAAAATTAGCAAAAGATTGAGTCAAAATAGAACTAATTTGTTGTTCTATATATTTTATGCCATTGAATGTTGACATACAAATAGCAATTTTTTTATTCATTTATACCCCAAAAAATTTATGCTTAAACAGTAAATCTCATTATATAGAAATAGAGCTATGAAATTATGCCTCAACAAAATCAACACAACCTTAAAAGACTATCAATTTTTTTACTTGCAGTTTTAACGCTAAATTGACTGGAAAAAATAATTGCATTATTACCTACATCAATGAGTTTCTCTCGATTCTCGTTTATACTTAACAAACATTCAGCAAAACTTTGTTCATCAGAATATAAATATCCATTACTACCATGATTGATTAACTCTAGATTTGCTCCAGTATTGCTCGCAAGTACAACCATTTTTGAATGCATTGCCTCAATAGTAACCCTACCAAAGGCCTCAGAAATAGAAGGTATTAAAGCAATATCATGAGAGAGTCTTACATGTTTCATATCATTACAAAAACCTAAAAATTTTACATTATCTCCTAAATTTTTAGATTCTACATAAGACTGGAGGTCAATTGCGTATTGCGTGCTGCAATCTCCAGCTAATGAAAGTTCGAAATCAAAATTCATGGATTTTAATTTCTCTAAATACAATATTACTTGCTCTTGTCCTTTTCCTTTAGTAATAGAACCTGTTATTAATAATCTTAGAGGATTGTTAGTATTAGCAACACGCTCAAAATCAACATTTACATTTTTTACATCATTATAAATCATTACTAACTTATCTTTGTTTACATTACATTGCACATGAACAATTAGAGCTTTTGAAATAACAATTATTTTACAACTTGAAAAATCAGCAAATTTATAAAAAAGTTTATTCCCAACTATATGTCCTGCTGATTGATCTTCTATACCAAACTCTCTGAAGTGCCAAATATGCTTTGTGTTTGTAATTAGACTTAAAAAAGCTCCAAAATAAATTGATGATGTATTGGAATAAATAATATCAAAATTAGATGCTACTTTTCTTTCCTTAATTGACTGTAAGAAAGAGTGAAAAACTCTAACTATTGCTTTGCAATATGATATGGCGGAATTTAAAAAACTTTTTTGTTTAAGATATCGACAGTGATATAACCTTATTATGACATATTTAATCGAATTTTCTGTTAACAGTTGTGACAACTCTTTTGTATCATTCGGAATTAAAACTGTTATATCATAATAAGGATTACTGTTTAACTCCATTATAATTTCTAGCATTGAAGCAGTTGCCCCACTAAGGGGGTCTGAATCATGAAGGATAAATAAAACCTTCTTCATTGTAACTCCAAAAAAATTAACCATTATTCAGGTTTATGACTAAAATCATAATCAATTTGTTTTAAATCTTTATCTGCAGAATATCTATAATGTTTTCTTTTTAACGATGCATAGATAAAAGCAGAAATGATTACATCTGATTTTATGCCGATAAGTTCTTTTACGAATGAGCGAATTATTGTATTAAAAACAAAAAATAAAGAATTAACTTCACTTTCATTATAAAAAATATTTGTTAAAGCTATATCATAGGTTCTTTCTTTTTTCCTAAACTTTATAGTATCAGGATTTTCAATCTCTAATCTCGAAAATGAATGCTCAAAACCTTGTATAACTTCAATATTATTAAATAGTTTTAAATTATTTATTCTCTTAAAAAAAGTGCTATCAACTCCATATAAATAAAACCTATCATCGAAAATAGAACCATAATGATTAAGCAGTAGATCAATAACTCCATGGCCAATTATTAAACCACTACCTACCGCTACAATACTATGTTTGACCTTAGTAAATTTACCCTCTGTATATACAACTCCATCAACAAAAGGACCTTGAGTTATACCATGATTTGTAATAATCGGAATTGTAAGTTTTTGTTGATCTGATTCAAGTGCTTTTTTCAAATAAATATCATTTAAAACAGAATCATCATCTAAAATAAGATATCTACGTGCAATAAATAAATTTATAAATTTATTATAAACTTTGGCTAATGATTCATTATCAACAGTTTCAATGAAGCTAATGTCAAACCCCATATTAATTAGTGTTTCGTAATTTTCAAATTTAATTTGATTAGGGCCATTGTTCCAGACTACTAACTTACAGTCCTCAAATTTTAATTTTGAAATCAACAAGGAATTCAATGTATTAGATTCACAAACCCCTTTATTATACAGTAAAACTAAAATACTACATTTATAGCTATATTTATCAGACATTGACACTCCATAATAAATTTACATTTATCATTTTAGCTCAAATAAATCCAAAGAAAAAACAGATAAAAAATATAACAAGATAAAAATATTTTATAAAAAATTAGATCCCACGTATAAAAATATTAATAGAACTCAGAAATTAATGTAATGTTGATTCTTGCTAATGATATTTTATATAGTAAAATTTAAACATTGTTAAATTTATTTAAGTGACTCTATAAATAAATCCACTTGTTTCATAAATTCAGTTTCTTCCGCTTGAATTTTTTGTCTATAATCATCGAACTTTGAAGAATGCTTAGGAAATACATTGAATATATCATTGATAAGCAGGCCAATTTCATTTACTGATGATTCACTTTCAATGAACTTATAAGTTGACGGAATTGGTACATCAACGTTATTATTAGCACTACCTTTTATGCCGGTTATTACAACGCATTTAGCCATTACAGCTTCCCTTGGGATTCTATCCTTACCTGGGTGCTCTCCAAAATCAATGTAAATTTTGCTTTTATCTAATTGTAGCCCTACCTCTTTTGAAGTCATATTCTGCAACGGTACAAATTCAATATCAGGAAAACATTTAATAATTTTTTTAGTGAATTCTATGCCTTTTTTAGGATTATAAGCCACAACATTCATTTTTTTACTAATATCAACAACCTTATTTAAATGATTGATTCCTAAATAGTCACTCAAAGGTGATACACTATGAATCCCATGATTTTTCAGAAAAATTTCACCATACTTGCTTTGAGTCAAATGCTTAAGATCACTCATCTCCTTCAAACTTAAGAAAAATGAAATTCTAAAAATATATTTTTTTATTAAGAATTTTATTCTATCAGAAATTGTCTTTGGATGTGCTTTAAAATAATTATCAACTGAAAGCCACCAAATTACTTTATTTTTACAGTTTAGTTCACGAAGATAACTAGTTGCGACTTCTGGAACAATAAGCTCATCATCATAGTTAAGATCTGCTACTGTTGCTAACTTTACATCATACCTGCTATAAGGTGCTGGTGTTTCAAAACTCTTATCAAATGGATAGTAAAGCACCTTTGCATCTACATTTCTATTGCGGAGAGCGTCAACAAACTGATGAATCAACTCAGGACCACCCGTTATAGAGTCTCCTGGACACAAAATAATAACTTTCTTCATTATTATAAACCTTCGATTAAATTTAATGCAGATTTTATTACTTGGTGCATATCATAGTACTTATATTCAGCTAAACGACCACCGAAAATAACATTTTCTTTGCTTGCTAATTTTCTATACTCTTTGAATAGCTTCATATTCTTATCATCATTTATTGGATAATATGGTTCATCACCTTCTTTCCATTCAGATGGATACTCTTCAGTTATGACAGTATGGTTTGTATCTACAGGATCAAAGTGTTTGTGTTCTATTATACGGGTAAAGGGAACATCAGATTCGGTATAATTGATCACGGCATTACCTTGAAAATTTTCTGTTTGTAATGTTTTTGTTTTAAATTCTAAAGACCGGTACTCTAATTTACCTAGTTTATTGTCAAAATACTCATCAAGCGGACCAGTATAGATTATATTTTCAGCTAAACTTTGAAATAACGCTTTCTCTTTAAGAAAATCAACATTTAAACGTATATCTACACCTTCGAGCATTTTTTTTATTAAGTTTGAATAACCACCGATAGGTACACCTTGATAATTATCTGAAAAATAATTGTTATCGTATGTAAAGCGTACAGGTAAACGGCGAATAATGAACGCCGGCAGCTCTTTACAATCTCTTCCCCATTGTTTCTCGGTGTAACCTTTTATCAGTTTTTCATAAATATCTCGGCCAACCAATGAGATCGCTTGTTCTTCTAAATTAGAAGGCTCTATCCCATCCATTTCTTTACGCTGCTCTGATATTTTAGCTTTTGCTTCTTCAGGTGTTTTTGTTCCCCAAAGCTGATAAAAAGTATTCATATTGAAAGGCAGATTAAATAGAACACCTTTGTAATTAGCTAATGGGGAATTTGTAAAGCGATTAAATTCAACAAATGAGTTTACATAGTCCCAAATAGATTTATCATTCGTATGAAAAATATGAGCACCATATTTATGAACTTGGATTCCATTATTATTTTCAGTGTAAATATTACCACCGATATGATTTCTTTTTTCCAACACAAGTACTTTTTTACCAATTTTAGTTAATTCATACGCGCAAACTGAACCAAACAGGCCTGAGCCAACAATAACGAAATCATATTTCATAATTTATAAACTTCTCTTAAATAAAGGTATTTTTTTATTTAAAACTTCTTTTAACATTAAAACAGTAACAATAAACTCTGTAATCACAACAGAAAAAGCTGCACCTACCGACGCGAATAGATAACAAAGTGGCAGCAGAGTAAATATGCTTATTAGACCTGATAGTAAAAGAATTTTTGAGAATTCTTTTTTGTAACCGTGCACTAGCAAAGTTTGAATACCAAATATATTGCTTAATCCAATAATAACCGGCAAAACACTTAGAACTCTTAGAACAGTGGAAGCTTTAGCATATTCATCTCCATACAGGAATTCAACAACATACGGAGCGAAAATGAAAAGGCAAACACTAATGATAAAAGTTAAAATAAACTGCATTTTCATTAAGTATCTAATTGCTGCAAGCCCTTCATCAGCACTTTTTTTCATTAAATTATTTATTCTAGGATAGAAGGCAGTAGATAATGGAGTATATAGTCCTTGAGCAGCTTGCAATAATTTATTGGCAGATACATAAATTGCAACACTTACTGGTCCAGCAATAATCCCCAGAGCAACAGTAATACTTGTAGTGTAAATACTAATAGCAGCAGTAGAAAGAAACAAATGCCAGCCATCTTTGAGTTCTAAAACAATATTATAAATAGATGGTTTTCGCCAACTTATCCACCCACGTTTAATTATTAAATAGGACGAAAAAAAAACAATCAAAATTGATGGTAGGGAAGATAACAGAGCAGCTAACCAAACATCTCCAGGTTTATTTATAAAAATAAAAATCAATGGCAAGCCTATTAATTGAGTTATTATTTTTAATGTTGATATTACCCCTAACCGCTCCTTCCCCTGAAATAACCATTGAGGGAATAATGCAGTTCCCAGCACACTCAAATACCCACAAATCAATATTGTAAAATATTCACTTATTGTCTGATTAAACTTTGATAACAAAAAAAGAATAACTAAGCCTAAAACAGTCATTAATAGCCTAGCAAAAAGTACATTCCAAAATATCAGGCTAATAGCATATTTATCATTGAAATTCTGAGCTACCTTTTGTGTTGCTGATAAGTCAAAACCATAATTAACAAAAATAATAAAGTATTGAATAATGGCTAAGCAAAAGCCTAATTGCCCATAACCTACAGGTTCTAAGACTCTAACAAGATAGGGCAAAGTTATTAAAGGAACTAAATATCCAGCTATTTTTATGCTAAATAAAGAGGAAATATTTTTTATAATTGTGTTATCTAATCTCATAATTCTTCTAGTTCAAATAAAAGCTCGTTGAATATTAATATGTAAATTTCTTAAAATATTATTAATTCAACACCTAATAAAAACCTTACCTCGGAGATATATAATACAGCATTTGTATTAGAATACTTACTTCCCCTCGTTTCAAAGGATACTTGATGTTAATCGAACTAACTAAAATGGACTTGCTAGAACCAAGTAAAAATGTAATCCAATTACACACTTAAACATTATTTAATTTTTAGACCAAATTTTAAAAATACCGCTAATTTATGTTTTATCAGATAAATATTTATTTAATAAAATACATTTCCCATCTTAGATGCTATTTAAGCATTCAGCGTTTTTATAAGTCTCAAAACTAATAGCAATTTCATCTTTTTCAGATAACATCGGTTCTGTACTTAAGGGCCAGGCAATGCCAATATCAGAATCGTTCCAAGCAATAGATATTTCAGATGCGGGGTGATAGTAATTGGTACACTTATATACAAACTCAGCCTCTTCACTTGTTACATAAAAACCGTGAGCAAAACCTTCAGGAACCCATAACTGATATTTATTTTCCGCAGATAAGTAAACACCAACCCATTGACCAAACGTAGGCGAGTCTTTACGAATATCTACAGCAACGTCAAATACCTCACCAGACACTACACGTACTAATTTTCCTTGAGTATTTTCAGTTTGATAATGCAAACCACGTAAAATTCCCTTTTTAGATTTTGAGTGATTATCTTGAACAAATTGCGTTGACTTGCCTGTTACTAACTCTTCAAATTTTTTCTGATTCCAAGTTTCCATAAAAAAACCACGTTCATCACCAAACACAGTAGGTTCAATGATTTTTACATCCGGAATTAATGTATTAATTACTTTCATTTATAAATACTCTTTAATTCTTATTAATGCAGCTCGCCAATCGCTTGATTGAATACCAAAGTAATCCTGGATCTTATTGCAATTCAATTTGGAATTTATAGGCCGCTTAGCAGGTGTTGGATACTGGTCACTTGTTAGAGCGTTGACACTCATCTCTTTATTGAGTAAACCTTGTGACTTGGCTTGGCTGAAAATCTCACAAGCGAATTGATGCCAGTTCACATGGGGTAAGCCTGAGTAGTGATAAATACCAAATGATTGATTACCTTTACTAATGGCTTTGGCCATAACGATTAATGCATTGGCAATATCACCTGCATATGTGGGGCCGCCGAATTGATCACAAACCACACCTAACTCATCACGGCTTTGTGCCAAACGAAGCATGGTTTTAACAAAGTTATTGCCTGTTTCGCAAAACACCCAAGCTGTACGTAAGATGATATGACGCGGACAAGCAACTGCAACGGCGAGTTCGCCTGCCAGTTTGCTTTGACCATATATACCTTGCGGATCAGTAGCATCCGTCTCTAAGTATTCGCCATCCTTATCACCAGCAAAAACATAGTCAGTGGATATATGCAACATAGCCGCGCCGACTGTATTTGCGGCTTGGGCTAGCAATAGCGGACCATCGCGGTTGATGGCGTAAGAAAGCTCGACTTCTTGTTCTGCCTTATCAACTGCGGTATGTGCCGCCGCGTTGATGATTGCATCGGGTTTAAATTCATTAACCAACTTGGCGACAGCTGCGCCATCGGTAATATCTAGTTGTTCGCGGTCAACCGCCAGAAATTCAACGTCTGGCATCTGGTTTAATTGTTTTACAAGGCTGCTACCTACTTGGCCATTACTTCCAGTAACAAGGATTTTCATATTTATTCTCGCAGTTCGATATATCATGCCCGCCCGTGCAGTGAACAAAATCAAAGTACAAACCGAAAGAATGGATTCCCGCTTTCGCGGGAATGACCCATTAAGGGGGTGGTTGCGTGCATACGGCTAAATAACTTTAATTATTAAATTATTGCACTAACTGGTTTAAATACTGCCCATAGTCATTTTTCAGCATGGGCTTGGCAAGTTCTTTAAGCTCGTCAGCGGTTAACCAACCATTGCGGTAGCCAATCTCTTCTAAACAGGCAACTTTCAAACCTTGCACATGTTCAATTGTCTGAACAAAAGAGGAAGCCTCGTGTAGGCTCTCATGTGTACCTGTATCTAACCATGCAAAGCCACGACCTAGCAATTCCACATTCAGCTCACCAGCATTCAGATACATCTCATTGAGTGTGGTTATTTCTAGCTCGCCACGATGGGAAGGTTTAACCTGTTTGGCTAATTCCACCACTTTGTTGTCGTAAAAATAGAGACCGGTGACCGCATAATTGGATTTAGGCTTGGTGGGTTTTTCTTCAATAGAAATCGCCTTCATATCAGCATCAAATTCAACTACACCAAAACGTTCTGGGTCTTTCACTTGATATCCAAAAACAGTAGCACCCGTCGTGCGGCTGGCGGCATTTTTAAGTGTCTTAGAAAAAGATTGACCATAAAAAATATTATCACCAAGCACTAAGCAAACATTTGAATTACCGATAAATTCTTCACCAATGATAAAGGCTTGTGCTAAACCATCAGGTGATGGTTGCACCGCATAACTTAACTTAATACCAAAATCTGACCCATTACCAAGTAAACGTTTGAAGCTGTCATTATCTTCTGGGGTTGTGATAATTAATATATCCCGAATTCCAGCTAACATAAGCGTTGATAAGGGATAATAAATCATCGGCTTATCATAAATCGGCAATAACTGTTTTGATACTCCGCGTGTTAATGGATATAAACGAGTACCAGAGCCCCCAGCTAAAATAATTCCTTTCATAGTAAAATCAGTTCCTAGATAAATAGGCCCTAGGTTTATGAAACACTAGGACATTAAAACAAAATAGATTAAATGCCTAAACGCTCGCGTTGGTAAGTGCCATCTTGTACATGTTGACACCACTCTTGATTCGCTAAATACCATTCAATGGTTTTACGAAGACCTGTTTCAAAAGTTTCTTGCGGTCGCCAATTTAGATCATTACTCATTTTACGAGCATCAATGGCATAGCGGCGATCATGACCTGGTCTATCGGTTACATAGGCAATTTGTTCAGCATATGATGTTACTTTGGGTACTAAGACATCCAGAATACTGCAGATAGTTTGCACTACCTCGAGATTCTTTTTCTCGTTATGACCGCCGATATTATAAGTCTCCCCAACTTTCCCTGTAGTGACAACTTTATAGAGGGCTCGAGCATGATCTTCTACATATAACCAATCACGGATTTGATCACCTTTACCGTAAATTGGAAGTGGTTTCCCTTCTAGTGCATTGAGGATCACTAATGGGATTAACTTCTCCGGGAAATGATAAGGTCCATAATTATTAGAGCAGTTAGTTACCACAGTAGGCAAACCGTAAGTACGTAACCACGCTCTTACTAAGTGATCGCTTGATGCTTTAGATGCAGAATATGGACTACTTGGCGCATATGATGTGCTCTCAGTAAATAATGGTAACTCTTGATTCAAACTCTGGCTGTGCTGCTCATCAGGGTGAGGTAAATCACCGTACACTTCATCAGTTGAGATATGATGGAAGCGAAATGCTTTCTTTGCTTCCGCAGGTAACTCGTTCCAATATGAACGAGTTGCTTCTAGAAGCGTATATGTACCAACGATATTGGTCTGAATGAAATCTGAAGGGCCAGTAATAGAGCGATCAACATGTGATTCTGCTGCGAGATGCATGACTGCATTTGGTTTATACTGCTTAAAGATTCGCTCTAATTCAGCGCGATCACAAATATCAACTTGCTCGAAAGCATATCGGTCACTTGACTCAACACTTACCAATGATTCAAGGTTTCCTGCATAGGTCAATTTATCAACATTAATGACACTATCCTGTGTGTTATTGATGATATGGCGCACGACTGCAGAGCCAATAAAACCAGCTCCACCGGTAACTAGGATTTTCACAACAAAAGACCTCTATAAAATAAAAATGTTTGGCAAAAAATTGAGTGGCGTATTCCAGCAACAGCTAAAAAATGGATTCCCGCATCCGCGAGAATGACGGATTAGGAGCAAAGCTCACAGATTAAAGCAAAAAGCTGGATCCCCGCACGACGGATAACAGCAAGGTTCTAGGTTCTAGGTTCTAGGTTCTAGGTTCTAGGTTCTAGGTTCTAGGTTCTAGGTTCTGCTCTTTTCTCATAAAATGCCTTACCAATACAAACATCACACCTAACATACCGCCGAGCATGGTGCCTAATACACAAATTAATGCGCGTTTTGGCTTAGCCTTTTCTTCAGGCGCTAGTGCGGGATCAATAGTTTTAAACACATATTCATCACGCACTTCGGCAAACATAATGGTTTTTGCCTGCTCTTCAATCAATTTGTAAAGTACGGTTTTAATATCGGCGACATTGGTTAAGGCGATTTGTTGATTTAAAAACTCAGTACTACGATGTGCTTCAGCGACATCGCGCTCTTTCATCACTTTATTAATATCTTGGATTAACCAAGTGATCCATTGCTGTGCAACTGTTGGGGATAAGTGTTCAACTGAAATGGTTACCATACCCGTTTCTTTATCCGAACTAACTGCCATTATTTTGCTGAAAACTTTATATGCTTCCTGCATTGAAGGTTCAGGCGTAAAGGGTGCTTCTACTTCACGTACCCAAGTATTGGTTTGCTCGTTGTATAACTCAGGGTCATAGATAATTTTATCCGAATCCCTATCCCATTTTTTAGCGGCCATTAAATCAGCGAGGATATTGTGCTTTTGAATAAAATCACTGCTGAATTGGCGGGATTTTAATACCTCAATAGCCAATTGAGTTTTATCTGTACCGCCTTTAGCGCCTAGATTCACTCCAGCTAAACTAGCTAAGCCACCAAACTGAGAAGCCAGAGCACTTAAACCACCACCTTGTTCTTCCGCCGCGGGTGCTAATAATGCCTCGGATTTATAAATATTAGGCTGCATGATGGCAAAAACCACTGAACCAATGGCAAATACGACAGTAATGGCAATAATTAACCATTTGCCTTGCCAGATAACGGAGAAAAGTTCGCGAAGATCGATTTCGTCTTCTCGCACTGTTTGCGGGAACTGGGCATCGGGTTGGTATGTGTTTGGATTTTGAGTAATTTGTGTATTCATTGGTTCTTCAGATTCTAGATTCTAGTACGCTGCGCGGCGAGAGCGCTGCGCTTCTATAAAGGCAAAAGATAAAGGCAGAACGCTGCGCTGCTAGAAAAAGCAGAGCGAGCTTGCGTCCTAGTAGTTGCGAAGCAACGTTCTAGAGGCCGAAGGCCGCTCTAGAGCAACTCGGTGGCGTTCTTCTTAGCTTTTACTCTTACTTTGCTTTTGTTTAATAATTGCACCTAAAATTTTTGCTAATTCTTTTGCCTCTTGGACCATAAGTAAAGCAGGTTTCCTTGCCAAATATCCCACTTCAATACCTATATAGAGTTGGGTGATTAATTCACCTAGTGAGCCTTTGGCATAGTACAAAAAGCGAATTTGATCTTTTAGTGTTTCACGCTCTTCACCTTACTCGGTACATCCATGTACCTCACCTCTGCGAGGCCGATGCAAAATCGCATCGTTCAAAAGTTGCTCCTGCACTTTTGTCTGCAATATTTGAAGGGGCAGATAACCCTGAACGGGTTATTTGATCTTTAAAACCCCAATTACTTACTGATTCTGTCACTTGATATATTTGACAAGATAATCGCGAAGCTCTTTTCCAAACATCCAATTGTTCGAATCGCATGAGGGGCTCCCTATGTCGCCAGAATCGAGGGCGCTTCACGCGGCTAGAGCGGGCTGCGCCCTGCTAGGTTCTAGATTCTAGAGCCATACAGTGGCGTTCTAGAGGCCGAAGGCCGTCCTAGAGCCTTAGTTCTATATCCCTGCGATTGCTGATATTGCGACAGCGCTGTTAAAAATGATGCCTGTGACTTGGGTCCAAAGCGTTAGGTTGTCTTTGTACTCGGTATCTAATGGCACAACTATAGTATCGCCTGGTTCCATGGCACTGCCGCCATTAAACCAGAAAGAGGTGCTTGGCATTTCGACGGAACCATCCGCCCTTAGGATATATGAGCGTGACTCATCGGCACGTTTACGTGCACCACCAGATAAGGCTAAGTACTGGTCGAAGGTTAAGCCCTGTTTGTATCTGTGCGTACTTGGGTGTTGAACTTGGCCCATAACCGCGACCGTTTGGTTGGTTGCGGGAATGTACAGGGCATCGGCATCTTCAAGCATTAGGTTTGCACTTTCAATACCTAGCTCGATGGCATTGATATCAACCACTAAACGGCCCACAGTTTTAACGTTTTCTAACTGGTTTAGCATCATTTGTGCATCGTTATAGCCTACCGTTGGTGTATCTTTGGTTAAGGCTTTGGCTGCAATTTCACGGCGCAGTTCGTCAGCAAGCTTACTTAATTCAAGTTGCTCTTTTTCTTTAATCGATTGACGTAAAAATACAGCGCTGCGCGGGGCTGCGTCTGATGTCATACCGCCAGCACGGGCCAACACATCTTTAAGGGTCTCACCACGTTGAATACTGTAAGTGCCAGGGAATTTAACTTCACCTTTAATGGTTACCCAACGGGTATCTTGCCAATCGGGTAATGTACGAACGGTTAAAATATCACGACTTTGCAGTTTGATATTTGCTGCGGGATCGTTTTGCATAACGCGGTCTAAACTTAGCTGCATATGCTCAACGGTTACGCCATTTTGCTCGGACACTTGTTGGCGAGTCATTTCAGCCGAAAGCGTGTAAGCCCCCTCTTCTAAGCCACCGGCAGCGATTAAAAGTTCTTTTACATCAGCATTTACGGTAATGGGATATTGCCCAGGGAAGCGCACGTTACCATTAATATTGACAAGTTTAGCTGCATCACCAAAACGACTTTGTTCTTTCAATCTTTTAATGATCGGCTTTAGTAATTCTTCACGGTCTGCATAATCAAAAACTATGATTGAGTCGCGGGGTTTTAATTTAAGGTTGTAATGGGAGTTTGGCTCACCAATGGCACGACCTAAATTAATGCGCTCAACTTCAATATCACCACGCTGGTTAACTTCGCGCACCAGTAAGCTGTAGTCTAAATCGGCCACTATGGTTAAGTCACCCCAAATGGATGGCAGTAAATCGGCAACACTTAGTCCGTTAGTCCATTGATATTTACCAGGGCGGATGACAGCACCCGCTATGGTAATTGCATTATCGATACGGCTTGAGGCTGATCTTACATTGAGTAAGTCACCATTTTTTGCAAGCGTGTTTAAACCCGAGTTTTCAGTTAAATCAACAGATACAACCGTTTTTACGGCTTCGCGGCTGTAACGTTCAATAGTACTGGCTTTAGGGTAAGCTCCAGGGTTTAAACCACTTGCCATATGGATAACATCGGCCATGGTTTCGTTGTTTTTAAGCTCATAAATTGCAGGTCGACGAACTTCCCCCATCACACTCACTGTGCCACCAGATGATGGAATAAATACTACATCACCAGACTGCAAGCGCGCGTCGCCGGAAGCATCGCCACGCAGCAATAGGTCGTATAGGTCTAAACGGCCTACGGTTTTCCCTGCACGTTTTAATTGAATATCGCGTAAGCTACCAATTTGGTTAACGCCGCCCGAGATAAACAGGGCTTGAGTGATAGTCGATAAACTTGAAACAGTATATGAACCTGGTTTGAAGGAATCGCCCGCCACAAAAATACGGATTGAACGCAATTCACCCATGGTGATATTGGATTCAATGCCTATCATGCTCTGACTGATTTTTTGCTGCAGTAAGGCGCGCGTTTCAGCAAAGCTTAAGCCCACTAATGATATTGGCCCAAGATTAGGAAATTGCACTGCGCCATCTCGGCCAACGGTGAGGGCAAATTGATCGTTTTCTTTCCCAAATAGCTGCACATTAAGTATGTCGCCAGGGCCAATCATATATTCTGAAGGTACTGGCACATCACTTACTGGTGCAAAGGTACTTGGTGAGCCGGCAAATAGATCGTAACCAAAGCGTTTTAGCTGATCTTCTTTTTTCTCTTCAATCTCTTCTACTTTGGCTTCTGACTTTGTGGCTTGATTGAACTGTTCACTCTCGGATTGATCGACCACATTATTATTGCCATCGGTATTGCTATCGGTTGAACGCGGCGTAACTACCGTTGGGTTTTCAACCACGGTAGCGGTGGCTGCAGCACCTGTGATCATCGAGGGATCAACCCCATATTGGCGGGCTAATCGTTCTTGTTCTGATTTAGGCAATTGTTTGAATTGCTCAATCATTTGCGGAGAGGGCGTAACGGCTTGCGCCTGCGCGCCCATCAATATCGTGGCACTAAGGCCAACTATGATGAATTTTTTGACTTGTTGTAACACCAGATATCTCCGATTGGGTTGAAAACTATAACTATAAAAGCAGGACGGGTTGCGCCCTGCTAGGCGCTTCGCTGCTAGAGTCTAGTACGCTACGCGGCGAGAGGCTAAATAAGAGTAAGATTCGCTAACGATATACGCAGCGCTGTGCTTACAAATATCGGCTAACGGAACACTTCGCTTATGAACCTGTCATCCTCGCGAACGGTATACGCAACACTGTGATTACGAATATCGGCTAACGGAACATTTCGCTTATGAACCTGTCATCCTCGCGAACGCGGGGATCCAGCTTTTGAGTAACCGCTTTTAAACAATAAAAGAGTTTACATTGGATTCCCGCGAATGCGGGAATCCAATG
>NZ_JAKILG010000018.1 GCF_023283765.1 Shewanella profunda | reverse complement strand
CCATTAATACGGATTATTACTTAAGTTCTTTACCTCTGGACATCGAACTTGCAGCCAAAGCGGTGCGTCAGCATTGGCACATCGAGAACCAGCAACACTGGGTGCTTGACGGTGTGCCACAGGCACATAGGATTGCAGCATAAGGACATGTGCAACGTTTATGGCTAAGCTTGAGAAGAGATGATGGTTTGGCCCATCGAAGTCTGTTGTCGGAAGCTGGCTTCAAACCGCTTCAAGCTGCGAACATTAAGAGTGTTCGTGGTGAGCGTTGAAGAAACGGGCATATTTAAGTGCTCAGGTGAGAAATGAGAAGACGAGTTATCGAACCCATGATGACGCATCGTAAACCAAAGACTCGACATCAAAAGCCAGTAGCGTCTAAGACTGGTGATAAATTTACAGGTTGCTCCGAAGGCTGTGTAAGTGGTGTCCGGTGTAAAGTGGGCGTGATCTCATTTTCAGGCTCTTTTCAGGAACTGTGGGAACCAGTCGTCAGAATGTTAAGGCAGAAATACAAATCACTAAAATGGTAAGTATGAGAGTACCAATGTCTGGCACTGGGGCGGAACGACCTGTAGTAGTAAGGAAGCGTTTGTAATGAACGTGGAGCGAAGGGGTCGTGTTAAACAGTATTCATCTTTTATCCAACTGCGCCTTGTGCAGGAGGAGATATTATGACGAATACACATCGGTTTGAAATTGACAAATGGCAGGTCGTGCGGGCTTACCAACTAGTCAAAGCGAATAAAGGAGCTGCAGGCATCGATAAGCAATCGATGTCTGATTTTGAAAAAGACTTAAAGAACAACTTATATAAAATCTGGAATCGAATGACATCAGGTTGCTATTTTCCACCTGCAGTTAAAGCAGTGGCAATACCAAAGAAATCTGGTGGTGAACGAATACTCGGCATTCCAACGATTCAAGACCGAGTAGCACAAATGGTCGTAAAGCTTAGCTTTGAACCATTAGTTGAGCCTCATTTCCTTAATGATTCATACGGGTATAGGCCAAATCGGTCAGCGATAGATGCTGTCGGTGTGACGAGAAAACGCTGCTGGTATCAAGATTGGGTGTTAGAGTTTGATATTAAAGGGTTGTTTGACAACATTTCACATGAGTTGCTCATGAAGGCAGTACGTAAGCATACAGATTGTAAGTGGCTACTACTGTACATTGAGCGGTGGTTAAAAGCACCAATGGTGAAAGATAATAATGAGGTAATAGAGCGAAACATGGGCACACCGCAAGGTGGAGTAATAAGCCCAGTGTTAGCGAATTTGTTCTTACATTACGTCTTTGATAAATGGATGCATAAAAATCACCCAGGAGTGAAGTGGTGTCGATACGCAGATGATGGGCTAGTTCATTGCAATAGCGAAGAGCAGGCACAGAAAATGCGAGCTGAGCTTGAGAAAAGGTTCAAAGATTGTGGGCTTGAGATGCATCCAACGAAAACCAAAATTGTTTACTGCAAGGATGGCACTCGCAAGGGGCAATATGAGAACACAGCTTTTGACTTTTTAGGTTACACATTCAGGCCACGACTATGCAGAAACAGGCATACTCAAGGTACCTTTATCAGTTTTACTCCGGCTGTAAGTAAAGATGCACAAAAGGGGATGATAAAGAAAATTAGGATGTTGGCCATTCGAAAGCGAACAGATTTAAGTCTTGAGCAAATAGCTAGGAGGATCAATCCAATCATCAATGGTTGGATTAACTACTATGGCAGCTTCTGTCGTTCAGAACTTTATCGTGTATTCCGTCAGATAAACAAAGCGTTAATCTGGTGGGCGAGGCACAAATACAAGAAACTTCAACGACGCAAAACGAGAGCCGGTCAATTTATGGAGAAAGTAGCCGACACTCATCGCCACCTATTTGCTCATTGGCGAATAGGAATGAGAGGATCGATGGTTTAACGGGAGCGGTATGAGTCGAGAGGCTCACGTACCGTTCTGCGAGGGGCTGCTGGGGAAGTTCCAGCGGTCTACTCTCCTCACCTTTAGGGAAGACTGTTCAAGGATTGGTGACCGTGAAAACGCGAAGAAGATGGCGTTATTTCGGCGTATCGTGCTGAACCTTTTAGAGCAGCATCCGCTAAAAGCCAGTAAACCAACCAAAATAAGAAAGGCAGCATGGAATGGTGATTTTAGGAGCGAGATTTTCTTTGGTTAAGAGATTTAACAAAGCTTAATCCCGCCCTGCAGCTTAAGAGGCTTTAATAACGTCCTTATCTATTTGCCATTCCTTAAGCGTTTTACACTCGACCTTTCTCGTTCGTTAAAGACAAAGCAATAGCATCGCAATGACGATAAATAGGATGGGCAATTTAGAGGGGAAATGGCCGATCGGCTACTTTGTATTAAGTAGCGATCGGCCGCGCCGGGAAGCGTTTAGGATAAAAAGTGAAGCGCTAGCTGAGTGATTGACCTCCTATTGCTTTGATGTTGAAGGCAAGGCTATACATCACTGGCAGGACGATTAATGTCAGCAGCGAGGCAAAGCCTAAGCCAAAGATAATAGTGATTGCCATAGAGCCGAAAAATGCGTCTGATATTAATGGGATCATTCCAAGCATAGTGGTGATCGCCGCCATCATTACGGGTCGAACGCGGCTTACGCAGGAGTCTAACAGTGCGCTATATGCGGCTTTTCCTTCGCTGAGTTCAAGGTTGATTTGATCGACCAACACAATCCCGTTTTTAATCACCATGCCCGACAAGCTCAAGAGGCCAAGTAGCGCCATAAAGCTGAAGGGTGCATCGAACAGCAATAATCCCGCTGAAACCCCTATTAACGCCAGTGGCACTGTAAACCAAATCACCAATGGCTGACGCAGTGAGTTGAATAGGAACACAGTGATTAAAAACATGGCGAGATAACCGAGTGGAATTGAGCTAAATACAGCGGTTTGAGCTTCTCCTGCAGTTTCATATTCACCACCCCATTCGAGGTGATAACCCGCTGGCAAGGCGATAGCTTCAACCTTATCTTTTACTTTGTTTAGCACTGAATCGGCAGTTTCATTGCTGCCCAACTTAGGATCGGCCAGTACGGCGAGCATACGCATACGGTCGCGGCGCTTCACCAGTGGGTTTTCCCATTCGGTATTAAAACTACTCACCACTTGGGTCGCGGGCACAAAGGTGCTGTGTTCACTGCTCCAAATTTGCAGCTTCCATAGGCTGTCAGCTTGCAAGCGTTCCTCGGCAGGGGCTCTGGCGACTATGGGTAATAGGTGACTAGTCTCGCGATATAAACCAATTTTTTTACCGCTAAAGTTAACCAGCAGTGCATTGTCGAGATCTTGCTTGCTGATCCCCGTTTCCCGTGCCTGGGCATTCTCCAATTGCGGGCGAATTAACGGAACTTGGTTACGCCAGTCGTGGCGTATACTATCCATACTTGGCTCCGCGTGGAAAATCGCTTCGGCTTGGGCGCCTAGTGTTCTTAGTATTTCTGGATCATCACCATAGAAACGAGCCTCAATTTTGGCGGCAGGCGAAGGCCCATTGTCCATATTTTTTAGACGGTATTGTGCATGTGGGAAACGTTGATTTAAAAACTTTTCCAGTTCAGGCATATAGTTTTTTACCGCCTCAAGATCGCGCATTTCCACAATCAACTGGGCGAATGCTGGATAACCTTTTTCAGGTTGGTAGGGCAGTACAAAACGTTGGGCGCCTTGGCCAATCACTGTGGTTAGATGGGTAAGGCCAGTATGTTGTTGCTCTGCTTGTTTGAGCAATTGTTGCTCAATATCCGCAGTAAAGCGCTCGGTCGCTTTAATATCTGTGCCTTCAGGCATCCAAATATCCACAAAAAAGATTGGCGTATTAGATGCGGGGAAAAACACGTTTTTGATATGACCAAATCCAATCACGGCGGTGACTAACATCGCACCAACCAACAATATACTTACGATACGAAAACGCAGTGCTAGCGTTAAGCTTGTGCGGTATAAGTTAAAGACCCAACCTTTGTAAGGATCTTGTTCATCATCACTCGGTGCGTCTTTAAGCACTAAGTGACAGAAGAATGGCGTCAGGGTGATGGCTGTTATCCAGCTGATAAATAAAGAAATCATCAACACTTGGAACAGCGAACGACAAAACTCTCCCGATGCATTTTGTGATAAGCCGATAGGGGCAAAGGCGATGATGGCAATAATGGTCGCACCCAGCAGTGGCCATTGGGTTTGCGAGACAATTTGTTTTGCCGCTTCTAAGCGGGTTTTACCCCGGCGAAGACCAATTAAAATCCCTTCCGTCACAACAATAGCATTATCCACCAACATACCTAAGGCGATAATCAGTGCACCGAGCGAGATGAGTTGTAGCTCAATTCCTAGCATTTTCATCACAATAAAAGTGCCTAATATTGTGAGTAGCAGGATAAGTCCCATCAATAAACCTGAGCGCACACCCATAAAAAGTAACAGCACGGCAATAACGATAGCAATTGACTCTAATAGATTGATTAAAAAGCCATTAACTGTTTTGTCTACCGCCGAACTTTGGTTATAAACGGTATCTAAGCTCATGCCTATTGGGCGCTGGGATTCGAGCTCGGCAAGGCGATCATTAACCCTTTGACCTACTTCGACTACGTTTACGCTACTGGAGAAGGAAATCCCCAATGACAACGCCGATTCCCCTTTGTTGTGGTAAAGCACGGTGGGGGTTTCGTCGTAATCCTTTTCGATATTGGCGATATCGCCTAAATAAATCAGTTCAGTGCTGCCCTGTGGGCTGACAATCAAGCGCGCCAGATCCTGAATACTGCCAAATTCACCCGTGGGATGAATGCGGATACGGTTATCACCAATCACGAGGCTTCCCGCGTTGGAGACCACGTTCTGATTATTGATAAGGCTATAGATATAGCTTTGATCGAGCCCCAGAGCCGAAAGTTTTTGCTGGGATATTTCAATCACGACTTGCTCGGTTACACTGCCCACAACCGAGACTTTTTTTACGCCTGGCACTAGCACTAATTCACGGCGCAAATAGTCGGCATAGTTGCTCAGTTCGCGATTGCTGTAATCTGGCCCTGAAAGGTTAAATAAAATCCCGTAAACATCACCAAAGTCGTCCATTATCTGCGGTGTCTCTGTGCCCGGAGGCAATTGCCCTGCAGTATCATTGACCTTACGGCGTACTTCATCCCATACCTGTGGCAGGCTGGTTTTATCGTAACTATCTTTGATCTCAATTTGTATTTGCGATAAACCCGCGCTGTTAATTGAGGTCACGTGCTTAACGGCATCGAGTTGTTGCAATGCATCTTCAAGGGGAAGGGTGACTTCTTCTTCAACCTGTTCTGGCGAAGCACCGGGATAAGCGGTGATCACTAGGGCATCTTTAATCGTAAATTCGGGGAATTCTAACTGTCCTAAACCCGTAAAACTGATGCTACCCCCTACTAATAGCAGTAACACAAACATCCAGCTAATGACTTTATGGCGAATCGAGTACTCAGCAATATTCATCACTTACACCCCACGCTGCCAGCGTAGTGGTTTGACTTTCATGCCAGTGGATAACTGGGACACGCCTGCACTCACGATGAGATCACCATTATTAAGACCACCAAGGATTTCAATCCCTTGATTGGTTACGCGTCCTAATGTCACTGGTGCCGGTGTCACTTCACCTGACTTAGCTTGATACACCCAAACCTGTACTTGACCGTCTTGGTCACGTTTATCTATGGCGGTAACAGGCACAATTGCTGACGTCTGATTAGGTGTTTTAACCAAGGCTAAGGTTAGCTCGGCGCTCATACCCGGCAGTAGCTGCACATTGTTGGGTTGTGGCAGAGAAAACACCACTTCATAGGCTTGAGTACCAGGGGTGACTTGGGTCGAGTATTCTTTGAACTTAGCATCAAACTCCATTCCCTCTAGCGCGGTAAATCGTACCTTAGCGCTGAAATTTTGCTGCTTAATATACTCGCTTAAACCTGCGGCCATGGCTTCGGGAACTTGGATGCTTACATCAAGCAAGTTATTATTTTGCAGCGTTAATACTCCTTGGTTAGCCTGCACTATTTGGTGGTTATCCACTAAACGCTTAGCGATAGTGCCACTAAAGGGAGCCGTTAAACGGGTATAACTGAGCTGATCGCGCGCGGCCGCCAAGGATGCCTTTGCGGATTTTAACTGGGCTTGGGTGCTATCAAATTCGGATTGTGAAATCAGTTTGCGATTCAGTAATTCCACTTTACGATGATAATCAGCAGCTAAAAGTTCATGGTCCGCTTCACTGCTCATTAGATTGTTGTATGCATCCCTGTCGTCGAGTTTTGCAAGTAGGCTTCCCTCAGTCACTTTTTGTCCTTCGACTAAAGCGAGTTCGGTTAATTGTCCCGAAATACGAAACGATAACTCGGCACGGCTATTAGCGGTGACACGGGCGGGGAAAGTTCTAAAATCCCCCCCTTCGAGTTGCATCACCTCGAACAGTTTTACGGGACGAACCGCCGGTTTGCACGGAACTCTCGGCAGGCGAACAACCACTGAGCAAGGCTGGAAGCAGCGCAGCTAAGGGGAGGAGTCGATATGATGTCATGGGGATTCCTTGGTAACAAATTGTCAGCATTTCTAGGCGCGAAGATATCAGCTAAATTTGTTGCAACAAACGGGATAGTTTGGGATTATCAATCCCACATAATGAGATTGAACTTAGGGTTAAAATGAAGACAGAGGACTTAGCGTTATTTCACCGAATAGCTGAAACGGGCAGTTTGATCGAAGCGGCTGATTTACTTAACTTACCTAAGTCAACGGTCAGTCGCCGTTTACAGGCATTGGAAGATGAGCTGAACATTAAACTGTTCCACCGCCAGAGCCGCTCCATGACATTAACCTCTGCGGGAAGTCATTTTTACCAGCGTTCACAAAATATTTTGGCCCAGCTCGATGAAACTCTGTTTGAGATGACCAATGATGATGCCGAGATCAGCGGGCATTTACGTATACAAATGTTTCCCATCCATAGTATGAGAATATTGATGCAAGCCATTTTTCGTTTTATGGATATGCATCCAAAGCTCACGGTCGAAGTGCTTAGCAGTGTCGAATCTGTCGATATGGTGAAAAACAATCTCGACGTCGCCTTTGTGGTTGAGTCAGTGTTAGATACCTTAGATCTAGTGGTGCGCCCCATTTTTACAACGGATCTGCGTTTTTATGCCAGCCCTGAATATTTAGCAAGCCATGGCACGCCAAAAACACCTCAGGAGATTGAGTCACACAATGTGTCTTTATTCCGATTATCTAATGGCAAAATCTTTAATGAGCTATGGGTAGGATTGGAGGAAGCGGTGAGAGTGCGAGGGAATTTCTGTTCTAACAGTGTAGAACTCGCCGTTGAGTTTGCATTGCAGGGCAGGGGTATTGCCTATGCTCCCGCAGAAGTAGTTGCCGAGTTTGTCGAAACGGGTGAGCTCGTTACCCTACTGCCTGAAATTGATGCTCATCAAGGTGAGTGTTTCTTAGCTTATCCATCAAGGCGTTACGTGAGTTTAGCCAGTCGACGCTTTATCGACTATATCCTGCAAGAATTAGTGCCCAATGGGGTGCCGACCAATATGAGCGAGCAAAGCCCACGCCGGTCCTGTCAAGCCTCTAAAGAGGCATTTTCCGATGACGTGCTGCATTTTTCCGTCAAAAAATCGCGCTAGCTTAACCTTCGCTAATGGCGTTTGCGGTCGTGACCTTTGTGGGTTCACAGATCCGCTGCGCCAGCCAGTAACAGGCAATGCCCATCAAGATGTTAGTCAGAGGTAGCGCCAGTAATAATCCCTTCACGCCACCGATATACGAACCTAGCGCCGCCAGCGGCAGCATCAACAGCATTAAGCGGCACAGGTTTATCACCAATGAACTCATGGGCCTGTGGTAGGCATTGAGCGAGGTGGCGACAATAATCACTATACCTAAAGGTCCATAGGCACAGGGCAGCACTAAGATATAAAAACTAAGCCATTCTAGCACCTGCGGATCTGTACTAAATAAATGGGCGATCGGTTCAGCCAAAAATATCAATGGAATATAGAGCAAGGTTTGGAATACAAAGATAAATTTAAGTGACAACAGCAGCGCTTGTTTTGCCCTTTGTGGTTGCCCTGCACCAAGGTTTTGCGCAATAAAGGGCATGAGGCTCGATGACAGTGCCATTACCACAATCAGCAATACGGACTCTAACCGGGTACCCGCTCCGAAGGCGGCGACAGCGCTGTGGTCGATATGCGCCAACATCGCCATGATCACCGCATTGGCTAATGGGTTAATTAAATTCATTAATGCCGCAGGTTGTGCAATATGGGCAAGTTTGCTCCAGTTGGCGCGCATTCTATCAATATCGAAGGCGACCCATTCCAGCATCTTTCTTTTTATAATCAATAGGTAACTCGATAGTGATAAAGCTACAAGCCAAGCGATAACTGTCGCAATGGCTGCCCCTTGAATTTCTAAACGAGGAAAGGGACCAATCCCGAAGATAAGTAAGGGATCAAGAATAAGGTTGATGAGCGCCGCGAGCGACATAATCATTGCTGGCGAGCGGGTGTCACCCGTTGACCGTAAACCTTGATTACCCACCATTAACACGACCAATAGTGGTGCGGCTAAATACCAGTAAACCATATAGTCGCGGATCAGCGGTAAGCTGCTTTCATTCGCCCCAAGCAGACTAAACAGCGGTGTAATAAAAATGCTGCCAAGGGCCGATAGACTGGCCGTTAATATAAAGGTCAGGAATAAGGCATCGTGTAAAAATACCTTAGCCTTTGCTGCATTGCCTGAGCCGATAAGGCGTCCGAGATTGGTTGAAACGCCCGCACCAATGCCAATGGCAATACTCGAAATAATGAGGGTGACCGGAAAGGTAAAACTGATAGCCGCCAAAGCCTCGGTGCCCAATTGACTGATAAAAAAAGTGTCAGCGAGACTGAAACCTAGAATGGTCATAATGCCAATCAAGTTGGGGAGGCTCATGTCGAGCAGTACACGACCAATTGGCGCACTGAGCAGCCCGTGTCTGTCTTTCATGGAGAAAATAATGCCTTGTTTGCCTGCGGAGGCGGAATTCTAACAGGATTGTGTCCGCTTGAAAAAACTGACATCAAAAAATTGAAGTTTTTTTTGTAAAGACACTTGGATCTGGACAGCGTCAGCCCCATATCACACACATCGAAGGGAAGGCTGACGTGCCTCTTTTTTTAAACACAAATCGGCTCGATTGTAGGGCATCAAATCATTAGGAGAGTTCATAGATGAATATTCGTCCATTACATGACCGCGTAATCGTTAAGCGTCTTGAAGTTGAATCAACCTCAGCGGGTGGCATAGTGCTAACCGGCAGCGCCGCTGAAAAATCAACTCGCGGTGAAATCCTTGCTGTGGGCAATGGCCGTATCTTAGAAAACGGCACAGTTAAACCACTGGATGTTAAAGTGGGTGACGTAGTGATCTTCAACGAAGGTTACGGCGTGAAAAAAGAAAAAATCGACGGTCAAGAAGTCTTGATCCTGTCCGAAGCTGACCTGATGGCAGTAGTAGGTTAATCCTCAGCATCAATTCGACATTCCAATTAATCATTAAAAATTTAAAGGATAATCAAGATGGCAGCTAAAGAAGTGTTATTTGGCAACGATGCACGTGTAAAAATGTTAGCGGGTGTTAACATTCTGGCCAACGCAGTAAAAGTGACCTTAGGTCCTAAAGGCCGTAACGTAGTGTTAGACAAGAGCTTTGGCTCACCGCTGATCACTAAAGACGGTGTGACTGTTGCAAAAGACATTGAGCTAACAGACAAGTTTGAAAACATGGGCGCGCAAATGGTGAAAGAAGTTGCTTCTAAAGCCAACGACGCCGCCGGTGATGGTACAACAACGGCAACAGTATTGGCGCAAGCCATAGTCGTCGAAGGCCTAAAAGCCGTTGCAGCCGGCATGAATCCAATGGATCTGAAACGTGGTATCGACAAAGCCGTTATCGCCGCCGTTGCTGAGCTGAAAAATCTGTCGCAAGAATGTGCCGATTCAAAAGCTATTGCCCAAGTAGGTACTATCTCCGCTAACTCTGATGAATCAATCGGCCAAATCATTGCCACGGCAATGGAGAAAGTCGGTAAAGAAGGCGTGATCACAGTCGAAGAAGGCCAAGCGCTGGAAAACGAACTGGATGTAGTAGAAGGTATGCAGTTTGACCGCGGTTACCTGTCACCTTACTTCATCAACAAACCAGAAACGGGCAGCATCGAATTAGACAGCCCATTTGTGCTGTTAGTCGATAAAAAAATCTCTAACATTCGCGAGTTATTGCCAATCCTTGAAGCCTTAGCTAAAACTGGCAAGCCGCTGCTTATCGTTGCCGAAGATGTTGAAGGCGAAGCCTTAGCAACACTCGTGGTCAACAACATGCGCGGTATCGTTAAAGTGGCTGCGGTTAAAGCACCTGGCTTTGGCGATCGCCGTAAGGCAATGCTGCAAGACGTGGCGATTCTGACTGGCGGTACTGTTATCGCGGAAGAAATCGGCCTAGAACTTGAAAAAGCGACCTTAGAAGATTTAGGTACCGCTAAGCGCGTTGTGATCACTAAAGACAACACCACCATCATCGATGGTAACGGCGAGCAAGCACAAATTGCCGCCCGTGTGAGTCAAATTAAACAGCAAGTTGAAGATTCAACTTCAGACTACGACAAAGAAAAACTGCAAGAACGTATGGCTAAATTAGCAGGCGGCGTAGCAGTAATCAAAGTCGGTGCCGCCACTGAAGTTGAAATGAAAGAGAAAAAAGCCCGTGTTGAAGACGCGTTGCACGCCACTCGCGCCGCAGTAGAAGAAGGTGTGGTTCCTGGCGGCGGTGTTGCCTTGATCCGCGTGGCTTCTAAGATTGCCGACGTAGAAGTATTAAACGAAGATCAAAAACACGGTGTGGTTATCGCACTGCGTGCAATGGAAGCGCCACTGCGCCAAATTGCAACCAACGCCGGTGAAGAAGCGTCAGTTGTGGCTAACACAGTGAAAAATGGCAGCGGTAACTTCGGTTACAACGCGGGTAATGACACCTACGGTGACATGTTAGAAATGGGTATCCTTGACCCAACTAAAGTGACACGTAGCGCGCTGCAGTATGCAGCATCTATCGCGGGTCTGATGATCACTACAGAAGCCATGATTGCCGAAGTACCACAAGATGCCTCAGGTTCAGATATGGGCGGTATGGGCGGAATGGGCGGTATGGGCGGCATGATGTAATTTTTGCTTTTTTGCTGGTTTAAATCGGTGATTACGGTGTTGCTGCTCGCTCACATACAAACAACGTATGCTACGCTCACAGCGCCTTGTACTAACACGATTTATCCAGCGCAAAATTAGCAAAAACATCTGTGGTCTTTAGCTTAATCGCTTAAACCTAAATTCTTGTAAGAGAAAAATGAAAACCCCGACTCGGGTAACTGAGTCGGGGTTTTGTTTTTTTGTCTGGCGACAAAGGTTTAAAGTCGTGGGGCTTCACCCCACACCCGACCAAGGAGGACTGCTCGTCCTATCCTCCTTGGATTCTCCAAGACGCCCCTAGCGAAGTTACATGCATTAGGTACTGGCCTTGGTCTTATGGATAAATTGCTATCGCTTCCGAAGGCAACGTCCCTGTACCTACGAAAGCTAGCCGGACATCCATGTCCGGACTCACGCAATTTATTCCAACGCCCCGCGGCAACTTCGCAGGGGAGGGTGAACTTCTGTAGTCTCGGTGCAGGCTGCAACTCCTAGGGGATAGTGAACTCCTGCCAGATTGGTGTTACCTGCGATTTACTTGAAAAATATGTATATTCCACCGTTGTACTTTTAGAAAAATTTAACAATGGATGGCTTATTAAACTCAAAAGCTGAATATATTGATACAACACTGGAAGATGCGAGAGAATTGTGAACTTACACTTGGAAAAGAATCGAAACCTAAAATAAGTTCCCTTGTATTATTTGTTCTTCTGGGATAAGTAGGTGAGGGTCGATGCCTTCTATCCCACCGATAAGAAAGGGACTTTTACTGTCATGCTTTTGTTTATTTTTCTGAACAGAGTTTTGGCTATATGTTGCATAGCAATATGAGCAACCATGTAGGCATGTATTATATGAGCCAATATCAATACTTTTGATACATCCACACGCTTCTCGTTGTCCTGAATCTTTTTGGGCATCAAGATGAATTCCAAAAACATTTTTAATCAACTGATCATCAATGCACTTTCCATGTTGGACACCAGCTTGGGATACATCGACTTCTTCTGCACAGCTTTCTATCTCCATATCGACTGATGAAGCAACTTGATGCATATAGTGAACCAGTTCTAACAAAGTGTCAGGTTGCTTAATAATATCGGTATAGTTTAATGCTTCGATTTTATTAAGATTTCTATCGGTCTTCTCATATAAATCTGCGAAACTTATGACTACTTTTTTTGTTTTTCCGGTAAGTAAATGTGCGATTTTATGAAAGAGACGCTTATGTTCATTGATGTCAACTATGTTGCACAATAAGATAGGATCATACCGCCAGATGACCTTATCTGCTCCTAGTTGGTCGCTGAGTTCTTTAAATGTCCTAATTGCTTTATTTGGGTTTGGAACATTGCTTTCCAGGGCCTTAGGATACCCCGTGATTGTATATTGGAAATAGTATTGATAGCCTCGTTGATTGAGTTCTGGGAGGTGGCGCATTAGCATATGAGGATTTCTTGTCCAGAACACAAAAAGATCGACATCATTGGGGCTTAAAGAAATTCGTTTGATCTGATGAGCATTAAAGGGGTTCCTTGTAAGCAAGAACCCTTCTCTGACTCGGTTCATAAACCAAGGGGTATAAAAGGCTGGAATGTCGGTCCTTCTACTAGCACTGATGATCAATTTTATTTCCTGTATTCGAACACGATAGTTTTGTTTGTATGATTGATACTATCAACTGAAAAATCTTGGTCTATATCATAGACAATATTTGTTGACTGTATCTCTATCCAATTTGGCTTAGTATAGGTACTTCCGCTGAAGAAATATTGTTTACTTGAGCTTACAATAGGGGAGATCTTGTTATGGAAGTTATCTCTTCCAAAGTCATTCAGGTTAACGTCAATAAATACAATAATTGAATCTTTGGCTAAGCTATTTTTAATAGCTGATACTAATTGACTTAAGAAAGCATCGCCATGATCATTTCTGAACATTGTCGAAAAGCTCTTACATACAAACACAATATGAGCACTTTTCAAACTGAAATCTTTTGTTAAATCAGCTTTTTTAAAGGTACAGTTCTGTGCGTTAGGTCGTGCTGTGCTCCAAGCAGAGCTGAGATCAAATCCAGTATAATTTATATCGATATTTAATTTTTTGTCGTCATTGTATTTAGAAAGCGCATAATAATCTGGAGCAAATCCACAACCTAGAGAAATAACATTTAAAGTTGAATTTTTAAACCTGTTAATAAGCTGAGATGTCTCTAAGTAGTGATATATTTCACTAATGTAGCTTGGTCCATATTTTATAGCATAAGTATCCATTTTCTTTTGACAATTATAGCTATCTTTTCGCTGACGGTAGTCATCCGTAAGTGACTCTACACAATTACATGGTGAGCGATCACCGCAACATCTAAGACGAGCTATTTCATTATCACATTGTTTTAGTGCATTTAAAAACATCGCAATTCCTTCTTGTTGTCCTTTGTCCTATGAATGCCTTAACCCAGAGGCAAGTGATGTTGGTACAAAACTTAATATGCATCGAAATTTTTATTTTGCATAATCGGAGAGCCTTTTATATGAACTTAGTCACCTTCATAAACTAAAGACATAACTATTTTTATTGGAGTATGAGACCCGTCTCTAATGTATGTAACTTCGCTAGGGGCGTCTTGGAGGCTCCAAGGGCGAAGGCCAGCGGCCGCTTTGAGCGCGAGATAGGGATATCGAGCTGGCTATTTAACATGGACGTTTTTGATAGGACGAGCAGTCTTCCTTGGTCAGGTGTGGGTGAAGCCTCACGACGTTAATTTACCTCGACCATTATAGGCCACAAATTTACTTGATGGATCTCAGTGCTAGCTAACTTGCTAATTTATCTGATAACTAATATCAGGGATGATAACTTTGTTATATTCTCCATTAATAACTTGGCTAGGCAGATAGTCCATATGAAAAGAGTCATTAGAGTCGCTATTGCTTGCTGTTTATTTGGCGGCGCGATGAGCAGTCAGGCAGCGGATAGTTTTTCTGAGTTGCAGTCGGAAGAACTGACACAGGTATTTGACCAAGCGATAGACTCCGCCTATGGATCTCAATCTGTCTTTTTAGAGAAAGAACTTCCAACCTTAACTACCGATATTCAGAGTTGGAACAAACGCTACACTGGCTTTGATATTAACGAGAATAGCTGGGGATGCGGTCTTGTTGGAAGCAACGCTAAGGCTCACCGCATTGCTTATACCTTGTATTTTCAAATGGATAGAAAGGTATGGGTTCCACTGAATGGGAATACCATATATCAGTCATTTTGGCAGGTTGTCTATCCCAAACAGGAAGAGTATGTGTGGACATTTGACCAAAATGCGCAATAGCCGATACGGCACTCGGCCGCGGTAATATAGCCCTGTGAAAATGATTCCCGCTGGTAGTCATATATCACTTAGGCCAGTGTGTTGGTATGAGTCAGTTAACCTTATCTCAGCATGTCAAAAAAGGATTGTTAGATGAACGATGAGCAATACGAAAAAGGGCTTGAGGTGCGCCGTGCTGTGATGGGCGATAGTTTTGTGGATAAGGCGCTCAATAGTGCGACGGATTTTACGCAACCGCTGCAAGATTTAGTTACGGCCAATTGTTGGGGTGAGGTTTGGGTGCGTGATGCCATTTCAAGGCAAACGCGCAGTTTGATTACCATAGCAACGCTGGCTGCATTAAAGGCTCCGACTGAGTTGAAAGGTCATGTGCGAGGCGCGTTAAACAATGGCTGCTCAGTGGAAGAGATCCAAGAGGTCTTACTGCATTGCACCGTTTACTGCGGTATGCCTGCGGGGATTGAAGCTTTTCGAGCGGCAAAAGAGGCGATTGAGGAGTGGCAGGCGCAAAAAAGTTAGTTCACTTGGTACTGATCATTTTGAGCGTCAATTGCTTTGGGGTTTAGTTGCTTTGAGATTTAGTGGTTTTAACATTCGCTAGGGGAGCTGAGTTACGCGCATTCCCCTAGCGGCATGATTGCTACAAACTTGAAAAGTATGAGCTTATTTTTGCAGTTGTGCCTTTGCGGCTTCTACTTTTGAGAAATCCAAACCGAGTTCAAGAACGGCTTCTTTGATCAAGGCCGGTTTTTGCATTACGAGCGCCATAAGTTGTTGTAATTTTTCTGGTGGGATCCCCAACTGACCAATGGTTGCCATGGCGGCAAACGGATTTTCCGTTAAGGTCTGGAATAGCTCATTAATTTTGGCGTCGCTGATATTGTGTTCTTTTAAGATGGCAATAATGGGATTCATTGCATTACCTTGTTGATGTAAACATTAAACAGGCGCTGATTTTATCACATACTGCCTGGTGGATGTGAAGGGTAATGAGAAGGGATCAAGTACTGCAACAGCGACTATGGAAAAGTGACTTATGCAATCCAATCAATTATGCCGTGTTAGACGGTTCTGCCTTCTTATTTAATCAGTTTTAATAGTGTCTTAAAGCGTTCGCCTTGTGCTTGATGTTGTAACTCAAATAGCAGTGATTCCACATTGGTTAATAGGGCTCCTCTGGTGATCATCATCTGTATACCTAGTTGCTTGTTAGTCTGATTACGGGATGAGACTGCATCCGCCACTAGATGCACCGAATATTGGTTAGCTAATAAATCACCGCAGGTTTGGTAAACACATACATGGGTTTCAATCCCTGCCAATATGATTTGTTTACGATGGGTGTGAATTAATGCTTGCTTAAACTCATCGCAGTGCCAGCCGCTAAAATGCACCTTTGCAATCGGGACGCTCGTTTTATCAAGTAATGTCTGTAGCTCTGGACTGGTTGTACCGAGTTTATCAGGGAGTTGTTCTAGCCATAAAATGGGAATTTCAAACAGTTGTGCACCTTGGATTAGGGTTTGGAGTTGTTGGTGGAGTTTTTCACTGCCCTCCATAATCTGAGCGAGCTTTCCCTGTACATCGACGATAACAAGAACACATTCTTCGGGTTTTAACATCGTGCCTTCCTTCTGCGTTTTAGTCTGTTGCGATATCTGCTTTTATTTTACACGGTATCAGTAAACCCTAATTACCCCCTATTACCAATAGGCATAAGGTCGAATAGCTCTGCACTTAAACAGATCACTAAAAGAGTGCGTTACCCAGTGTTATGCACAAATATGGTGCGTTTTTAATCGAGATTTTAGGCGTGTTTATCGTAAAAACATTTTAAATCATAATGTTAAATTGTTGGCCTGATGATTGAATTACCTCTGATACAAGTTAATAACAATCGTGTTTTTTTGGAGGTCAGGATGAAACTAGTCAGCGCTATCATCAAGCCATTTAAGTTGGATGATGTCCGTGAAGCTATCGCCGCAATTGGTATTGAAGGTATGACGGTGACCGAAGTTAAAGGTTTTGGCCGTCAGAAAGGGCACACAGAGCTGTACCGTGGTGCTGAATATCAAGTGGATTTTTTACCGAAAGTAAAACTAGAAATTGCCACTAAGGCTGAAAATCTCGACATGCTGATTGAAGCCATTACCACTGCGGCTCATACGGGAAAAATTGGCGACGGTAAAATCTTCGTCGTCGACCTAGAACATGCAATCCGTATTCGTACGGGTGAACTCGACACTGAAGCGCTATAAGGGGCTGATAATGGAAGAATTAACAAAATTAGGCGTTACAGTCACAGAACTACGCTTTGCACTTGATACCTTTTATTTTTTGATTTCTGGCGCCCTTGTTATGTGGATGGCAGCGGGTTTTGCCATGCTAGAGGCGGGCTTAGTACGCTCAAAAAATACCACTGAAATTTTAACTAAAAACGTGGTCCTTTATGCAATTGCCTGCGTGATGTACCTGTTAGTCGGCTACAACATTATGTATGTCGATAATACCGAGGGCGGCTGGATACCATCGATTGGTACTTTAATTGGTTCGCAATCTGCGGATGCGAGCCATGCACTGGAGTCTGACTTCTTCTTCCAAGTCGTGTTTGTGGCAACGGCGATGTCAATTGTCTCAGGCGCTGTGGCTGAACGAATGAAGCTATGGGCGTTTCTTTGCTTCGCCGTCGTTATGACAGGGGTGATTTACCCAATTGAAGGTTATTGGACGTGGGGCCAAGGATTTATTGCCAAATTAGGTTTTGTTGACTTTGCTGGTAGCGGTATCGTGCACATGACAGGCGCTGCGGCGGCGATTGCAGGGGTGTTATTACTCGGTGCTCGTAAAGGTAAATACGGCCCTAACGGTCAAGTCAATCCTATTCCTGGCTCTAACTTACCTATGGCAACCTTAGGTATGTTTATTCTGTGGATGGGCTGGTTTGGGTTTAACGGCGGATCTCAGCTAATGGTATCTGATGCCGAGAATGCAAGTTCAGTGGCAAAAGTGTTTATGAATACCAACACTGCTGCGGCCTTTGGTGCCATCTCTGCCCTTATTGTATGTAAAATGATTTGGGGTAAAGCAGACTTAACGATGATCTTAAACGGTATTTTAGCTGGTCTAGTGGCAATTACTGCAGATCCTTTATCTCCTTCATTTTTAATGGCAGGTGTAATTGGTTTAATCGCCGGTGGTGTAGTGGTGTTCTCCATCGTAGGATTAGATCGCGTTAAGATTGACGATCCAGTCGGCGCTATTTCAGTTCATGGTGTGGCAGGTTTCCTCGGTCTAATATGTGTACCTTTATCTAATGCAGATGCAACCATTACCGCACAGTTGACTGGTGCAGCGATTATCTTCGCTTGGGTGTTCAGCTCTTCGTTTGTGGTGTGGTTTATTATCAAAGTAACCATGGGGATCCGAGTCTCAGAGGAAGAAGAATATAACGGTATGGATGCTTCCGATTGCGGTATAGATGCTTATCCTGAGTTTGTGACTGTCAAAAATGCCAGCTAAAAATTCACGCATATGACTTGATGCCACGTAGGGATCAAGGGATAGTAAAGCAGAGCCTAGTGCTCTGCTTTTTTATGGGTTTATCTCAGTGGATCTTGTGCTCTAGCATGTAGAATTGAAGAAAAGCATCTTGTTGCAAATTAAGGAGTGACCGATGAACTTGATTGCAAATACTGTGCGGCGTTCTGGCTTACTAAGTCTTATCGCCATTAATATATTGTTGGCTATGCCTGTAGTGGCTGGGGAAGTGGTTGTTACCCGTTCGAGTGAGCCTTTCGACGCTTTTGCTGTGCGCGATCAAGTGCTTAAAGATTTTGAATGGCAGGAGTCGCTTCGTCGACAGGAGCAGATCCAAATCTTAGAGGCTTTGCCCATTGGCTGTGTTGCTGTGATAAAGCCCTATCGCCATTTCTCCTGTGGTGAGAGCGCGTATCGACCCTATCATTATCAGCAACGGGAATTATATATAAAAGTTGATCCCCCTAGAGGATAAGGGTTTTAACTTCACCATGCTAAAAATGGTTATCTTTCACAATGAATTAGGGGAGTATTCTTATTTAGGGCTTGAGCCGAATTCATTTTTTGTAACCATTTTATAACGTCTTTTCTGCCATTTGTTATAAGCTCAAATAAGCGCTAATGGTGTGGGAGGACGTATGTCGAAACTATTCCGAGCTGTCTATTTAACTGCTTTTTTAGGCCTTGCACTTGTCCAATTATGTGCCTGTACGACTGTGACTACGCCTAAGACGGATGAGGTAGAGTCTTTGTTTGCAGACTCACTCTTTACCCCTGTGACTGACATTCCCTCAATTAAGGATATCTTCTATTTACCCCCTGAAGTCGTCAGTGATATTAAACGTACCTATGATAGAAATGCTTTATCTTTAAATAGTGCTATTGCTGCAAACGAATGGTTAGCGAGGTACATCAGTGCAAATCAAACTGGGGCTGAGAGCGATTTTCGTTATCAAGATAACTTGACGCAAGTGGCATATGAAACTTATCTCCAGAGGGCCGGTAATTGTATGTCACTTGTTGTCATGACCTCTGCCTTAGCGGATATTTTGAATATTGAAACCGAATTTCAAGATATCGCCATTGAGCCTATGTGGGATAAGCAAGGGGATTTCTATTTAATTAATGGTCACGTTAATTTACGTTTGTTGCCCTCTGGTACTAGGCATACGGTTTATATGTCATCCCATGCCATTCTCGTTGATTTTATGCCGGAGCGTGCCCTACGAGGCTATGCTAAGACACAAATCAGTCGGCAAACATTGATCACTATGTTTTACAATAACATGGCTGCGGAATCTCTAGTCAATGGTGACTTAGATCGTGCCTATGCCTTGGTAAAAGCAGGTGTAAAGGCGGGGCAGTTTATTCCGGCGCTCAATACCTTAGCCGTTATTTATCGCCATAAAGGGGATGAGAAGCGTGCTGAGCAGGTATATCGGTACGCGTTAAGGTTCGATGCGCAAAATATGACAACACTCTATAATCTAGCGGTGATTTTAGGGGATCAAGGTCGATTAGATGAATGGGCTAAAATCCATAAAGTGCTCGAACTTTCCCGTATCCGTAATCCCTATTACTACTATGATATGGCACAACAAGCATTTGATGAAAAACAATATAACCAAGCATTGAGCTGGTATCAAAGGGCGCTTGAGCGGGCCGATTATCGCCATGAGTTTTTCTTCGGTATCTCGCAAACCTATTGGGCTTTAGGGGATAAAAAACGTGCTCAGCTCAATATGGAAAAAGCCATGGTACTCAGCCGTAGTGGTACTGAAAGATATCGTTATCAAGCTAAACTTGAAGCAATGAAACATCATTAACGGCCGACCTAAATAGCTGCGGAGAATAGTCGATACTTAAGCCCACCTCAAATGCGGATCCACGGCTGTATTCGATTTTACTAAGAATGACTGTGATTTCTACTGCATATTTGAATTTATAGTTTTTAAAAATATATTAAAACAATAAGTTATATTTGATTTTTTGAAATAGAAACAACTTGGTTGCATTAGCGCTTCAGACTGGATAAATTGAACTCAGTATTGCCGTTGAGATCCCGTATTACAGCGATAGAAATAGCCTAAGACACCAGAGTTGGAGCAGTAAATTATGCATTACCAAAACGATGACGTTCGCATTAAAGAAGTAAAAGAGTTACTTCCACCGATTGCGATTCTTGAACGATTTCCTGCTTCCGAAAAAGCCTCTGCCACCGTATTTAACGCACGTCAAAGTATTCATCATATTTTAGCTAAAGATGATGATCGCCTTTTAGTTGTGATTGGCCCTTGCTCAATCCATGATCCTAAAGCCGCATTGGAGTATGGTCAGCGCCTAGTTTCCCTGCGCGAGCATTATAAAGATCAACTTGAAATTGTGATGCGAGTGTATTTTGAAAAGCCAAGAACGACCGTGGGGTGGAAAGGATTGATCAACGATCCTTATATGGATAACAGTTTTAAACTGAATGATGGACTGCGTACCGCCCGAAAATTATTAGTGGACTTAAATGATAGTGGTATGCCAACGGCGGGAGAATTCCTTGATATGATCACGCCGCAATATGTGGCGGACTTGATGTGTTGGGGAGCCATAGGAGCTCGTACAACTGAATCACAAGTGCACCGAGAGTTGGCATCGGGCCTTTCGTGTCCCGTCGGCTTTAAAAATGGCACTGATGGCACGATTAAAGTTGCTATCGATGCTATTGGGGCTGCCAATGCGCCGCATCATTTTCTCTCAGTCACTAAGTTTGGGCATTCTGCGATTGTGTCCACTAAGGGCAACCCCGATTGTCATATTATTTTGCGTGGTGGTCGTGAGCCTAATTACAGTGCGCCCCATGTAGCACAGATCAGCGAGCAACTACAAAAAGCAAAATTGCCCAATAATGTGATGATCGACTTTAGCCATGCCAATAGCAGCAAACAGTATCAGCGCCAAATGGTGGTGGCTGAAGATGTGGCGGATCAAGTTGCCGCAGGCAATAAAGCCATTTTTGGCGTCATGGTCGAAAGCCATTTAGTGGAAGGGCGTCAGGATCTCGAAGAGGGTAAAGACTTATGTTACGGCCAAAGCATTACCGATGCTTGTATCGGTTGGGATGATACCGAGCGCTTATTGGCAGTGTTAGCTCAAAGTGTGATTGGGCGTCGACAAGCCTAAAAGAGTCACAGACACAAAACAAAGGCGCTTACCGGCGCCTTTATCTTTATTATTTATTGCTCATTTCGGCTAAATATTCGTTCGCTTTGGCTAAGCTACCAAAGGCGGCAATAAGGTTGTTTCGACCTTTGTCCTGAATTTCTGGATTGCCTGATTCTATCATCATCCACACCCAAGTTTGGATCAGTGGTAATGGCGGGTATTGAACTTTAGCGGAATCCAACATAAAGCTTCCTTTGATCTTGATTTAATTGAGTAATCTAAATGTCACTGCCAGATATAAGTGCGTTGCGCTTACACCACCCTATCTAGCGTCTTGAGATTAGCAAATTCTGCTGCTTTACATAACCAATCCCAGTGGCATTTTGGGTAAATCTGGAAAAATAATCAACACTATAAATCTCACTATTACGGCTTATTTTAGCGGCTGGCATACCGATAAGGCAGCCTTTGTCTATGAGTTGCGGTTGCCGTTGATAGGCCTACATTGCATATCCCTCATTGTCGTAGGAATGACATGGCGATTATGGCGTTTATCTGTCTAAATCTTGCTTGTCTGTTAGGTAAATCTGATTGATTTTATTCAAGCTTTGTCGGTTTGATTCCACCTAACGTCGGTATCTGCTGTTACAATTGACCTAACTCATTTAAGGTTAAGTCATATGCGCCCAACATTATATTTTGAAGGTCCAATAGATAAACTCAACTGGCATGTTATGAAGTTGCTTTGGCCCTATTTGCTTGAATATAAAGGTCGTATTACCTTAGCTATGTCTTGTCTTGTGGTGGCAAAACTCGCGAGTGTCGCACTGCCATTTATCCTTAAACACTTAGTCGATACTTTAGATGCCGATAAAACGATACAGGCATTAAGCGTTCCTGTTGGCTTAGTGCTTGCCTACGGCGCGGTGCGTTTATTGACTGTGATTACGGGGGAAATACGCGATACGCTATTTGGTCGAGTCACAGAACGAGCTATCCGTCGTTTGGGTTTAGCAGTATTTGATCATTTGCATCGGTTAGATTTGGATTTTCACCTAGAACGCAGAACAGGTGGTTTATCGCGGGATATTGAGCGCGGCACGAGTGGTGTGAGCTTTTTAATGCGTTTTATGGTGTTCAATATAGTGCCAACCTTACTCGAAATTGCCATGGTCATTGGCATTTTCTTCTTTAATTACGGTATTGCATTTGCGTCAATTACCTTTTTCTCTGTACTGGCTTATATCCTTTTTTCCGTTATTGCGACTGAGTGGCGCACTGAATATGTGCGTGATGCGGCTAAGGCGGATTCGCTATCCAACACCAGAGCCATAGATAGTTTGCTGAACTATGAAACCGTAAAGTACTTCAATAATGAGAAATATGAGTCTGATAGATACGATCAAGCTTTAGATCAATGGGAAGTCGCGAAGCGTAAAAACCGTTTATCGCTCTTTGCCCTCAATGGTGGGCAAGCCATCATTATTGCATTAGCCATGACGGCCATGATGGCGCTAGCGGCATACCGTGTAACCTATGGCGAAATGACATTGGGTGATTTTGTATTGATCAACGCGTTTATGATGCAACTCTTTATGCCATTAAACTTTCTCGGTTTTGTTTATCGCGAAATCCGTGGTGCCTTAGCCAATATCGAACGTATGTTTAGCCTGCTCGATAAATATCCTAGGATCGTCGATTCACCCGATGCCCTCGACTTTCAGCCATCAAAGGGAGAGCTTTCTTTTGAGAATGTTAACTTTAGTTATGATGACCGGCAGATTTTGCGGGATGTGAGCTTTAAGGTGGCCGCGGGTAAAAAAGTCGCGGTTGTCGGTGATAGTGGTGCGGGTAAATCGACACTCATTAAATTACTGTTTCGTTTCTACGATGTAGACCAAGGCGCGATCAAGATCGATGGTCAAGATATTCGCCATCTTACCCAAGATGCGCTACGACGTGCGATTGCGATCGTGCCGCAGGATACTGTGCTTTTTAACGATTCCTTAGTGGAAAACATTCGTTATGGTCGCCCTGACGCGAGCGATGACGAAGTGCGTAATGCGATTAAACTCGCGCACTTAGAACAGTTTATCGCTTCACTCTCCCAAGGTTGGGATACTAAAGTAGGTGAGCGCGGCTTAAAGTTATCGGGTGGAGAAAAACAGCGAGTTGCTATAGCGAGGGCCATTCTTAAGGGGTCGCCTGTGCTGGTATTTGATGAGGCGACCTCATCACTCGATAGCCGCTCTGAGCAGGCCATTTTATCAGCGCTACGTGAAGTCGCTAAGGGACATACTAGCCTTGTGGTTGCCCACAGGCTTTCGACGATAGTCGATGCTGATCAAATTGTTGTATTGAGCCAAGGCGAGATAGTTGAGCAAGGTAATCACGCTTCCTTACTGGCAATGGGAGGGCTATACGCTAAACTGTGGCGAATACAAAATGAGCAATCACAACTGCCCATGGGTGTTTAATTGCACAATACAGTTCAGTCTTTATTCAGCTTCGGTTCTCTATACTCAAATGCCATCAATCAATCGAAAGAGGTGTGACATGGAGAATATTTCACTTAGAGTCAACATTGAAGGCAAAGAAGAAAAAGTCGCCACTGATTGGTTTGCAATTATGGCGACCTTAAAAAAGCGTGGCGTGGATTATGATTCACTACAACGTATTCATGCTGAGCTAAATGCAGGGTTGAAGGTCACGACACGTCGTTTGACATTGGCAAAAATGAACGAAGAAATACCTCTCGTCGGTGTGATCCGAGATATGAACATCTCTCATAGAGAATCAATGGGGATGCATTAGCTATCGTTGTTGATACAACTGTAGGGGGAATAGGGAAACGATTTACAACATCCCCCTAAGCTTTCCCCCTTTCCAGCCTTCGCATAAAAGATTTAATTTGGTTGTCGATTCATCGATGAGAGTAAGCCGGATAATCTGCCCTTCACGAAAACACACAAGCTCGCCTTCGATTTCGGTCAAGCGGTTACAGCTCTTACAGCTCGTGCTTACAGTTTTACTGGCGGGCAGTTGGCTTCCAAAGCTTGATTTCAAAGTGTTTCCTCAATTGTGTGACGCAGATTAGGTATTTCAATTATGCGATGCTTCACGGATCTTACCTCTTTTGTGATGCGCATTCAAATATACCTCTACTTACCCAGTGTAGACGAAAGTTGCACAAGCACGTAATTAGATGCATTTTCAGCTACTGATTTATATGCGAATAGTATTTATCGAGGGAAATAGACAGACCACTATCGAGCACAATCCGAACGTGGGAGAGTTTAAGTTGCCTTGGCTCTGTCACACCACAGGAATGGGCAATCAAAGCTAAGTCGTGGTGTAGGTTATGATTATAGTTGGCGACCCGCATCGACTTATCCCTTGGATTTAGACCTTGTTGTAGCTTTTTATTGTGGGTCGTTATCCCCGTTGGGCAGGTATCTTTGTTGCACTGCAAAGCTTGAATGCATCCAAGGGCGAACATATTACCGCGGGCAGAGGTAATAAAATCGGCACCTAATGCTAATGCCCAAGCGACTCTCGATGGCACTATCAGCTTGCCAGACGCGATGACTTTAATTCGCTTACGCAAACCCCGTTGGATCAAAATATTAACTAAAATGGGCAAACTTTCCTTAAGCGGTAAACCCACATAGTCCATCAAAGACTGAGGTGCTGCACCTGTACCGCCGTCTGCGCTGTCTAAGGTAAAAAAGTCGGGTGCAGAGTCTTCACCTCGGCGTTCTATTTCATCACAAAAATCTTCTAGCCATAGCACATCACCGAGTACGGCTTTAATCCCTGTTGGTTTACCTGTTACTTCACGAACCCTGGCTATCATGTCCAGAATATCGCCAACGGATTTAAATTCGATATGGCCATTGGGACTAATGGAGTCCAGCCCTTGGGGAATGCCACGAATATGGGCAATTTCCTCGGTGACTTTTATGCCGGGCAGTATACCGCCTTTGCCTGGTTTTGCCCCTTGACTCATTTTAATTTCAAACATTTTAACTTCTGGATGGGCGGCAATGGATTTGAGTTTTGCATCGTCTAAGTGACCCTGTTCATTACGTACACCATATTTTGCCGTACCGATTTGAAAGACGAGATCACAACCTCCCTTTAGGTGGTAGGAACTCAGACCACCTTCTCCCGTATTCAACCAACAACCCGCTAGTGCCGCACCGTGGGATAGTGCGGTAATTGCAGGCCGTGAGAGGGCGCCATAACTCATGGCAGAAATATGGCAAATGGCTTGAGTGGTATAAGGTTCTTTGCAGTGTGGGCCAATAGTGACAGGGTAGATTGGAGTGATATCTTCATCTTGGGTAGGGAAGGCCGTGTTCATAAACATAATAGTGCCAGCGTTATCCAAGGGACGAGTCGAACCAAAGGCAATCGTTCTATCAACATTCTTAGCGGCGCGGTATACCCAGCTTCGTTCAGCGCGGTTAAAAGGCAGTTCTTCCCTATCTTGGGTGAAAAAGTACTGTCTAAAGAATTCTCCTTGCTTCTCAAATAAGTATCTAAAACGGCCAATAACGGGATAGTTGTGTCTGATTGCTTGTTTAGTCTGCATTTTGTCGGCGATATACATGTAGAAGAGGGCAAGTACTCCGAGTCCTATTAGGATTAAAAATAACCCTGAAAACAGATCTAGCCCCCACATAAACCAATGTTGTTCACTCATATTTTTTATCCTTTATTCTTGCCCATAACGTGTCGCAATTAGACTCGCGCTCTGACCATCACCTATGGAGAGTAAAAAAAGTTGGCTGTAATCATTTTCATTGATGGCGCTGATCTCGGGGCCACCAAGTGCTTTGATAATAAGCGGGATAGTATTGGAATGCCCTACGATTAATGAATTACCTTTTACCGCATAGACTTGTTCAACGATTTGTTGGATATGCACTTCGATAGGTTTTTGAGCAGGCACTATAGTTACGGGTAAATGACGTATTTTACTCATGGGAGCCAGCGTTTGTTGAGTGCGTTGATACTGTGTTGCGATAAGTTGCGATAGCGGTGTGCGATTTAAGGCTGTGATAAGTGCTACGGCTCGCATTTCTCCTTGGGGAGATAATTGGGGATCATCAATCTGCAGGTTAGTTTTTTCAGCATGCCTGACGAGAACGATCAATCTAGTATCTGCGACGGCTTGATTTATTGAGGATAAACCAAGACAGATCAATAACAAAAATCCAGTTAACAGCTTAAGGAGTGACAGGTGGGTAATGAAACTGCATCTTGGCAAACTCACAAATACTTGAAAGCTTAACTGATTAATATTGTGACATGCAGCCATGTGTTACATCCTTTTTATAGACTTAGATAAGCATCTTAGTGGTTGCGGCTGGATTAACACTTTTAAAATAACCGCCAATTTATGCAGGTTTTATCATAGCGTTACGGTTTGATAGTACTGTAAATTTAAAAATTACTAAAGTTGTTCAAATTTTGGTCGATAATTAGGTCGACCCGAATTGAATGGATAGCCACCATGGAAATCAATAAATCCGCTCAGACTCAGCAGAGCACATCTTTGCCCCATAAAAATGCCCCTAAAGGCGCCGATGCGAGTGAATCTAAAGCCCCTGACGTCTCCTCTAAGTTAACGGTACAACAGACAAGTAAACAGCTGATGAATCAAGCCATTTTATCAGCTCAGCAGGATGTTAATATCAAGGCAGGCGATAAGTCTATGGTTTTGCTCTATCGCGCGGCAATCGAGGCGATAAACAAAGAGTTAGCCCCGAGTATGGGTGAAAATGCGATTCAAACAGCCTATGACAATGGTGTTGATACTTCGCCAGAAGCAACGGCCGATCGTATTGTTAGCTTTGCAACTCAGTTTTTTAGTATCCATCAGCAGCAGAACTCAGGAATGGGTTTTGATGAGCAGCTCGATAGTTTTATGGCCATTATTGGTGGAGCTATAGATAGCGGTTTTAAGGATGCAAGGGATATTTTATCTGGTCTTAAAGTATTAGAGGGCGATATTGCTGACGGCGTTGATAAAACTTATTCTCTAGTACAAGAGGGTTTACAAACCTTTAGAGACAGTTTCAATAAGAAAAATGATGAGAGCCAGACGGCTGCTACATAATCCAATAGCTTTTCCAGTTCATTTCACCTAAACCCCTTTATTAAAAGGGGTTTTTATTGGGTGATTAACCATTAATATTAGAGTTTGTTCAGCACCTTAAGCACTCAGAAACTCGCATCTTGAGGTAGCTTGGGTATATGCTAGGGCTCTATTCAAGGTTTTGCTTGAGGGCAAGTTATGTGGACTAGGGGAAGAGTTATTGAACGTATTGATTGGAATGATAAATTATTTTCACTGCGAATTGCCGCAGAACTGGCGCCATTTATTCCCGGTCAATTTATTAAGCTAAGCCAAGTTCAAGACGAAAAACGTGTCGCTAGAGCATACTCGCTCGTAAACTCGCCCGATAAACCCTATGCAGAAGTACTTGCGGTCGCGGTAGAAGAAGGGCAATTGTCCCCTCAATTACAACACTTAACCATAGGCGATGAGATTGAAATTAGCACAACTGCAACGGGTTTTATGACCTTAAATGAAATCCCTAAGGGGGAGCTCCAAGGTAAGCACTTATGGTTTTTAGCTACAGGGACGGCGGTCGGGCCCTTTCTTTCTATGCTCGATACTGCTGAACCTTGGCAACGTTTTGAAAAAATTGTGCTTGTGTACGGAGTTAGAGAAGCAAAGGATTTAGCATATCTCGAAAAACTCCGCGGCTACGAGCAACAGTATCCAAAGCAATTTATTCTCTGTTTATGCGTGACTCGTGAAGTGGTGGTGGGCGCCTTGCAATGTCGTATTCCCGAAGGTTTAGCCTCAGGAGAAATAGAGCATAAGGTAGGATTAACACTGAGTATGACCGATTCCCAAGTAATGGTCTGTGGCAATCCCGGCATGATTAGCGGCGCTCAGTCAGTCTTACTCGATAAAGGTCTCACTAAGAATTTACGCCGTGCACCCGGGCAAATTACCGTCGAAAAATACTGGTGATGTCTCTATTCCCAAGTGACGTCAAAATACAGCTTCGGTCGGTATTTAAAGCATTTTAGGCAAGATAATTGATGACAGTTGCTTAAGCCATGACAGGTAAAAATCCATGGAGTGAAGAGTCTGCTTATTGAGATCCTGTTGCTGTGGCAAGTAGTAGCATAATTAGGAACTCTCATTTAGGATGGTAATAGCTTAAAAATTGATAACTTAAACAAATAGAAGGATATTTTGATGAAGTTGCTGTGCTCTCAGGCGTCGCCCTATGCCCGCTGCGTTAGAACGTTAATCCGTTACTTGAGTATTAAGGATATTGAAGAGGTTACGGTCAATCCCTTTGAAAACACCGCAGAGCTGCTTGACGCAAATCCGCTAGGCCAGATCCCATGCCTTATCACGAATGATGGTATAGCTCTTTATGATAGCGAAGTTATTATGCGTTACTTAGATGCAGAGCTGGGCGAAGAACAGATGTTCGGTATGGCGAATAGCAATTGGGTGTTGCAGCGTCAGTTTTCCATGATAAAAGGATTAATTGATAGCGCGGTGAAATTACGCCAAGAGCAAATGCGTGAAGATGAAGGCTTGAGATCGGTATTTTGGACCTCGCGATTTGAACAGGCATTGCTACGCGGTTTAATGCAGATGGAGCATCAAACTGTAATCACCCAGGCCACAGTTCAAGCTCCACAGTTAGCCTTAATTTGCCTACTTGATTATATGGACTTTAGACATCCGGGACTCGATTGGCGAAAAGTTGCGCCTGCAACGGCACTTTGGTTTAGTGAAATGCGAGATTTACCTGCATTTGTTGAAACTCGTCCTCACTAACTCATTTGAAGATACTTATATGCAGCTCTTGCATGGATAAACTGATCTTTTCCGGATCTGCCTAATAACCCTTTTTGATCGAGTTTTGTAAAATATTTATCGAACACAAGATCACGCAATTTCACCAATGGATAAGGCATACAATGAAAAACCTTGCCCATCCTGCGAGCAAACTCAACCTGTTGATTAACGTGGGCGACAGGTTCTGCTTCAAATGCTAAGACCCCTTTTTGAACGGCTGATGATAAGAGTAATATGGCTTAAGAACGAATTGGACCTCTTAGCTCTTGGCATTAGGTGTCTGACCATAAAAAAGAATAAACCTATCTACGGCCTCAGCCACTAGCACTTTAATGTTTGCCTCACTGGGCAAAGAATCGATGCCCCAGATCAGTCTTTCAAACATTGTCCCTTCACATAGGGCTTTAAAATGTACGGCCATTTTATTGGCATCTTGATCGACGAGAGCCCCTCTCGCCACAAGAGAATCAATGGCCACAATAAGGTTAGCAAGTGTGCGTTTAGGACCAACAGAATAAAAACGCTGAGCAAGCTGTGGGAATCTTTCCACCTCACCAATAATGAGTCGATTTATCGAGATAACCTCTGGTTTTGTAATCAATTTTAGATAAGCAGTTCCCACTTTTAACAAGACATCATAAGGTTTCATATTATCGTCAATAGCAGCAACAAGCTGTTCGAATGCCCCCTTTCCGGCTTCAAAAGCCCAAGCCTCAAATAGCTCTTCTTTCGAAGAAAAGTAATTATAAAGTGTAACTTTAGAGCTTTTTGCTGCGGCGGCAATGGATTCCATCGTCACTGCTGAAAATCCATGATTAAGAAACAAGCTACCTGCTGCCTCTATAAACACCAATCGTTTTGCTTCAGTTTTTCGTCTCATGACAACCTCATCTATAACTGTACGATATAGTACAAAAAAGTTGACCTTTGATCTAGATCAATTTTAAACTGTACCAGGTCGTTCATTTATTGATTTGTACGTGACGCTTTAATAGGAAGTTACCAAACACTACTTACCTAGGCTCATCCTCTATGAGGGTGACAAAACGACGGCCTCAGTCGCTTCTATAGGATATGAATCCTTTTCAAATTTCCTATTACTGGCGTATTGCTTAAACCATCACGTAAATTTTGTGCTATGCCATCTCATTAAGGAGGCTATATGAGCTTTACATTTCCGAATACACCAGAATTTACTGGTCTATATAAACCCAGCCGAGTAGAAGCAGAGGTGAAAGACCTCGAAATTGAAGGCGAGTTACCAAAAGAAATTAATGGGACCTTTTATCAGGTCGCTCCTGATCCACAATATCCCCCCATGCTAGGCAGTGACATGTTTTTCAATGGCGATGGTATGGTGAGTGCTTTTCGATTTGATGCCGGAACGGTGAGCCTTACTCGTCGCTACGTGAAAACAGATCGCTTACTGGCACAGCGCCGTGAACAACGCTCCCTAAACGGTATTTATCGTAATCAATACACAAACGATCCTCTTGCTGCAGATAATAACACCACAGCAAACACAACGGTCATTGAGCACAATGGTGTACTTCTGGCACTTAAAGAAGATGCACTACCTTGGGCAATGGACTTAAAGACGCTGGAAACGCTTGGCGAATGGGATTTTGATAAGCAAATCAACTCCGCGACCTTCACCGCGCACCCTAAGATTGATGCCGATAATGGTAGTCTGCTTTGTTTTGCTTACGAGGCCAAAGGAGATGGCACGCCTGATATTGCCTACTTCGAGATTTCGAAAGATGGAAAGTTGACCAAAGAGGTTTGGTTTCAAGCGCCTTATGCCGCAATGATCCACGACTTTGCCGTCACGGATAACTATGTCATTTTCCCGATTATACCACTCACCAGTGATGTGGAGCGTATGAAGGCTGGAGGGAAACACTTTCAATGGCAGCCAGAACTTCCACAGCTGTTTGGCATTTTACCACGCAATGGTTCAGCGGATGATGTGCGTTGGTTTTATGGCCCTAGCAATGGCTTTCAAGGCCATACGCTAAATTCCTATGAAGAAGGCGACAAGCTAATTGTTGATATGCCAGTAACCTCTGGTAATGTCTTCTACTTTTTCCCTCAAGCAGATGGTTATATTCCTCCCGCAAAATCGTTAAATTCAGCCCTAATGCGTTGGGAATTTGACTTGAATACAAAAGAGTCTCATGTGGAACCTGTGGTGCTAACAGAGACCCCATTCCCCTGTGAGTTCCCTCGCTGTGATGCTCGCTATAGTGGCAAAAAATATTCGTGGGGGTTTATGCTCGCCTTAGATCCAAGTCTACCATTTGACTTTGCATCACTAGGAGAACCGCCATTCCAGTTCTTCAATCAATTAGCACGTATCAACGTAACCACAGGGAAAAGTGAAACTTGGTACCCTGGCGATGCACACTGCTTTCAGGAGCCCATTTTCATTCCTCGATCCGCTACTTCTGCCGAGGGCGATGGTTGGGTCGTCAGCGTTATGAATGATCTACGACAAGAAAGTTCAGAGCTGGTCGTTTTAGATACTGCCTGCTGGAGTGATGGACCAATCGCCAGAGTAAAAGTCCCTTTCAGGCTAAGAATGTCACTACATGGCAATTGGTCCGGTGCCTGATAGCTCTCGCTGTTCAATACATTAAAATGAGCATTAGGTGTCAACAAACACTTGGTCCCGATTTTATCAGGACCAAGTGTACTCATGTATTTCTAGGCAACTACGCTAGCCATTTAGACTAAAAGAACACCATAAATTAGATGCACCTAATGCAAATAAAGAACTGAATATAAAATAAGGAGAGAAAACCATCACTAAAGTAGCCCACAAAGCTTTTCCTTCTTGGACTCAAGTCAGGCCAATAGAATGTCGCCAAAAGGAGTCTATTGGGCCATAAAGTCAGTTGCACGTCTTCCCCTAGGGTTATCACGGCGATTTTGTTCACCAAAAGCGCCGTAGAGATCCCGAGTGACACCGTAATCAATTCTACGATCATGACCAAATTGACGCCTATCTTGATGATGTTGATAGCGGCACAGGCAATTTGCTTGGGTACATTCTTCCATCGGCAGTTCCGGTGCTTCTTTGGATAAAAAACGTTTTCCTGATAGCGCATTAGCTTTTTCACAGCCATGGCCATTATTCACTACGCTAACACTATGAAAACGGTGTTCTTGAACCGGAGGTTCTTTTTCTCCCCTATTAGTCAATGCTTTACTGCGATATTTACGCTGCTTTTTACTGTTCTTGAGTGTGCTTAATCCAAATAGTACAAGTGTTGCTACGATTAACAGTAGTATGGTCAACATATTTGCTCCCACATGGATTTTGACAAATTAAGGTTCAGTTTAGTTTGATTTGAGATAATCGCCAGTTTTAGGCTTAAACCGATAAAAAACAAAAAGTTAAACTAACTATTGCTCTGTGGTTGCCGATCAATTACTCTAAGTCAAGTGATAACTATTATCATTAAAATGTATAAAATGCTGGCGAGTGGTATCACAATATTGGGGAGAAATGGGTAATGAAATTGGTAACTTATGCAGCGTTAGTTGGGTTAATCTTAGTCGGGCAATCGGCGTATGCGGATGACAAATTAACGGTTTATTCCTACCGCCAAGCATTTTTAGTGGAGCCAATCCTCGCACGTTTTACTGAGGAAACTGGCATTGGCGTGAATGTCGTATTTGCTAAAGATGGTATCGCTGAGCGGATTACCCGTGAAGGTCGGTTATCTCCAGCAGATTTAGTGCTGACCTCTGATTTTTCTCGCCTCGTTGAATTAGTCGAAAAAGATCTAACCTCTCCCGTTAAAACAACCACCTTAGAAAGCAATATTCCCGCACAATACCGTGATCCCGATGGTCAATGGTATGCATTGACGATGCGAGTAAGAAACCTATACACGGCAAAAGATCGTTCTGGCCCACAGCAATTAACCTATGAAGAACTAGCCGATCCTAAATATAAAGGTAAGATTTGTACTCGTAGCGGCAAACATCCTTATAACGTTGCGTTAGTGGCATCGATGATCGCGCATCATGGTGAGGCCGAAGCGAAAACTTGGCTACAAGGTGTGAAAGCTAATTTAGCGCGTAAGCCACAGGGTAACGATAGAGGCCAAATTGCCGCAGTTAAAGAAGGATTGTGTGATATTGCGATAGGTAATAGCTATTACTACGGTAATATGTTGCAGGATCCTGAGCAAAAAAGTGTCGCAGAAGCAGTCGTGATTAATTTTCCAAATCAAGCCAATCGCGGTGCCCATGTGAATGTGTCAGGTATGGTATTAACACGCCATGCACCTAATAAAGAAAATGCGATTAAATTGATGGAGTTTTTATCGGCCGATATAGCGCAAAAAGCCTATGCTGATGTGAACATGGAATATCCAGTAAAAGCCAATGTAGCACCATCGCCGCTTGTGGCTTCGTGGGGAGAGTTTAAGGTTGATCAACTGCCTATTTTCAAACTTGCTGAATATCACCAAGCCGCGGTGAAGTTGTTAGATGAAGTACAGTTTGATTTATAGTTGCTTATTATTAAAAGCATTGCGTTAATATTAAAGCCAGCGCCATTTATTGGCGCTGTGACTTTTTAAGGATTTACATGATATTAGGATTAGCCAGAAGCTGGTCGCTTGCTGGTTATGCCATGGCAGCATTACTTGTATTGCCTCTTTTTGCCTTAATATTTCAAGCGTTACAGCCCGATGAGGCGGTGTTTGGACACTTAATGGCAACTGTGTTACCCACCTATATCATCAACAGTTTATTACTGATTTTTTGGGTGAGTGTGGGTGCGCTTTTACTCGCTTTACCCTGCGCTTGGTTGGTGGCTCGCTGCGAATTTATTGGAAGGCGTTATTTGCAGTGGGCGTTATTATTGCCCCTTGCCATGCCTGCCTATATTGTTGCCTATGTGTATACCGATTTACTCGATTATGCAGGGCCTCTTCAGCGAGGGCTGCGCTTACTATTTGATTGGCGCTCACCTCAAGATTACTTTTTCCCCGATATTCGCTCCTTAGGCGGTGCAGCTTGTATGCTGTCACTGGTGCTTTTTCCTTATATTTATCTTTTAGCGCGCACCGCTTTTATGGAGCAATCCCTAAGCTTGGCCCATGCCTCTCGTATTATGGGGTGTTCTTCATGGCAGAGCTTTTGGCGCCTCTCTTTGCCTATGGCGAGACCCGCAATCGCCGTTGGTGTTGCTTTGGTCGCCATGGAAACTGCGGCAGATTTTGCTACTGTAAACTATTTTGCGGTGCCAACTTTAACCACGGCGGTATACGATACATGGCTCGGCTACGGTAATCTGACCGCTGCGGCTAAGTTGTCTGCGATTATTTTGCTGGTGGTCTTTATGCTCATTGGATTTGAGCGATTTGCGCGCCGTAAACAACAGCTATTTCAAAAGCAGTCACGCATTCAGGCAACTGATTTGTATCGACTTACAACTAAACAAACAGCCTATGCACTCCTTTTTTGTGGCACAGTGTTGTTGTTATCGTTTTTATTGCCATTTGGAATTTTATTATCCTATGCTATTGGTTATTTTGAAAAAAGCTGGGATTCAAGTTTTTGGCAATTGAGCCTTAATAGCCTTAGTCTTGCGTTACTCACCAGCTTACTCTGTTGTCTGATGGCCTTATTCTTGATGTTTGTGCGTCGTATCAGCCCAAGGCGCAGTGATACTTTGCCTTCACGTTTAGCATCAACAGGCTATGCATTGCCTGGTACTGTGTTAGCTATCGGTGTTTTAGTGCCTTTAACCTTACTCGATTTTGGAATTAACGATCTGGCGGAGTATATCGGTGTCAAAGGTCCCGGACTCCTGCTCACGGGCAGTGTTGTGGCCTTGGTTTTTGCCTTTTGCGTGCGCTTTATTGCTATCGCAATAGGGAGTATTGAAAGCAGTTATAAACGCATATCTCCATCATTGGATATGGTGAGTTTAACGATGGGACAGAGCCCAATGCGGTTACTAAGTCGAGTGCATTTACCCTTGCTCGCAAAGGGGATTTTTGCGGCGGCTTTGTTGGTTTTTATCGAAAGCATGAAAGAGTTACCCGCAGCCTTGCTGCTAAGACCTATTGGATTTGAAAATCTTGCGACTCATGTATTCCAGTTTGTATCCGATGAAAAACTAGAACATGGCGCTCTAGCTGCTATTGTGATTGTCGTCGTGGGCTTAGTGCCTCTCATTTATTTAAACCGTTCTTTGGAGCAACACAGCGGATGATCAGCACGCTCACCCTTCACCAAGTTCATAGCGATTATCAGGGCCAGCAAGTACTCAAAGGCTTGAGCTTAGATCTCGCTCAAGGTGAGATCCTTGCACTGTTGGGGCCCAGTGGCTGTGGGAAAACGACTTTACTACGGGCCGTTGCAGGATTACAGGCTATCAGCCAAGGCGAGATTTTGATCAACGGCAAGCTAGTTAGCGGTGAAAAGACATTTGTGCCCAGTGAGCAACGTGGCATTGGTATGATTTTCCAAGACTATGCACTTTTCCCCCATTTGACCGTAGCGGAAAATATCTTATTCGGTGTGCCTAAGTTATCAGGGGCTCAGCGTCAGTCACGTTTAGATGACATGTTAAGTCTGGTCAAACTTGATGGTTTAGCAAAACGCTACCCACACGAATTATCGGGTGGTCAGCAGCAGCGAGTTTCTATTGCTCGGGCACTGGCCTATGAACCGCAGTTGCTTTTACTCGATGAACCATTTTCCAATATCGACGCTCAAGTGCGCTACGAGATGATGGCTGAAATTCGCAGCATCTTAAAACAGCGTAATGTGAGTGCGGTATTTGTCACTCACAGTAAGGATGAGGCTTTTGTGTTTGCCGACACTTTAGCCATCTTTAATCAAGGCGTTATAGTGCAATATGGCTGTGCTGAGGCAGTGTATGCCACGCCAAATAGTCGTTATGTGGCTGACTTTTTAGGCAGTGGTAATTATTTACCCGCAGCGGTAGTCGATGGGCACAGTGTCACAACACCCATAGGGCATTTAACCAGCCTTACACCTTTAGCATTTCCGAGTGAGTACCGTGGACAGGTTTTTTTGCGACCACAGCAACTGACATTATCGGCAGATGAGCAGGGTGTTGGAACTATCACAGAGCGGCGGTTTTTAGGCGCATTTTGCCATTATTGGGTGAAGGTTGAAGAAGCGTCCCACGCCTATTATGTGGAAGTTCGCAGCCAGATGATGCAGTTAACTATCGGCCAAAAAGTAGGATTAACGACTGAACCACATTCGCTAGTGCTGTTTGAGTCGTAGATTAGATCTAAGTTATCTCCAACAAAAGTATGACATTTTTGCTTACGTTTAACTTAAGTCCATACCGTTTTGGTTGGTGATATTTTCAAGCATCCTTGTTACCTTAATCCTTCAGTTTTGGAGGACTTATGCTAAAAATAATAAATTCAATTTGTACCCTCATCATAGTTGCAACTGCGGTATCTTCATCAGGAGTGATGGCTATGGACAGGATCACAGGTAAAGCCTTTGCAACCCGTTCGGAAGTGTATGCTACCCAAGGAATGGCAGCCACAAGCCAACCCTTAGCGACACAGGTCGCGATCGATATCCTCAAACAAGGTGGCAGCGCAGTCGATGCGGCCATTGCCGCGAATGCCATGTTAGGGTTAGTTGAACCGACAGGTTCCGGTGTAGGTGGTGATTTATTTGCAATTGTTTGGAGTGCGAAAGATAAACGTCTCTATGGTCTTAATGCTTCGGGCCGAAGTCCAAAATCCTTAAGCTTAGAAAAGCTTAAATCCCTCGGTTTAGACTATTTACCGCCATATGGTCCCTTACCTGTGTCTGTGCCAGGTGCTGTAGATGGCTGGTATGAGCTGCACAATAAATTTGGTAAATTGCCCATGGCGGATAATCTTGCTCCTGCAATCCAGTATGCTCGAACTGGTTTTCCGGTGTCTGAGCTTATCGCCTATTACCTCAATGGTAGTGCTAAACGGCTAGCAAAATTTCCCGGCTTTAAAGAAACGTATATGCCAAGCGGCAAAATGCCAGCAGTAGGGGAAATCTTTAAGAATCCTGCGCTTGCTAACACCTATGAGCAAATTGCCAAGGGTGGGCGCGATGCTTTTTATAAAGGTGATATCGCCAAAAGTATAGATAACTATATGAAATCCCAGGGTGGCTATTTAAGTTATGACGACTTAGCTAGCCATACGAGTGAGTGGGTTGATCCAGTTTCGGTTAATTACCGAGGTTACGATGTGTGGGAATTGCCGCCCAATGGTCAGGGTATTGCTGCGCTACAAATCCTCAAAACCATGGAACCCTTTGATGTTGCCGCGATGGGTTTTAATAGTCCTGAATATGTGCATTTATTTGTCGAAGCTAAAAAACTCGCTTTTGCCGACAGGGCGAAGTTTTATGCGGATATGGCCTTTAATAAAGTGCCAGTTAAAGAGCTTATCTCACAGAAATATAACTATGATCGCGCTAAGTTAATCGATCCCAATAAAGCCGCTAAAAGTGTCGATGCAGGAAATCCAGCGTTACAACACGGTGATACTGTGTATCTAACCACTGCCGATAAAGACGGCAATATGGTGTCGCTCATTCAGAGCAATTATCGTGGTATGGGCTCTGGGATGACGCCGCCGGATCTTGGCTTTGTACTGCAGGACCGTGGGCAAATGTTTGATTTAACCGAGGGGCGTTTTAACTCATACGCGCCCGGAAAGAGGCCATTTCAAACAATTATTCCCGCGTTTGTGACCAAAGCGGGTAAACCTTGGCTGAGCTTTGGGGTGATGGGCGGGGCAACCCAGCCACAAATGCATGCTCAAATTTTAGTCAATCTGATTGATTTTAAAATGAACTTGCAAGAAGCGGGCGATGCTCCCAGAATTTTGCATTCGGGTTCAACCGAGCCTACGGGCGAAGTCATGACTGATGGTGGTTACATTAGCCTGGAATCCGGTTTCCCAGTAGAAACCCGCCGCGAGCTTATTAAGAAAGGCCATGTGTTGCGTGATAGCCTTGGCGATTTTGGTGGTTATCAAGCCATTGGGTTTAATGCTGAAACAGGTGTATACCGTGCTGCATCGGAGAGTCGCAAGGACGGCCATGCTGCGGGCTATTAATCTAACGTCATCGCTACGTTATGATCGGTGAACATTGGTAAATTTATTCGGGTAAATTGTGCGTTAGTTAATGTCATTTTTAGGTAAAGTTGCGGATAATATTGCCGAAAATGAATTTATAGAAAGGGTAATAACTAGATGGATATCCAAAATATGCCACGTGAACAGTTGGGTGTGTGTGCAGAGGGGAACTTACATAGTATCTATTTGATGTTTACTGCGAATGATAATGTTGAGTCTCAATTACGTCCCTGTATTGCCAACGTCGCGCAGTATATTTATGAGCTGACAGATCAGTATTCCGATAGTGCATTCAATGGCTTTGTCGCTATTGGTGCTAACTATTGGGATAGCCTATATCCAGACTCTCGCCCAGAAATGCTCAAACCTTTCCCCGCAATGCAAGTAGGTAGTCGTGAGGCGCCTGCAATCGAATACGATTTATTCGTGCATATTCGTTGCGATCGTTACGATATTTTGCATTTGGTTGCCAATGAAATAAGCCAAATGTTTGAAGATTTAGTGGAATTAGTCGAAGAAGAACGCGGTTTTAGATTTATGGATAGCCGCGATTTGACTGGATTTGTTGATGGTACTGAAAACCCCAAAGGTCGTCACCGTCAGGAAGTGGCATTGGTGGGGGATGAAGATTCTGAGTTTAAAGGTGGTAGCTATATCCATGTGCAAAAATATGTCCATAACCTCAGTAAATGGCATAGATTACCACTTAAAAAACAAGAAGATATTTTTGGTCGAACTAAGCAAGATAATATTGAGTATGAATCGGAAGATAAGCCGTTAACAAGCCATATCAAGCGCGTAAATCTTAAGGATGTTGATGGAAACTCGATTGAAATTTTGCGTCAAAGTATGCCCTACGGCTCACTTAAACAGCAAGGTTTGATGTTTATTTCTAACTGCCGTACACCGGAGCATTTTGAACAAATGTTGCATAGCATGATGTTTGGTGATGGTGCGGGAAACCACGATCACTTAATGCATTTTACTAAGGCGATGACAGGATCATCCTTCTTCGCGCCAGCCTTAGATTTTATGTTGCAGTTTGACGAATAAGCGCTCTCTAAAGCGACTAAAGCAAACACCAATCAAACGCACTTATGCTTGAGCATTAAGTGCGTTTTTTATGGTTAAACCAGATGGGCTGGCGTCCATTTCTTGATATCGAGTTGCCACTGCTGGGCGGTGAAATCGATAAAGGCTCTGACTAAAATCTGCTGATAACTTCGGGATAAATATACGGCCCACAGGGTTTGACCCGGAGTCGTAAAGTCGGGTAAGACTTCTTGGAGCTGGCCGCTGGCAAGGTACTGATTAGCTAAGTCACAGGGTAGACGTACAATTCCGTGTCCCCGCAGTGCTGCGCTAACTAATACTCCCATATCGTTGGCTTTGAGGTTACCTGTTACTTTGATCACTTCACTCTGTTGATTGTTTAGAAAATGCCAACTTTGCTGAGCTGTGTGGATAAGGCAATTATGTGCCAATAAATCAATCGGTTCACTCAGGGAGCTTGAATTAGCAAGATAAGTCGGTGCGGCGCAGACTACCGCATCAATAGTCATTAAACGCCGCGCAATTAAATTCTCATCGGGTTGCTCGGTGTAGCGCAGTGCTACATCAACCCTCTCATCGACCAATTGGGCAAAACTGTCCGACATGGCCAGTTGGATATTGACCTTAGGGTGTAGTTTGATAAATCGATCGACAACATCAAACAGACTGTGCTGACCCAGTCCTATCGGTGTTGCGATTCTGATACTACCGACGAGTTCAGTATTATGACTATGTGCTCTGCTCTCCATAGCGGCAACTTCACTGAGTACGCGTTGGCAATACTGCAGGGCTTCTTCCCCCTGTAGCGTTAGGCTCACACTACGGGTGGTACGGTGCAATAAGCGTAAATTGAGCCATAGTTCAATTTCCTGAATATGGCGCGAAACCTGTAATCGACTTAGGTCGAGGTGTTGTGCAGCCTTGGTAAAGCTGCCGCAGTTTGCCACTTCGACAAAACTGCGTATTGCGGCAATCTTATCCATATTAGTATCCCAATCTGAAACAATCTTGCTCATTTATCGATATTTATCACGTGAAATATTCCAAGTAAACTGAATTCAATGTAAACCATCTGAATAAGGTAACAAAATGAAAATCGCAGTTTTAGGTGCAACGGGCTGGATTGGTAGTGCAATTTTAAAAGAAGCCCTGAGCCGAGGGCATGAAGTCACAGCGTTTGTTCGTGATCCAAGCAAGTTACCAGCAACGGATGTGGTAGTGCGCACTGTCGATTTAAATCAGCCACTAGTGGTGGAGAGCTTTACCAACGTGGATGTCGTGATCGCCGCTATCAGTGGCCGTGCCGCACAAAACCACGAAATAGTGGCTAAAACGGTCAACAATTTATTAGCTGTATTACCTGAAGCTAAAGTGCCGCGCTTACTCTGGGTTGGTGGTGCAGGGAGTTTAGAAATTGCGCCGGGTGTTATATTGCTTTCTAGCCCAGATTTCCCCGAAGCTTACAAGAGCGAAGCGTTAGCGGCGGTTGAAGCATTAAAGGTATTTAGAGAAGCTAAAACAGCGATTAATTGGACATTTGTCAGCCCAGCTGCAGAGATTTATCCCGGAGAGAGTGAAGGCCCATACCGTGTAGGAGGCGACAGCTTCTTTACCGATGCGAATGGTCAAAGCCGTATCTCTGTAACGGATTACGCTAAAGCCATGTTAGACGAGGCTGAAAGCAGTTCTCATCCAAATCAGCGCATGAGTGTTGCTTACTAAGCTGACAGTGAATGCCTGTAAAATAATGGCGTTGAGTAAAAATTTAACCTAAAAACTGTACCGAAATGCGTACAGATGAAATAGAACAGGTCAGCGTGCTGACCTGTTTTTTTATTCTGCGTAATTGAATAAAGATTTGATGGTTTCTAAGGTATCGGCGATATCTTGGATGCTCGATGGACAAATAAAGATAGTGTCATCACCGGCAATCGTCCCCAAAATCCCTTCAGGCTTACCAATTGAATCCAATAACCGAGCAATTAATTGTGCTGCGCCTGGGCTGGTCCGCACTACTATCATGGCTTGATTGTGGTCAACATCGAGCACCAAATTCTTTAATGGGCTGCCCGCTGTGGGTACACCTAACTCGGCGGGTAAGCAATACACCATTTCTTGCTTAGCGTTGCGAGTCCGCACCGCGCCGAACTTGCTGAGCATCCGCGATACTTTTGATTGATTGATATTGCCAAAGCCTTCTGCTTGCAAGGCGGCGACGATTTCACTTTGAGAGCCAAAGCGCTCTTCTTTCAAAATCGACTTAAAAATTCTAACAAGGTCATCCTGATTCTTGGTCGTTTGCATAATGTTATTATTCGTTATTCAAAAAAACAGGCTCATTTTGAATAGTTCTAGAAAAATTGTCAACAATTAACCAGATTGATTGAATAAAAATTCACTTTAAATGTGAGGCTAGTACCAGCTTTCGCCATGATGTCCACAAGATAGAGCAAATATTCAGCGTTAGCAGAGGTGAATACTATAAATCTTTATCTCCACGACTAAGGGATAATTGAAATTGTTGTGACATTCCAGTAATGTGGCGGCAACGGAAATTAGATCTATGTCACACATAATCCGAGAAATAACGGAGATAACTATGAAAGTTGCTGTACTTGGTGCTGCTGGTGGTATCGGCCAGGCTCTTGCCCTACTGTTAAAAACTCAACTGCCTGCGGGTTCACAATTGTCTCTATATGATATCGCACCGGTGACCCCGGGTGTTGCGGTTGACTTGAGCCACATCCCAACAGCTGTTGAAATCAAAGGTTTTGCTGGTGAAGATCCAACGCCTGCCCTAGTGGGTGCTGACGTTGTTCTCATTTCTGCTGGTGTTGCGCGTAAGCCTGGTATGGATCGTTCTGATCTGTTCAATATTAACGCGGGTATTGTTCGCAACCTGATCGAGAAAGTGGCAGCGACTTGCCCTAAAGCGCTTGTGGGTATCATTACTAACCCAGTCAATACCACAGTGGCTATCGCTGCAGAAGTGATGAAAAAAGCGGGCGTTTACGATAAAAACCGTTTATTCGGTGTAACAACTCTGGACGTTATTCGCTCAGAAACCTTCATCGCCGAACTAAAAGGCCTGAACGTTGCTGACGTTAAAGTGAATGTGATCGGTGGCCATAGCGGCGTGACCATTCTGCCATTGCTGTCTCAGGTTGAAGGCGTGACTTTCACCGACGAAGAAGTGGCATCTATGACGACTCGTATCCAAAACGCGGGTACAGAAGTGGTTGAAGCTAAAGCCGGTGGCGGTAGTGCGACTCTGTCTATGGGTCAAGCGGCCTGCCGTTTTGGTCTGTCTCTGGTTCGTGGTCTGCAAGGTGAACAAGGCGTGGTTGAATGCGCTTATGTTGACGGCGGTAGCGAGCACGCAGAATTCTTCGCACAACCTGTGCTGTTAGGCAAAAACGGTATTGAAAAAGTACTGCCTTATGGTGAATTGAGTGCATTCGAAGCTAACGCCCGTGATTCTATGTTAGATACGCTGAAAGGCGATATCAAACTAGGCGTCGATTTTGTTAAATAATCTTGTCTGATTATTAAGCGTTAAAAAACGGAGCCATTGTGCTCCGTTTTTATATCTGCGTTTTACTATTCCTGAGCCTAGCGGCGTTTACTGGGAAGTTGGCAATTATCGTCGCAGCGCGCTTTGCCGGTCAGTAAATAGGAGATGCGGTATCTGTGTTTAGCGAATCTGAGATAGCACCAATCGGCAACGGGTTTTATGATTGGCAGGCGTAAAAGTTGCACCCAAGATCGTGTGCCCGTTAGCGCCCAAGCTTTACAGGTGACCTCGAGCCCGAGTAACAACTCCCCTGTAGCGGTTTCTCCATGCAGAATGGTATTGGCATAGTTTTTATCTATATGACTGAAATGCTGACTAAAATCAGCAGCATTTAAATCAGCTAGTTCAATCAGATTGTGAGGGTCGCGCGCCTTTAGTTGACGCATCTCTGCGCTACATAATGGGCAATTACCATCGTAAAAAATCCGCAGTTCCATCGATATCACCTCTGAATGTTTGACCCTTAGTATACGAAGGATCAAGCTCTTTAGATCGAAACAGCCTTGCTTAATGGCCTTTTTGTTAGGCTAAATTTAAAAGAATACAGTAAGCTATTGGTTATTCATCAGTTTAATGTGATTGCTCACGTTTAAGTGAACGACTTAAAACCGAGCAAATAACAGACTGGCAAACGAAGGATAGGTATGACATCTCCCATCATAATCACAGGCGTGGGTAAGCGCATCGGCTACGCCTTAGCCAAACATTTTCTCGCCCAAGGTCAGCGCGTGATTGGTACTTATCGCAGTCATTACGCTAGCATTGATGAGCTTAAGTCCCTAGGCGCCATTTTGTATCAAGGTGATTTTTATGATGATGCCCAAGTCCAATCCTTAATTGATGAGTTAACTAAACTACCGCAAATTCGCGCCATTATTCACAATGCATCGGACTGGCTAGCCGATAGCAGCCCTTATGCGCCTAACGAAGTGCTGCAACGTATGATGCAAGTGCATGTGAGTGTGCCATACCAATTGAATTTGGCCTTAGAGGCGCAGCTACGTGCTGGTGCTAATGGTGAGATAGGGGCGAGTGATGTGATTCATATTACTGACTATGTGATGGAGAAGGGCAGTCAGAAGCATATCGCCTATGCTGCCAGCAAAGCTGCGCTGCACAATATGACTTTGTCTTTTGCGGCCAAGTTAGCGCCCGAGGTGAAAGTGAATTCGATTGCGCCTGCGATGATTTTATTTAATGCGGGCGATAATACTGAGTATCAGCAGAAAACCTTAGCGAAAGCACTACTGCCAAAAGAGGCGGGGAATCGCGAAATCATCGACTTAGTGGAGTATCTGCTTAATAGCCGTTATGTCACTGGCCGCAGCCATAATGTTGATGGTGGTCGTCATTTAAAGTAAATGAGAATCTAGCACCTAGAATCTAGATCCTCTTATTAGAATTTCAATACGCGACTTGGGGTGATGATAATAGGTAAAGGTACATCCCAATGTTCGCAGGGTAAGCTGGTGACTTGCTGACAGTCGTGGGCGTAACCCATAGGCAAAGGTTTGCCTTGATGCTGCCAATTCGCGAGCGTTCTATCGTAATAACCGCCCCCCATCCCCATACGATTACCTTCAAGATCAAAGGCGACCAGCGGCGTGACCACTACATCAAGCTGCCCTATGGGCATAATGGCGCGCACATCTAATTTAGGTTCTAAGATCCCAAATTGATTCACCTGCATGGGTGTATCCACTGTGTAATGCAAAAACACTAATTGCCCAGCATTAAAGGGATGCAACCTCGGAAGATAGGTTTGAATACCGAGCTGCCAAAGCGCATCAATAAGCGGTGCTGTAGCTAACTCACCGTCATGGGTTAAATAGAGTGCAACATGCTGAGCATTTTTAGCTTTAAGCTCATTGAGCATATATTGGCGTGCATCTAGGCTTGCTTGGGTTTGCGCAGTTGCTGACAGGGATTTGCGGGCGGTGCGGATGGTTTTTCTTAATTGATCTCGATTGGCTTTGCAGGCAATCTGCAACGTTTTCCCTTCAGCGGGAAGAGTCGGGTCTGAAACCTTGGAATAGATAGACATAGAAATAAGATGCTCCCCAGAATGCCGCTACCGGTGTAGCCCTTGAACCGTAGGTTCAAGGCGGGTAAATGATTACTTCCTAAGGCTTCTCGGTACGAGCCGAGCATGCTCAATGTCAGTAAAACATTCACCCTGAGATCAAAATTATCGGCACAGGGACATTACCAGTTGGCCTGCACCCCAGGGAGCAAAAACGGTATTGAATCGCTAAACATTGCCTTAAGAGTATAGGCCAGTTTAACCATTCACTGTGCAACTCTTGTTTGAAATCGAGTGGCTAAATAACCCAGTCGCACAGTTTAAATCTATTTAGTTGAACGCTCAACTAAGGCATTTTCGAGGGTTGACTGCAACAGGCTGATGCGGTCATCCATTTGTTTCATATAATCTTTATTTTTTTGCTTTTCTTGGTACAACTCGTGCCCAATATTCAGCGCCGCCATAATGGCAATTTCTTCACGACTTAAGCTATTGGTGCGATTTTTCAGTGAGATAAGTTGTTGCTCAACCCCAGTTGCCACTATACGCAAGGCATCCTCTTGGCCTTTCGGACAAGCGATAGAGTAGGTGCGCCCAAGCAGGGTGATTTCAACTGCACTATTACTCATGTTGCGGATGATCCTTTTAATGGCATCGATAGGGCGGACTATATAGGGCTGATCTTAAAAGTGCAAGGTAAGCTGCAAATGGATTGTGCATTCACAGTTTTGTTTGCTGCTTGTGTGAGCAGTTGCCAAAAATCTACCAGTGATTTTTTGCATAAACAGGATTCAGTATTGGTTCAAGTCTTTATCTCTGCTAGCATTGCTGCTGGAAAATTCTTATTGGAATCTGATATGGCTACCCCTCCTTCGTTACGCATCGAGAGCTTAAAAATAGCCTTAGATGCGGCTGAAATTGGTCAGCATCCCGTGGAAGTTCACGGTGCCCTAGTTGGTTTAATTTGCGGTGGCGTAGAGCAAACCGGCGATATGTGGATTAAGCCCTTATTCGACCTGATGAACGACGGTCAACCTCTGCCAGCGCAGTTACATCAACTGGTGTGTGAGTTATTCCAAGATTCAGTTGCGCGTTTAGTGGATTTTGAATTTGGTTTTACTCCCTTGCTACCCGAAGAGGAAGAACCGCTAAGCAAACGTGTTGAGGCGCTATCCCTTTGGGCACAAAGCTTCTTAACGGGTATTGCTATTATTCAGCCAAAACTCAATCAAGCCTCAGTTGAAGTGCGTGAAGTGATTAAGGATTTAGCCGAAATAGCCCAAGTTGAATTTGATGTCGTTGATGATGAAGAGTCTGAAACTGCCTATATCGAGTTGCTGGAGTTTGTTCGTATTGCCGCCATTATGTGCTACTCGGAATTTGGCCCTGAGATCCCACACAGTGAGATTCACGACACTGCTGTCGTTCACTAATGCCTGTGTAGTGGTTAACTAATTTGATGTAAAAAGGTTGGTAAGCTTTCCTAAGTTTGTTACTCCAACCTTTTAGTACATGGTTCAACTATTTTTGAGCCATGCCATAGCTTGAATGAGATCCCATGACGGTAACGAATCACATGGATACTTCAGTTCAAAACGTCGACATCGCTATTGTAGGCGGTGCCATGTCGGGGGCAACTTTGGCGCTGGCACTCGCGCGCCTTTCTCAAACTTCAACCCCATTTTCTGTCGCCTTGATCGAGGCCCATATTCCCGATAAAGCGCACCCTGGGTTTGATGCTCGTTCCATTGCCATCGCCCATGGATCTATCTTCGAATTGTCCCGTTTAGGTTTATGGTCAAGGCTTTCCCATTTGGGCACGGCGATTAAGAATATCCATGTGTCGGATCGCGGCCATTTTGGCATGACGGAGTTAAACGCCGCGCAATTTTATTTAGATGCCCTAGGCCAAGTAGTAGAGCTTGAGCGTGTCGGCCAAGTGCTGTTTAGTGAGCTTAATAATAGTGACGTTAAACTCTATTGCCCCGCTAAACTTGCCAAAGTGGAGCCCGCCATCGATGGGCATACCTTAGTACTCAATACGGGCGAGCGCATTCAAGCCAAACTTGTGGTTGCGGCCGATGGCTTACAATCCAAAGTGCGCAGTAGTTTTCATTTACCCGTAACCCAAGTCGCTTTTGAGCAAACCGCGATTATTGCCAATATTCAAACCGACACGCCACACCAACATTGGGCCTATGAGCGTTTTACTCAAACTGGCCCGTTGGCTCTTTTGCCTATGGGCAATATTCAAGGCCAACCTCGGTTATCCCTCGTGTGGGCACTCGATGACGAACGTGCTAAACAGATGCAAACTGCGCCTAAGGCCGAGTTTTTAGCGGCGCTGCAACAGGCCTTTGGTTACCGTGCGGGCAAGTTTATCGATGTTAGCGCGCGCCATGCTTATCCGCTTAATTTGTCCTATATGCCAAGGCCAATTCATCACAGATGTGTGTTTATCGGCAATGCGGCGCAGACGCTGCATCCTATTGCTGGGCAAGGCTTTAACTTAGGGCTCAGGGATGTGGTGAGTTTGCTCGATGTGCTCAAAACGGCGCTCGCGCAGGGTGAGGATATTGGCTCAACCGCCGTGACCCATGCGTACCTCCATGCCCGCGAGCAGGACAGAGACAGCACTATCCGTAATATCGAATTTTTAGTCCGTGGCTTTTCAAACCAATATTGGCCCTTGGCCCTCGGTCGTAATTTAGGATTACGACTCCTGTCTTGGTTTCCGCCACTGAAAATTCCCGTTGCCCAAAAGGCAATGGGCTGGAAATAACCACGTTATTCATTACTGGTATCGCAACGCGAAAAGGATGTAGCCATGTTAAGTTCACAAGCCTATGACATTGCCATTGTGGGTGGCGGCATGGTGGGACTCGCCACCGCGATTGGATTGGCGCAGGCCAATCTCAATGTCGTCGTTATCGATGCGGGCCAAACCGAGGCCGTTAGCGGCGCACCGCGTTTGCGGGTAAGCGCCATCAATAAGGCGAGCCAGCGCTTGTTGGAACACTTAGGCGCTTGGGCTTATTTAGATACGAGTCGCGCAACGCCTTACCAAAAAATGGCGGTGTGGGATAAAGACGGCTTCGGCAAAATTGCCTTTGATGCCAGCAGTATCAGCGAGCCCAGTCTCGGTGCGATTATCGAAAATGATGCCATTAGTTTTGCCCTCGCCAAACGCGCCAGTGAGTTTGACAATATTACCCATATCCAAAACCACCGCTTAGAACGTATCGCCTTTGGTGAACGCGAAGCTTGGCTGACACTCGGCAATGACGCCCAAGCTAACATTGAGAGTGTCAGTGCCGCGCTTGTGATAGCCGCCGATGGCGCGAACTCTTGGGTGCGCGAGCAATGCAAGATCCCGCTGACCTTTTGGGATTACGGCCATCACGCCATCGTTGCGACTATCCGCACTGAATTACCGCATCTTGCCACCGCTCGCCAAGTGTTTTTGCAGGATGGCCCCTTGGCATTTTTACCTCTGTATGAAGAAAACCTCAGTTCCATCGTCTGGTCAGTGCCACCCGAACGTGCCAATGAATTATTGGCAATGGACAAAGTCCAATTTGAGCGCAATCTAACCGCGGCTTTTGATGGTCGCTTGGGGATTTGTCAGCTTGAAAGCGAGCGCCAAGCCTTTCCATTACGGATGCGTTACGCCCGCCATTTCGCCCGCCATCGCCTAGTGTTAGCAGGGGATGCGGCCCATACTATCCACCCGCTGGCGGGACAAGGGGTTAACCTCGGCTTTTTAGATGCGGCCAGCATTATCGAAGTGGTTAGCGAGTTACAGCAAGCGGGTAAAGATATTGGTGATTATGCTCACCTGCGCGCGCTTGAGCGTTGGCGCAAGGCCGATGCGATGGAGATGATCGCAGCGATGGAAGGCTTTAAACGACTATTTGAAGGTTCAAACCCAGTCAAAAAGGCCATTCGCGATCTGGGATTAAACCTCGTCGATAATGTCGCTGGGCTGAAAACAGTGTTCATGCAACAGGCCATGGGCAATAAGTCGGTGCTGCCTAAGTTATGCCGTTAGCCTCGGTTGCGCTAATGTGATCAGAATTGCCGATAATATCAGCAATTTGGCTGCAAGCTGCGCAGTTCTGGTCTTCGCATGTAAAAAAATTACATGTTGGGGATGAGAAAATCTAATGACATTGGCTTCGGATTAGAAAAATCTCCTGTATACAAATTTGTGACGCAAGGTATAATTTCGCCGCATTTTAGACCCTAGTATCTATACCAATCACGATAAATATCTGGCGATTAGTATTACCCTACACTAGGCAGAGACCTGAAAAAGGCCGCACAAAAGGGATAACAATGGCTAATAAAACTATTCTGTTTAACAAGCACTTAGAATCAAACGCTAAGATGGTCGACTTCCACGGTTGGGATATGCCCCTCAACTATGGCTCACAAATCGAAGAACACAACGCTGTGCGTCAAGACGCGGGTATGTTCGACGTTTCCCACATGACTGTGGTTGATGTGATAGGTAACGACGCTTGTGCGTTTTTGCGTAAGTTGCTGGCAAACGATGTGGCTAAACTTAAAGTGCCAGGTAAAGCCTTATACAGCGGTATGCTAGATGAAAATGCTGGCATTATCGACGACCTCATCACTTACTACCTCACTGACACTAACTACCGCGTAGTCGTTAACTCTGCGACCCGCGAAAAAGATCTCGCTTGGATCGCCAAGCAATCCCAAGATTTTGATGTCACTGTGACCGAGCGTCCTGAGCTGGCGATGATCGCCGTTCAAGGCCCTAACGCCAAAGCGAAAGCTGCCGCCGTATTCAGCGCCGAGCAAAACGCCGCCATCGAAGGTATGAAGCCATTCTTCGGCAAGCAAGCGGGTTCGCTGTTTATTGCTACCACAGGCTATACAGGCGAAGCGGGCTATGAAATTATCGTCCCAGAAGATGAAGCACAGGCTCTATGGCAAGCATTGTTAGAGCAGGGCGTTAAACCATGTGGTCTCGGTGCCCGTGATACATTACGTCTCGAAGCGGGTATGAATCTCTACGGCTTAGATATGGACGAAACCATCAACCCATTGGCCGCCAATATGGGCTGGACTCTCGCATGGGAACCGAGCGACCGTGACTTTATCGGCCGCAAAGCCCTAGAAGCCCTGCGTGATGCCGGAACCGACAAACTTGTTGGTCTAGTGATGGAAGAAAAGGGCGTGTTACGCCATGATATGCCAGTATTTTTCACCGACGCAGCCGGCACAGAGCACCGAGGTGTGATTACCAGCGGGACTTTTTCGCCAACATTGGACTATTCTATTGCGATGGCGCGTGTTCCTAACCAGATTGGGGATACGGCGGAAGTCGAAATGCGTAAAAAACGTGTGGCTGTTAGAGTAGTGGCGCCAAACTTTGTGCGCAACGGTAAACAAGCATTTTAAAAAAACGGAACAAGGACCAAGAACAATGAGCAATATTCCGACAGAACTGAAATACGCCTCTTCACACGAATGGATCCGCAAGGAAGAAGACGGTAGCTACACAGTAGGTATCACTGAGCACGCCCAAGAGCTGTTAGGTGACATGGTTTTCGTTGAACTCCCAGAAGTTGGCGACACTGTGACTGCGGGTGAAGACTGTGCCGTAGCTGAATCAGTAAAAGCGGCTTCTGATATTTATTCCCCTATTTCTGGCGAAGTGATTGCCGTGAACGAAGCGCTGGAAGATTCTCCAGAACTCGTAAACAGCGATGCCTACGGTGAAGGCTGGTTCTTCCGCGTAATGCCTTCTGACGAATCAGAAGTCGACGCCCTGCTCGATGCCGAAGGCTACCAAGCCGTCATCGACGAAGAATAATCGTCGACGCTAACGAAGCCCTAAGGGGCTTCGTTTGTTTTAGCACAAGATTGACATAACAATCGCCCGTTAATCAGTACCCTACAGTTCTGAGTTTCGGCAAATCTGGAACAAGGTTTAACATGACCAAGCAAACCCTCACTCAGTTAGAACAGCACGATTTATTTTTACGTCGTCATATCGGCCCAGATAGCAGCCAACAGCAAGCCATGCTGAATTATGTTGGTGCTGAGTCTCTGGATGATCTGACCGCGCAAATCGTGCCTGAGTCGATCCGTTTAAACCAAGAGTTGAGCATTGGTGATTCCTGCGGCGAAGCCGAAGGTCTAGCTTATATTCGTGGTTTAGCGCAACAAAACCAAGTATTTAAGAGCTATATCGGTATGGGTTACTACGGCACACAAGTGCCAAACGTGATCCTGCGTAACGTATTTGAAAACCCAGGTTGGTACACGGCTTACACGCCCTATCAGCCAGAAATCGCCCAAGGCCGTTTAGAAGCCATTCTAAACTTCCAACAAGTGTCGATGGATTTAACGGGTTTAGATTTGGCTTCTGCTTCCCTGCTGGATGAAGCGACCGCGGCTGCCGAAGCGATGGCGTTGGCAAAGCGTGTTTCTAAAGCGAAAAAAGCCAATATCTTCTTCGTTGCCGACGATGTGTTCCCGCAAACCTTAGACGTAGTGAAAACCCGCGCTGAGTGTTTTGGTTTTGAAGTGGTGGTAGGCCCTGCATCTGAGGCCGTTAACCATGAGCTGTTTGGTGCTTTGTTCCAATACACTAACCGTTTCGGCCAAATCACTGACTTCAGTGAATTATTCGCCACCCTGCGTGCGAAGAATGTGGTTGTGACTGTGGCTGCCGACATTATGTCCTTGGTATTACTGAAATCACCGGGCGCTATGGGCGCCGATGTGGTATTTGGTAGTGCCCAGCGTTTTGGCGTGCCAATGGGCTTTGGTGGCCCACACGCGGCCTTCTTCGTTGCCCGTGACGAGCACAAACGTTCTATGCCTGGTCGTATCATAGGTGTGTCAAAAGACGCCCGTGGTAACCGCGCACTGCGTATGGCGATGCAAACTCGCGAGCAACATATCCGCCGCGAAAAAGCCAACTCAAACATTTGTACTGCACAAATTCTGTTAGCGAATATGGCGTCTTTCTACGCTGTATTCCACGGCCCAGATGGCCTGAAAACCATAGCTGCACGCATTCACCGTTTTGCCGATATTTTAGCGGCCGGTTTACAAGCGAAGGGCGTAAGTTTAGTCAACAGCACTTGGTTTGATACTGTTAGCATCAAAGGCTTAGATGTCGCAGCCGTCAATGCACGCGCACTGGCCGCTGAAATGAACCTACGTTTCGATGCCGATGGCACTGTGGGTGTGAGCTTAGACGAAACCACACTGCGCTCAGATATCGACGCCCTGTTCGATGTGATCTTAGGCGCCGGCCATGGTTTAGATGTTGCCGCGTTAGACGCGCAAATCGTCAGCCAAGGTAGCCAATCGATTCCGGCGGCACTCGTGCGCCAAGATGCGATTTTAAGCCACCCAACCTTCAATCGCTATCAAAGCGAAACCGAGATGATGCGTTATATCAAACGTCTCGAAAGCAAAGACTTAGCACTTAACTACTCGATGATTTCACTGGGCTCATGCACCATGAAGTTAAACGCAGCGGTTGAAATGCTCCCTGTGAGCTGGCCAGAATTTGCCAACATGCACCCATTCAGCCCACTGGATCAAGCTAAAGGTTACACCCAGTTGATTGAGGAGTTGTCGACTTGGTTAGTGAACATCACAGGCTACGACGCTGTGTGTATCCAACCTAACTCAGGCGCTCAAGGTGAATACGCTGGCCTGTTAGCCATCAAGAAATACCATGAGTCACGCGGCAATGCCCACAGAAACATCTGTTTGATCCCGCAATCAGCCCACGGTACTAACCCTGCATCGGCGCAATTAGCCGGTATGCAAGTGGTGGTGACGGCGTGTGATAAGCAAGGTAACGTCGATTTAGAAGATCTGAAGACCAAAGCCGCTGAAGTGGCTGAAAACCTGTCTTGCATCATGATCACTTACCCATCGACCCACGGTGTGTATGAAGAATCTATCCGCGAAATCTGCAACATAGTGCATCAGCACGGCGGTCAAGTGTACTTAGACGGCGCCAATATGAACGCTCAGGTCGGCTTAACCTCTCCTGGCTTTATCGGTGCCGACGTATCACACCTTAACCTGCATAAAACCTTCGCGATTCCACACGGCGGCGGTGGTCCAGGCATGGGCCCAATCGGCGTGAAATCACACTTAGCCCCATTCGTTGCGGGTCACGTTGTGGTTAAACCCGGCCGTGAAAGTGATAACAACGGTGCCGTATCGGCTGCACCTTATGGTAGTGCTGGCATTCTGCCCATCAGCTGGATGTACATTAAGCTGTTAGGCTCTGAAGGCCTGAAAAAGTCGACCCAAACTGCGCTGTTAAACGCAAATTATGTGATGAAGAAGCTGTCGGAACACTACCCAGTATTGTTCCGTGGCCGTAACGATCGCGTCGCGCATGAATGTATTATCGACCTACGCCCACTGAAAGAAGCCTCAGGCGTGACCGAAATGGATATCGCTAAGCGTTTGAATGACTACGGTTTCCATGCGCCAACCATGAGCTTCCCTGTTGCGGGAACCCTGATGATTGAGCCAACGGAATCTGAGTCTAAGGTGGAACTCGATCGTTTCATCGACGCTATGGTGTCAATCCGCGCTGAAATTGCCAAAGTGGAATCGGGCGAATGGCCAGCGGACAACAACCCGCTGCACAACGCACCGCACACTATGGCCGATATCATGGACCCAGAGTTCGATACGCGTCCATACAGCCGCGAAGTGGCCGTGTTCCCAAGTGCAGCAGTACGCACTAACAAGTTCTGGCCAACCGTGAATCGCATTGATGATGTCTACGGCGATCGGAATTTGATGTGTAGTTGTGCACCATTATCAGACTACGAGTAGCTTAGGCTAGCTACTGCGGCGTTGAATGAGGCTTTCGCATAGCTTGAAATAGAGAGTTTGACACCAGTCAACTCCGTGGCGAAAAGCATCGGCTTCCTTGCCTTATCGTCGGCAGTAACGCCATTATTATTCTTCGGCTTCAGTGAATTTGAAGCATCAAAAAGCGACCGAAAGGTCGCTTTTTTGTTGCCTGCCGCAGGCTTTCGCATTCTCTTATATTAGTTACACCAGTGACTCGCCGTGCTTATGTTTAAATAAAATCGCCCCTGTAGGCTCTACTCAAACATCCATGTTTTAGAAGGTCACTGGTGCAACAATGCTGTATTTGGTGCAGCCATTGAGAGTGGTGTAGTGTTTGGGTTGTTAGGCTGCTAGGAGAAATCTTTCCATCCGCCTTGCATTAGCTTCGCCAGCGTCGCAATTATAGGGTTGTTAGATAACTTCATCGGTAAATAAGTACTAAAAAGTGATCTTATTATCACATTCTGTTCGTGGGTATTATGTTTACTCGGTACCTATTTATTAAACTTTAATTTCTATCAGTATATTGAAAACTCCAAGTATGAATTAAGTCCTGACCGGAAGATCTTTTGTTTTTTTTCTTTACGTAGTCATACAACATGACAACATTTATGTTATTAACAGCAAACTGGGCTGCGGCAATAGCAGCAGGTTTAGTACCAAACGGGGCTAAACATAAACTTCGCTTCTCATAACATGCGGATTGATAAACTTGATCGATTACCTCATAAGTTTGTATTGGATCATTTGCACCAGCAAATTTAAATCTTGCATTTGAATTGCTGCTTATTTCTGCCAGCTGTTTATAGTTGCTCGAAAGAGTCCTATTCTCCCATCCAAGTCTGAAAGGTGGTGTACCTAGGAGACATGTAATGTTTCTCGTATCAAACTCATCAGAGTTAATAATTGCACCAAATCTATGTCCTTCAAAACCCAAAAAGAAAAACAGCATTGAGTTAGCGCTATAACCTACAAATGGTGGGACTTGCTGAATTCCAAGTCCATCATCAGACAGATCAAATGATTTTATTTGATCAATACCTTCTGTTTTTAACTCGGTATAACCATTCGGTTGTACATAAATCACATCAAATGAACGTCTTTTATTATTTAGTAAGTTAAATAAATGAAGTATTTCAGGAAGTGATAAGGTTGTGGCGTCAATTAAAATTTTACCTTTAGGTAGGTTGTAATTTAATAAGTTTCTTATTCCGTATTCATAATTATTAATTGCTATTGACACTGCTTCAGGATTATATGATACAGTGATAATCTCTTTAGAAACTTCGCTTAAATAACTGAATGTCCAATCACTACGGTCATCATACTTATCAATATTTGTATAGGTAAAGTCATAGGGCTTTAAATTTTTATCAAATTTAACATCATTTGCAAGCTCTGTTTTCCAAGACTGAACATGTATCATAATAAAATACCTTGAGTTCCTTCTGAATCTTCTGACTTCCATTTTTGTTGATATTGTTTTCTAATGATATCAAAGCTCTCTGAATTTCCTGATACTATTGTTTTAAATTGCTCAATTGATAGCGTTATTCCACGCTTTTTCCTATAAGAAATTCCGAACTTTGGAGCGTAAACAGGATTTAACTGAAATTCTTTACTAGTGATTTGTTTATCATCTTTTATTCTTCTAGATTCATCTTCAACAAGGACTCTCCAGCTGAGAGCTGAGTTTAGAAATTCTTCTAACTCTTTGTCAGCACCAGAATAATCATAGGTAAATGTGAATATATTTCTTTCAGGTTCAGATTGATAACTAGCTTTTTGAGAGATTCTAAATAGCTCCCCAATTCTATTAACCATATGTGAAAGCTTATTTCCATGAGGAGGGTAACTTATTACTTCCTTAACTAAGGAAGTGCTACTTATGATTGAACCTTTATGCATACCAATAAAAGATATTGGTTTTATATCTTCAATATATAAATATTCTATATTTGAGTCAAAGTCATCAGATTGTTTTAGTGCAGATAAACAAAGCTCTTTAAAATGTCTGATATTAGGTGTCGTCATTGTTATAAAACGTTCAAACCCGGCATATACAGGAACTTGAATGAAAGCATTCTGAAGATTTAATGACAATAGTGTATTAAATTCGAAGGTGTTTATTTTTTCTTTTACTGTTCTTTCTTCAGCTTTTGTTGATTTATTATTTAAGTAATTAATTATCTGTTCAGGAGCGAAGCTTCTTTGCTTGTATGTTCCTAGAATAGTTAAAGCTAAGCTGGTGTCCAATAAAGCAAGTTTTATGTGTTCTTCTGAAAAATCTAGTGATTTCAATATTGCTAATAATTTGTTCTTTACGCTGTTGTTTGCTATACAAATTTCAGATAATAATTTTATTGATGGTGTAGGCAAAATATTTTCAATAACTGATATTATTTGTTCTTGATAATCTTTTCCCTTTCTTAATTCAATATTATTCCTATCGCCTAAAAAACTAGGCGTTAATTGTGGTGCTTTGCAAATCAAACCTGCATTCTGTAGCGTAAGAATAAATATTTCAGCTGCAAAAACTCTAAAATAATCTTTAATATAATTATCCAAATTTTCTTCGACATAATCATCAGGCGATTGCAGCCATTGATCACTGGTAGTTTCATTTGTTGGTTTTGCGTTTAATTTATAAGCAACATTCCAGCTGAGTAGTTTATTTGATTCTTTTCTATATGTATTAACTATTTGTTGCTGCTCAATATTTAAAAGCTCAAATTCGTCAATGAATACTTTAAATGTAGTGTGAGAAAATTTGTCATAGTCCAATCTTAAAGCATCTGTAAGATATGTAAGCATTTGCTTTGGTTCTATAGATAAAATACCCTCTAGATTTACTGGGTTTAATCTAGTTGATACCTCGTATTTATAATCCATTATCCAAGCATTGAGCTCGTTAATACTGCTTATAGTAGAATTTGTAACTCTACTAATTCGCTTCCAAAAGATTCCATTTTCTTTCAAGGCGTTAATGATTTCTGGATAATGATAGCTAACATTATTGATTAAATTAGATAGTTCTTGTAGTAATGATAATGCTGCATGAATTGTAAAAAACCTTAAAGCATCGTCGCCTAACCAACTAGATTTTAATCCTTGGCAATAAGCGATATCAGGTTTCCAATATAATAAAATGCAGGAGAATTCTTCCTCATTAATAGTTTTAACATTTCGGTCGAATCGAGTTGAGTGAGAAAAATACTGAATATAGGTACTTTTCCCTGAGCCTCTAGAACCTGCTAGTGCTATTGAATGTGATATATTTCTTAAATCAAATTTATCAATAAAAAATGGTACGACGAAAGTATTTAAAACACTTCCATTTGATGTTTGGAATTCTAGTCTAGCAGTGGATAGTTTATTTATTATATCGATTACTTTCATTACGATCTCCTACTAAACAATTGTTTCCAATTTTTACGATATTTTGATTTCATCATATAGAGCAATGATAGAGTTTGATTAGGACATCCCCACTCAAAAGCTAACGGTAGACCAGCTTGTTCGAAACCAAACCAATTTGGTATTTTTGGTGCGTACTTATTATTCATTTTTATCAAGAAATTCTTCACGTCGAGGATGGTATTAGTTTGGTCATTCTTAAAGAGAGAATTATCATCGCCAAAAAATAAACTATCATTTTCTAATATATACTCAGCTGGCATAATATTCAATCCTGGATAAATAGCAGTAATTTTTTTTATGCCAATTTCGAAGCCAATTAAAGGGCAATATATGATCTGTGTGGTTTTTAATTTTTCAATGAGATTAAATTCGGTTGCAAAATCAGTAAACTGTTTTCCGCTACCAATGAAATCATCAATTAGTATTATAACTTTAGGAGGTTCTGTTGCTCTTGCTAATGAATAGTTGTTTGTATCAAATAGTGTTGAAAGCATTCTATAAATAGTACTTCCTGATTCACCTTGATCTGAGTTTAACTTTACTGGGCAGAATCTTAATTCTTTAGAATATTTACCATCCCTTAGACGCTCTTTCCATTTTGGTATACTTTCAACATTAATAGTTGTATTTTCATCTAAATATTGTCTAATTGGGCCATGAAGTAATCTAGCATAACTAGCCTTAGCCATGTCTTTAGATCTAACTATTAAGTTATCTAAAATTTGAAGTGCAACATACTCTTCAATTTCACAGTCAAAGTTATTTAGCCATGCGGTGAACTGTTCATATTCAAATGGCCATATATTAGTGTCACAGTAAGTTTTTATTTTCTCTATTACTATGTTTTTGAAAGCTTCTGAGTTATTTGGTAGTTGCATATTCGTTTGTTAAATAATCCTTTATTGTTTTATAAGTAATATATTTTGCTCCAACGCCTAATGCAGCATTATTTAAATACTTTCTACACTCTGTAGATGATAATTTTTTCCATATTTTATCACCGATCTCTTTATTTTTAGGCGTAATCCCTATAATACAATCACTTATAGGAGTGATGCCAGAGTTTATATATAAGGTTCTGCCTAAACATCTTCTACCAACTCTTGCTATTAAAATGTCATTGGTCTTTGCATTTTTGACATTATTGAGCTGATTCATCTTAATATTTATTGTTGCTGGGTCATTAGGCATGTCAGTAGTGTGTATATGTTTAATTCCTATTCTGACTAGTTCATTGTGAGACTTATTTCCTCTATATATTATAAAATCTTCACTTGATAATTTGTCTGTGCATCCTAAGTCTTTTATTTCTTTGTAAAATCGATAGTCAGATCTAATTGTAGCATCAGAAATATCAACATCAATTGCATTGTCTTTATCAATGTATGATAAAGGGATACTATTTTTTTTCTTTACTTTATTTTTAAGTATAATAATAAAAGTTTGTGCATCGGTTTTTTTAAAACTGGTTTCAGGTAATTGAATTATATTGGTTACATTATATTTTTCAAATAAAAATTGACGTACAGGTAGCCATCTTTGACCAGATATCAAGCCAGCCGGAACTATAATTCCAATTTCTCCAGTTTCTGTTAGTAGTCTAAGATTTTGAGCAAGAAAAATAAGTTCTGCTGGGACTTTTTTTAGTTTCTTTGATATGCAATCTAATAATCCAATTGCATCTAGTATTTTTTTATTATTATAGTCAAGGTCGCATGAGAAATATGGGGGATTTGATATCAATAAATCAATGTCCCCAAAGTTATCATTAATGATATCTGGTAATGAAGGTTCGAAACCACTTAATTCTAAAGCTTTAATTAAATTTTTTGATTCGGCATTAAGAATATTTTTCTTATCTATGTCAATACCGATTAAGCTTAGATTACCCCATCTTCTTTTTGCTGCACACAAAAGATCTCCCGCACCGAAGCCAAGATCCAAAGCTGTTTTTGGAGACGCTATAGTTAAGTTTTTAACTAATAAATCACCGTAAATGTCACTCGTATAGTATTGATTTAGTTGCATTATTATAGGTGTGATTTCATTTGTTAATGTATATTACATCAGTTTTATTTTCTAAGATAGCATCGTTATTTAAGATGTTATAGATTTTAGTCTCCTGTATGGAATTAGCGTTCTTATTTCCATCATTTCCCCACCTCGCTTTTACTCAGGCATCTTTGGGCGACTTGGTAGATGATGGTGTCGACTTGTTGCTGGGTAAGTGCTTGGGTTCTGAGTGTTGGAATTGTGCCAACTAGAAATTTGTGGCTGATAATCGGGAACGGTGGTTTTGTCTGGCAGGTGACATACCAGCCGGGGAATACTAGGACTGGGGTTGAGGATACTGGTGTTCCTGTGGCCTTGGTTAACCATTGGCTGACCCATTTGCTTTGTCGTTCGGCCTGTTCTATGGGTTTGGTTTCTGTCCACGAGGGGAAGTTTAAGCGCCCGTCTTTATAAAATACTTGATAGCCCTTGCTGCCATTACCTTTGCAATTGGTTTGGCGTAGGTCTTTATTGCGCTTATGGCGGCCTTTGGTTTCAATCGCGAATACGCCATTTTTGCCGATAATGAGGTGGTCGATATTAAAGCCGTCGGCTTGGACATCGTGAAACACTTGATAACCCAAGGCTTGTAAGCCGATAAGCTCATTGGCTGTGGCGATTTCGGCTGTGTGGCCTAAGCGTAATTTGGTGAGCTTTGAAAAGTTTTGCCATGTTTTAACGCCGCAATAGGCTAATCCCATTAAACCCGTTGTGACAGATATCCACGGAAATTGACCGACGATGATGTGGGCTTTAATGCTGCTGACGGCAAACGGCAGGGATACAATCATCGCGCCCATCAGCATGCTGCCGATCAAGTCCATTTGCAGATCTTGGATTTGCTCTTGTAAACCATAGGCGGGAATGCGGGCGAGTTGTTCGCGATCGACTGGCAGCTTTACCGTGGCATCGCGATATTTCAGCAAGCCATGCATGATACCAATAGTGACAAACATGCTGGAGAGGATGATCGCTACCGATAAAATATTGTTAGTAAAATCTGCCATTTACATCCTTGAAGTCAAAAGGTTTATCGTTAATCCCATTCGGCACACATGCTTACCATGTGCTGATTTAACTGGGTGACAGAGGTGGCTTTTAAGAGGGGCGAGGCAGATAATTGATGTGCTTCTTCATCCCTAAATAGCGTGCTCGATAATCGACGTCGAGTGTGGCTCTGTGTTTTCCTTAGTGGTCACACTTTAACCTGCTCTGTGCGGTTTAATCAATGCGTTTTGTCACAAAAGCTTATTTTAAATAACAACTTGTGATCATTTGGCGGAAGATAAACATAAGGTTGAAACTTCGGTGTTAGGTAGGCAAATAAAAACGGCCAATTAGATTGGCCGTTTTTATGCTCCCGCTCTTTGCGCTAAAGCTTAACGATAAAAGGCTTCAACTGTGCCTTTTACTGCGAGTTGCAGTGGTTGGCCGAGACAGTCCAATGATGTATTGCGGATGACCATTTATTTTTTGTTTAAATTTTTGCAAAGGCAATATTTTTAGGAGGGAAACTATTAGGTAATGATCCTGATCTTATTTTTCTTAACAATAAACCAGACAATAGAGAGGTTATATTTTCATCAAAATATTCTACATCTGGCGATCTAGATGCGATTATTGCAGTGCCCCATGTCTCACTGTCTTTCAGATCGGAAACAACCCAAAATATGCAATCACCATTATCCGTTACGCCTATTGGTAAAAGGCCATTAATTTCTGGATAGAGATTATATTTAAAATACTCTGGGTCTTCATTATTAAGGTAATTGAAATCCTCAATGATTGATTTCTTCTGCTCAAAAAAATCAAGGTCATAATTTGTAGTAAATGGATTGAATATCGCAATAAAATCGGCAATTCTTCCTGTGCCATAACGATTAATAAACGCAATGTAATCCCTAGGAAAACTAAGACCTTCATCTATAGAAGGCCAAACGTTACCAATCCCAGAGTCATTAGGGAAGTTAGGGGGAGTTAAAATGCTATTTAGTACAGATAGGGTCATAATCTACATTCCACGAGGATTAAGAAGAGTAATGTTTTCAAAGAAATCACCACTATCTTGAGCGTTTACTGTTATACCTGCCGGTATTCTGGAAGGACCTTTATATATTGGAGCTACCGAAACATCAATTATTTCTCCTCTCTCTAACGCTTTTATCTAGCCAATCCCCAAATAAACTTGATGATATTCAAATAAGTAGACATGCATACTGCTGTTTGATTTAATCCATTTCGCCAAAAACCGACTGGATAGCTGTTCCGAATGGTAGTTAACTGCACTCGTGCAGTTTCAGCAAGTAGTATTGAATTAGTATCATTTGCTGCTGGGCAAACAAAAACGGCCAATCTAATTGGCCGTTGTTATGATCCCGCTATTGCGCTAAGGCTTAACGGCTTAACGATAAAACGCTTCAACTGTGCCTTTTACTGTGAGCAAAAGTGGTTGGCCGCGACGGTCCAATGATTTTGTTGGCACTTTTACCCAACCTTCACTGATGCAATATTCTTCGACATCAAAACGTTCTTTGCCATTGAGCTTAATACCGATATCGTGCTCAAAAATTTCTGCCACATGGTGTGGGCTACGTGGGTTGACGGAAAGGCGATCGGGTAAGCTTGGTTGTGCTGTTGTGTCGTTCATAGTCGTGGTCTGTTGTTGTCTATAGTGAAAAAAATGCGTGCGCTATTGTAGGCAATACAGGCTATATGCTCAAGAAATTAACCGCGCCAACTATTGTTAGATTATGTTGCTTATACCCAAAGCTATTTGAATTGTACGAGGTAGCAATTGAATACTGCCAATAGAGCGGTAGATCCAAGTCAGAAGGGATAGGTTAAGTGCATTTGTTGGCAGTGTTTGAGTTGATGAAGACACTATTTTGTTGCTCATTTTTGATGATGACTAATGTTCGTTGCTCATGTTGATTGCGACTGATGGTTAGCTTGTTCGTTGAAATGCTTCTAATCTGGCTCGGCAGAGGTTGAAGCTTTCGGAATAAATCGACTCAGAGTACACTTTCTCGCATTGAATTGTTCTCGCATTGAATTTGGGCTAGGGCTGGCTGTCACCCATACCGTTATGAATGAAGACATTACTATCTCGCTTCCCTCGCTTATTCATCGAATAGGGCGGGATGCGGTTAAACAAGCTCAAGGGATTGCTAGGCAATATGATTGCGAGCTTAAGCGTGTGCGTCGTTCGCGAAATTGGTGCATTGTGGGCGGGGCTATCCAAATTCAATCCTGCACTGCACACTTGCAAGCCGAGCAGTTGCAGCAGTTAAAAGCCGAGGATGGGCAGTTTCGTTACCTTATCCAAAAGCTAGATACGGCCTTACTGCAACATGTGGACAAGCTAGAGCCGTTAGACGCTAAGCTGGTTCGGCTTATCACAAACAACCCTGCGATAACTTTAGGTGAGCTGATGCAACTTACCCAGTGCACTATTACAGAGGCTAGATTGGCACGTTTTCAAGCCGACTCTTGGTAATTCGCCTGCTTCGGGTTCTTGCCATAAACGTCTATTTGCGGGTGGTTTTTTCTAATTCTTTTAGTTGATTTTCGATTTGCTGAGCTTTAGTGGTAAGGATTAGGATTGAAGCGGATCTGATATCGCATTTTTTGTGCATGCATAGCTTGCTCAAGTTTGGCGTTATAAAGTGGAGTTAATTTTTGATGAGTTAATTCGTTTTTAAAATCTCACCAACACCCATTCCTGTGTGCTGGTGAGATTTGTCTTTATGCTATTAGTGAATATGCCATTAGCTGAACATTCAGAATGCTAGCCTGTTATATTCGTCTGTCACATTACCGCTTGAATTAAGCTTTAGGCGTTACCGTAACGCTTGCGTCTGTACCAGTATAGGTAATTGATACGCTGTAGCTTTTATTAGCTTTATCCATCGCACTAATGCTGTTGGCATCGAATTTACCTTCAATATGCGAGGACGACAGAATCGTGTAGGTTTTAGCCGCGGTTAACGTAGGTACTGTTAACTGCAATGCGCCAGAAAGATACATCGTTTTTTCTGCTTTAATCTTGGCATTTTTAGCTAAATCGAGTGACAGTGTGCCGCCATCTTTTACAAAATCAGTCACATTCAAAACGCCAAGATTGGCATCGGTTGCACCCGCCGCAATAGCAACTAATAGCGTGCCGTCTTTTTGATAGACAGTGTTGCTACCAAACGCCGTTGATGAGGCCGCTTTGAGCGTACCCTCTGTTAGCACTGTGCCGCCGCTATAGCTGTTGTTACCTTCAAGCGAGAGACTACCGGAGCCAATCTTCTCTAGACGACCTGCGCCAGAGATATCATTGCGCCAGCGATCCTGTGCAGAAAATCCACCTTTACTCGCATCCATATCAACTGTGGTGTTTTCATTAAAGGCGCCATAACCATCTGCAGCAGCGACTAAATCTAAACGTCCCCAGCCACGAGACTGATTGATCACCGGATAATTTGAGGCTATTTGAGTTGTGGCTAAGACCACTCTGCGCTGCCGATCAGATAAATAGGGTAGACGTGTTTCTAACAGTTTTTCAGCGCCTTTAGGGACTTCAGGTGCTTTTGATTCTTCGTTTAATGGATTAAAACCAAAGGTCATATAGGCACGATACGTTGCTTTCATCGCTTTATGATCGGCGTATTCATCCGTTGCATCACACGCTGGGCTTGCATCGGTTGTGCAATGGGCAAACTCATTGATTGAGTCATAACCTGCCGCTTGGGCTTTGGCTAAAAAGTAGTTATGTGCTTGGGTGACTGCATCACTAGCCATAGTGGCATTGTTTTCGTCGTTCAGCATTGCCGCTGTAATGGCGGTTGCCATAACGCGTCCGCCAATCACATCCAGTGGCGAGTGCATACCAGCAACAATGCGGTTTTGTCCTAAATCACCCGCACGCGCCACCATTTCGGCAAATCGTTCTGGCATGGCATAGGCAAAACCGAGTGCCCGGTCAAAGGCTTCCGCTGTGTGACCACTTGGATACCCACCGTCTTTTGCGCGGCCTGATACCCACAATTGGCCACCAGTAGGATCGCTGTAACCTTCTGAGTAGGAGTTATTGCCTTTGTCGGTATAGATGGTTCGTGCGGCGCAACGAAGGCTATCAATAGCGGTGACTAAACGGTTGTTAGCAGCGGGTAAATCATAATATTTAACGGTTGAGGTGCCATCAAGGTTATAACAAGTCAAGGCCGTTAAATCGCTAAAATCGGTAAAGGAAGCCACAGAATAATCGCTTGAATTGATGCGCCAAGGTCTTGGAGAATCGAAGTGATACTTAGGGGCTTCAGTCGATGCACCATAATTTGCGATCGCATTAAGTACTTTGACGACATTGGCTAGTTCTGTGGGGGTGCCATCGATTTCGGTGGTGCCGTAACTTGTATCTGCTGCAGTTATTTGCGCACTAAGGTCGTTATTCATCAAGCGTGCACTATCCATAATGTCGATAACTTTACCGCCCACAGTAACATCGCCATTGGCATTTACTTTGTAGGGTGATGTTGAGTTAGCGCCTTTTCGATAGTCATCAGCTAATGGGCCTAAACCAGAGGTAATGCTAAAGCCTTTATCCCGCTGATCGTCTAAATAGGCATTTACTATGACGCTCTTATCTTTTCTGTCCAGATCGGGTTTGTCTTGGTTTGGACGAGTCAGAGTGACAACGTAATTGAAATTTTCTTGCCATATGGTTTGATCCAAAATGGCATTGTTGTCGAAATTCAGTTGCAGTGCTTTGGAAGTACTGGTTGAAGCGCCACCTTCGATGCCGTTATATGCCTCGAAACCTGCTGCAACCTTTAAGCTATTGGAACCTGTGCTCGCCCATGTTTCATCACCGTGAGTCCAAATGCGATTAAAACCATTCAAAATTTGCAACATAGGACTCGCCGTTTCATCAAAGGCGACAATATTATTTTTATCGTTAGTAACCGGAATATTTCCATCGACGATAGCGATATCAGAACCTGATAAAGCAGGCACTGCAACGGTTTCAGTGTATGAGGTGCCTATGGGCTCGATGGGTTTAACATATTGGTTTTTATCATCGTCACTCGAGTTACATGCTGATAACGCACAAGCAATCGCTGTCATGGTGAACATCTTACTTGCTGTTGAATACTTCATAATTTCGTACTTTCCTAAAAGTGATCAAATCGGAATAGTTAACCCTATGCCGACCCCTCTTTGCGTTAGAAGGTTTGTACGATAATTATAAAGTATGACAATTAGATTAAAGCTTGATGACGTCATCGATAGCTAGATACTGATTAGGATGAAAATCTAATAGATTGTGTTGCTGCTTGAGTTGCTCAAGAAAGCGAGATAAGAGCGAAAGTGTAGGGGTCTATCAATATTGGCTTATAGAGTCGACTTTGAGGTTAATGCCATTGGCCATTACGCCGCAGGCATTAATCCCTCAAGTCGTCTATTTACATCAATTCTTTTAGATTAAATCTTAAACTGGCCGATGAGCTTACCTAGATTAAGTCCTTCCTGTGATACGGTTTGACTGACTCTGGCTGCATCTTCGCTGGAGTGGAGTAACTCATTCACAATCTCTTGGATTGCGTACACATTGCGGTTGATTTCTTCGGTTACAGAGCTTTGCTCCGTCGCCGCTGTTGCAATTTGGGTACTCATATCGTTGATCGCCGTGACTGCCGATGTTACTGAGCCAAGGCTTTCGGAGATAGCGCGGGAAGAATCCACCGAACGTACACAACTGTGTTGGCTCTCTTCCATGGTTTTTACTGCCTGCGCGACAAGTTTGTGCAGTTCAGTGAGCATTTCATTGATTTCTAATGTGCTTGACTGAGTTCGGCTCGCCAAATTACGCACCTCATCGGCTACCACCGCAAAACCTCGGCCTTGTTCACCGGCACGGGCCGCTTCTATGGCGGCATTTAATGCTAACAGGTTAGTTTGCTCGGCAATGCCACCAATCACGGACAGCACATTATTGATTTTCTTAGATTGTTCGCTCAGGGATTGAATGCTACCCGCTGCATTATTGATTTGCTCCATCAAGCCTGCAATTTCCTCTAAGGAGACATCGACACAGCGCTGGGCATTTGCAACATCGAGCGTGGCAGCTTGGGTTGCCTCAGCCACTTGCGTGGTATTTTGTGCAACTTCGCTTGCCGTGGATGACATTTCAGTAATTGCCGTCACCACTTGATCGGTTTCATTGTTATGGCTGATGAGCTGGCTCGACATGACTTTAGTTTGATCATGAATCGCATTAGCAGCGGATTTAACTTTAGACGTCGCGCTTGCGACATCACCTATGATGGTTTGGAGTTTGTCCACAAAGAGATTAAAGGATTGACCCAGTTTAGCGATTTCATCTTCTCCCTTGACGGTGAGGCGCTTGGTTAAATCTCCTTCTCCTTTGGCGATATCGTTTAGGTTATCGGCCATATTTTTGATGGGAGTTACCATACGGTGGGTTGCAATCATAATGATAAATGCGGTTATGCCAGCGAGGACAAGCGCAATCAGCAGGATCCCAAAGGATTTATTCATCATTTGCTCAGTTGCCGCGGTACGATAATCGTCAACAACAGCGTCGATATCATCGATATAAGCCCCTGTGCCTAACATCCAGTCAGTTCCGGGGATCATCATAGAGTAACCGAGTTTTTCTACCTGCTCCTTGGTGTTAGGTTTTTCAAAATAAAAGGAGAAGTTGCCATCGCCATTTTTAGCTGCATCGAGTAAACCGACAATAATTTTAGTGCCGCGGGGATCGGTCATATCGATTTTATTTTGCCCTTCGAGGTTGGGCATGACGGCATGGAACAGGTTTTTGCCCTGAGAGTCATAGATAAAAAAGTAGCCAGCACTACCAAAACGAATATCACGCAGCGCTTGATTTACATTGCCATTTTCCTTTAAAGACAGTTGGTATTGCACTATACCTGCGGCAATTTCAGTCGCTTCTTTTATTTGTGCTTTACGCTCACCAATCAGTTTAGTTTTAAAGATAGTTACTTCATCGGCAAGGGCATCTTGCTCGACATAGTAAGTAACAGTCATGAGTACACATAAAGTAAAGAGGAGAGGGAACAGTGATAATAACAGTAATTTATTACGTAAATTAAAATGAGGCATATCTGAATACTCCAAGATGAACATCGCTTTTACTATGGGGAGTATAGCTAGTGTTCCTTATTTCTCAGTGCTTAAGTTAACAAATCTGTCATACTTTCAATAAAAAGTCCGCTTTTGACTTACCTTGAAAGGCGTAATTATGCTGTAAAGCACAAGCTTTGGTGTGATCTTAGTTTAGTCAACGGGTGGGATCAGCTGATGGCATTAGGATGTATTTAACTCTTTTGCCCCAGTAAATCCCCTATCTGATTTTTTAACATAATTAACCCAAGACTAATGGGCTAAAAACACCGATAATTCACCCCTAATACTCATTACCAATGAGCGCCTTGGTCGATGGGCTGCTACAGACTCGCATATTTAGTGGAAATCATATTCAATGGAAATCAAAGTTAATTTTCTCGACAATCTTAGACTTGAAGCCAAGTTTGATGATTTTACCGTGACCGCCGATCAGCCGATCCGCTACAAAGGTGATGGTTCTGCCCCCAGTCCGTTTGACTATTTCTTAGCGTCGTCAGCCCTGTGTGCGGCCTATTTCGTGAAGGTATATTGCAAAGCCCGTGATATTCCAACGGATAATATCAGGCTGTCGCAGAACAATATTGTCGATCCAGAGGATCGCTACAATCAGATTTTCCAAATTCAGGTCGAGCTCCCCGATGATATTTCGGAGAAAGATCGCGAAGGCATTTTGCGCTCGATTGACCGTTGTACCGTAAAAAAAGTGGTACAAACGGGGCCAGAATTTAAAATTGAAACCGTCGAAAACCTAGATTCAGACGCCAATGCCATGTTGATGGGGCAACCAGATGGTGCATCGAGCACCTTTATTCTGGGTAAAGATCTGCCGCTGGAGCAGACCATTGCCAATATGACGGGCATGCTCGCCGATCTTGGGATGAAGATTGAGATTTCATCCTGGCGCAATATAGTGCCGAACGTGTGGTCACTGCACATTCGTGACGCCGCTTCGCCAATGTGTTTCACCAATGGTAAAGGCGCGACCAAAGAAAGCGCGCTATGCTCGGCACTCGGCGAGTTTATCGAGCGGTTAAATAATAACTTTTTCTATAATGATCAATTCTTTGGTACAGAGATCGCCAATAGCGAATTTGTGCATTATCCCAATGAAAAGTGGTTTGCGTTAGAAGAAGATGATGCGCTACCAGCGGGTATTTTGGATGACTATTGTTTAGAGATTTATAATCCCGACGACGAGCTGTGTGGCTCGCACCTGATTGATACCAATTCGGGCAATATTAAGCGCGGCATTTGTGCGATTCCTTACACCCGTAAATCCGACGGTGAAACGGTTTATTTTCCGTCGAACCTGATTGAAAACCTGTTCTTAAGTAATGGCATGAGCGCGGGTAATAACCTGCAAGAAGCCCATGTGCAGTGCCTGTCAGAGATTTTTGAGCGCGCCGTTAAACGTCAAATCATCGAACAAGAAATTGTACTGCCCGATGTGCCTATGTCTGTACTAGAAAAGTACCCAAGCATCCTCGCGGGCATTAACGGTTTAGAAGAACAAGGTTTCCCCGTGGTGGTAAAAGACGCCTCACTCGGTGGCCAATTCCCTGTAATGTGCGTAACCCTGATGAACCCGAAAACCGGCGGTGTATTTGCCTCCTTTGGCGCGCACCCAAGCTTTGAAGTGGCGTTAGAGCGCAGCTTAACTGAATTACTGCAAGGCCGCAGCTTCGAAGGCTTGAACGATGTGCCAAAACCGACATTTAACAGTATGGCGGTCAGCGAGCCTGAAAACTTTGTTGAGCACTTTATTGATTCAACTGGGGTTATCTCTTGGCGCTTCTTTAGCAGTAAATTTGATTATGAATTCTGCGAATGGGATTTTTCTGGCAGCAACGAACAAGAAGCTGAAAAGCTATTTGGCATTTTAGAAGAGCTAGGTAAAGAGGTGTATATCGCCGAGTTTACCGATCTTGGCGCATCGGCTTGCCGCATTCTAGTCCCTGATTATTCAGAAATTTACCCCGTCGATGACTTGGTTTGGGACAACACTAACAAGGCGCTGGCTTACCGTGAAGATATTTTAAATCTGCATTCTTTAAGCACTAAACAGCTTGTCAGTCTGGTTAATCGTTTAGAAGAAAGCCAACTCGATAATTACACGGATATCCGCACCCTGATTGGTATTGTTTTCGATGAAAATACCGTGTGGGGAAAACTGACAATTATTGAGCTTAAGATCCTGATTTATCTGGCACTTGGTGAGCACGAAGATGCGCTCGAATTAGTAGGTGAATTCCTGCAATTTAACGACAATACCGTTAAACGTGGTTTGTTTTATCAAGCTATGAATGCAGTGCTGGAAGTGACCTTAGATGACGAGTTAGAGCTTGATGATTTTATCCATAATTTCAATCGCATGTTCGGTAAAGAAGTGATGGACAATGTTGTCGGCTCAGTCACAGGTAAAGTGCGTTTTTACGGCTTAACCAAGACCAGTATGCAGCTCGAAGGTATTGAGCCGCATTTAAGATTGATTGAAAGCTATAAAAAGCTGCACCAAGCCCGCAAAGCCAAAGTCGCGAATTAATTTTGTTATTTGGCATTAGCTGAACGCATCAAAAGCGAACCTTAGGGTTCGCTTTTTTGTTTCAACCAGTGGCATAGATCCGTTTGGTTGGCGGTGAGAAATTTGCTACAAATGGTCGTTTGCTCCTTATCTGCAAACTCTATCATTTAAGCCGTGGGGCAGAGTTGCGCTTTTAGCTCATCTTCACTGGTGTAACCGCGATATCCCTTCACTAACTCCCCCTTTGCATTTAACAAAAGCAGGATCGGGGTTGCGGGTATGCCTCCCATTTCTTTTAGCAATTCTGGCGGTGCGCGGTAGGCTTCAAAGGGGAAATTAAGCCGGAATAGGGCGCGTTTTAAGGCTAAGTTATCGCCATTAACCCCTAGCGCGACAGGGTGAATAGGTTGACCACAGTCTTGATGCAGTTTTTTGAGTACGCCTGCTTGCTTGATGCACCAAGGGCATTCAGGTTCAAAAAACATGATCGCCGTTGCTTGCCCCTCTAGATGCGAGAGGTTGGTGAGCTTTTGGCCGCGCAGTTCCTGGAACTGATAGTCGCGGGTCAGCTGCGCCGCCTGTAGAGGCGCGGCGCAGCAAAGTAGTACTAATATGATTTGGCGTAACATTAGAAGGCTAACTTCATGCCGGCGTAAATCTCTCTGCCACGCAGCGGGCCATAGATATATCCCACGTCAAAGGCACCCTCAGCATCGTAAAACAAGGGTGTTTCTTCATCGCCCGCTTGGGTGTAATCAAATAAATTGCTTACTCCGCTGTAAAGGGACACATATTCATTTAACTGATAGCTGACACGTAGATCGAGTGTGAAGTAGGCAGGGGCATCCGTAGTCTTTTTAGAGTCGGGATCCACTTGACCATTGGCATCTAAGCGGTTGTAACCTTCGTAGCCATAATCGGATAAATCACGACTGCCAACCCAAACGAGGTTAGCGAAAAATTCCCAATCGTTCACATCCCAGTCGAAGGTGAGTGTCAGCCTTTCCTCAATTGGTGCAACAGCATAGGATGATTTGAATACTGAATCGTAGTCAAAATTTTCAGCCGTTAGACTTAAGGTCATGTCATCGGTTAAGCGGTAGCCGAATGCAATATCACTGGTGATCACTGTTGCTTTTTCATCAAGCTGAGTGAGCAGTGGAATACCATGGTCATTGGTGGTTAATGCCGCGAGATGCTCCACTTCTGTCCATGCGATTGAGGCGGTAGAGGTGAGTCTTTCACCTTCATAACTTAACGCATAGCTGGCCGAGTTTGATCGCTCTAATTCATCGATATCAATGTCAAACCCAAGGGAGCCGTCTAATATGCCATGGTCGGTTTCAAAGAAGGAAAGCGGCGCTCGGTAACCCCGTCCGGCTGAGACGCGTGAGGTCCATTCATCATTGTGGCGCAGGCGTATATCCAGTCGTGGGGATAGAATGGATTCATCGAGTTCGGTACCCGGCTTGTTGGGATCGGTAAAATCGGCGGTGATCGTGTCGTAACGCAGGGCCATGGCGACTTCGAGTACTTCGGTTGCTTGCCACGTATCCTGTAGATAAATACCTTTCACATCATAGTCAAAGGAATCAGAAACATAATCTGGATTAGCACTGCCTGTGCGGGAATGGGAGCGCATTTCCTCTGTGCGTAAATCAGCGCCAAAGGTGAGTAGTTGGCTTTCACTCAGCAGGTAGTTAAAACGAGCATCGAAGAACCACATTTTATCATCGGCGATATAATCGAATCCCTCATAGAATGAATCTTGATCATGCTCGGCATAGCTTGCTGCCAGATGCATATTCCAGTCATCGCTGAATTCTCTAAGCCAAGCTAATGAAATCTCATTGCGCTCAGTTTTGATCCATTCGGTGGTTTCCCACGCTTTGCCTGTAAAAGGTTTGCGAACATCACCATCTTCAAATAGTTGTTGTGGCTCACTAAATTGATCGTCAAAACCAGACAATACATTGCCAATACTTGAGGCGGTGCTATCGGCAAAGGTGCTGCCTAACATGGGCCCACCAAAAATTTCTGATTGAATATTGGCAATACGTAACACCAGATTGTCTGTGTCTGTGACGTCCTGCGACACTCTTGCGGTTAGGCTGCGGTTTTCCTGCATTGGCGCTTCGTTGACTTGGTTATGATCGGCATCAAACTGATCCCTATCATCGTATTGGGCAACTAAAGTCGCACGGGTACGACCATCCTCACTCACCCCCTTGCCAAGAAAACCGAGTTTTCGGTAACCATTTTCACCTGCAGAGACATCGAGTTCGGCACCGTTTTCCGTGGGTTCGTAGCTGATAATATTGATGGTGCCACCAATGGCTTCGGGGGCAATTAATGATGCGCCCGCACCACGGGCAACTTCAATACGTTCTATCCCTGTGGTGGGGATAGCATCTACGGCATAGTAACCAGAGATCATGGTGTGTACAGGCAAGCCATCCACCAAAATTGTGGTCTGCTCACCTTTCATGCCATTAAGCATAATGCGCTTAACGCCACACATGGAGCATTCGTTAGAAACCTTTACCCCCGGAGAGTTATCAATGGCTTCCGAGAGATTAACGGCGTTTTTATTTTCAATCGTGCTCGCGTTAATCACCTCGGTTTTCATTATGGTATTGGCTAGCGTTCCCGCTTGCTCCAGCCGCTGCCTTACCCCGATAACACTCAGACGTTCAATATTTGCTGTTTCAGCGCTATCAACTTCTTCTGCTACCACAAGCTGTGGACTAAGAAAGATGGCTAAGATTGTGGCCAGATAAGTAGGTTTCACTCTCGTTTCTCCGTAAAATAGAAAGTGGCGCCATAATATGCGAATGAGAATTATTGTTAATTGACATTGGTCATGTTTTTAACATCTTCTTAAAACACGTATTAGTCAGATGATAAAGATTTGATTCTGATCTTATTTTAGAGGTATTGAGTATGCACACAGCCGATGAATTTATTGAATATTTAGCGCTAGAGCAGCATGTTGAAGGGGGCTATTACCGCTCATCCTATCGTTCAGATATGCAGTTCGATGACACTCGCTCACTGTGGAGCAGTATCTATTTTTTGCTGCGTACGGGGGAGGTTTCCCACTTTCATCGCCTGACTGCAGATGAAATGTGGTATTTCCATGCGGGGCAATCACTGACGATTTATATGATTGACCCTGATGGTGAGTTGACTACGGCGCAACTAGGGCTCAATTTAGCTGCGGGAGAACGACCACAATTTTTAGTGCCCAAGGGCTGTATTTTTGGCTCGGCCATGAATCAAGCTGGTTTTTCACTCGTTGGTTGCATGGTATCACCCGGTTTTACCTTCGATGATTTTGAACTATTTAGCCAAGAGAATTTGTTGGCGCAATATCCGCAGCATAGGGATATTATTCTGCGGCTCAGTAGAAGTGAGCACAATTAAAGTGCAATAGTGAATATCGACCGGGATCCTGAGGTTGTTTGGGCATAAAACAACCTTATTGTGGTGGATATTCCGAGAACGGCTTAATAGGACTTGTTTATTGGTGTTTAACCACGTAAAACAAGCTTTTTTAGCGTACCTCGATGTAGCAAGTGTTATGGAGTAATTGAATTTGGAACACTTAGTGTGGGGGCCAGATCCTGTATTAATCTCGTTTATGGGAGTAAAAATACATTGGTATGGCGTTTTGTTTGCTGTTGCTATCACCGCGGGTTTTCAGGTGATGAAGCGGATGTATATCAAGGAAAATCTCGATATCGAATCCCTCGATAATCTGCTGATTTATTGTGTGGTCGGCATCATAGTCGGCGCGCGTTTGGCCCATTGTATGTTTTACGATCCGACTTATTACTTTGCTCATCCGCTTAAGATCTTGGCGATTTGGGAAGGCGGACTCGCCAGCCACGGTGGTGGTTTAGGCGCGATTCTGGCCTTGTATTATTACCAACGTAAAGTGAAGCTACCCTTCTTGTTTTTGTTGGATAGACTCGCGATCGCCACCGCCATTTTTGGCTTTTTTGTGCGTATGGCAAACTTCGCCAACTCAGAAATTTTAGGCGATCCCACGACTCAAGCTTGGGGCATTATATTTGCCCGTGTCGACATGTTGCCAAGACATCCAGCACAGCTCTATGAGGCTTTCGCTTATTTAGCTATCTTTATTGGTCTGTATGCTTTGTATCAATACACGCAGATTAAACAAAGGCATGGGGCTATTTTTGGCCTGTTTCTGGTGTCGGTGTTTAGTGCGCGAATTGCGATTGAGTCGATTAAAGTTAGCCAAGCGGCTTACTCTGAAACTGTCTTAAGTGCGGGACAACTTCTGAGCTTACCGTTTTTAGCCGTAGGTCTAGTCTTGTTGTTCTTGGCGTATCGAAAGCCGCGTGTCTAAGTCTTAAGGCGATTGGTATAAGGTCTTAATGCGATTGGTATAAGATCAAAGTGTAAAAAAGGCTTTCTATCTGGATAGGAAGCCTTTTTTATGGATTAAGAGATTTAAGAATTGGCTAGTTTTGTTTCACGATATTGACCACCTGCACCATGGCATCCCGAGCGGAACGACTCACACCTGAGAGTTGGAAGAAGCCATGGATGACGCCAAGATAACGACGGCAGTGGGCATTTACACCAGCCTCTAATAGATTCCTAAATAGCTGTTCACCCTCATCGACGAGGGGATCAAACTCCGCGGTGATGATATGGGTTTCGGGTAAGCCTGCTAAGTCATCACGGCGTAGTGGACTGGCTTCGGTATCGGTTCTGGGGTGCCAATCTAAATACAGATCGAAACCTGTTAGCAAGGTATCGCGGGTGATGATGTATTTCTCGCCATTGTCGCTATAGCTTTGGCTCTTAGCGGTGGCATCGAGCATAGGATAGATAAGCACTTGTTTTTGCGGCAACCATTGCCCTTTGGCTTTTAAACGTAGGCAAGTGACTAGGGCCAAATGGCCGCCGGCGCTATCGCCCACCAGGGTGATATTAGCGTTATCACCGCCCCATTGGTGGCAATGTTGATAGATGACTTCTGCGGCATGGCAGGCATCGTCGTGGGCTGCGGGGTAAACATGTTCTGGGGCGAGACGATAGCGAACGGCGATCACCAGTGCGCCAGAATCATTGGCGAGTTTACGCAGTTGTTGATTGTGGGTTTCAACGCCGCCACTGACAAAACAGCCACCATGGTAGTAAATGACGATAGGTAAATTGTTTGCCGCCGAGGGTTTGAACAGAGTTAATTCTGCGCCATCGATGGAAATTGCACGCACCTCGAACACCTCTTCAGGCTCACCCGCGAGTACGGTACTGGCAATATAACCTTGGCGACGTTCCTCTATCGTTTGCGCCCGCACCGATGGGCAACCCGCCGCAATAAACTCGCCGACCAATTGTTTAATTCCATCTTCTAAATAGAGTTGGCTCATTTTATTCTCCTAAAATTCGATTGGTGTAATGGCGCACTATGCTGTGTTGGGCTAAATCAAGTCGTTAGCGGGAGTTTATCCGCAGCCTAGTGGAAATGGTAGCGACCGCGATTGCAAAATGGATTTTGATATCACTCGATAAGTTCATCATTCTCTATTTGCGGCTTAACTAAAAACGAACCATGTGCTTAATGAATACGATGGTAGTGACCTCTTTAGGATTGAGGTGATAAATAAATGGTAATAAAATTACCAATGCAATTGACTGTTAGCGTAAATGCGCTTAAATTTCCGCCTAAATACGGCGCTGCTAGCCTAGTGTTGAGCACCTAATTGCTATTTGTGAAATTAATTTTCAAAAAAGTAACATTAAAGTGCAATCCATAGATTGGTAACGCAAGTGATTGAGCTGGGTTATTTTGAGCATTAGCGGCATTAGCGGCATTAGCGGCATTAGCGGTAAAACTGAGCAAAAACTCTTACGATTTCATTATCCATTTTAGTAGGCATTTCCGTGGCAAAAGCACCCAAAACGTTGCAACAGCGCATGAGTATCATTGCGCTGACTTGGCCTATTTTTATCGAGACCTTGCTGCAATCCTTACTTGGGATCAGCGACATTTTTATGCTCAGCAATTATTCCGATAATGCGGTTGCCGCGGTTGGACTCACCACTCAGTTGATGTTTTTTATGATGGTGATGTCCATGATGGTCAGTACGGGTGCGAGTATTTTGATTAGCCAAAGCAATGGTGCGGGGCAACCGCAGCAGGCAATTGATATTGGTGTGGCGAGCGTTGCCTTGAGTCTGGGTTTAGCACTGCTCATGGGGACGTCAATGTTTTTCGGCGCCCAAAGCATTATCGGTTTATTCGCCCTTGAGCATGATGTCGCGGGTTTTGGGTACGATTATTTAGTCATTTGCGGCAGCTTGAGCATAGGTCTTGTAATGAACATCGCTTTTGCTGCGATTTTAAGGAGTTACGGCTTTACCCGTTCGGCAATGTTAGTCACCTCGAGCACGGGATTGATGAATGTGATAGGCAATTATATTGCCCTGTATTCACCCTTTGGTTTACCTGTTTATGGGGTCACAGGGGTGGCGATATCGACAGTGACTAGTCAGATTATTGGTGCGGTAATTATGCTGATGGTCATCCGCCACAAGAAAATTCCACTACCTATGCAAAGGCTTAAAATTTTACCACGCAGCACTTATTGGAGCGTGATGCGCATTGGCCTGCTTAATGCGGGTGAGATGCTGTCCTACAATATGGCGCAGATGACCATCATTTACTTTATCAGTCAGATGGGCACGCTTTCGCTTACTGCCTATACCTATGGCTTGAACATCAGCCGTTTTATCTACTGTTTTGCGGTGGCACTCGGGCAGGCTACGCAAATCCAGACTGGATACTATGTTGGCAAACAATGGTTTGAACAAATCACCACTAGAGTTCAGCGCTATTGTGTTATCGGTTTTATTGCCTCCCTCGTCATTGTATTAGTTTTCTATTGGCAGCGATTCGTTATTGTCGGCTGGCTAAGTGAAAATGAGGAGGTCATCCAACTGACGGCATTATTGTTGGCAGGTTCCATCGCCCTTGAAACAGGGCGGGTATTTAACTTGGTCATTATCTCGGCGCTAAAGGGAGCGGGTGATGTAGCGTTCCCCGTGCGGATTGGTCTGTTTAGCATGTGGGGTATTGGGGTGTTTTTTGCTTGGTTATTCGGTTTGCATTTAGGTTATGGCGTGCTGGCAGCCTGGCTTGCTGTGGCTGCCGATGAATGGATCCGCGGTTTGATTATGGTTCACCGTTGGCGCTCTGGCCGCTGGCAACGTTTTACTCGGATCCCTCCTGCGCCGCAGTGTTGATGGTGTGAAGTGATCGCGCAGCAACGATTGGCTGCGCTTCTGCTTGATAAGCTTAGCCTTGCTGTTGCAGTAGGGTGCGACAAAGCTTAATAAAGTCCGATGAGGTGACTATGCCCAGCACTTTTTTATCAGCATCGACGACTGGCAAGCAGCCAAGTTTGTTCTCAATAAAATATTCCACTACCACAGTTAAGGGCTCATCGGCAGCTAAGTGTTGGAATTCTTTGTCCATTACCGTGTTAATAGGCGTGTAGCGCTCTTTGCGATCGAGTGCCCCTTGGCCGTATTTATTGAGCATAGATAGAACGCTAGCAATCATTTTTTTGTGGGTAAGTACGCCTACAAGGGTGCCATCGGTTTCAGATATTACGGGTAGATGGCGAACATTGCGGGTTTGCATTAGGTGATGGGCATCTTTTAGGCTAGCGCCATCGCTGATGCAGATCGCATTCGGGCTCATAATATCGCTGACTTTCATCATATAAATTCCTTCCTTGCGGTTCTCGAGCATGTGCCTTATGCCCTGTAAACGGGCTGAATTTAGCTTAGTTCGATGTTAGCAGCTTCTTCGCTTGCAGTGCTAGTCCTGCACAAATAAAGTACGTTATCCAGAATAACTAGTTGAATTAATAGCGATCCTAAATGGCTGAAATGGATGTCACCAATATGTAACAGTTATGTCTCACAATCGTGTCCTCATCAGACCTCATACCTGTGAATGTGAAGCGTAATCTAAAAAGGGAATAATAATGAATCGTACCGTGACTCGTCGTGATTTTCTGGCTATGTCGGCCAAAGGTGTTGGTGTTGCTGTTATTTCTTACGGCTTGATGGGCTGTAGTGATAGTGATGATAATTCTATCCCCGCAGAATTTCTTCATGGGATAGCCAGTGGTGATCCTGCCCATGATGCCGTTATCCTTTGGACCCGTGTAACACCAGAATCACAAGGCGATGTGAAAGTGAGCTGGCAAGTAGCCAGTGATGCGGCATTTTCACAGCTAGTGACCACGGGTGAAATGGTGACTAATGCCAGCCGTGATTACACGGTTAAAGTGGATGCCCGCGGTTTACGTGCAGGGCAAAACTATTTTTACCGCTTTAAGACGGGTGATAAAACCTCAGAGTTAGGTCAAACCCAAACTTTGCCTGAAGGTGAAGTCAGCTCAGTAAAGTTAGCCGTACTTTCTTGTTCTAATTTCCCTGCGGGTTACTTTAACGTGTATGAGTTAGCGGCGGCGCAGGACGATTTAGCTGCTGTGGTGCACTTAGGGGATTACATTTACGAATATCCTCGCGGTGGTTATGCCAGTGAACATGCGGCAGAATTGGGCCGAGAAGTGCTTCCCGCCAATGAGTTATTGAGCTTAAGCGATTATCGTACCCGTTATGGTCAGTACCGCACCGATGCGAGTCTGCAAAAATTACACGCCAAAGTGCCTTTTATCACGGTATGGGATGACCACGAAGTGGCTAACGATACTTGGCGTGATGGCGCAGAGAATCACAATGAAGATGAAGGGGATTTCACTGCTCGCAAAGAAGCCGCATTACAGGCTTATTTTGAGTGGTTGCCCATTCGCCCATGGCGTGAAGGCAACCATGAGGAGATTTACCGCAGCTTCAGTTACGGTAACTTAGTGGATTTACATATGCTTGATACTCGTGTGTTAGCTCGGGATAAACAGCTCGAATATGCCGATTATATGGATGCCACTACAGGCACCTTTGATGGCGAGCGTTTCCTTACGGATGTGACTTCGACCTCGCGAACCCTACTCGGCTTGACGCAATTATTATGGTTACAGGGCACGCTGTTACAGGCAACGGGCAAGTGGCAGGTGTTAGGTCAGCAAGTTTTAATGGGTAAAATGTCATTACCTGCGGCGATTGCGACTCAGCAGATGAGTATTCCCCAATATGCCATGTTAGGTGCTTTAGCTAAATTAGCGGCGCGTGCGGCTGCGGGCGATCCCACCTTAACCGCCGAAGAGCTGCAATATCTACAAGCCAATCAAGCGTTATTAACGCCTGAGGTTATTGCGCTATTGCAACTTCCTTCCATCCCCTACAACTTAGATGCTTGGGATGGTTATGCCTATGAACGTGAAGTTATTCTTGGCACAGCTAAGTCGAAAAATCTTAATTTAGTCGTGATTGCGGGCGATACCCACAATGCCTGGGCAAGTGAGCTTAAAGATGTGAATGGTGATACCGTAGGCGTGGAGTTTGCGACTAGCTCAGTGTCTTCACCGGGACTTGAGTATTATTTGAATCTGCCTGCGGAGCAGATCCCAGCAACTGAAGCGGCGATCGTCGAGTTAGTGCCGGATCTTAAGTATGCGAACTTAAACGATCGCGGCTTTATGACACTGACATTTACCCCTGATGCGGTACGCAGTGACTGGTATTATGTGGATACGATTCTGTCGAAGGATTTCCAAGTTGCCACCGCGCGTGGTTATAGTGCGATGACTAATGCGGGTGAGCATATTATCAACCCTGTTAGCTAGTTCGAGATAAGTCTTTGCGTGTTCCTTGTCGGCTACCTTAGGGTGGCCTTTTTTGTTGGTTTTGCGCTGGAAATGCAAAATAAATGCTTGTTACCCCCCAAGTTCTTACTATTACTGCAGCACTGTGGTTTTTTTTGGTATAAAATTCGCTCCCAAAATTCGGTGGCTGCCTACACTTGCTAGGACTCTTGTGAAGAGAATGCTGTTCTCGTGTTTTGGACGCCGAACAGACCTACTAGGTAAAGCATTTGCTTTAGTCACCTAAAAATAAATAATCGCAATGGGGACGGTGTCATGTCAGAAAAGTATTTTGTTACCGCACAGCAACTGCTGGAAGATTCATTTCTATTGGCTTCACAGGTGTACGAGAGTGGTTTTCGTCCGCAGTTTATCGTGGGTATTTGGCGTGGCGGTGCTCCAATTGGGATCGCAGTTCAAGAATTCTTCGATTTTAAACAAGTTGAAACCGATCATATTGCCGTGCGTACTTCCTCTTACTACGGTATTGGTACCGACAAGCAGAGCAAAGAAATCAAAGTGCATGGTTTGCACTATATTGTTGAAAATGCGAACGCCAGTGATGGACTGCTGATTGTTGATGATGTGTTTGATTCTGGCCGTAGCATCCATGCATTAAAGGAAAAATTAAGCCAACTTATGCGCTTAAACATGCCGCAGGATATCCGTATTGCTTGTCCTTACTACAAGCCTAAAAATACCGCGGTGCCATTAAAGCCTGATTATTACATCCACGCTTCTGAGGATTGGTTAGTATTCCCCCATGAAGTAACGGGTTTAACGCCCGAAGAAATTGCTGAAGGTAAAAGCGATTTAAAGAATATTCAGCACCTTTTTAAATAGTCTTAAAAATTTCAAACACATAAAAAATGCGTTAACGGCCACCGTTAGCGCATTTTGCATATTTAAGTAAGACCGCGATTCTAAGGCTTGAATGGGTTAGATCGATTTTAGCGCAACACAGTTCGGTTAAATTTAGTTCGGTTAAATTCAGCTTGGTGGTATTTTTCAATAAAGTAGTCGTTATATTCAGAGCATAATCTATAGATGAATGTGTGAAGCTAACATGAATATTTTCACTTGAGCGATCTTTCTAGGCCGAAATCAAGTAAACTGCGCTCCTTTTGTTTTATGATGAGCGTTTGGTTCGCTTGATAAGACAAACGTGACAAGCATCATTTAGGAAATAGAGCAGAATGAGCAAGGGCAAAAAATACGATTTTCGCGTGACACAGGGCGATAATGGTTGGAAAACTGAAATCACTCGTCGTATGACATCAACCAAAACTGTAGTGTCTAAAAGCCACGACGGTTTTGCGACCGAAGCCGAAGCGCAAGCTTGGGGCTTAACCGAATTACAAGTGTTTTTAGGCACGTTAACTGAGCGTAATAAACGTCGCACAGAGAAACAAACTAAAGCAAAATTAGCCGCAGCATTGGCGGCAGAAGCGGCAACTGATGCCGAAGATCTTGATGAAGAAGACGATTTAGACGAAGAGTAAGCGCTCGTTATAACTGTCTTATCAAACAAAAAAGCGGATCATTAGATCCGCTTTTGTTTTATACCAATAAGATATTAAGCTTTTAGCTTAAAACTACCCTGCATAATTGCCCAGTGGCCAGGGAAGCTACAGAAGAATTTGTAATCTTCAGCTGCATCCATTCCCTCTGTGCTAAAGGTGATTGATGTTGATTCACCGCCACCGACTAATGCAGTGTGTGCAATCACGCGTGTGTCATCCGCTTTGATATAGGCTGCATCGGCACCCGCGGCCATTCCATCATTGGCTGCACCTGCCATATCGGCGGCTTTAGTTAACACCCAATTATGACCCATGGCAGCCTTTGGTAAGGTTCCTGTGTGTGTCAGAGTGAGGGTCACTTCTTTACAACTCGCAGGGACTGACAGTTCTTTAGTATCAAATTGCATTGCATCAGTGGCAGCAATATTCAATTCACATTCATTGGCACTCGCTTGGCTAGCGACTAATAATCCTAAACCTAAAAGACTCACGCTGGTTAGGTTACGTAAAGATGTGCTCTTTGCTTTCATCTGGTACTTCCTTATTTAAACAAGGGGAGTTGAGTCGTTTTGAATCAACCATGCGCTGAAAGAATAGCCAATCTTTATTAAATGGGAATGAATTCGCTTGGTAAATTATGTATATGCAACTTTCGATTGAAAGCTGCATAGCGATTATAGGGTGTTAGAAGCCAGTTCGTGACGATAGGGTATTGCGCGCTGGGCACCCTGGCGTGTGACTGTGATAGCGGATGCGGTATTGGCAAAAGCAACCGCTTCTGCAATGGACATTCCCTCACTTAAACCGACAACTAAAGCACCATTAAAGGTATCACCTGCTGCAACTGTATCAATCGCTTGCACTTTGATAGCAGGTACAAGTCCGGTAAAACTAGGACTGCTGATATAAGCGCCCTTTGGACCTAAAGTGATAACCACAATTCCCACTCCCTGTTGGTGCAGTAATTGGGCCGCAAGATGGGCATCATCGAGATGATTAACTTCGACCCCTGTAAGTGCTTCAGCTTCGGTTTCATTTGGGGTAATAATATCCACCCATTGAAGACAATGTTGCCCTAAAACCTTTGCTGGAGCGGGATTTAATACCGTAGTGACTCCCAGCCTTTTTGCCATCTGTAACGCTTTAGCTACTGTGGCAACTGGGGTTTCTAATTGGATCAGAAGGTACTGGGCATTGGCAAACAGGGCGTAGTGGTTTTCTAAATCCTCAGGTAAAAGATCCGCATTAGCCCCAGCGGAAACCCCAATGGAATTTTCACCGTTGTTACCGATAAAAATGATTGCCGTTCCCGTACTCATATTAGGAATCTGACTGATCCCTTCAGTGCTAATACCGTCTTTTATCCAGCTTTGACGCATATCATCACCAACGCTATCTTGGCCTAAGTGGCAGATAAAATCGATATGGGCGCCGGGTTTGGCTAAACGCGCGCAGGCAACGGCTTGGTTTGCTCCCTTACCACCGTGTTCAAGGCGATATTCTCGGCTCATCAAGGTTTGCCCTGCAGCCGGTAGGTACTCAAACTTCATCACATGATCAGCATTTGCACTGCCGATAACGAGTATTTGACTCATAGACGATCCTCTGTCGATTTTATCTGCGATTAAGATAAGTTGCGGTATACACACTCAAGCTGTCCGCGAGAAAATCGACAAAACCTTGCCTATCTAGCCCAAATAATACTGTCGCATTGGTGGGTTTATCTGTGAGCTGATAGCGATCGACCACTGTCATACCAAGGGTCAGTTCACTTTGGGTTTCAATGCCCACCCAGCAATCTTGCGCTTCAAATAGCTCAGGTTTGAGCAACCAAGCGATAGTACAGGGATCATGAAGCGGCGCGCCAATAAAACCCCATTTAGGATCTCTGTGATAGATCATAAAGAAATCCAATAACTCGGCAACACACTTGGCGATAGGATTTTGAATTGCACGAATGCGCTCTATATCTTCATCCATGATTTGCGCTTGGTGGGTCACATCGAGCCCACACATAGTAATGGGAATGCCCGCTTTGAACACAATGTCTGCGGCTTCCGGGTCAACGTAAATATTAAACTCGGCTGCAGGGGTCCAATTACTCACACCAGCGGCGCCGCCCATCAGTACAATACGCTCAATCTTATGGTGTAATTCACCGTGACTTGCTAGCAATAGGGCGATATTTGTCAGCGGTCCGGTGGGAATTAATGTCACAGGCTTTGTACTTTGGCGAATTTGCTGCGCCATTAATTCAACCGCGGTAATGGCTTGAGGACTAAAGCTTGGGTTGGGTAATACAGGCCCATCGAGCCCTGTTTCACCGTGAACATTGTCGGCAATAATCAGTTCGCGGGATAAAGGTTTGGCCGCGCCGCCTGCCACAGGGATATCGCTACGGTTTAACAGGGTTAAGATCCGCAGGGCATTATTGAGGGTTTTATCTGGGGTTTGATTGCCTGCACTGGTGGTCACGGCTAAGGGGACTAATTCTGGATGGGCTAGGGCTAAGATCAGCGCAATAGCATCATCGTGGCCGGGATCGCAATCAAGAATAATATGGCGAGTCATACTGTTACTCCTTTAAACAGATATTCTGGTGCATTAGAGTAGCATGCTGAAAATTTTGAGGAAGTTAGATCTGTCTAGTCCTGAAATAAGTTGACACTTATTTCCACCTAAAACGCCTGATGAACCTCATCGGGCGTTTTGTATTTTAAGGCCAAATGCGGCCGTCGTTGATTATATATGGC